>JAFRZL010000044.1 GCA_017442535.1 Bacillota bacterium | reverse complement strand
ACGCCATAGACATTCTTGATGATCCGGTTGGGGCCTTTGAGCATCCGCATCAGCACAGCCTCACCGCCGTCGATGATGCCGGTCTCACGGAAGCCGGCTTTGTGATAGATGTGCAGGCCAAGCTCGTTCTCCGGCTCGGTGGACAGGAAGAGCCGGTCGGCACCGTTTTCTTTGAAATATTTAATGATCTCCTGCAGGGCGGCCTGGCCATAGCCCTTGCCCTGTTCGTTCTTGTCGATCATAAAACGCCAGATCCAGTAGCGGTCATCCTCGTCCTCTTCTTCAGGATCGAAGGCGAACATACAAAAGCCAACCAGTCTGTCGTCCGCATAGATCGCGAACGGACGCGCAGTGCCGGGGCGCTCCGCATTAGCCTCATCCGCCTCACACAGCGAATTTTTATTTGTGGCGATGAACGGCTGATCCTCCCGCACGGAAAGGGCCAAAACCTCATCTCTGTTATTATCATTTACAGGTTCCAATTTAATTGTCATGATTCGTTTTCTCCATAATCGATACTATAGCCGGGACTGAGTTCGTCAGCCGCCGGCTATGTACATGTCAGTATTTACTTTGCGGATAATTCAGCATTATTGCTTTTCAGAAAATCCAGATCCCTGCCATCACCGGACGCGGCGGCAAGCCTTTGGTTTCTCAGAATCCTTTGAATGCTCTTTCTGGACAAAGAAAAACGTTGGGATAATTCTTCTTCACTTATGCCTTCCTGAAAGGCCCGGAAAATCCTTTTGTTGCGTTCATGAAAGAACTCTTTGGCGGAAGTTCCGCTGCCCCATTCCTGTTTTTCTTTCCGTGGGATATAGATAACCTTTCCGTCTACATACTGCTGAATCGCTTCCAATAATTCCTTTGGCAGAATTTCATCTGCCCGGATATAGCTCATACGCCCCTCCCATCTTTTTCATAGGATTCGTCTGAGCTTACGATTCAATTGTATAGATTTAAGCTCAGACTACTGAGCGATTACATACCTTCTGGTCATAAAGAATATGCTCCTTCCTACAGATTTGTACACTAAACTACAGTCTATTATACAATGCGGCCGGGCCGGTGTCAACCTCAAGCATTTTTATAACGAAACTTGCGCCGGACCGGGGCCCAGGCAAGAACAACGGAAAAGGCATGAACCGAAGATCATGCCTTTCCTGAAAACGATATTGATTTCTTACGGGAAGCGGCCCGGACCGGTAAATTTCTATGCGTCCGGCTGTGGGACCAAAGGATCAATAGGTGCCGGCAACGTCGAGCGTGCTGCCTTCTTCTTTTTTGGCCAGGGCGGAGTTCGCGATGTGCTCGTCAAGCAGCTTCTTGAAGAGGGCTTCGTCGAAGTTGTTGGGGTCGACCATCTCGCCGGTCCAGTCGGAGAGGTGCATGGCGTTGGAGAGGGAGAGGCCGCGGATGCCTTCGACGCCGGCGGCGAGGAGCGGGGTGCCGTTCAGGATGGCCTGGGCAAAGTTCTGGAAGATGCCCATGTGGGCGGTCAGCTTCCCGGGCTTGGGAAGAGGAACTTCGACCTTCCAGCACTCGGGTTTGCCGAAGCCGCCTTTCCAGGTGGCATTGAATTCCTGCTCGCCGACGCGGTTGCGGTAGAAAGTGATTTCGTTATTCTCCACGACGATTTTGCCGCGGTCGCCGGAGAGCTCGAGGCGGTTGGTTCCCGGAGTCTCATGGGTGGAGGTGACGAAGAGGCCGGTGGCGCCGTTCGGGTATTCCAGATAAGCAGTCACATCGTTTTCAACCTCGATATTACGGCCTTTGCCATACTTCATAAAGGCGCGGACGCCGCAGGGCATGCCAGCGATCCACTGCAGCAGGTCCAGATTGTGGGGGCACTGGTTCAGCAGGACGCCGCCGCCCTCGCCGCTCCAGGTGGCGCGCCAGCTGCCGGAGTCATAATAGCTCTGGGAACGGTACCAGTCGGTGATCAGCCAGACCACACGCTTCAGCTCGCCCAGCTCGCCAGACTCCACCAGCTCCTTGACTTTGGCGTAAACCGGGTTGGTGCGCTGGTTGAACATCATGCCGAAGAGCTTGTCGCTCTTCTCGGCAAACGCGATTTCTTCACGGACCTTGGACGTGTAGACACCGATCGGCTTCTCGGAAATGACATGCAGGTCATGCTTCAGGGCTTCCATGACCAGGTCGGGGTGCAGATAGTGGGGCGTGGCGATGATGACCGCGTCCAGGGGAGCTTTTTCAAACATTTCGATCGGGTCGGCGTAGATCCCGACCTTGGAGCTCAGATGGTCCTTGGCCCACTGACGGCGCTCTTCGCGGATATCACAGACCGCGGTGAGCTCGATCTCCGGAACGACGCCATTGTCCAGATTTGTGGAATGGCTGGAACCCATGTTACCGACGCCGACAACACCAAAACGAACTTTTTTCATGATATTGGCCTCCTGTATATTGAATGGTTTTATAGGGCAACGGAATTGATCTGAGAGAGCAGTCCACGCAGAGAAGCGGCTGCGGCGGCGTAGAGCTTGCCGCCAAGACCCGCGTCCTCGGTCGCCGCAGTGGTGGCGCCTTCTTCCAGATCACTGAATCCGACAAAATTGTGCAGATGGGGCTCCAGCGAGAGGAAGCCTTCGTAATTCATGGCGGCGAGCTCAGTCAGGATCTCCCTGACATGACCGTCTCCACGTCCCGCCACCGTCACATGCCCGTCCGCGAAAAAGGCGTCCTTCACATGCATGTACGTGAAATAGGGCTTCAGCAGATCAAAGGCGTGAGGATAGGTCACCACCCCGCACTGTACGAAATTGGCCGGATCAAAGGTGCACTGGTAGTTTTCGCCGTAGAATTCGCGCAGCAGATCCACACAGCGCTCCGCCGTGTCACCGTAGATGCCCTTCTCGTTCTCGTGCTGCAGCACCAGCTGGCGGCGGTGCGCTTCTTCTACAAAGGCGGCGGTACGGCTGAGTACCTCATCGCGATAGCGGGCGGGATCCTCACCCTTGGGCGTATAGAAGCTGAAAATCCGGATCCGCTTGGTCTCGAAGAGGTCAGCCAGATCACAGGCATGGCAGAATTTCTCGAAATGCGGCTCAACAGGATCCGTGATCTGGATCTTGCCGATCGGCGAACCGATCGCTGACAGGCGGATGCCGTGCTCGTCCAGGCGCTTTTTCACGGTCTTGGCCTCTTCAAGCGTATAATCGCACAGATTGCGGCCGTCCACCCCGCGCGCTTCAATATAGTGAATATCCAGGGAATCCAGCACCTGCATCTGTTTATCCAGATCGGGGGATATTTCGTCGGCAAAGCCGGAGAGAATGTATTTCAGCATATTAAGCCTCCTCGTCTGCCGCGATCTGCTTCAGATTCTTAAAGCTGACCGCCAGAGAATCAAAGGGATCGCCGGGGCAGGTATCCTGCTCGATGACGATGTCCTTGACGCCTGCTTCGCGGCAGGCGCGGTAGCATTCATGCAGATCCAGGTTGCCGTTGCCGACCTCCGCGAAATGCGGGGTATAGCCGGTGACCGCGAAATCCTTGAAATGGCAGACCTTCATGCGGCCCGCGGCGCGGCGGATGTATCCCGAGGGGCTGACGCCGCCCATCTGCAGCCAGTAGGTGTCCAGGATGAAGTGGAATTCACCGGGATCGGTATCATCGAAGAGGTGGTCGATCTTGAGCCGGCCGTCGGCCGCGCGCTCAAATTCAAAATTATGGTTGTGATACGCAAACTGCAGGCCTTCTTCTTTGATCGCATGTGCAATCGGCGTGATATCCGCAAGGAAGCGGTCCACCCCGTCGGCATCCTCGCGATAATCACCCGGCATGGAGCCCAGGCCGATCGTATCGCAGCCAAGCAGCCGATGCTCGCGGATCACGGCAGGCAGATCGTTTTGCAGGCGGGCAAAAGGAGTATGCGTGACGCAGACATATAAATCCAGTTCGTGGACCAGATCGGCCAGCTTCTGCGGATCCATGGGTCCGAATCCGGAAATCTGGATGGTCCGGAAGCCCATGTCCTTGATTTTACGAAGCGTGGATTCGATCATTTCGGGCGTTTTGGTAAAAGCGCGCACGGTGTAGAGCTGTGCTCCCAGAGTCATTGACATACTGATTCCTCCTCATAAAGAATTAATTGGTTTATTCTATCGGCCGGCCGGGCCAGTTCTGGCGGCCGGTAACGATTACGTAAATGACGAGCAGCGCCTGCAGAATCAGCGCCGCGATTGCAAATCCGGGCAAAGCGGTGAGCAGCCCGGCGCCCGCTTTGATGAACAGAATAATGGCCTGCGCCAGCACCAGCGTATGAAAGCGGATCTGCGCGAGCGACCCCTTGGCACGCTCCGGGTAAAAAGCCCGGAACAGGATCCACATCAGAGCCGCGTGCAGGATGATGGCGAGCAGCCGCAGGAAATAAGCGGAGAAGATCAAAAGCAGGACCTCCAGCACGAGGGAAAGTCCCGGCAGAAGGGGTGTAAAGCGCGGCACCCGACGCCGACGCGCCAGAATCAGTATCGCGACCAGCATCAGGAGACATCCCGCCGTATCGGGCAGAATATCCGTATAATTCCCCATCAGATCCAGCATCGTCAGCGCATAGCCGGCGGCAAAGAAAAGGAAGGACATCATGACATGCCTCCTTCCATGTAAATTACCTGCGCATCATAACGCGAGGCCAGCGCCTCACCCTCCGCCCGCGGCATCAGGAAGAGCGCCGTGGAAAGCATATCGGCCGCGGCTCCGTCCCGGCAGACAATGGTCACGCTGCGGTACAGATGCCCGGGATAAAGCGTTTCGGGATCGATCAGATGATGATAGCGGACGCCGTCTTTCTCAAAAAATCTCTCGTAGTCCCCGCTTGTCACAACGGAAACGTCCTGTACTGTCAGCACCTGGGCGATGGATGTCGAGGAATGATCGGGATAATCCGGATTGCGGATACCGATACGCCAGTCGCCGCCCTCCGGCGCGTTTCCGATGCAGAGGATATTACCCCCCGCGGACAGGAGTGCCGATTTGCAGCCGGCCCCGCGGAGCGCTTCCTCGACAAGCGCGGCCACATAACCCTTGGCGAGCGCGCCCGCATCAAGCGCCATATCCGCACTGCGGAGCTCTACCGTGCAGTCTTTTTCATTAAGGATGACATCCCCCGGATCGGTATGCAGAGCGGCCTGACGCAGCGCCTCATCATCCGGCAGAGGATGCGCCTCATCATTCAGAGCCTGCTGCCACAGCTGCAGCACGGGCCCGAGCGCGATATTCACCGTATGTCCGGTAATCTCATACACATCCAGCCCATAGGCGATAAAATCATACAATTCACGGCTGACGGCAACCGGGCCCGACCCCGCCGCCTGATTCAGATCAAAAAGATTGACATATCCGGGATGACTCTCGAACGAGTCCAGCAGCGCGTCGTACTGCTCAAAAAGCGCACGTGTAAGGCCTGCGTAGCGTTCGGCCTCCTCCGGACTGCCCGCGCAGACCGTGAGTGAAGAATATGTATCAAAATAATCAAATAAATCCGTCGTATAAGCCTTCTGCCTGCTGCAGCCGGCCAATAATATGATCAGCAGCACGAACAACGGAATCCAAACAGGTTTGCGCAGGGTCGTTCACCTCCATCCGATCCGCTTCGGAATCATCTTTACCATACCACAAAAACAGGAAGATTTCAAGGAAAACTTACTGATCCTCCGTCTTCCCCCGGCACGGCCGGCCCCGCGAAACGCGATTCGAGCCGTATTTACGCGGAAAACGCGGCGGGCCCTTGACTTTTGCTCCGGAAACAGATAAAATGAATTAATCCTCGCTGCGGAAAGGGTATTCCGGGGCCGGTTCGGCGACCATCCCGGCTGCCGGGCTTTCGTAATAGGTCCGGATGAGTTCTCCGGTCAGGACGTGCAGGATGTGCTTGCCCCCCGCCGGCAGGGCCGAGACCTCCATCAGCAGCTGATGGGCTTTGGGATCGCGGCTGAATTCGGGCACAAAGGTCTCGTCCAGGCTCAGATGCAGGATATAAGCGATCCTCAGCATCATATCCAGACTGGGAGAGGCTTTGCCCTGCTCTATGCGGGACATATAGCTCTGCGTGCAGACGAGCCTGTCGGCCCGATCGATCTGGGAGATGCCGAGGCGGATGCGCTGCAGACGGATTTTGACGCCGAGGGCGTAGGCGTCAAAGGGGGAATAAACGTTTAGCATCTGTTTGTTCACTCGCTTTCATGGCTTTTTGCCGGGAGGGACAGATTCCCGACGGGAACAAGCATAACGAAAGCGCGCGGATCCGGCAAATTCCGATCAGGAATGTTACGGCTGTTATATTCAGAGAGAGAATGATTAGCTTTTATGGGAGAGAAAGGGGTTATGATGGGACGGAATTTATTGGTTTTTAAGGGGATCCAGACAGATCCCGTTATTATGCGGATGTTTGAACTGGCCGCGGCCTCCGGGACGGAGCAGGAAACGGCTGCGGTGGAGCTGGCATCCCTGCTGGTGGACCGGGCCGAGCGCTTCGGCCTGACCGGACGGGTCCTGGAAGAGTGGATCTGGCACTGCCTGCTGGGCGACGTGAATGCGTTCAGCCTGTACACGGAGAACGGCGGCGCTTCCGGTGAGGAGAGCAGCCTTTTCCACGCGGTGGTTCGTGATCTTGAAACGCTCCGAGGGACGTTTCTTTCGGCGGCGGAGGCGATGAAGGCAGCCGGGCTGGAGGAATATGCACTGCGGTATGTGGGCGGTGTTCCCCGGGAGGACGAGAGGCCCCTGCCCACGCAGCGTGCAGCCAGACTCAAGAGTCTGTGTGCGGATCCGTCTCTTACGGATGGCAGCGGCATGGCAGCCGCCCTGCGCCTCGCGGAGGAGTACCGCGCATATGGCTGCGGCATCCTTGCCCAGTATCCGATGTTCCGCTGGACGGGGACTTCGTTTGCGGGGATCGATCACTACGACACGATCCGCATGGATGACCTGGTCGGCTACACTTACCAGAAAGAGAGCCTGATCGCCAACACCGAGAGCTTCCTGCGGGGCAACGAGGCGAATAACGTATTGCTCGCAGGCGCTGCGGGGACGGGCAAATCCTCGATGATCAAAGCTCTCGCCAATGAATACTTTGACCGCGGGCTGCGGCTTCTGGAGGTTGGCAAGGACCAGCTCCCTCAGCTGCCCGCGATGCTTGCCGCAGCGGCCGCGCGCGGCAAACGCTTTATCTTCTTTATCGACGACCTGTCCTTTGAAGATTTCGAAGTGGATTACAAGTACATCAAATCGCTCCTGGAGGGCAGCGTCGAGAAGAAGCCCGGAAACGTCCTCTTCTACGCGACTTCCAACCGCCGGCACATCATCCAGCAGAAATGGAAGGACCGCCACGCCGAGCAGTATGATCAGGAGGTTCACGGGCTGGAAGCCATGAACGAAAAGCTCTCGCTCTCGCAGCGCTTCGGCCTGACGCTGACCTTCCCCGCCCCTTCGCAGAAAGAATATCTGGCCATCGTGCACCATATGGCGGAGCAGGCCGGCATCCCCATGGACGATCCGGTGGAATTTGACAAGGCCGCCGTACGCTGGTCCATGGAGCAGAAAGGCTTTTCCGGACGGACTGCCAGGCAGTTCATCCTGCACTGTCAGCAAAATCAGGACGCCAAAAATTCATAATCAGACCCAAAACCGGGGGATTTCCCTCGGTTTTTGCATTTTTTTGGAAACAAAATTGCAAAAACACTTGACGAATCCCGCCGGCGGGTGTATGATTGTTTCTACACTCCCCCATATACAGATAGGGAGTGCAGAGAAAGAGGAATGATGTATGAATAGTCTGGATAACCACGCCGAACTAAAACTGAATCCGAATACGCATCTGTTGGAACAGGCAGAGTTTAATTATATTCTGCAGGATGTACAGACGCCTCATTTGTATCGGCAGAGTTTTAACTACAATGAGGTGCCCAAGATTATATTCAACCGCCGCCTGGTTCCCATGGAGATGCCGGAAGAGATCTGGATTACCGACACGACTTTCCGCGATGGACAGCAGTCCCGTGAGCCCTATACCACGGAGCAGATTGTCCGTCTGTTTGAGATGCTTCACCGCCTGGGCGGGCCCAAGGGCCTGATCCGCCAGAGCGAGTTCTTCCTGTACAGTAAAAAAGACCGGGACGCGGCCTACCGCTGCATGGAGCTCGGCTATGAATTCCCGGAGGTGACCAGCTGGATCCGCGCTTCGCGTAAGGATTTCGAGATGGTAAAGGAGATCGGCGTGCAGGAGACCGGTATTCTTGTCAGCTGCTCGGACTACCATATTTTCAATAAGCTGCATATGACACGCGCCCAGGCGATCGATCACTACCTGGGTGTGGTCAAGGAGTGCCTGGAAGTCGGGATCCGTCCCCGCTGCCACTTTGAGGATATCACTCGAGCCGATTTCTACGGATTTGTCGTGCCCTTTGTGCTGGAACTGACCAAGCTGCGCCGTGAATCAGGCGTTCCGATCAAGATCCGCGCCTGCGACACGATGGGTTACGGCGTCTCCATCCCCGGCGTGGCGCTCCCGCGAAGCGTTCCAGGCATCATCTACGGCCTGCGTTATCACGCACGTGTGCCCTCCGAGCTGATCGAATGGCATGGGCACAATGATTTCTACAAGGCCGTGACTAATTCGGTGACCGCGTGGCTCTACGGCGCCTCGGCCGTCAACTGTTCGCTCCTGGGCATCGGCGAACGCACCGGTAATACCCCGCTCGAAGCCATGGTCATGGAGTACGCACAGCTCCGCGGCAGCCTGGACGGCATGGACACCACGGTGATCACAGAGATCGCAGACTATTACCGCAAAGAGCTCGGCGAATACATCGCGCCGCGCACTCCCTTTGTGGGCGAATATTTCAACGTGACCCGCGCCGGCGTCCACGCCGACGGCCTGATGAAGGACGAAGAGATCTACAATGTCTTCAACACGGACCTGCTGCTGAACAAGCCTCCCAAAGTCCTGATCACCAATACTTCCGGCGTGGCGGGAATCGCGCACTGGATCAATTCCCACTATCACCTGAAAGGCGACAAGGCCCTGGCCAAAGACCACCCCGTGGTCGTCCGCATCAAAGAATGGGTGGACAGCGAGTATGACAGCGGGCGCGTCACCGCGATTTCGGACGGCGAATTGTACGAGCAGACTGAGAAGAACGCCGCCGAGCTCGGCGTGAAGATCGGTTGAGATGGAGACCTTTTGCTGAATCACACCAACAAAAACCCCGGACCCGGATGATGCCGGATTCGGGGTTTTAACGTCTTTATTCCTTCCTGGAGCACTCCTCGTCGATCTGGTTCTGCCCCCAGTTGCGGAGGGCGATCAGCGCGGGCAGCAGGGTTTTGCCCTTGCAGCTTAAGGTGTACTCGACCTTGGGAGGGATGCAGTCATACTGCAGACGATTGATCAGGCCGTGCTCCTCCAGCTCATTGAGCGCCTTGGAGAGCATCGCGTCCGTGACGCCGTCGAGGGAGCGGCGCAGCTCGCAGAAACGCATCGGCGCCTCCTGCTTGGCCAGCTGCCACAGGATCGGAATCTTCCATTTCTGCCCAATGACGGAGACCACATACATAATGGGACAGATATCCTCTCCCTCATGCAGTTCTTTGATCAGTTGGCGGTATGTTTCTTCCCAGGTCATAAAAATCCCTCACTATGAAAAAGAATAGTACTTGCTTTTTTGTTTGCAGTATGGTATTATAATACACCGTAAGGCAAGAAATTGCAAGAGAAATTTTGAGGAGGTTACTACTTATGAGGAGATTTATCGCAGTATTGCTTGCAGCACTGATGGTGATCAGCTTCGCGGCCTGCACACAGAAGCCTGCGGAGAGCAGCAAGCCCGAGAGTGCGGCAGAGCCGCAGAATCTGCTGGATACAATTAAGGCGCGCGGATCCCTGATCATCGCGACCGAGGGCGCGTGGGCTCCCTGGACCTATCATGATGAGAACGACAAGCTGGTTGGCCTGGATATCGAGATCGGCCAACTCCTTGCCGACGGACTGGGCGTTAAGGCCGAATTTGCCGAGACCAACTGGGAGGCGATCCTTTCCGGCGTCTCGAGCGGCCGCTTTGACATCGCCTGCAACGGTGTCGGCTACTCCGAGGAGCGCGCCAAGAGCTACAATTTCTCCGATCCCTATGTATATGACCGTACGGTGCTGGTAGTCCGCAGCGACAACGACACGATCAAGACCTTTGATGACCTGAAGGGTAAGAAGACGACCAATTCGCCCAACAGCCTGTATGCGCAGAAGGCGCTGGATTACGGCGCTACCGTCGAATACGTGGATACGCTGAATGAAACGCTCGCGATGGTGATCGACGGCCGTGTGGATGCGACGATCAATGCCGAGGTATCCGTCAATGACTATCTGAAAGAGCATCCGGACGCCCCAATCAAGGTCGTCTACAAGGACCAGGGAGCTCCCATTGCCTTCCCGGTCAGGAAAGACGCTTCCACCGAGACGCTGATCGCAGAGATCAACCGTATTCTGGAGGAGGCCCGCAGCAGCGGCAAGCTGGCCGAGATCAGCATGAAGTATTTCGGGCTGGATCTGACCACGCCGTAACCGGTTTTGCCGGTACAACCGGCTATATCACAGTGATTTTCAAAGGGGAACGCTATGGATGAACATACCTGGACAGTGATCGTGGAGGCGTTTCCGAGGCTTCTCGGATATTTCGTCCGCGTCACGGTTCCGCTCACGATTCTTTCCTTTATGCTGGCGCTGGTCATCGCGGTGATCGTGGCTCTGATTCAGTATGCCAATGTGAAAGGGCTCCGGCAGATCTGCCGCTTCTATATCTGGGTCGTTCGCGGGACGCCGCTGCTGGTGCAGCTGTATCTGATTTTCTACGGACTGCCCAGCCTGGGGATCGTGATCAACGCCTTCCCCTGCGCGGTCCTGGTATTCGGCTTTAACGAGGCCGCTTATATGGCGGAATCCGTGCGCGGCGCACTCGAATCCGTCCCCAAAGGCCAGGTGGAGGCCGGCCACTGCGTGGGTATGAATTACCTGCAGATCATGTGGCATATCGTGCTGCCCCAGGCCTTCCGCGTGGCATTCCCCGCATTGTCTAATTCGCTGATCTCCATGACCAAAGAGACTTCGCTTGCCTCAGGTATTACGGTGATGGAGATGTTCCGCCAGGCACAGGTCATTAACGGCCGAGTCTACCAGAGCCTCGCCCTGTATTCCGAGGTGGCGCTGATCTATCTGGCGTTCTGCACACTGCTTACGGCCCTGCAGCACTGGGGCGAGCGTAAGCTCGGGAGTTACGGGCAGACGACACATCAGCCCGGCGTTTTCGCGCGGCTCTTCGGCGCGGGAAAGCGAGGTGCGGCATGATGCTTGAGGTTAGGGATGTTTATAAATCCTTTGACGGGAAGGAGATCCTTAAGGGGATCGACCTGGACGTGGAAAAAGGCGATGTGGTCGCGATCCTGGGGCCTTCCGGCAGCGGCAAGACGACGTTCCTGCGGTGCCTGAATTTCCTGGAGAGGGCCGACCGCGGGCGGATCGTTTTTGACGGAGAGGAAGTGGATCTGCATACCGCTTCCAAGTCCCAGATCGCCGATATCCGCAAGAAAACCGCTTTTGTATTCCAGAACTATAATCTGTTCCTGAACAAGACGGTGCTGGAGAACGTGACGCTCGGACTGACGACGGCCCGGCACATGCACAAGGACCAGGCCAGGGTCAAAGCTATTCAGGCGCTTGAGAAAGTCGGCATGGCCGATCGCCTGGACAGCTACCCCGCGCAGTTATCCGGCGGCCAGCAGCAGCGTGTAGCGATTGCGCGCGGGCTGGCGACGGATCCCGAGATCATTTATTTCGACGAGCCGACCAGCGCCCTGGACCCCGAACTGATCGGGGAAGTCCTCTCCGTCATGCGGCAGCTTGCCGACGAGGGAATGACGATGCTGGTGGTGACCCACGAGATGGAGTTCGCCCGCGGCGTCTCTCAGAAGGTGCTCTTCCTGAGTGACGGAGAGGTCATCGAATCCGGCTCCACCCGGGACTTCTTCCAGAATCCCCGAACCGACCGCGCCCGCGAATTTGTCAACAAAATCCTGAGCAACCGGGAAGAATAAAGGGTTCTGCAAGGGACAATACATTAAAGAACCGGCTGCAGATCATCGTATTGATTATTCGGAGATCTGCAGCCGCTTTTTTATGGCATGTTCTGTGCAAAGATACTTCTATAATGGTTTTTAGTGATGCTTGCATTTGCTGAAGCAGTAAGGTATAGTGTATTAAAAGAACATGACTTATTGTTCTGAAAAGACGCATAAAAATCCAGAAGTCGGAGAATGAGTGGTAATATTTTGGAAGGAGAGGATCAGTTGAAAACAAAAAAGTATTTCGCAATTCTGCTGATTCTTATTTTCGTGATCTGCAGTCAAGGGAATCTTGCTGCAGCAGAAGAAAAAACCAAATGAGGAACAGGACAAGGTTGAAATTATTGAACAGCGTGAAGCGGACAAGAAATACTATGCCTTGCCGGAAGGGACTTTGTGTTGTTTACAGCCAACGGGTCCATTTTATTAATGAGATCGGCGCTTTTGAGGAGATCGACAACACGTTGATCAGGGAGCATTTCCAGACGGATACCACTACATACGCGTGGAGAAATGCCCGGAATGACGTCACTACCAGATTTGCAGAGAATGCAGAGCCTGGCTCGTATCCTGTCAGAATCGAGAAGGGAACAACTACGCTTGAGTTTGGTTTTGACAGCGAAGCTGCTGCACAGGGAAAGACTAATCCGGAAGAGGTTCCGGATTTGCTTGGCGGAGTTGTTGATCCGGAGGCAAGCATTAGTTATGCGGATGTATTCCCGGGAACAGACATGCTGTATTATGTCGGATCCAGTGGCGTAAAGGAATTTATCATCATTAAGAATGCTGAAGCAGAAGGTATATATCGATTCAACTTAGAGATTGTGATTGATCAGGAATGGCGGCGGGGCGGAAATGCCTTTTCCTGAGGAATAACTTGGAGATGCCCGGCTGAGAGGACAAAGAGGATCCTTTCATTTTGCCGCACATCTTCCGCCGCGCCTCAAAAAACTATTTTCAAACCCGTTTCTTTATGCTATAATAGCTCTACGGATGAAAGCCGCGGGCTTTAGCATATCCTTCGTCCTTCATCCATGGGTGGAGGACGATTTTTATATTCAGGAGGTAGTATGATGAGTAAGGGAACCTATTATCTGACAACAGCGATTGCGTATACTTCGCGCAAGCCCCATATCGGGAACACGTACGAGATTATTCTGTCCGACGCGATTGCCAGGATGCGCAGGGCGCAGGGGTACGATGTGCGGTTCCAGACGGGGACGGACGAGCACGGCCAGAAGGTGGAGGAAAACGCGAAGGCCGCCGGGATCGAGCCGCAGGAGTATGTGGATCGCATCGCCGGTGAGATCAAGCGGATCTGGGACCTGATGAATACCAGCTACGACCGCTTTATCCGGACGACGGATGAGGATCATGTCAAGTCCGTGCAGAAGATTTTCAAGAAGCTCTACGATCAGGGCGATATTTATCTGGGCAAATACGAGGGCTGGTACTGCACGCCCTGCGAATCCTTCTTTACCGAGACGCAGGTGGTGGACGGCAAGTGCCCCGACTGCGGACGTCCGGTGCAGAAGAGCAGTGAGGAAGCGTATTTCTTCCGCATGAGCAAGTATCAGGACCGCCTGCTCAAGCATATCGAGGATCATCCGGAGTTTATCCAGCCCGAGGCCCGCAAGCGCGAGATGGTCAATAATTTCCTGAAGCCGGGCCTGCAGGATCTGTGCGTATCCCGCACATCCTTTAAGTGGGGCGTGCCTGTGACCTTTAATGATAAACACGTCATCTACGTCTGGATCGATGCGCTCAGCAACTATATTACCGGGCTTGGCTACGATGTGGACGGCTCGGGTGAGCTGTACAAGAAATACTGGCCCGCGGATGTGCATATCATCGGCAAAGACATCCTGCGCTTTCATACGATCTACTGGCCGATCATGCTGATGGCGCTCGGCGAGCCCCTGCCCAAGCAGGTCTTCGGGCATCCGTGGCTCCTGAACGGCGAGTCCAAGATGAGCAAATCCCTCGGCAACGTGATCTACGCGGATGATCTGGCCAGACATTTTGGCGTGGACGGTGTCCGTTACTACTGCCTGCGCGAGATGCCTTTCGCGTCGGACGGCAATATCACCTACGAGAGTATGATCGCGCGCTACAACGCGGATCTGGCCAATACGCTGGGCAATCTCGTGAATCGTACCATCGCCATGAATAAAAAGTATTTCGACAGCGTGATCCAGCAGCCGGGCGAAGTGACCGAGCTGGATCAGGATCTGCGTGACACGGCGACCGGCGCCGTGCAGCGGGTCATCGAAGCGATGGATACCCTGCATGTGGCGGATTCGCTTGAAGAAATCATGGTCCTGGCGCGCCGCAGCAATAAATATATCGACGAGACCGCGCCCTGGGTGCTGGCCAAGGACGAGGCGCAGCGCGAACGTCTGGGCACGGTGCTGTATAATCTGCTGGAATCCATCCGTATCATCGGCATTCTGATCCAGCCCTTCCTGCCCGAGACCGGTGAGAAGATCCTCGCGCAGCTGGCGGCCCGGCCCGAAGCCGGAACGCTTGATTCCGCTGCGGTCTTCGGAGGACTGGTGCCCGGCGATGTGACCGGTGAGGCCGTACCGCTTTTTGCCCGCATTGATGAGAAAAAGAAGCTTGCGGAGCTGGCGGCCGAGGCCGAAGCAGCGGCCAAAGCGGCTGCTCCCAAGGAAGAGCCTAAGGAGGAGCCCAAGCCCGGCAAGCCCGAGATCACGATCGATGATTTTGCCAAGGTGGAGCTGAAAGTCGGCGAGGTCGTCGCCTCCGAGCGCGTTAAGGGCGCCAACAAGCTGCTGGTATCCCAGATCAAGATCGGTACCGAGACCAAGCAGATCGTCTCCGGCATCGCCAAGTGGTACAGCCCCGAGGAATTCGTCGGCAAGAAGGTGGTCGTCGTGACCAACCTGCAGCCTGTGAAGCTTCGCGGCGTACTGTCCGAGGGTATGATCCTCTGCGCGGAGGACGAGGCCGGCAATCTGGCCGTGGTTTCGACGGAGAAGGATGTGCAGTCCGGTGCGGAGGTCCGCTGATGTATATCGATACCCATGCGCACTACGATGACGCGCAGTTTGATGCCGACCGTGACCGGCTGCTTCAGAGCCTGGCCGCCGCCGGAGTCGACGCCGTCATCGACTGCGCTTCGGATGTGAAGAGCCTGGACCGCGTCATGGATCTGGTGGAGAAATATCCCTTTGTCTACGGCGCGGTGGGGATCCACCCCGAGAATGTGGATGAACTGGACGTCGAGGACAGCTCGATGGTTTACAACTACGCGGATCAGTCCGATAAGATCGTCGCGATCGGAGAGATCGGCCTGGATTATCACTATCCCAACAATCCTGACCGTGAACTGCAGCAGGAATGGTTCATCGAGCAGATCGAGCTTGCCAAGGAGCTGGAGCTGCCGGTCATCGTGCACAGCCGCGACGCTTCACGCGACACCTTTGAGATCCTGCAGGATTACGGCAGGGGCCTCTGCGGAGGTGTTCTGCACAGCTTCTCCGGCTCGCCCGAACTCGCGGCGGAATATGTCAAGAGAGGCTTTTACCTGGGCATCGGCGGCATGGTGACCTTCCCGAACGCTAAGAAAGTCGCCGCCACGGTGGAGCGCATCCCGCTGGAGCATCTGCTGATCGAAACGGATTGTCCGTATCTGGCTCCGGTCCCGAACCGCGGGCACCGCAACGATTCGCGCAATCTGGCCTATATTGCCGCACGGATCGCCGGGATCAAGGGCGTAACGGTGGAGGAAGTGGCCCGCGTCACTTCCGAAAACGCGCGCCGATTATTCGGATTATAGGAGGTCAGGATGGAGGAACGCATCGCATCCCCCGCCAAAACGATTCAGATTCTTCAGGAAAATGATTTCCGCTTTTCCAAGAAGTTTGGCCAGAATTTTCTGATCGATCTGCATGTATTAGGCAAAATCATCCGTGCCGCGGAAATCGGTCCGGATGATATTTGTGTGGAGATCGGACCCGGTATCGGCAGCCTGACTCAGGAACTGGCCGAGCATGCGGCACAGGTGATCGCGGTGGAGATCGATGACCGCCTGATCCCGATCCTTGAAGAGAATCTGGCCGATTATCCGAATGTACGGCTGATCCATGCGGATTTCCTGAAACTGGATCTTAGCGCGGAGCTCATCCGCATGGGGGTGGAGAGGCCGATCAAAGTCATCGCCAATTTGCCGTATTACATTACGACACCCATCATAATGCAGCTCTTTGAGAGCGGGATCCCGCTCGCCAATATGACCGTCATGGTGCAGGAAGAAGTGGCCCGCCGCATGCAGGCCGGCCCCGGCACCAAGGATTACGGAGCCCTCAGCCTGGCCGTCCAATACTACGCACAGGCCGAGATCATGGCCTACGTCCCGCAGAACTGCTTCATGCCCCGTCCGAACGTCCGCTCCGCCGTGATCCGTCTTAAAGCATACAAAGAAAAGCCCGTGCGGGCCCGTGATGAAAAACAAATGTTTGACCTGATCAAAGCCGCTTTCGGCGAGCGCCGCAAGCAGCTCGCCAACAGCATAGCCAACTATCCGGGGCTTTCCTACGATAAAAACCGGGTGGCGGCGGCGCTGGAAGCGCTGGGCCTCTCCGCCCAGATCCGCGGCGAAGCCCTGACGCTTGAGCAGTTCGCCGCGCTCTCGGATGCATTGGACGAGCTTAAAGCGGAGGGAGAATGAGTTATGGAACATTATTTCAGCAACAACCCTACGTCGCGTTCGGACGAGCAGATAATCCGGTATACGCTTGCCGACCGCCTATACCTGCTGATGACGGACCACGGCGTTTTCTCCATGGACCGCGTGGATAAAGGGTCGGACCTGCTGATCCGGACGGTATTGAAGGCGGAAGAGGATCCGGCTTCCTGCATGGATATCGGCTGCGGTTATGGCCCGATCGGGCTGATTCTGGCCGACCGCTGGCCTGCGTCAGAATGGCAGCTTGTGGACGTCAATGACCGCGCCATGGAACTTGCCGGACGGAATGCCGCCGCGCTGGGTCTCCTGGGGAGAGTGCAGATCGGCCCGATGGAAAGCTTTCCCGCAGACGACCGGCGTGAAGTGATCGTCACCAATCCGCCCATCCGCGCCGGCAAACAGGTGATCTACGGATTATTCCGCGAGGCCTGGGAGAGACTCGCGCCCGGAGGCCGCCTGTATATCGTGATCCGCAAGAACCAGGGCGCCGACTCTGCCGCCCGCGAGATCCGGAACCTCTTCGGCAACTGCGAGACCGTCGGCCGCGAGGCCGGGTATCATGTGCTGCGAGCGGAGAAATCCAATTGATTTAATCCATTTCAGCCCCGCGGAAAGCGGGGCTGTTCCGCGTCTTCGTCAGTTCAGGATTGTATTCGCGAGTATCTCCGCGATCTGACGGGGTTCCTCGCGATTTTCTTTGTTCAGCCAGAGGCAGATGACCCGGTATGCACCGTAGGTCATATAGTTATACAGATATTCAAACTCGGTTTCGCTCCGGTGGTCGTCGAGGTTTGTTAAGATCGTCTCTTTAATTATCTCAAGAGAGGCTACTTTTTGGGGAAATGCCGGGTCAACGTTATTGTTGATCAGCAGCCTTGCCAATTCCAGATTGCTCTCCAGATATTCACAGGCGGCTGTGATTATTTTAACGGCGTCGCCCGCGTTGTTTTTGACCGCTCCGGAGAGGAAATTCAGGAAATCATTTTCCATGTCCGCCAGGAGCTCAAACTGGCTTCCGTAATACTTATAGAAAGTGGTGCGGTTGAGGTCGGCTCTGTTGCAGAGCTCCCGGATGGTAACGCGATAGATGTCCTTTTCTTTCAGTATTTCGATCAGCGTTTCTTTCAGCATGCGTTTCGTCATTGTGATCCTGCGGTCTTCTTTCTTTTCCATGAGCACTCCTTCCGACGGCATATTAATCAACACATTTGAGCAAAGCGTTGAGCAACGGTCCGCTTCTAAATTTCTGTCGGTTGCATTATCGACACATGTATATTAAAATTATATCAGCTCGAGACTTAACCGTCAAGAAGCTTTTTGAATTCTTATAACTGGGAGGCCGGAAAGATGAGTTTTGCTGTATTTGCGGATGGTACCGCCAACCTGCCAAAAAGTTTACTGGAAGGAATAACGCTCCTGCCCTGTGAGTATACGGTAGATGGGAAGCCTCAGACATATTGGGGCGACGTCGATTCTTTTGACGGACATTCTTATTACGAAGGACTGAGGGCCGGTAAAATCGTCCGGACATCTCTTTTGAACATGCATGTATTCCTGTCGCGTTTCACCCCGATCCTGACACAGGGGCTGGATATCATTTATATTTCCATGAGTTCCGGAATCAGCGGGACATACAATGCTGCGCGGAATGCGGCGCTGGAGCTGATGGAGAAGTTCAGCGGCCGCTTTGTCCACATTGTGGACTCGTTGGGCTGCGGTTTTGGTAACGGGATGCTTGCGATCCGTGCGGCGGAACTGAGTCGGCAGGGAGTCAATGCAAGGACGGCCGCCTCGATTCTGGATGAGGAAGTGCCGCACACCTGCCAGTATTTCACAGTGGATGACCTGAATTTCCTGAAAAATACCGGACGGGTCAGCGGTCTCACCGCTAAAATCGCCACCGTTCTGAGCATCAAACCGATTCTGTATGGAGACAAGACCGGCCACATCGTTTCATGCGCCAAGGTCCGCGGGCGAAAGCGGTCCATTGAAGCACTTGCTGAGAAATACGATGAAAAACGGGTGCGCTCCGGCGAGCAAAAGGTATTCATCTCACACGGGGACTGTCTCCGGGACGCGGAGACGCTTTCTGACCTCATTCGCAGGATAACGCCCGGCGTGCCGATCACGATCTGCCAGCACGAGCCCTTCTCTGGAGCTCATGTCGGCCCCGGCATGCTCGGCCTGTTTTTCCGGGGGACGGAGCGCTGACACCTCAATTTCAATTAAACACATGCAAAATAAAGCCCCGGGCCGCTGATGATCAGCTCCCGGGGCCTTATATTATTCGGCTGTAATCGTTTTATTTCTTGAAGAAACGTAATCCCTTCTTGTGTTCGCCGGTCTTGTCCGTTTCAGGAGTGTCCTTGTCATCCGGATCCGCTTTTCCTGCGGCGTATTCCGCGATCGGCGCGGCCCAGCTGGCTTTCATTTTGCCGCAGACGCGGACGTCCGAGATCGCGGCGGAAACCGTTTCGTAGTTCAGGCTGGTGCCGCGCTTGTCGCTGCGGTATTCGACGGCGCGGTCAGGCGCAATGCCGTAGCGGGCGGCCGTCTCCACCGCGTCGATATTGGCGCCCAGGAAGAGGAATTCCCAGCCGTTTTCCTCGGTGCGGGCCTTGATGGAGGCCTTGACATCCTGGCTCGAGTAGCGGTGGCTCGCGTTCTCCATGCCGTCCGTGATGATGACGAAGATGGTATGTGCCGGCACATCCTCGGGCCGTGCGTACTTGTGAATGTTGCCGATGTGGTGGATCGCGTCGCCCAGTGCATCGATCAGTGCGGTCGAACCGCCCACCATATAATCCTTGCGGGTCAGCTTCTCGACTTTGTCGATGGGCAGCCGGTCGTGCAGCACGCTCGATGCCTGGTTAAAAAGCACCGTGGAAATATAAGCGGTGCCTTCCTCGGCCTTCTGCTTCTCCAGCATGGAATTGAATCCTCCGATGGTATCGCTTTCCAGCCCCGACATAGATCCGCTTTTATCCAGAATGAATACGAGTTCCGTGATATTGTTCTTCATGATGTGTTCCTCCTCAATAATGTGTGGTTTTCCGGGGGCTCGCCCCTTGGATGATTGTATTATACGCCGCCCGCGCCCCGCCGTGGTCGCCTGCGAGGCGACAAATTCGGGCGGGGAATCATTTTCTGAAATAATTATAGAAAAATTACTGAGAAAATTGTAAGATCCGCTCGGGAAATGCGTGTATAATAGTGTAAGGGAGAAGAAAGAGTCTGTACTGTTAATGCAGCAAAACGGGCGAGACAAGTCGGTGTTAAGCTGTTCTTTTCCTGTAACATGAAGGAGGTGATAATAAAGAAGGATCTATTTGGTGTTAAACAGCAAACGTGTGATAAAACGAGGAAGGAGTGATGAGAGATGTGTATGAAGAAAATGCTTGCACTATTTCTGACAGCGATAATGGTTTTTTCATTACAAGGATCATTACACGCGGCAGAAGTAAATGCAGAAGAGGATTATGACAAAGAAGAAATTTTGGAGCAACGTGAAGCGGACAAGAAGTTCTTTGCTTTGTCGGATGGTACGTTTCAATGTATCGTCTATAGTCAGAGAGTCCATTTCCTTAATGAATTGGGAGTATATGAGGAGATCGACAATACGTTGATTAGAGAAAATCTTCAGACGGAGACCACGACATACGCATGGAGAAATGCTCGCAATGATGTTGTCGCCAGATTTTCGGAGAATACAGAAGATGGATCGTATCCTATTCGAATTGAGAAGGCCAATGCTATTCTGGAATTTGGATTTGACAGCATTTTAAACGCTCAAGCAGAAATCCATCCCGATAAGATTCCTGACATGCTGGGGGGCGTAGCAGATCCGGCTGTCAGCGTGTATTACGCAGATGTATTTCCTGAAACGGATATGCTATATTCGGTTGGGCCGAATGGAGTAAAGGAGTTTATTATTATTAAAAATGCTAATGCTTCTGGGGTCTATCGGTTCAACATCCATACAGAGGGAACGACGCTTGAAGAATACGATAATCGGCTTATCTTTACAGATTCTCAAGGAGAAGAAGTTCTGGAGATTGCTCCCTTCTTTGCGACGGACAGCGCGGATCATTACTATGGAGAGATTTCGCACACTCTGGAGAAGAGGGAAGACGGGAGTTATCAGTTGGAGATCAGTATTGATCAAGACTGGCTGCACGCCGAAGATAGAGTGTTTCCCATTATACTTGATCCGAGCGTAGTCATCATGTCTGGATCGGATGAGACATATGATACCTTTGTAAGCAGTCTGTATCCCAATTCAAATTACTATTTGGACTATTACTTGAGGACAGGGAAAGACGATGATTATGGGAAAAGGCGGGTTTTGCTGAAATTTGATTTGCCTTCGATTAATTATGCACAGGTAATTAGCGCGAATATCCGAGTCAAAAAATATGACGGAGATACTCCTACCTTAAAGAGCTATCGAGTGACAGGATCATGGTCATCCAGCGGAGCAACATGGAATAACAAACCAAATTATTCTGGGGAATCAGAGACAAGTGTAACCTATGATTCCGACGGATGGTACAAGACGGCAGCAACAATGTGGACGAAGAATTGGCTTAACAATGCTTATCCTAATTACGGGATCTATCTGATAGATACAAACGAGAACAATACTTCGCATTGGGCTAGGTTCTATTCATCGGATTCGACTTATCCTAATAGACCAGAGCTTGTCATTCGATATAAGTCTTCTATCACTAGTAAAGCGTGTTTATATGCGCTAAATGAGACCTCGGAAAATAGAAGCGGCTATTTTTCTGATGTAAAAACCTATTATGAAGACGCAGGTGTTTCATCTGTTTTACTAATTCCTTATACAACGAGCACTCCTAGAACATTCAGCAATATGAAGAGCGATTGGGAAGGACATAACATTGGGTACATACATACTTATGGAACAGCATCGATAATGTCACTTGGATTAGCGAATATCACATTAGGAAATGCTGCGAACTTGAATTTGTCAGGAATGCGGTTTGCATTACTCCTTTCAAATTATTCTGGGAGTGGAGGCTATTCTTCCAGTAATGTTTCCAACAATACGCCCAGCAATTTTGTGGAGAGATATCGTATCCAAGGAGTAAAAACGGTCGTAGGATTTAACGGTTCAGCATCTACCACAGCGTATAATACATTTGCTCATTTCTTTACGCAGGGGGTAACGATGGAAGGGTATGATCTAACAGTTCAACAAGCCGTTAATTATGCATCCAGTATTGCTGCAATTCCTTCAAGCTGGGTCATTGTTGGCGGAAATGGAAGCATCACTTTACCATGATCAGGGAGGAAAGACCATGAAGAAATTGTTAATTGTAATAGCAGTAGCGCTATTAACTTGTATTGGATGCAATTCTAAACTGGATTCAAGAGAAGAATTGCTTACTGGGGGAAACGATCTGGAGTCAATAGAAGAGAATGAAAGGTCAATCGTTATCGAAAACTCCGTTGAACCTGAGGCTCTCCTTGCAGAAGACAAGGGGTTGTCAGCAGAAAACACAGAAGAGAGTGTTTATCAGAAGGAACACATATTTAAAGCTTATGCGGTAACGTTCGAAGGCTGGACCGGAGGCGTAGTGTATTATGATAAGGACGAGTTGGAAAAAATGCCACGAGAGAAAACGGTCGCGTTTGGAGGAAACACCTATTCTGGCAATTATGAGAGGTCCGGATATTATATACTGGGGGAACAGATCTTTGACGAGTATTCTATAGAAGGCATGACAAGCTTTTCTGTTGATCACGTTACGGGGGAAGTGATTGGCTTTAGGCCAATGGGGGCGCAGGAATTTATAGATCAGGAGAACTATCCCACAATCATCAATACAGATGAAGAAGCCATTGAATGGGCAAAAGAATACGCCGCTGAATATATTGATATTGAGAACTATGTGGTTGATCATGTAATAGGTATAGTGGATTGTTCGGATCCGAACTCTATGATGCCTTTTCAGGTTATCCATGTTTTCTTTATTAGAATGATTGAAGGACTTCCAACAACCGATGAAGTACTGGTCACTTTGACTGATAAAGGCTATCTCTTTCAAATCGAGTTGCTGAACAATCATAAATATGACGATCTTACTTCAGAGCAGATTAAGGCAATGAAAGAGATCGATATTGAAGCATTGCTTGATGCATATAGGATTGAAACAAATGATGAGAATCCAGATCAGGAGTTGTTGGATATCGCTATCTCTAATAATATAATGGCCAATCCTGCATGGGGGATTTCATATACCCCGGAAGGAGAGCTTTGTATTGTTGTTACAGTGGATATTCGTGAAAAGAATCTATGGTCAGTGGATGATAACGGGAATCCGGTAATTTATGAAGGCCTACGAAATATCATTATCAAATAGCAATTCTATTCTGCGGTTTTGTCATGTTGGATACTAGGATTTCCCTCTCCTGTTGGCTGAATGCTACAAAAATGGGACAAATACTATTGTGAAAGAAGGTAAAGTATTATGAAAAATGTTAGAAGGATGCTTGCATGTCTGCTTATAGCCTGTCTTCTCAGCCTCATGACTGGCTGCGCAAAAACCAGTATTATAGCTAAGCCCAACCCGATAGAACATGCGGAAGAACTATATGGGAAGTCCAGAAGCGAAGTGCTCACAATACTTGGGCTGACAGCAGAGGATTTACTGCAATCGCGCCAGGAACGTGCCCGGGATTTTACTTACCAGCGAGCAGATTATTTGACGGATGATCTGTATCTTAATCTTAACTTTACGGAGGATCAAGAGGAGAAAGTCTTGGCATACACCGTGGCTGTCGCCTTTAAGACAACTGAAGAAAGATGGAAGGCCTATGATAATCTCCTGAAGAGTCTAAAGGAGAAATATCCGGAACTATCACAGCCCGGGCAGTTTTCTCTTCCCGATAATGCTGAAATCTGGCTGATGACTAGCGATGAGTTGCCTAATCCCATGGCTGCTGGCGACGAAAGCAGAGTTGTCGAGACGAAATACTGTGTATATTATAAGGTTCGTATAAGTCCTAGTTATTATTCTTAATCTCTTCTAATCTTATCAGACAATTCTGAATCAAAAAGCCGATTTGAATGATTAAAGGACTTCCAACAACCGATCTGTGGTCAGTGGATGACAACGGAAATCCGGTAATTTATGAGGGTATAAGCAATATCGTCATAAAATAGCAATTCTTTTAGCGAGGCCAAACTTACTCCACCCACGAAAGGAAGGGATTCAATTGAAAGACGCGCAGATCGTCCAGATGTATTGGGATCGCAACGAGGACGCGATTCAGGCAACCGAGGAACGGTATGGTTCGTATTGCCATGCTGTTGCGATGCATATTCTGGACAACCAGGAGGATGCAGCCGAATGCGTGAATGATACCTATCTGCGCGCCTGGAATAATATCCCGCCGCATCGGCCGGCCGATCTCAAGACATTCCTGGGCAAGATCACCAGGAACCTCGCATTTAGCAGATACCGGTACAAAAATGCAGGGAAGCGGGGCGGCGGGCAGATTCCTGCAGTCCTGAGCGAATTGCAGGACTGCCTCGCCGATCCCTGGAGCACAGAGGACGAGGTCATGAAAGCCGAATTGACCCGGGCACTGAATGATTTCCTGGCATATTTGCCGAAGCGCAAGCGGCACCTGATGATTCGCCGATATTGGTATGCCGAGAGCATCCGGGATATCGCGGCTGCCTCCGGCAAATCCGAAGCGGCTATTTCTACGGAACTGAGCCGCCTGCGCGGCAAGCTAAAAGAATTCCTGAGAGAAAGGGGGATAGAGTAATGAGAGCAGAAGCCTTATTTGAAGCTTTTGGCGAGATCGATGAACGCCTGGTTAAAGATGTCCAACCGTACGGCCTTAATCAAAAAGCCGGGTTGTCACGTTTCTTTGAGGAAGAGGAGTATGTGGAAGAAACCGAAGATGCGGGCAAAGTCTCTATCTGGAGCCGCATTATTCTGGCAGGAGCCGCATTGATCGCGCTGGCAATGTTTATCATCGTCTTTACCATGCCCCAAAGCAGAGCTTTGCTGCGATCCTTCTGGAGTCATTTTACGCCTGCTAATTCAGCCGTTACCCCCATATCTTCACACGAGGGTACGAACAGCGAACGGATTGAGCATGTGTTTGACCTGCTGCACAAGTCTAAAGAAGAAGCGATGGCCATGATGGGGGTTACCCAGGATGATCTGGTTGTAGCCCGGATGGAAAAAGGTCCCAGAATGGCAGGAGGGATTTACGAAATCAACCGGGAGGAGTACGAGAACAAATCCTTATATCTTCGTCTGTATTATTCGGACGAACAGGATATTACCGGATACTGGATCCACTTCTATTATTCAGAGGATACAAATGGGGCCTCATACAGACCTGACTATGAAAAACTGGAGGCGCTTGTTACAGAGCGTAGTTCTGTGCATAATGAAATGGGCTGGCGGACAACGCCCGACGGGCAATATGTATTACTGGGACTGAGTGGACACCAAAATCTGCAAACACCGCTTTCTGATGATACCGAGTGCATTATCTTTCGCCTCTGGGAAGACCCGCCCTCGATAGATTCCCCGGATCAGAGCGGAGACAAAACCGAGAAGCCGGAATACAAGCTGTACTCCTGTGATGTCTATACCAAGTGGCAGGCCGTAGGGGCGGCAATTACAGATAGAACAGTAACATCAGAATCTATTGACTATTCTCTAACTCCGATCCGCGGTATTGACAAGTCTGCCATCAAGCAGGAAGCATCCATCGTCTTTGACGGGGAAGAGTATTCCGGAACCTATCAGGATACGTACTGTATGGATTACGGAAGCCAGTGCCTGGACGCGTATATCATGCCGAATGGGTGCTGCTTCTACCTGGATCATGATTCCGGCGAATTCGCGGGCATCGAATTCATGACAGAAGAGCAAATCCTGGAACAATCATATGGACCTAAATATTCTGCGCCTCTCTCTGATTCAATAGAAATTGCGCGCAAATATGCTTCCGAGCATATGGGTATGGAGGACTATTCACGCTATCAAACCAAGGGTGTAGCGATTCGGGATCCTAAAACAATGGAAATACTGACATTTTTAGAGTGTGTTTCCTTTGTCCGGTATATTTCGGACATACCCACCGTGGATGCGATCAGTGTCTGGGTGAATGATCACGGGGAAATTACCAGATTTATCATCAGCAACCCCCATTTCGCCGACACACTGGACGAGGACGAAGCGGTATGCCTTAGGCAAGTTTCTCAGGATAAGCTGGACGCGTTCCTGGAAGATTATCTGGAGCAAACTCTTTCTCCAAATGTGGACAAAGAAGGGTATTCCATCAGAGGATCCGTCACTAGGTATACCAAAACACCGGATGGGCAGTTTGGGATGCTGGTTCAAGCTTCCATAACAAGACCGGATGGGACGAATACCCGTGAGACCTTGGTATTTACGACCCATATCGCGGAGGATTCGCAGAAGATAGATGCTGAGTTGCCATATCGGTATGTGAACGATTATCGGTATTACGGTGAATTTGATGTGGTAGATGTAACAGAGGAGCAGCGGAACCAGCTGGCCAATCTGTCAGAGACGCCGGACCTTGGATGGTATTTGGACTTGATGCCACCAATTAAAGCAAAAATGACCATCCTGGGACTTCTGCCGCAAGAATCTCCGTCACTGACACTGGAACAAGCGCAGGCTATTTGCGACAAATGGAAGGAATCAGGATATTCCTTAAGACAGGCCAAAGAATGGATCGATGACTTTGACGCAATTGCCGGCGCGCCGGATTATGTGGATTCGGCAGGAGACTTTACGAGGCGATTGTATTGGCTTGCGCCCGACCAGAGCGAATACTTGCTGGTCTCGACTGCAGGAGCGATATATGTAGACCGCCATACAGGGGAAATGTATCCGCTTGTCGAATTGCTTCAGCCGGATGACTCCTTTATGACCGAGGAGGAAGCCATTGAATTCGGCGTGCAGTACATGAAAGGGCTTCCAAACAACCATTTTACGGACTGGCAGCAGGATCCGGACCATGAAAACTGGTTCGAATGGGATGGGAGAGCCGGCGTGTGGCACCTGTACACGCTCTATGATGATGCAGGGGATCAGGTCCATTCAGAAATTGTGACTGACGCGTTAACAGGCGCTATACTCGTTGGAACCTCGGGAAGCCGACAGGACCGCGAGTCCGTACATGTCGTTGATCCTTCACCGAGAAAGTCCTAGACATAATGATTATTCACGAAAAAGTGCGTCAAAGCCGACACCGAAAAACCTTGCCACCCACCTCATTCTATGCTATAATGGTTCAGTGCTAAACTGTTCTTGGCTCCGCGCAGATCCGCACCTGCGGCTGCGCGGAGCTCCTTTCTCAGTTTATGCGGTGAACCATTATTTTGATGTTAAAAGGAGAATCCCATGAAGAAATTATTAGCGGTACTGATGGCAATTTGTGTTGTCCTGGGCGCGGCCGGGTGCAGCGGCAAGGGTGATTCCGGCAAGAAGGATGACGGCCTGTCCGGCAAGATCGTGATTTACACCTCGATGTATGAGGACATTATCGATGACATGAAGACGGCTCTCAAGCAGAAGTTCCCCAGCCTGGAGATCGAGTTTTTCCAGGGCGGATCGGGTACGATCCAGTCCAAGATCGCCGCGGAGCGTGACGCCGGCAAGATGGGATGCGACATACTGATGGTCGCGGAGCCTTCGTACGCGCTGGAGCTGAAAGAAGCAGGGATTCTGCATCCTTATCAGTTTGCGGACAAGGACAAGCTGGTCTTTGACTACGATGCCGAGGGCTACTGGTATCCGGTGCGCGTCTGCAACATGATCCTGGCCTATAATCCCGAGAAATATGACAAAGCAAGCGTCCCGCAGACCTTCAAGGCTTTCGCGGAGGATGCCAATATGAAGGGGATGCTTTCCATGAGCAATCCGCTGACCTCCGGCACGGCGTATTCTTCGGCCGTGGGGCTGTATGACAAGTATGGCGAGGAGTATCTGAAAGCGCTGGCCGGCCAGAACGTGGCGGTCGAATCCGGATCCGTGGCACTTGCCAAGCTGGAGACGGGCGAGTGCGCCGAGATCATGGTGCTGGAGGAATCCGTCCTGAAGAAGCGCGAGGAGGAAGGCTCCAAGCTGGAAGTCATTTATCCCGAAGACGGCTGCATCCCGGTGCCTTCTCCCATCATGATCATCGACGAAAAGGTCAGCGCCAACGCCAATATCAAGGCCGCTGAAGCGGTAGAAGAATTCTTCCTGTCGCCCGAGGGCCAGAAGCTGATCGTGAAGGGCTGGATGTACGGGGTCCGCTCCGATTTCACGGAGTATCCGTACGACGGCATCCCGCTGGAGCAGCTGCTGGGGAACACGATCAAAGTGGACTGGGTCAAATGCTATAAACAGCGCGAAGAGATGCGCACACTTTTCCAGCAGTATATCGTAGACGCGGCCAAGTAAGCGCCGCGGGGACTTTAAGAAGGAGGTGTCTGACAGCCTCCTTCTTGTTATAAGAGGGTGACGCGTTGAAACAGGCAAAGAAGTTCTATTTTGATGTCAAATGGGTCTTTATTCTGGGTATTGTCGGGTTCCTCCTGGTATTTCAGGTCTTCCCGCTGCTGTACCTGGTTTTCCGCGGCTTTTTTTCTACGGGAAAGTTTTCACTGGAGGCGTTTAAGCGGATCTATTCGAATGCGGTGAACTGGGCCTGCGTGCGGAACACACTGGTGACGGCGACGCTCGCGATGGTTTTCGGCGTGCTGATCGCGTTTCCGCTCGCGTGGCTGGTGGGCCGCAGCAATCTGTACGGGCGGAAGTTTTTCCGGGCGCTCTTCCTGATGACCTATATGGTGCCGCCGTATGTCGGGGCGATGGCATGGCTTAGGCTGCTGAATCCGAAGGTCGGGACGCTGAATATGTTCCTGCAGAAGATCCTGGGCCTCTCAGGCATGCCCTTTGACATCTATTCCGTCGGTGGGCTGGTCTGGGTACTGACGACTTTTTACTATCCCTACGCGTTCATCACGATATCACGCGCGATGGAGAATATGGACCCGACACTGGAGGAAGCTTCCCGGATCTCGGGCGCTTCGCCGCTGCGGACGCTTTTCACGGTGACCCTGCCGCTGATGATGCCCTCGATCGTGGCGGCGGCGCTGCTCGTCTTTGTGGCGGCGGCCTCCTGCTACGGGATTCCCTCAATCATCGGCGCCCCGGCCAAGATCTTTACGATCACCACGAGGATCGTGGATTATGTGTATGTGGGGACCGCGGACGGACTGTCGGACGCGACGGCGCTCGCGATTTTCCTGATGGTGCTGGCGCTGCTCCTGCTCTATATTTCCACCTTTGTGGTGGGAAAACGCGATTATATCACGATTTCCGGCAAGTCGGTGAGCCCGTCCGTCGTGGATCTGGGCAAGTGGAGGATCCCCCTTACCATCATGGTGAGCCTCTTCGCACTGGTAGTGGTGGTCGTGCCGTTTATGACGGTCTTTGCCACATCCTTTACCGTCAACATGGGCAAATCCATCTTCGAGCCCGGCAATTTCACGCTGAAATACTGGAATACGATCATATCCCGCGATTCGATCCTCAAATCCACCGGTAACAGTGTCCTTTCCTCGATCTGGGCCGCGTCGCTCGGCATGATCGTCTGCCTGATTATGGCCTATCTGCTGAAGCGCACGCAGGTGAAGGGCCGCCGGATCCCGGACTTTCTGATCACCGTGGGGTCCGGCACGCCAAGCGTCGTTATCGCCCTGGCGCTGATCATGACGATGTCCGGACGCTTCGGTATTAACATTTATAACACGATGATGATCATGGTGGTCGCCTATATGATCAAATATATGATGATGGGCATGCGGACGGTCGTTTCCGCCCTGTCCAATGTCAGCCCATCCCTGGAGGAAGCGGCCCAGGTGTCAGGAGCCGGGTGGCTGAGACGCCTGCGGGACGTCCTCTTCCCGCTGATCATACCGTCCATTGTGGCCGGGTGGTTTTTGATCTTCATGCCATGCTTCTACGAACTGACCATGTCGAACCTGCTGTATTCCGACAATACCAAGACACTCGGCGTGGAGCTCTTCCTGTACCAGACATACCACAGCCAGCAGACCGCCGCGGCCCTGGCAGGCGGGATCCTGATCCTGGTCGTCGTTGTCAATTTCGCCCTGAACAAGATATCCAGGGGCAAGTTCTCGATATAAACGGAGGGATAAAATGTCGCAGATTATACTGGATCACGTGACCAAGCAATACGGAGACGTCGTTGTATTAAATGATTTTTCGGCCGAATTTGAGGATGGTGAATTCATTACGCTGCTGGGGCCCTCGGGCTGCGGCAAAACCACGATGCTGCGGATGATCGCGGGCTTCGAGAAGCCCACCTCCGGCACGATCAAGATCGACGGCGTGACGGTCAGCTCCGCGGACACCTTTGTCCCACCCGAAAAAAGAGGCCTCGGCATGGTCTTCCAGTCCTACGCCGTCTGGCCCCACATGAACGTTTTTGACAATGTAGCGTACCCGCTTAAGATCCGCAAGCTCCCCAAGCAGGAGATCCGGGACAAGGTGATGCGCGTCCTGGAAGCGGTGCACCTGGACCAGTATGAGAAGCGCCTGCCCTCGCAGCTTTCGGGCGGGCAGCAGCAGCGTGTCGCCCTGGGCCGCGCCCTGGTCGCCGAGCCCAAGGTTCTGCTGCTGGACGAGCCGCTCTCCAACCTGGACGCCAAACTGCGTGAAGAAATGCGCTACGAGATCAAGGACATCCAGCGCCGCCTGCATATCAATATCGTCTACGTCACGCATGATCAGAGCGAAGCCATGACCATGTCGGACCGCGTTTTTGTCATCTACGCGGGCGAGCTGCAGCAGGTGGGGAGTCCGGTGGAAATCTATCGTCATCCCAGGAACCAGTTCGTCGCGGACTTTGTCGGCAAAGTGAATTTCCTGAAGGGCACCTCCCAAGACGGCAAAATCCTCCTGGACGGTGTTTCTGAGTCCCTGGACTACAGCGGGGACCTGACCGGGCCCGTGGACGTGGCCATCCGGCCCGAAAACGCGCGCCTGGTGCGCGGCGGCGGACAGCTGCCCTGCCGCATCCTCTCGGAATTCTTTATGGGGGATGAGAACGACTGCCTGGTGCAGGTGGGCGAAAGACAGATCCATGTCGCCTCCGATGCCGCCTCCTACGGACAGTTCGGTGCGGAGGAGCCAGTCGGCTTGGAGATCCGCGAATTCCTGGTTTTCCCACAGAGCGGAGAGGAGTTTGAGCAGATATTGACGTAAAAAGATCCCTGCATGACGTGGAATCATGCAGGGATTTTTTTACGCCTTCCCCTCTTCCGGTTTCTTGGGCGGGGCATAGGGATCGGTATCTTCGGAAGCCCAGAAGAAGAGGTCGATGCGAACCCGGAATTCGGCCTTCATGGGCGAGATCAGGATCACGCCGTCTTTCCTATGGACCAGGCGCGTGACGATGTCCAGACCATGGCCGTGCGAGCGGCCGGGGCTGGATAAAAGGTGGCGGTCCGGCAGGCTTTCTATGCGGAAATTCTCCGCGAGGTAGGGATTCTGCATGACCAGTGCCTGGCGGATTTCGTCTTCCTCAAAGGTCAGGTCGATGTAGCGGCCGTCTTCGGGCAGCTCTTTCACAGCCGTAATGGCATTGTCAAAGAGATTGCCCAGCAGCGAGAGCATTTCCTGTTCGGTATATGGCCATGGGGTCGGGTGCCCCAGGCACTTGAGCCGCAGATCGATATGGTTCTCGGCGAGGACACCCATGTAGCTTGCCACGATGTTTCTGATGACGGGCGGGAGCTGGTGGATGACCGCGTTCCGGTCGGTTTGCCGCAGCAATGCATCGAGGACGGCATTGTTAGAGATGGTTTCCAGATAACGCATGGTACGTTTGGCTTCGTGGATGAATTCCTGGTCGGCTTTCTGATCTGTCTCAAGGACGGCGATCCGCGCCTCCATTTCACGCAGCTGTTGGTGTTTCCTGAGGTAGAAGGCCCAGAGGACGATAAGGATATAGATCAGCGCAAAGAAGCCGATGGACAGACCGAGGAGCAGGGATTTGGCCAGGTAATGCTCCAGCCCTGGCCGGATTCCCAGATAAAAACCGATGATCAGGATGCTCTGCACGATCAGGGCGACGCGGATACTCCGGTATTCATGCCATTTGGATACGGAGGTGCGGAGATGCCGGTGCAGCAGGCAGAGGAGCAGAACGATGATGGACTGGCCGGCCGCGATGAGTTCCTCGGCGGTCAGACCGATTTTGTATAATTCTGCCAGGTAATGCAGGGGAACAAAGATACACATCAGGGCATTCAGGAACTGAAGCGCCGCATAGGCGATTAGGGTCAGATAGGAGGCCTTGAGGATACTTTGTTCGCGGAACAGGAACATGATGGCCGGGATCCAGAGTATAGCGATCCAGGGCTCGCCTACAGGGCACCAGAAGCGGTGGTGGGTCAGGGTCAAAACCAGGCGGTAGATCCAGTAAAGGGCTTCACCGATCAGCAGGCGCTTCTTGTCTGGACCCCTGCCCAGACTGATATAGATCAGGCAAAGGAAAGAAACATGGCTTAGGACGCGCACGACTTCCTGAGAAATGAGAATGGCCGTTGAAACGTATTCCCGCTGTGAAAACACGCTGAAAAGGCCTGGCAGGCAGGGTGACAGTGTGTGGATCATGGCAGGCACCTCCTTGTTAGAATGATGTCGAATTCAGATCCACACGGTCGCGGAGTTCGCGGAACGTGCTCTCTGAAATCGAGACTGTCCGGGCAGGATCGAAACCCGCCAGTGTGACGGATATCTCCCGCTGGCTGCGCGAGATATCGATAATATGATGGGTGTTGACAATCAGATCACGGGCAAGCAGGCAGAATTCCATCCGGCCCGTCCCCTGCAGCGCTTTGAGAAGCTTCTTGAGGTTGTACTTTTCGTGAAGAGGATAGGGCCGCAGCTCTTTGTCCGGGCCGTTTAGATAGTAGAGAAAGTAAGCACGTTTGTGTGCATTGGAGCGCACGCCGCTCTTCAGTTCGCTGCTGATCGCGACGATATCATCGAGCACAAAAGCCTTTGCGGCCTCGACATTCAGCTGCAGTTCAATGGAATCTGCGGTAGGGTTCCTCTTGACCCCGTAACGGGAGACCAGATCCCGTTTGAGCTGCCGGTAACCGGAAGCGGTTTTGGAATAGAAGCGCTGGACTTGCAGGAATTGTTCGGCGGAGTGCTGCAAAATGGTATAGTGGCTGAGGATCCAGACCGGCGGAGCTCCATGTATCGGGGCTCCGCCATCCCCGGTCGGAACGGAAGCATCGTAACTCCGTAATATCCGCCACGAATCAATACTTTTGTCATGATGGAGGCGCAGATCCATGATCCATAGCGAATACTGTAGTGGATCATCCGCCATAAACTCATCCACCGATCGGACCCAGCGCACGCCGCAGCGCGCCAGATCCCGCGACAATTCATCGGGATATGCCGCATCATCGTTAAGCGGTTCGGGAGCGGACGCAGCGCCAAGCTCCCCCGCGACCTCCTGCATTAATTCGAGAAAGTACTGAGCATCTATGGGATCATCTTCCAGCATGAGTATATAAGGCTGCATAGCGAGGATATCCTTTCCGGGAATAGTATTTCAATTATCTTAGAAACCATAATAACAAGGTTTTGGCCATAAATCAATGTCTTTTGAAGCTTTTGCCCACAAAAAGGGGCCGGAATGGTATATTAACCGATTCAGCCCCTTTTTGTTTTTGAAGTATTGACAGGTGGAGAAGGCATGTGATAACATAAAGGCGGAATGAAGGATGAAAAGGTGTTTCAAATGCTGATAAGGAAAGGATGGAATTTGACTATGATAGGAGCTATGATCCGTATGCTTAACCGAAAAAGTTTTTTAATAATATCGGCAGTATTCATTTCTTGCCTGTTGCTATGCTCCTGCCGTTCAAACAAAAACCAGGAGACAGTGCTTGGAGCTATCGTTTCCATTGAAAAAGGCTATTTCGAGCCAGTTGAAATACCTTTTGGGACAACACTAAGCGAAGCACTCGCCAAACCTGCTCTAAGGAATGCTGAGTATGATCCATCGCTTAATAGATTGATTGGTACCTTTGAGCACCAATTATTATCTGAGCCGGCAATTCGCATTATCAATTTCAGCAATGATAAAGTCTGTAGCGTTGAAGTTGTATTAAGATGTGCAGAAGACCTTTCTTCTCTGAAAGAAAAGCTTCAAAAAGAAACGGAAGAGTATATACCTGTTGAATGGCAAGTATCTGCCCAAAATGAGATTGCTGTTCCGGGAGGTGCCTGCCAGTGGGTAGATGCTATAGGCAATACATTCTCTGTAAGCGAACCGGAAGTTGAAGGGAGCGAAAAAGTCATCACTGTTTTAATAGGGATGAAAAAGAATAGGTCTTTATTATTTACGACGTATAAGACGCGCTATTGGTGGGAAATGCATGACTCAGGAGGGAATGTCGTATTTCAACCAAGACCTAATGTAATGGAAGGATGGCTCCTTTCTAACTTCGATATGCTTGCTTATGCACTGGGGAGAACGTAAATGGGTGGAGCAATATTCGGGCTATTTATGGCCATCATTGATTTGTTCGATTGCTTTCCCAACCTAAAAATGAGTGATGCTATCCGAAAAAGAATGCGACGATACCGAGTGATAGGATGGATGGTGTTCACTATTTCTTCAGGAGCTGTATGGTATTACGAAAGGATACTTGGGAATAAGCTTTCACCACAAATGATTGTATTACTATGTATTCTGTATGGGATAGTTGCCCTGACACAATGGTTGATCTCTTGGCATTTCCTGCAAATTAGCAAACAGGAACAATAACCTAAACGCGATTGAAGCGTTCACTAACTGGTCCGAGAAGCCAGTCGAATCCGTCAAAGTCAGTCAGAAAGAACCTTCCCGGCTTCGAACCAATCAGAAGGGTCGAAGGGAGTGGAAAGTTTGCGGATGCAGAGTATGATGCCGAAAAGGACCGATTGATCGATTACTTTGAACATCCGATGTTGTCTGAACCGGCTGTTCGAATCATCGGTTTCTATCAGGATGAAGTATATTCGGTGCATGTGATGATCTTTAATCAGAAGGACTATGCAGCTTTCAAAGAGGAGCTGCAGAGAGAAGCCGAAGAGCTTCTGCCCAAAGAATGGCTGGAATCGGGAGACTATTTCATTATCAAGGGGAATGCGGGTACGTCCTGGTCAGATCCGGTAAAGAACCAATTGAACATCGATACTGTCAAGGAGGAATACCTGAATCTGGAGGAAGACAATGTAATGGCAGACATTACCATGAACAGATGGGTTGACCGTGAATTCGGCCCGAGTGGACTCAGATGAGAAGGATACGGCCATCGGAGCAAAGGGGCTCTTAATAGTCAAACCAAGTCACGGGCTTGAGCAAATCAAAACGCCGGGAACGGCATGGCTTCATATTGAAGCCTCCGTTCCCGGCGTTTTTTTGTCATGAATCAGTGATCAGGTCTCAGGCTCTTCCGATTTCCCGCGGTACTCCAGGCAGAGCATGGTAAGGTCGTCAAATTGCTCGGCTCCGTTCACGAATTCGTCAACAGACTTGCGGATATGGTGAGCGATGTCTTCCGGAGGGGCGGAGGCATCCCGGTTGAGCGCATCGATCATCCGGTCCGTGCCGAACATATTGTTTTCCGCGTCCGTCGCTTCCGGCACGCCGTCGGTATACAGGAAGATCTTGTCACCCTTTTCCAGCCGGATTTCGTATTCCTTGTAGCGGATACCTTCCATGCCGCCGATGATGAAGCCGTGTTTGTCGTGGAGCAGCTCAAACCGGCCGTTTTGCATAATGGCAGGGTATTCGTGACCGGCGTTGGCTGCGGTGATTTTGCCGGTGGAGATCTCGAGAATGCCGATCCAGACGGTGACGAACATCTGCATTTTATTGTTGGAGCAGATGGTCTCGTTCGTCATCTTGAGGATCTCGCCGACCGATCTGCCCGACATGGCGTTGTTCTTGATGATGGCCTTGGAAACCATCATGAAGAGCGCGGCGGGAACACCCTTGCCGCTGACGTCCGCGATGACCATGCACAGATGATCGTCATCGATCAGGAAGAAATCGTAGAAATCGCCGCCGACTTCCTTGGCGGGCGTCATGGAGGCATAGATATCGAATTCGCTCCTGCTCGGGAAGGCCGGGAAAATATGCGGCAGCATGCTGCTCTGGATCTGGTTGGCCATGTTCAGCTCCGTATTGACCCGCTCCTTTTCCTGCGTGATGACGGTGATGTCCTCGATATACTGCTTGGTCTTCTTGGACAGATCGACAAAGGACTCCGCCAGCACCTGGATCTCGTCGTGCGTCTGATAGACAGGTTTCATTTGGAAGAGCTCCCCGGTCTGGCTGCTGCGCACGATACTATTGGTCATTTCCCGAATCGGGTTGACGATTCGGCGGGCGCCGAAGAGAGCTACGGCAACACTGATAAGGAAGATAAGGGATATGAGGATCCAGCCTGAACGCTCTGCTTTAAGCGACCTGCTTCTGAATTTGAGGCTTGCCTCATCATTGATCCGGTCATATTCGGCGAGCAGCATCTTCTCGGGCTGCTCGGTAACTTCCTTTCCGACAATTGAGATCATCGCCCAACCGACAGCCGGAATCGGGGTGCCGGCCGCATAGTAACGCTTGCCGTCAACCGTGAGGGTGGTCATCCCCGTTTCTTCTACAAGAGCCTGGTTGATAAACCGCGTGAGCTTATCATTGTTCAGCGTACGGAGATCGGTTGCCTGGTCGGATTTCTCAGCAGCAAAAATGCCTGAATCCTCCGAAGAGAGAACGACCTGCCCGTTGTTATTCACGATAAAGGCGAGTCCTGCACTGCCGGAGGCGGTCTTTACAAAGTCTTCCATACTCTCCAGTATGATGTCGATTCCGACCACGCCGACGAGCCTGCTGTCGGAGTAGACAGGAGCGGAGCAGGTGATCAGCAGCTCTTTACTGAAGGCGTCTTCTTCGATCCCGGTAAAAAACAGCATGCCGGTCTCGGCCGCGCCGCGGTACCACGGCCGTTGCCGGACGGGGAAGGAGATCGGATGGCCAAGGTCATCCAGCTTCAGAAGGGGTTTCTCGTCCACACAGAGATGCGTTCCGTCGGCCAGACCCATATAGCAGGCGTCCAGTTTTTTGGAATTGCGCAGCATGGCGATCATGGCATCGGTCAGGTGCGCCGCAATTCCAACCAGCTTGGACTTCGTATAATCCACGTTCTCTTCGCAGAGCACCATGGCGGAAGGCCGGCCGTCCATCGCCGGATTCGGCGGGCTGACTTCGGCAGGCAGCAGCGACTTGCGGTTATCAAAAAGCGTCTGCGCCATGGACTGCAGCAGATAAGTGTTGTTGATCACTTCTTCAAAGTCTTTGTTTGCGATCTCGGCCTGCAGTTTCGTGGTTTGAGCAAAGGTGTTGGTGAGGATCTGATGCATGGTCTCCTGCGAAGACGAGGAGATCGCCTGCTGCTGATCCGTCCTTGTCTGTCCGACCACACTCTGCAGCATGCGGTTCTGATAGCGGAGCAGCATGACGAACGCGGTGGCCAGCGTGATCAGCATGGCCAGCACCATAATGATCGTTTTTTCCTGAAGGCCGGCACGCTTGTTTTTGGATACGGGGTTCAATGGACTAATTCCTCCTTTTGGGATGAATTCTTACTCAGAGCATGGTATTACGAACCCAGCAGGGGCTGGTCGTAGGCGAAGAGGACCTGGTTGATTTCGTCCAGGTTATAACGGCTGCGGTTAATATAATACTCCACGATGATGTCGGCCTTGCTGCTGTGGGACAGGATATAACCGGCCTTTTCCAACAGGGCGTTGGTCTCGGGAAGCGTCAGGCGCAGCGCTACGGCAAAGGCCAGAACCGTATTCTTTTTGGGACGGTAGAGGCGGTCGCTGCGGATTTTGGAAAAATGTTTGCGGTCAATATTGGCACGTTTGTAGGCCTGCGAGTCGGTCAGGCCTTTTTCGTCGATCAGGCGCAGGAGCGATTCCGAAAAGGACTCGTCCATATTCTGAAGCGCGCGGTCCAGGCTGTTCGCGGCAGCCGCGGGAGGCTTGGTCCAAAGGCCGGAAGGCTTAACGGAAGCGGCCGCGTCAGAGGGTTCCTTCTTGGGAGCCGGCTTCTTGGAAGCCTGCTTCGGCATGGCATCCGCGTAATAGGCGGATTCTTCTTTCGCGGATTCTTTGAGCCCCGCGCCGCGGTCCGGGCGGTTCAAGTGGCTCAGAATGCCCTTGCGCTTCTCCGGCACAGGCGGGGAGCCCGCATAAGGATGTTCACCCATCGGATGCCACGCGGACAGGGCGGGACTCTCGGCGGCCAGGCGGATCATCTCTGCCAGACGGCGGTCGACATTGACGTCCTCGCGGTTCCAGAGCACCAGATAAACGTTCAGATCAGCCGCCTGATCCGAGGACTGCAGAAAGCCGCGGATGGCGCGGATGGCGACCTGCAGGGCTTCCTGCCGGGGATAGCCGTAGATGCCTGCAGAAATCAGCGGGAAAGAAATGCTTTCACACGCGTTGTCGAGCGCCAGCTGCAGAGAGCTTTGGTAAGCGGAGGTCAGAAGCTCTTCTTCATGATGGCCGCCGCCCTTCCAGACCGGACCCACGGCGTGGACCACATATTTGGCCGGCAGTTTGAATCCGGGCGTGATCACGGCGCTGCCGGTATCGCAGTGGCCGATCGCGCGGCAGGCCGCATCCAGCTCATCAGTCCCCGCAGCGCGGAAAATCGCTCCGCAGACGCCTCCGCCGGGCCACAGCTGCTCGTTGGCGGCGTTGACGATGGCATCCGTCCGCATTTGGACGATGTCGTTTTTAACAATGGATAGAGGCATAATTTACTCCTGTTGCAGACGCGCCGCGATCATGTCGGACAGTTCTTTAAGCTGCAGGACCTCGCTCCGGTTGGTCTCGTCCAGGTCGGAAGCGGGGCGCGTACGGGTCATAAGCGAGGTAAAATTGCCGATCAGCTGCTGATGATATTTGGCGTTGACCGGATAGGGCTTATGCTCAATAAACGAGGCAACGGTCAGGAAATCGCTGACCAACTTGGCCTTGGCGGGATCGTCAGTAAAGTGGCGGCAGAGCCATACATAGAGCTCGGGATGGAAATTGGCCATGACACCCGAGTACCCTGCCGCGCCGGCCTGCAGGCTGTCCCAGAGCGTCGCGGTATTGGCGTTATAGAGGCGGAGAGGCGTACCCTTGATCGCGGCCAGCTTCTCACGGATCAGCGCCGCGTCGCAGCAGGTATCCTTCATGAGGAAGAAGCGTCCGGTGCGGGCAACCTTGCCGAGCGTCTCCGGACAGATAACGCGCTTGTACGGGTAGGGGCACTCGTAGAAACCGAGCGGGATCGAGGGATCCAGCCGGTCCAGCAGCGCCTGCAGATTGGCAAGCCAGACCTCGTCGGACTCATCCTTCGCGGCAAAACGGTTGGTGATCAGGATAACGGCCGCCGGGCCGCAGGCCGCGACAGCGTTGATCTCTTCAAGCTGCCCTTCCAGCGTATCCGAAACCTGGCCGCTCGCAATCACCGGCACACGGCCGTCCGCGAAACGCACCACCGCCTCGGTCAGGTGCACACGCTCCTCCAGCGACAGGAAAAACATCTCGCTCGACTGGCAGACGGCGAACAATCCGTCCACGCCGCGCGCGATATACCAGTCCACCAGACGTTTCAGAGACGCTTCATCAATACGGTTATCATCGGTAAAAGGCGTTAGCATCACCGGCCAGACGCCGTCAGGATAATCAGATTTCACAGGAAGACCTCCCATAGAATAGAGTACAAGTGCATACATAAATATCATAAAGGATTTTGGCCCAAATGTCAATTGATTTATTTGCCCCGCACGGATTACACCCATTGCAATCCCCGGCAAAATATGATACGATACGGTTAACCAAAAGAAAAAGGGGGATGTACGTATGCAGGTTTACGCAAGCGGTTATACAAGTGAAACGGGCGGCCGGGGAATTTATCTGCTGGAGCTGGATCCGGAGAAGGCCACCCTTGAGATCAAGGACGTTTGCAGGGGAGAGGCCAATAACCCCTGCTTTCTGACGTTGACCCGGGACTGGGTCTACGCGGTCACCGATATTGACAATCATGGATATATCAGCTATTTCCGGCGCGATCCGGCTACGGGCAGGCTGACATATGCGGGCAAAACCGCGACGGATACGACGGCGCTCTGCCACATCACGATGTGGCCGGACGGCAAGTATATTTCCATGGCGAATTACCGGGCCGGGAATGTCCTGGTGCACCGGATCCTGCCGGACGGAACGGTAGGAGAGAGGACGGCTTTCTTCCAGCATGAGGGTCACGGTTATGATGCCGCGAACCGCCAGGCGGCGCCCCACGCGCATTCCACCATGGTTTCGCCCGACGGACACAATCTGTACGTGGCGGATCTGGGTTTGGACAAGATATTTAATTATACGATCCTGCCCGAGGGACGGCTCGAACCCGCTCCGGATGCGGATCAGGTGATCGCCCCCGACGGAGAAGGCCCGCGTCACTTTATCTTCAGCAAGGACGGCGCCTGGCTGTATCTGGTCACCGAGATGGGGAACCAGGTCCTGGTCTACCGCAAGGAAGGCACCCGTTATGAGCTGATCCAGCAGAATCCGACGCTCCGCCCCGATTTTACCGGTGAGGATACGGCGGCGGACATCCATATGACATCTGACGAACGCTTCCTCTATGCCTCCAACCGCGGCGAAAACGATATCGCGGCCTTCCGGGTGGAGCCGGATCATACGCTGACGCTGATCGGGCATTTCGACTGCTGCGGCGATTGCCCGCGTAATTTCTGTATTACACCGGACGATAAATACATGCTGGTGGCGAACCAGTTTACGGGCAATACCGTGCTCTTTGGCATCCGTCCCGATGGAGGTCTCACGGACAAGCTCTGCGAAGTTCCGACGCCTCAGACTTCTTTTGTGCGGGTGATGGTGTAAAGGGCCGCGGAGGCCGGCTTAGAAGCTAATTAAACGCAGGTGAATCCGTCATGTTGATCCACCTGCGTTTTTATGCCTGATCGAGCCTGGCTGCGGCAAGAAGGCCGTATCTGTCCGGGTGACGGTATTTGTGCCCCATCACTTCGTGTTCGCGGTAGGTCCGCAGCATATCCATATCGATTTCTGCAAGATAAATACCTTCCTGTTCAGGGGCTTCCAGAATGCACATATCGCGGACATCCGGCTCGTCCGCGAGCCACGCGACGCCGTCAAAGACGGTGGAGTGTCCGTTGCAGTCGGGCTGCCCGGCGGGATAATTGCACGTGGCGACAGCCAGCATGTTTTCATAGGCGCGGGTCCGGAGGGCAGCGAGCCGGTTGATCTCCATCGGGCAGGCGTTTGGAGCCAGAATGACTTCCGCGCCCTTGAGCATCAGGAGACGGGCGCTCTCCGGGAATTCCCTGTCAAAACAGATCATCGAACCGACTTTAACGGTGCCGCGGCCGATATCCAGATCGGTCACGTAAAAATCATCCCCGGAGGAGAGGACCTGCTCAAGGTCAAAATCACAGGTGTGCACTTTGGAATAGTGCAGCCGTTCGGCTCCGTTCCGGTCAAAGAGAATCATCGAATTAAGCGGCTTCGGATCGTGCTTCTCAAGGAAGGTGATGCCGATGGCCATCCGCAGATCGGCAGCGAGCCGGCCGAAGGCACGGACAAAATCGCCGGAGGCCTCTATCGCCAGAGCATTCAGCTCAGCCGAGTCCTGCGGCAGGGCATAGCCGTCGCTCCACATTTCAGGGAAGAGGGCGATATCGGCCCCCAGCTCTTTTGCCCTGCGGCAGGCGGCCAGACCTTTTTCCAGCTGCCCGGAGAGGCCGGAGGCCGGAAGCAGCTGCAGCAAAGCGATTCTCAGATGCATGGCGCACACTCCCTTCTTAACAGGAGCCATAAAACCCTTTTCATCCGAAGCTCCCTGAAGTGACCGGGCAAAGTTTATCGGAAATTCTCCCGCTTCTCGCGGATCTTGAAGGCCAGCGGATAAACGCCCAGCATCGCAAAGACGACGATGATATAGCGGGCGGTGCGGACCAGATAGGCCGCCATGGTCGGCGACTCCAGGAAATCCTTGGGGAAGGGGAGCTTAAGCAGCGTATTCAGCCCGAAATAAACGGCAAATCCGCCGAGCATCCGCAGGATCGCCCAGGGAATGCTGCGGGTGTTTTTGAACTGCACGAAATGCTCCTCAAAGGGCAGCGCCAGGAAGAAGCCGATCATCATGCCGAGCCCGGTATAATAATCATTGGTTTTGCAGTAAAAGACGCCGGGCAGGGCGAGCACCAGCAGAAGCAGATGCAGGATCCAGCGCTTGCGGCACAGGCGGCGTAGCAACGGCATCACCAGTATAATGGCGGCACCGAGCGTCCAGCCGGCCAGGACATCGGTGGGGTAATGCACGCCGACCAGCACGCGGGAGATACCCACCAGCAGCGGAAGTACAAAGGCCAGCACGGTCAGCCACTTCAGGGGCCTGCGCTTCTCATAATTCTGATATTGCGCCAATGAGCCGTAAATAATCGCGGCATTCATCGAGTGCCCGCTGGGGAAAGAATACCCCTGGGCGGCGATATTCATGACATCTGCGCTTGCGTCCACAGGCTTGAGGCATTTTACACCATCGTACACCATATAGGGGCGCGGCCGCAGCACCAGATTCTTGACGAGCGGATTAAGCGTCAGCCCGAAGACCAGGCTGTCACCCACATACTGAGCGTGCTTCTTGTCATATACCCAGTACAGGAAGCCGAGAATGACGAGGATCACCATTTCCTCGCCGACCAGGGACAGAATCGACGCCACCTGCGTCAGGAAAGGCCCCATAAAGGACTGCAGCCACTCCATCACAGACAGCTCCCAGGACAAATTCATCGTTGTATCCATTATCAAAACTCCTTTGAAAATGATACTGATATTATACTCGAACAAAACGGTTTTTTCAAGAGTAAAATGACCTGCGGCAGGCAATCGCGCCATGCAAACCGCAGGATTCTTTTAATTATCAAAATATTTGTTTTCAAATGACACGCGATGTGATATAATACAGCCAAAGGATATCGGGCCCGGACGGGCCCGGGAAAGGAGTAGGTTTATGGATAAATACGTTTGCTCTGTATGCGGATATGTTTATGATCCCGAAGTGGGTGATCCGGATAACGGAATCGATGAGGGAACGGCATTTGAGGATCTGCCTGAGGATTGGGTCTGCCCGCTCTGCGGTGTCGGCAAGGATAATTTTGAGAAGGAATAAGCTCTGACACCGTGCGTGCTCGATTGGGCGCATTAAAACAACAACAAAAAGGGGCCGCCCGGTCAATTGACCGGGAGGTCCTTTTTGTTGCTTTGCGATCAGTATATCATATCCTCAATTCACAAAGCCCTGAACCTGATAAGTAATGGTCAGCATCGAGCTCGAATCTGCCTTTTCGAGCGCCACGCGGGCAGTAAAATGCATCAGGCTAGCCTATATTTGAGGAATTCAGCTATACAATCAGCGTGCCGGAACATACATTTGATTGAACACGTAAATGATAGCCCGGTCCTGATTATAGTCTTCGCTCTCTGGCGAAAACGGTCCTTCCAACATCAAAGAGATGATTCCCCCATCGGCGGCTTCATAATGTCTAGGGCCCTTTCCGTTAGGATATTTTATGTCTAAGACAGCCTTGATCTCGTTATAATCGGCCTTGGCCTGCTCATCCCAGCCCTTTTCATCATACAGGAATTTTACTTGGTAGCTTAAAACGATCTGTTCTTCCAGAAAGTACAAATCAAGCTGTAAATCCTCGGTGCGATAAATTTCATAAGTCCAGTCTTTTCGGGGCTGTCCGGCAGAGGTAATGCCCACCTCTCTCAGATCTTTCCCGGTAAGCCCCATCTGTTTCAGCACTTCGTCCCGGGAGAGCCCGGCCAGATCCATAAAGTTTTCCCGGGGATCCGGTTTGGCCGCCGGCGTGGGGTTGGCCATGCATCCGAGTGCAATGGCGGCGCATACGACGGCCATCACCGGGGAAAGCCATTTGGCGGGCTGTTTCCAGCGAAGGACGTGGCGAATCCTTTTTCCGGTACCCGATTCGGAGAAGGCGAGGGGGCTCGGCTTGGGGAAAGCTTTTCCCACTGCCACCGCAAGAAGTGCCTGGCTGTAGCCGGGGATGGCTTCCGCGGTTGCGCCACTGCCGACAATCTCCCGGAGCGCCGCTTCGTCGCAGCTCATCTCCATGTCGTGGCTCATCAGATAGAAGCCCAGCCACACAAGAGGATTGAACCAATGAAGGATCAGGATCAGGTAGGCGAGAAGCTTAATCACATGATCTTGGCGGCGCAGATGCACCCGCTCGTGTGCCAGCACATAGCGCTTGCTTTGCTCATCCAGATCGAGCGGCAGATAGATCCGCGGCCTGATGATCCCCAGAATAAACGGGGAAGAAATCCGATCCGTCTCGTAAACGCCTTTTTCCGCCATGACCGCGTCCGCGACAAGCTGCTTCGTCAAACAATACCGGACAATACTGATGATGAGTAATGCCGCCATCCCGGCGACCCATACCAGGCTTCCGATAAAAAGCGCGATTTGCTGCGGATCGGCGCTGGCCGCAGCATCCGGCGCGGGCAAAACCGTCTGTGTCACCTGCCGTATCGCATTTCCAAACTCCACCGTGCTGAATCCGCTCCCGTCGGAGACCGGTGCGATCTCCGAAACCGGTACCACCGAAAACAGACTGATCACCGCGCTGAACCCCACCGGGCAGAGGAGCCTCAGCGCGGGTGCGGCCCACAGCCAGTACGAATACTGCCGTGGAGCCTTGACCAGAGCCAGGCGCAGCACGATCACGATCGCGATCACAACACTGCCCGCCAGGCTCATATTCAAAACCCTCATCCATAAATCCGACATATCCTTACCCCTCCTTGTAAAAATCGATCAGCCTCTTAAGCTCGGCAGCCTCCTTTTCCGTAATGGCGCGCCCCTCCAGAAATGAAGTCAGAAAACTCGGCAGCGATCCCTTAAACGCTTCCTTCACTACCTGGCTGCTCTCGCGGGCCTGCGCTTCTTCCCGGCTGATCAAGCTCCTCACTGTCGAAGCCGTATTCTCCGCATACCCTTTTTGCGTCAGAATCCGAAGCCGCGTATAGGTTGTGGACTTAGCCCAGCCGAGCTGTTCCCGGCACAATTCCACCAACCTGCCCGAGCCCACCGGCTCGTGATTCCAGATGATATCCATAAAACTCCATTCGCCATGGGATAATCGCTTGTCTTCCATGTGAATCCCTCCGTGATTTAATCAGTTAAACCTCTTACAGCTTGAAGTTTATCATATTAAACCAACCTTGTCAAGTGGTTTTTAAAAATAATTTTTGGGAAATGTCTTGCTGCCCGCAGCACACAAAAAAAGCTGCCCGGCCTTTGGACCGGGCGGCTTAGTTCTTTAAGATTATATAATCAGAACAAGGGATCGGACAGAGCGGGGGAATTACTCCTTGGGCTCCTGTACAACGACCTCGGCATCGGGGGCATTCTTCTTGACGGAATTAATGCCATTGACACAGCTGGCCATGGACTTGTAACCTTCGCTGACGGCGATGATCTGGCCATTGGTCGCTTTAAGACGGAAACGGAGTTCACCGGACTTGTCCTTGTAGATCTCGAACTTGGGATGCTTCTGGACCTCATAGCCCTCTACGGTCTGGTCCTCGACAGCGCCGACGCTGTTGCGGCGGACACTCTCAACTCCGTTGAAGCAGGCGCGCTCGGACTTGTAAACCTCGGAAGTAGCGATGACTTCGCCATTATTCGCCTTAAGATCAAACTTAACACCCGTATTTGTTTTGCGTACGACAAATTTACCCATAGTAGTACCACCTTTCAAATGGTTTAATTTCCCTTATTATGGCATAAATGATCGGAAAAATCAAGTACTTCTTATGAGAATATGAAAAAAGCTGCAAGAATAATCAGCTCCGGGGTTGCGGGATTTGAGCTTTTTTTGCGCGAATTTGGCGCAGCATCTTCCCATATTGACAATTATGGTGTATAATGTCTATGTATGGGAAATTCGCTGTTATTCAATATCCATTGCATACGCAGCGTATACTAAGGAGGGCAATTATGTCGATCCTGGATGCATTCATCCTCTTGGGCGGAATTGGACTTTTTCTCTATGGTATGATGATTATGTCATCCGGCTTGCGAAACGCGTGTGGCGACAGATTGCGCGTTTTGCTGGCCAAGGCGACACAGAATAAGGGTAAATCGGTGCTGGCCGGTATCTTGGTGACGGTTCTGATGCAGAGCTCATCCGCGACGGACGTGATGGTGATCGGTTTTGTCAGTTCCGGAATGATGACGCTGATGCAGGCGCTCGGCGTGATCATGGGTGCCAATATCGGAACGACCGTTACCGCACAGATTACGGCTTTCAATATCGGAGCCTATGCGCCGCTGATTCTGTTCGCCGGCGTGATTCTGAATCAGTTTATCAAGAATTCGACGGTACGGCATATCGGAGCGATTGTATTGGGATTCGGTATGCTTTTTGAAGGTATCACACTGATGAAATCGGTCATCGCGCCGCTTGCGCAGACTGAGAGCTTCATCAACCTGATTTCTTCGCTTTCCAACCCGGCACTGCTGGTCATCCTGGGTATCGTATTTACTGCACTGCTGCAGAGTTCATCCTCTTCGACGGTTATTTTCCAGGCATTTGCGGTGCAGGGTATCATTGATTACCGGACGGCTGTCTACCTGATCATCGGCGCGGCAATCGGTTCGGTTATGCCAAATCTTCTGGCAGGCCTGACTTCCAACCGGCAGGGCAAGCGCTGCGCCCTGTTGAATCTGCTCTTTAACCTGATGCGCGCGGCGCTGATCCTGGTACTGATCACGATCTTCCCGAAGGCGCTGGAGCTGATTCAGAGCATCTCGCCCGGCAATGTGGCGCGCCAGATCGCTAATACACATACGATTTTTGCAGTGGTAGCCGTACTGATTCTCCTGCCTTTCTCCGGCATTATCGTGAAGATGACCGAGAAGCTGATTCCTACGACCGAACGTGAGAAGCGTCAGCAGGAGGAGCGTCAGCTGATCTACCTGACGCGGATGAATCTTGTCCCGACGGTCGTGGCGATCGAGCAGGCGCACCGCGAAGTGTCCCGTATGGGCGAACTTGCGTATGAAAACCTGAGCACTGCGATCAATTGCTTCTTCACACACGATTCGTCGCTTGCGGAACAGGTGGAAACAACCGAAGAAACGGTGGACTACCTGGCGCACGCGATCGTCGACAAGCTGGTGGAACTGCGGGCGATCAACATGACGCCCCGCCAGTTGAACCGGCTGTACCGGATGATCCAGGTCGTGGATGATATCGAGCGGATATCGGACCATGCGGAAAACATTATCGAATATGAACTGCAGGTACGGGAGAACAAGGCGCATCTCAGCGAAAGCGGCATGGAAGATCTGCGCAATCTGTCGGAGATGACCAAGCAGTCGCTGCGGTTGTCGCTGAATATTTTTGAACAGGAGACCTTTGAGCGGATTCCTCAGGCGCACGAGCTGGAGGAAAAGGTGGATGATATGAAGGACTATATTATGGAGCAGCACATCGTCCGCCTGGCCAAACAGGAATGCGATCCGTCGGGAGGTATCATCTTTACGGATATGGCGATCGACCTGGAGCGCTGCTCCGATCACGCCTTTAATATCGCGACGGCGCTCCGCTGAGAGTGACCGGGCCGAGTGAATGACGAATGAAGATTTGCAGAGGACGGAGGAGATAAAATGCGGCTGAACTGGGTCAATTGTTTTACGGCCGCGGTCGTGCTGATGTTGATGCTTCCGAACCTGCTGATGGCGCTTGCCCGCCGCAGCATGCGGGGCACGGGCGCTTCGCTGCTGTGGACAGTGGTGGAAAAAGTGGGTCTGTACGGCAGCCTGATCCTGATGGTGGTGCCGCTTGTGAACGGCCTGGAATTCGGATTTACGTCCACAAATGCTTTCCTCTGGTGGGCAGCGCTGATGCTTGGACTGCTGATCGCCTATTATGTGGTCTGGAACCTGTACATGAGACGGGGCGGGCACGCTGAACTGCTGACGGCCATGAAGATCCTGGCAGGCGCCGCGTTTCTCCTGACAGGGCTTTTCCTGCGGGCGTGGGCGCTTACGGCTTTCAGCATCGTGTATCTGACGGCTTGCATTGCTATTGCCGTGGAAGGCAGAAGGTGACGCGGATGGAAAACGAATCGATGATTAAGGCCAACTATCACGCGCATACAACGCGCTGCATGCATGCGGTAGGGACGGAGAGAGAGTATGTGGAGAGGGCGATCCTGAAAGGCGTCCGCGTCTTCGGCTTTGCGGATCATTCGCCTCAGCCCTACCCCGCGGGATTTGTGTCCGGCATGCGGATGCCGATGGAGGAGCTGCCGAATTATGCGCGGGTCGTTCGCGGCCTCGCGGAGGAATTTTCGCGCGAGATCACGATCCATCTGGGGCTCGAAGCCGAATATATGCCCGGTATGTTTGACGAACTGATGCGCCGCGCGGATGATGCGGGCGTGGAATACTTTATCCTGGGGCAGCATTTTCTGGGCCCGGAATACGAAGGAAAATACTGCGGACGCGAGACCGGGGACGCGGAGCTGCTGCACCGCTATGTCGAGCTGACTGGAGAAGGGATGGCGACCGGTCGTTTTGCGTATTTCGCGCATCCGGACCTGATGCATTATGTGGGAGATCCTGAGATCTATGAGCGCGAGACGCACAAGCTCTGCCGGTATGCAAAAAAGTACCGCGTGCCGCTGGAGATCAATCTGTTGGGCATCGCCACGCACCGCCATTATCCGAATCCTGATTTCTGGCGGATCGTGGGCGAGGAAGGCTGCGACGTGATCTGGGGGATGGACGCGCACAAGCCCGAAGCAATCGGGGACGAGCAAGCCGAGGCCGCGGCGCAGGCACTCTCGGACCGATTCGGGCTTCAGATCGTACGGTATCTGCCGATGGACGCAGGAGTGTTTGAAGAGTAAGAAATAATCAGTTTTTCGAATATTATTATGATTAATGAAAAGCCAAGCAGATAGTCAGCTTGGCTTTAATAAAAAAAGGAATGGGGTGCGCATGTTCTGCTTGACAGGAAATAGAAGGCATGATATGATGTTTATAAAGAAGCTATAATTATAGGGGGTATTTATTATAAAAAATGACATTAAAAAAGAATCCTTGTTGTATGGATGCTGTTATTGATGCTTTGTTTCCCGCTTGGAACAAGTGCTGCAGAGATTGAGGTAAACGAGGGCGGACCGGAGGTGGAGGAATATTCATCTTATTATGATTATGTTATTGTAATTCTAGACACAGGAGCACGTGTTAAGGTGAATTATTATATTGTTACAGACGGCACAGGCGAGCATATAGATCCTAATGCTGTCTGGCTAGAAACCGTCTCGGGTTCAAATCCACAAATATTTGAATTTTGCGATCCATATCCACCTGTGCTGACACAGACAACCAGTTGGGCAAAAATAGAAGTGAAATATTGGCTGACATATCCTGGACCAGTATATTCACAGTATGTGTATATATATCATTAGTCTAAAAGAACCAGGATTGTTGGTGTGTTTAAAAACCTATCACTTTTGACCGTGACAACCAAATGAAAAAGCACATCCTCATATTATTAAGCCTACTTAGTATATGCTTCAGCGGCTGCTCTTCCTGGAGACCGGTGGAAGACAAGGCCGATAACAAATGTTTTTTTCTGTGCGGCAGAACCGGCGCGGGCAGTGTCTATGACGCGGTAGCAACAGATGGCAGCATCATTATCTACATGGAGCCAACGGAGGCGCCCGGCAAGGAAAACCGTCTTCGATTAACAGCTGTGAATCTGAAGGACGGGACGACTCAAGCCGTTTGCTGGAATCCGGGCTGTACCCATCAGCCGGGGGAAAACCCGGATTGTCCGGCACTTTTCCCCTATAGATCAGCGGTGCTGGCGTATGATGCAGACCGGATTCTTGTATTGGAAGATTCGTATTCAGTTGAGCAAAGTGGACAGCAGTATATGGATCGCGAGGTTGTTTCGATTACAGAGGTTAATCTGGAGACGCGCGAACGTAAGCTCCTTTGCTCTCAGGAGATGGACTATCAGGACAGTTATGCATATTTGATGGAGGCTGTCTTATTTCAGAACAAGTTATATTGTTCCTGGCCGGTGGCTGTATATCAGGATAGGCACAGCCGTGCCGTCCGGAAGTGGATCCGCCGTGTGGTGGAGTGGGATTTGACGGCCGATAAACTGACCGAATTGTATCGGGTTGAGAGCGATTTGGAGACGGCCATCTTCATCAGCGGTGTCGGAAGGGACGGGATTACGTGGCATCTGCTTGTATATGGTGAGTACATAGATGGTGCTGCCTCACCGGTCTCGGACGAACTCATGTATTATTCGTTTAAGGAGAATAAAGAAATAGGCTCTGGCAGGGGGAGCCTTCGCGGGAAAGCGCAGCTTTCTATAACGGACCACTTCTGGTATGCAATGTCGATGATGGTATCAGCCAATTATATCAGCAGGACCTAAAGACAGGAGCGCAGACCTTGATGGATGAGTGGCAAGGATGCTTTTCTGTCGGGGAGTATGTGGACAATTACTATGGCCTGTTTCAGGCGGGATTGATCCCAATCAGGGATATGGAGACCGGAGATGATTATTATTATGATTTACAAAAGCACTCGATGTACAGGGTAGGCAGGTTGGAAACAGAGTGGCAGGAACTGACGTATACTGCTGACAAAATCGTGCTGGTGAAGCAAACGATTACGGGAAGCGGGCTTTCCGCGCGGGCAAATTATGAATACCGCAGCATGACTTTTGCGGAGGCGTATGATTTTATGACGGAGGAGTATCCTGCTTTGGAGTAAAAAACATGAATGAGATGAGGAGAGTTTTCGGAAGTGTGCGCGTATGGGGAGGGTTGCTTGCGGCAATCCTTCTTATTGTGCTGTCCGGCTGGTGGAGCGCGCAGCAGAAGGCCGACCGCCGGTTGAGGGCATATACAGCCGAATACCATGCCCAGCTCGAGCGGTATCAGGGGATGAGCCTTGAGGAAGCGCTTGTCGCGATCAAGGACATGATGCCACCGCTTAACGAAAAGGGCCGGTACGACCGGCATGTGGTTTTTACACTCGAACAGGTAGTGGCGCAGGATCTGCAGGCGCAGATCGAGCACATCCAGAGCTACCCTGAATATCTGGTACAGATACAGGAGCATGCTGAAAAGCTCAGTCAGTCGCCGCTTTTCAACCGGCCGGAGTCGGTAAGCTATCAGAATATTGTGAAGACGTACGTGGATTACGGCCGCCTGGGGCAGATTGAGCTTAGGCTTGATTCGGATCTGGTCTGGAACGGCTTTTTTGAGGTCAGTCTGCCGGATTATCTGCTGGTGATCTGGATCGCGCTGCTCTGTTTGGTATTGACGGAGGAGAGACGGCGGGGCATGCACGAGCTGGTCTATGCGACCCGCGAAGGGAGGCTGCGGCTGGCTGTGAAGCGTTTGCTGATCCTGTTTGCGGGCGCCGCAGGGGGCACGGTGATCATGCTTGGAGCGAGGTTTCTCTGCAACGCAGCGATCTATGGCGAGATGCCTGATATGAGGCGGACAGTGCAGTCCGTGCTGATGTTCCGCGGACAGTGGATACCGGTACGGATGGGTGGGATGGTGCTGATCTATCTGGGAGGCAAGATCCTGGGAGCGTTTTTCATCGGAATGATTTTCTGGCTGCTGCTGTCGTTTGCCGGGACCGAAGCGCTCAGCTGGTTGATCCTTGGCATCTTTACGGCCGTGGAATATGTCTTGTACAGTACGGTCCCGGATTACAGTATCATGGCGCCCCTCAAATACGTGAATCTGTTCTATGGAATTGATCAGATACAGTGGCTGACGCATTATTACAATGTGTATTGGTGGGGACTGCTGGTGCAGGCGGTGTCCTTCGCGGCGGTCTCGCTGGGGATTCTGTCGCTGGTGCTAGGTGTGTGCAATCTGCTCAGGCAAAGCGGATCACGGCCCAGAACCAGTATGGGGCCGATTGCGCGGCTGCTCCGGAGGATGGGCGGTGGACTGTCCCGGGTTTTTACCGCCCCCGGACGGCTTTATAACGAATTCTACAAGGTGCTGATCCCGCAGAAAGGCTGGATCCTGATCGCGGCGCTCGTTGTGCTGCGGATTTTGACACTGCATGTGCCCACACTTTTCCTGTATGATAGCGATATCGTTCACGACCAGCTGGCCACCCAGTACAGCGGACAGGTCACTTCCGAGAGGTTGGAGGAAATCGACCGGCAGATCCAGGCCTGGAGTGAGAACCTGGACAAACTGAACGCGGAGGCCGCAGCCAAGACGCCTTCCGAACAGCTCCGGGAACTGATCCAGTCGCTGGAAGTCTCCACCGTTGAACTGCAGAAGATCTTTGAACTGGCGGAGAACGGCCTGGCCCGGCAGGAAGCGGGCGGCGCGGCCGCCTATATCGTGCCGGAGAACACCTACCGCCTGCTGCTCGATCCAAAGGTAACCCGGTCGGAAGGGCTGCTGGACGCAGTGCTTTCGCTTGGCGGCGTACTGCTGCTCCTCGCGGGGATCGGTGTTTACGATAACCGCAGGGCTTCTATACTGCTGCTCCGGGCGGTGCCGCAGGGGAGAGCGCAGTGGATCCGCAGGAAGACAATCGTGGCGCTGACCCTTTCCGCAGGGGTGTGGCTCCTGATCTACGGCTGGCAGTTCCTGCATTTTATCCGGCAGGCAAAGGAGCTACAGATCCCGGAAGCGCCGGTCTGCAACCTTTCCTTTATGGCGGGGACGGGGATCGGGTTGTCGATCCGCGGCTGGATCATCCTGATCTATGGCCTGCGGCTGGCCATGCTGATGGCGGCAGGGATCCTCACTATGGGGATTTCCGCCGGATGCAAGTCGCTTCCGGCGGCGCTGCTCATCCTGATAATCGTGCTGATCGCTCCGGGCGTGGTGCTGAACATCTGGGGAGGGCGGACGGATCCGACTCTGCCCGGACTGCTGGAGTGGATGGAAATCGTGATCAACAAACCAGGGGCCGCATGGTTGGGCTTTGCGGCTGTGATGATATTAGGTGCCTGTGGAGGGATTTACGCACGGCAACACTGGGTACGGACCCGGTAGAGAAGGAGGGACGGAATGGAACTTGTTTTGAAAGATCTGACCAAGGAATATGGCAGCAAAGTGGCGCTTGACCATGTGAATCTGACATTCCGTGCCGGGGTCTACGGGATCCTCGGGCCGAATGGCGCCGGCAAGAGCACGATGATGAATCTGCTGACCGACAACCTGAAGCGCACCGCCGGTACCATTACCTATGACGGGACGGATATCCTGGAACTGGGGCAGGCTTTCCGCGGGAAGGTTGGCTATATGCCCCAGCAGCAGGGCATGTACGAAGAGTTCACCGCAAGACATTTCCTACAGTACATGGCGGGACTGAAGGGGCTCGCGCCGCGCGAAGCCAGGCGGCAGAGCGACGAGCTGCTCGGCGTGGTCAATCTGCACGAAAACAAAGACCAGCGGATCCGGAGCTTCTCGGGCGGGATGAAGCAGCGGGTCATGCTGGCCCAGGCGTTGTTGGGTGATCCCGAGGTGCTGATTTTAGACGAACCGACCGCGGGGCTGGATCCGGAAGAACGCATCCGCATCCGTAATTATATTTCGCAGATCGCGGGCAACAAAATCGTCATGATTGCGACCCATGTAGTCAGCGATATTGAAGGAATCGCAGGAGAGGTTCTGCTGCTTTCGGAAGGCAAAGTCCTGATCAAAGGCAGCGTCCCGGAACTGGTTGCCAGCATCCGCGGCAAAGTCTCCGAAGGCATGATTGAGGAATCAAAGCTCCCGGAACTGCAGCAGCAGTACCGGATCAGCAATGTTTTCCATGCCGGGGAGGGGAAGCTCCGGGTCAGGATCATTGGGGACTGCCCGCCGGAGGGTTTTGCTCCGGAGGACAGTCATACGGGTCTGGAAGAAGTCTATCTGTATTACCTAAATCAATCATTATAGCCGTGCAAGGGCAGGCGGGATCTGATGCCGTAGCGTGGTCTGCCAGAGCCTCGCATAGGCCGCGACCGGGAGCTTTGCCATGGCTTCGCGGACAGCTTCCGGCGAGGTGCCGGGCATGGCGGTCTGTGTACGTTCACGGTATTCGTCCAGCAGTTCGGAGAGAGCCTCGGGAGAGGATGCCTCGTCCAGGCAGTGAAGAATGATCCGGGTGCGGATCAGCGCCAAAGCCAGTTCGGGCGCGGGGTCCGGGCTTGCGGCCAGGGCAGATTCTGCCATCTCAAGCAGCTTGGCGGCGCGTGAGAGAGTCCTGCCCCCGGCGGTGATGGCGAGGCATAGATACGCGAAAGCCTGGTGCAGCGGATCGGAATCCTCGCGCTGCACCTGCACGCGCAGTTTCTCCGGATGGATGGGCGCATCCTCGACGACAAAGCTCGCGGAGAGGCGGCGGTAGATCTGGCGCCCCGCGGCGGGGATCCTGCCGTCCAGACCGGCCTGGGCCGGATCGGGAGCGCCCAGATGCAGCCAGAGCGGGTAGAGCCCGCCGGTGTAGGGCAGCTGGTGGGCAGGATTCTGATGATTCTGCTCAAGCCCGAGCGTCATACAATAGTCCAGCAATTCAGCCGGGATGTCAGAGGCCTGCTTAGTGACGAGCTCCTGCAGATAGACCTGCAGCTCGCCCCTGGGCAGGTCTTTTTCGGGTGAAGCGGTGATCAGGGACAGATAGGCCGTGATCTTGTCCGCGGGATCGGTGGATTCGTCTACGCGCATACGGCAGGCGAGCGGCCCGTTTTCGACTGCGTCGAGCCTGGCTTCTGCGGGGATCAGATAGCTGTAGAAATGATGGCGGCGCAGGCAGCGGAGGAAGCCGTCCCGGAACTGGTCAAGCACCTGGTCGATCTGCTTACTGCTGAAGAAAGAGCGGGCTTTCTGCAAAGAAGCGTTGAGGGCCTGATATTCATCCACGAGCTCCTTGGAATTGGCGAAAATGGATTTTTCGTCCGCGGGGAGCAGGTCTGCGGCGAGGCTCCCGGCCGTCTCAAGCGCGCGGCGCGAGCTGAGGTCGCATTCGCCAAGGAGGAAGCGCAGGCGCTCCACATCGGCATGCAGGCTTTCGCGCAGCTCCTCGGTGGGGGCGCTCTGCAGCAGCTTGACGGCCGTATCGGCCCGTTTCAAAAGGGCAGCGGCCAGGTCGCCGGCACGGGCAGCGGGAATAGGGCCGCGGATAACGCTGTAGGCATCGGTCAGGGATCTGACCCAGCGGTCGGCCAGGGCGTAGGCGGCTTCGGGTTCGAGGGCGTCGATCTGGCTGCGCACCGTGCGCAGATTGACGGACTCGCCGGACGGGGATGCGCCGGGGGTATTCAGCCGCAGCAAAGCTTCGACGAGGCGCCTGTCGGGCGTGCGGTCGGCATAATACTGCATCCGCTGGTAGCGGGTGAAGGTCATGAGCCATTGGAAGAGGTCACGTGCGAGCAGATCGCGGCGCCGGATCTCACGGGTGTCCGGCGCATAGAGAGGCTCGCGATAGTCCGTTTCCGGCCTTAGTGCGGCACCGTAGGCTTCGATGCGGGCAAAAATCTCCTGCCGCAGCTGATAGACGCGGTTTAGAGTATCACGGATCACGCCGAAATAAGCCCCTGTTTCGGGCTGGGCGTCACGGATGCAGAGGACGGGCAGCAGCGTGACCAGAGCCGTCTCGCCAAAGCTCATCATCTGGTGCGACAAAACGGCAGCCTCCTGCAGCGCGGCGATGCCCCGGGGCTCGGCTGGGGCGGCGTCATAGTCAGAGATCAATGCCTGCAGCCGGTCCGCCAGCTGCGGGTATTTTTCGCGCACATAAGCGATCTCCCGCGGGTCGGCAGTGGATAATTCCTTACCCGGAAGCCGGGCGGATTCGTTTTTGAGCGCTTCGTATAAAGCTCCGCGTGACAGATATTCGGTATGCCAGAGGAAAGCATTTTCCTTCGGATAGTCATTTTTGCGCCGGAAGGCGGCGAGGGCCGTGATCACAGCGGCGGAAAGCGGCTGATCGGCCGCGAGACGCTCTTCGTAGCGGCGGCAGTACAGCTCGTAGGTCGCCCGGTCATAATGAATGGTCCCGCGCAGCGAATCCATGCGGCGGCAGGCCGTCAGCCGGTCATTGGTATCCGGTGAGAGCGAGAGAGCCGCGATGGTCTCAAGCCGCAGCGGATTTTCGCCCTCATGGCGGAAATTCCCGCTCTGCAGATTGTAATAATCAAGGACATCAGAGGGAAGCGAATCGCTGCGGGAGGCTTTGGGCGCCAGGCTCCGGCCCAGATGGATCAGGAGCTCGCGATGGTTGTCCCATGGCACGGAAGCCGCATAAACAGGGAGATTCTGCAGGCGCTCGGGCAGCGCGTAGGCATCCGGAGCCGAGCCGAGCAGGAGCCTCCGTTCATCCAGGATCCTTTCGCAGAGCAGCTTCCAGTCCGCCGCAAGGTAGGAATAGATAAAGAAAAGCGCGGTGTTTCCGGAGAAAGTGATCCTCCGTCCGGCAGTCAGGTAGATAAAGGGCCGCAGATCCCGCAGCAGGCTGTAGAAGGCCTCGGGCGACGGATGATCCGGCATGGCGCGGAACAATTCTTCCTGCGTGGCCGGACGCGGCAGCATCGCGAGAGCCACAAGCATTTCATCCAGCATGATGCCCCATTTCGGACCGTAAAGTGCGTGCACCCGGTCCAGATACAGGTGCAGCAGATCCTCCTGCGTGGGGAATTGCATTGCAAGCTGCCGCACAGAAGTATGCGGATCAGGCCGGCAGAGATAATAGACATCGCGCAGGGTATGTGCCATGGCAAAATCCCCCTGCAGATATTCGCCCAGGGCGGTGACGAGCGGATTATCCTCGCCGCTCGCGTGCAGCAGATACTGGGTCAGATAAACGCGGAAAAGCTGCTGGTACTGCGGATGATCGTGCTTGAACACACCGATAACGGCCTCCGGATCCAGGCGGTGCAGCCACGCGGCGTGGACCGCGGCTTCGGGGTCCGGTCTGTCCGTCAGCAGGATGCAGACGCCCGGGGGCAGCTGGCCGGCCCGCGGCAGCAGTGCTGTCAGCAGCCCTTCCTCCGTCGGACGCTCAATATACTGCAGGCCGTCAAGGATGATCAGGAGCTTACGCTCCGGATGCGCGGCGGCATAATCGTGCAGCCATTCCGCCAGAGCCCTCCGCATATCGGCCACCGAATCCGTCCAGATAAGCGGCCGCGGTGCGCCCTCCAACCCGTTCAGCAAATCGGCCAGCGCTCTGCCCTCCCAGGTCTGCGGCGCAATGGTCATCGTATGAATGATAATGTGATAATTAGCAAAAAGCGTGGTCGGCGTATAATACGGAGAATCCGGATCCAGCATGGCGACATAAGAAGATTTGCCCATGCCTTCCTCCATCTCCAGATATAAATATCCGTGGTCGCGGTGCGCCAGCCCACGGGAAAGCCACTGATCCAGGTAGCCGGGACGGATATAATCCGACGGCTGGTGGACACTTTCCAGCTGAGCAGGATCCCCATATTCCGGGAAAGCATCCGGTGTCGGCACTTCTTCCACGGCAGAACCGTCCTCCGCCGTCCGCAGGATCTGCGTCAGTTCGGGAATATCCATCAGAGTCAGATACCCACTCACCGGCGAGCGGAAAAAGACCTTGCCCGAAGCCGTGTCATAATGCTCCGCCAGCAGGATATCCCTATCCTGGAACAGAATAAACGGATCGGGGCGCAGACTCTGCTCCAGATACCGGAAAGAACGCCCGTCCTCATCTGCATAGTCACGAAGCAGCGCATAAAAACCCTCCGCCCGCTGCAGATGACCGTTCAGCGACGTCAGCTGCGCGAGCAGACTGCTGGCCGCCTCCGTCCGCCGCATCTCCAGATAGGCTCCCGAAGTGGCCCGTCCAAGCCACCCGGTAAAAGGCTCCGCCGAAAAAGTCCGCAGCGCGTCATCCGCCACATCGAGCAAATGCGCGCCCACGTCCTGCGGATGCGCCCGGAAAAACTCCCTCAACCCGCCTGCGAGCGTCCCCGAATCATTCAGCAGGCCAAGCGCACGTTTCTTGTCAGAAAGCGGTGCCTCGGCATGAAGCGCCAGTGAACAGGCCGCAAGCAGCGGAAAGCGTATGCAGATCCCGGCCATCTCTGCCAACAGCAAACAGGCCCCGGGCAGGGCCTCTTCACGGATTCTCGTCCGCAGCTGCTGATAACAGAGCCGCAAAGGCTCCGGGAATCCCCTGAGATTCAAAAACAATCCGTTGGTACACAGCTCCCCCAAACGGGCTGCCGCCGGATATAAAGCCTCTGAATGCATCATAATCGTACGCTCCTGTTCTGAAAAAATCTGGCTTACCGGTTCTCGCGGATGACGTTTTTATAGAAATCCACCGCGCCGGGCAGACAGTTGTACTCGATGTTTTCGTTGAGCCCGTGCATGCCTTTCATCTGCTCCGGCCCATAGATGACGGGCGCAAAGCGGAAGACATTCGGGCAGATATCCTGGTAAAAGCGCGAGTCTGTGGCACCTGTCATAACATAGGGGCTGACGGGCAGTCCGGGGAAGGTCCTGCCGATCATTTCTTTGACAAACGCGAATTCCGGACCGTGGATATCGGCAGATTCGGTATAGTCCGATGCGGCAAGCACCTCCATGGTGAGTCCGTGGCGCCCGGCCAGCTTCTTCATGATTCCCAGGCTTTCCTCCATGCCCTGATGCGGGATAAAGCGCATATTCACGCCGAGAACCGCTTCCTGGGGCATCACGTTATAGGCGTCGGAACCTTTGGCCATCGTAAACGCGACCGTGGTCTGGATCATGGCGCCCGCCTGCGCACTGATCGCGGGGAGGAGGGGCACAAGGATCGGCTTAAAGAGCCAGAGATTGCCGAAGACGAGCTTCAGCGGGAAGGAAGCGTACGGGCCGAGCGTCTCAAACATGCTGCGCACTTCCGGCGGCAGCTTCTTCCGGAAAGGATGGTGGTGTTCCACTTCATAAATGAAGTCCGCAAGCCGTGCCAAAGGAGAGCCCGGTCTGGGGGTACTGGCGTGTCCGCCATTGCTTTTCGCATGTAAGGACACGTCGGCCTTTCCCTTTTCGAACACGCCGACCATGGCAAAATTGCCGTGAATCCCGCCGATGGGGTCCGCAATGATGCCGCCGCCCTCATCGATGACGAGGCTGGGCTTCACGCCGCGCTTCTTTAATTCGGCAACAAGCTTAGGGCACCCGTCGCCGGCCCATTCCTCCGTGCAGGAGGAAGAGAGATAGACGTCCTGCTCCGGGACAAAATCCTCCGCCAGCAGCTCCTCCGTCGCCTGAAAGAAACCCATCACCGAGCATTTGGTGTCGGAAGCGCCCCGCCCCCAGACTTTGCCGTCCGCGATATCACCGGAAAAAGGTTCATGTTCCCATTGGCCTTCCGCAGGCACAACGTCCTGGTGGCTCATCAGGACGACCGGCTTATCGTGGCGCCGGCCTTCCCAGCGGTAGAGCAGATTGCCGTCGATATCGGTCCGCTGCAGCCTGGCGTGAACAAGGGGAAAGAGTTCCTCCAGCACGCGGTGGAAGCCCTCGAATTTCTCCGGCTGGTCGATATTCATGTAGGAAGTGGTGTCATACCGTACCATCCGGGACAGTTTGCGGGCATATTCCCGGGCACGGTCATCCTCTGCAGGCGCGGTATACCCGGATTTCTTCGAGGGACTGAGGAGGGTATGGATGACGGCCGCGAGCAGTAGGAGGATCAGGAGGCAGATCAGCCCCAGCAGCGTGAATCCGATGATTTTAAGGGCTGTCATTTCTTTTTCCTCCAGAGCAGATAGGCCAGCAGGATCGCGATCGCGCCGCTCGGAATGATCATGATGCTGGTCTGGGAAATCAGGGAAGGAACCAGGATGAAAAGGAGGCTCATGACGACCAGCGGAACCAGGGCGACGCGGATGTTTTTACGGTAATACTTGTAGGCCATGGCACCGAACAGAGCCGGAACGACGTTGCTGAAGGCCGGCTGCAGCGCCTCGCTGGTCAGGACGGGGCGGAGCGGTACCAGCAGCAGCACGCCTACGGCCAGGATGACGATGGTCACCAGCGAAGAAGTGGCGATGGAAATCGTGGAGATGATCTCGTTCTCCGGCGTTCCGACCTTGGTCCCGGCCAGCTCCCGGGCAGTCATGGCGCAGGGGATCTTCATGTTGATCAGATTACCGGTGATAAAGGCAAGATACCCGCCCCCCGAACCGAGCATCGGGGTATAAATCAGGAACTCGACAATGCTGCTCACCAGCCATACCAGTCCTACAGCCAGAAAAGCCTTTGCCGCGGCGCCCAGATCCGGCAGCGCGCCCAGATAGCTTCCGATCAGGAAAGGAGCGCCGATGAGCATCACAAGAGTGATAATCGAAGTAATCCTTCCGATGTGATGGGTTTTGGATTCGTATTTCTTAAAAACTTCAGTTTGATCCACCGTGCTCACCTCCCTATCAGAACAGCGCCGATCATGCCGATCAGCATACTGCCCGCAATGGTAAAGCTCTCGAGCCATTTTTGCTTCTTGTGCTCAATAAAGTACTGGAAGACTGCCATGGCGGCCGCGGCGATCGCGGCGACAGCCAGACTTGTCCAGGAGCCCGTGAAGTGAAAAATTCCCTTCCCCGAAACAAATTCGCCGATGTAGGATCCCAGATAGACGCTCACAAGCCCGATGAACATCGCGTCCATGGCCTGGTCGCCAAAGCCGGGCCCGCTCCTCTGGACGGTCTGTCTGCCAGCATACTTGCGGTTAAAGAAGATGGAGAGGACCATGCCCCACATGATGCAGATACTCATCAGCAGAGCGATCGTGGAGAAGCCCCCCGCCGTCATCTGAGACGCGTCCAGCGAGGTCATGCCGACCTGCTCCGCGGCCGCTTCGGCCACCTGCGTTTCGTAATGCAGCGCCCCGATCACCGAAAGCCGCAGCCACGGCCACGGCACGCCGAGACTGCCCGACAGCGCGATAACCCCCAGCAGAATACCGATACTGGGCAGAACCGAGAAAGAAGCGGACGCCGTAATCGTCTTCTTCAAAACGGCCTCATCCATCCCGAGCGCCTTACCGGCGCGGTACGCCCGCACCAGAAAAACAACGCAGACTGCGGCCACAAACAGAATAATAGCCCCGCAGATCAGATACAATACGCCCGAATTCAACTGTTGAAGCATAGGAACCTCCTTGTCAGGATATGACCGGACCGCACAGATACCGTCCGGCCCCGGATCTGCAAAAAAGATTACAATAAAGGCCCGAAAGAGAAATCGTTCATTTCTCCGCATCTTTGCGTACAATTCCCGAGCCCTTGCCGTCACCCCGGCCGGAAAACAGATCCGCCGGGATTTTCGCAAACAAATAGTTTCTTTCATTATAGCATAAAAGAGCCGGCTATGCAACGGCTTTTCGGCTGGGGAAGGGAGCAGGTTGTACTATTCGAAAACATTCGCTCATCCGCTTGTAATTACTTGGCCCAAACGTTATAATGGATATATAACTGAAAGGAAGAGGGGGCGGTCTTTTGGGAGGAGCTATGATTAATCTTTAATCCTGAAAGGCGGTAAAGCCTACCGGATCACGAATGCAGACTTGGGCTGAGGATCCGGGGCGTCAAACCCATTTATGACAGTGCCTCTGCCCATTTCAGACATCGTCATGCCCCGCAGCAGGGGATCATCCGTTTGCTTCTGCCATTTAAGCAGGGCATCAAGATGACGTGAATATTCTTCGGCATATTCAGGAACATCCGCGAGATTGACGCGTTCGGCAGGATCGGCGTAAAGGTCAAAGAACAGATCCTTCGGTTTGGGAAGATGGCTGAGTTTTGTTGAGATATACAGGGTTTTTGCGGTTCCGGCGTCGATGTTGGCGGAGCGGAATTCATTGCCTCCATCAAAGAAGCGGATGAGTTTGAACTGCTTGCTTCTGACCGAGCGCATGGGCTGGTATGTCGCATGAAAAGTAACCTCAGAGAATACATAATCATGGATTTGTTCCTCTTCGCCGTTCAGCAGAGGCAGCAGAGATTTTCCCTGCAGATAGGATGGCTTTTCCAGATTAAGCAGATCGCAGACCGTTGGGAACAGATCAAGCTGGGTACAAAGCGCACTGCAGGATCTTTTGGGGTATCCGGGGATCCGCAGCAGGAAGGACACGCCGATTCCGGTATCATACAGATTGCATTTCATGTTGGGGTAGGCGACGCCGTGGTCGGTGGTGAAAAGAATAATGGTATTATCCCATAGTCCGGCCTTCCGGACTGCTTCGGTGATGCCGCCGACACAGCTGTCAACGACGGAGAGGCTTTCCAGATACTGACAGTATTCAACGCGGTTTTCAGGTGTATCTGCGACCGGATAAGGCGGGATGACATAATCGGGATCGGTTGAATACCGGTCCGGCCAGGGCTTATGTGTATTGACCATGCCGAAAGACATAAAGAAAGGCATATCCGTATCGGAATGCTCCAGCAGAAATGCCTGCGCGGCACGCAAATTGTTCAGGTCCGTTTCTTCGAAGCTGCTCCCTTCCAGATTGGTTATCTCCCGATATCCGAGGCTGCCGATATTTTCGGCGGAAGCCTCGTGCTGGACGCCGAACAGCGCGGTATAATAGCCGTTTTTACTGAGAAAATGTGACAAATGTTCCTCCGGCCGGGATAACGAGAAGCCGCGGTGCGCAAGGCCGAGCATCCCGCAGCTGTGAGGCGCCTGACCGGTCAGCATGGAGGCGCGGCTGGGAGAGCAGGTCGGCGCACTGCAGTACATGTTCCGGAAAATCACAGCATTTTGGGCAAACTCCATAAGAGATGGATTATCAGCGGCGATTCCGTAAGGTTCAGCCAGTCTGCCAGTATCATGGGTATGGATATAAATGAAATTCATTTTCTTCGCCTCCTTCGTCTATTTATCATTATCATAACATGATCAGGGCAGGCAATCAATTAAATAAAGCCGGATCAAAGCATCAAATAAAGTGGTTTTTTTGAACGATATTGATTCCTTTTTTCAATTGTGCTCTTGAAATGCCTGTGATATCTTGAAAATAAGTTAAGCTAGCGCTTAAAAACAGTATAAGGAGGCAACAAAGATGAAGAGATTACTCTCTATCGGATTGGTCATCTGCTTAATCGTATCGATTTTCGGATGCACACCTGGAAAACAGAATTCCGGTTCCGGCGGGAATTCATCTTCACAGACATCCAAAGCGGAGGAATCCTCCAAACAGGAGGCTTCCAAGCAGGAAGAGTCCAAGCAGGAAACTTCGACCGCTCCCGTGGATGAAAAGTTTACCATGCGTTTCTCCTGGTGGGGAAATGATACCCGTAATGAGATGACCGCTAAGATCATCGATATGTATACGACGGAGAATCCCAATATCACGATCGAGCCCGAATTCCTGGCTTTTTCGGCATATTGGGAGAAGCTGGCGACACAGGCGGCCGGCGGCACGCTTGCGGATGTCATGCAGTTCAATGAGACCCGCACGCAGGAATACGCTCGTAAGAATCTGCTGTATCCTCTTAACAGCTTTGTGGAGAGCGGAGCGCTCTATGTCGATCCCTCCGCCATGGGCACCTTCGGCGACTACACCTATGAGGGCAAGTATTATGGAATCAATGCCGGATCCAATGCGCTGGGCATCCACTATGATGTTGCGACGCTTAAAGAGGCAGGCGTTACGGTCGATGATACGAAGTGGACGTATGAGGATTACGAGCAGCTGGTTCGCGATGTATATGCGAAGACCGGCAAGAAGGCCGACCTTATTACGCAGGGCGGAACGATCCTCTCCTCGTATTACAGGAACTTCGGAACGCAGACATATGCAGATGACCTGAAGTCCTATATCATGACGGCAGAACAGCTGCAGCCGCTGCTGGAAGTTGACTATCGTCTGTATCAGGACGGCCTGACCCCCACGTATGACAATTACGTCGGTGAGGTCTGGGGCGACGATGTTTTCTCCAAGGGCGAGACCTGGCTCCGCGTTCACTGGTCGAATGAGCTGGATGCGGCCAACAATTATGCCGGACGTGAGATCAGTATCTTCGCTTGCCCGATTGCTTCCAACGGCACACAGAATCCCTTCTGGATCCGCGGATCCATGAACTGGTCCGTTAATGCGGCGACAACCAATCCCGACGAGTGCATCAAATTCGTGAACTGGGTCGTGAACTCTGAGGAATGCAATAAGGTTCTCGGAAGTGAGCGCGGTGTTTCCATCAACCCGCAGATCCGTGAGATGCTGTCCCAGAACGCAACGCCCATCCTTCAGGATGTATTTAACTTCGTTGATAAGGTTTCCAAGCTGCAGACGGTTGCGTACAAGTCTCAGGCTCCGGTCGGTACCAATGAAGTCAGTACGCTGATCACGGACAGTCTTGCAGAGATGTTCTACGGCATGGCTACGCCGGAAGAAACAGCCAAGAAGATTGTAGAAGAAGCGAATAAGATTCTTGCCAACAACAACTGATTAAGTGTTTCTCCATACATACTGCGCGGACTTCGGGCCGCGCAGTATGTACAATTATACACAGAAAGGAGAGATCATTTTGGCAGACAGTCGCACAGCTGCCACGGAGACTTCCCGACAGGGACTGTGGAGCAGAATAGTTAATAACGATAATATCTGCGGTTATATTTTTATCGCCCCCTTTATTATCGGATTTTTGGTATTTACCATTATCCCCATGGGAGCCTCGCTCTTTTTATCGTTTACAAAGTATGACATCCTGGGTGCGCCTCAGTGGATCGGACTTCAAAACTTTAAGACAATGTTTACACAGGATCCGAAGTTCTGGAAATCTTTTTGGGTGACTGTTAAATATGTCTTTATTGCCATTCCGCTCAGGCTTCTATTCGCACTGATGATCGCGCTCGTCCTTTCCAAGGATACGAAGGGAACGAGTTTTTATCGGGCATCCTATTATCTGCCGTCGCTGATCGGCGGTTCTATCGCTATTGCCGTATTGTGGAAAAGAATCTTCGGAACAGGATCCGTTATTAATTCACTTTTGGCAATGCTCGGCATCAATATCAATTATTCCTGGATCGGAAATCCCAAAACCGCGCTTCTGACACTGATTATTCTGGCGGTCTGGCAGTTCGGCTCTCCCATGCTGATTTTCCTCTCGGGAATCAAACAGATTCCCAGGAGCTATTATGAAGCGGCCCGGATTGACGGAGCAAGCGGAGGAGCCTGTTTCTTCAGGATCACGCTTCCTCTTCTTACGCCTGTTATATTCTTTAATCTGATAATGCAGATGATCACGGGGTTCATGGTCTTTACTCAAGGCTATATTATCACGGAGGGCGGCCCTCTGGACAGCACGCTCTTCTATGCATTGTATATGTATAGACAGTCGTTTACGTATTATAATATGGGCTATGGCTGCGCGATGGCTTGGTTTATGCTGGTGATTATTGCCATCATGACGAGTATTGTATTTAAGTCATCATCCGCATGGGTCTATTATGAGTCGATGGAGTGATCGCTATGGTTGAGCCTAAATACAAAAAGGGAATAAAAACCTTTATTTATCATTTGTTGGTTCTGGCCGGTGCATTCGTCATGCTGTATCCGCTGCTGTGGATGTTCTTCTCATCTTTCAAACCGCACGAAGATGTTTTCGGACTTGGCGCCAGGATTCTTCCTGTCAGATGGGTCTTTGAAAACTATCCGTACGGATGGGCCGGTTTCGGAGGGATCTCCTTTTCCAAGTTCTTCTCCAATTCACTGGTTATCGCTGTAGTGGGAACGATAGGATCTGTTTTCTCTTCAGCACTTGTTGCATTTGGTTTTGCGAGGATTAAATTTAAGGGCCGTAATTTCTGGTTTGTCTGTATGATGCTGACCATGATGCTGCCGGGACAGGTTACGATGATTCCTCGGTATATTATGTTTCACAAATTCGGCTGGATCGACACATTCCTTCCGCTGATCGTGCCGCATTATTTTGCTCAGGCATTCTTCGTCTTCCTGAATATGCAGTTTATTAACGGCCTGCCGAAGGAACTGGATGAAAGCGCTTATGTGGACGGATGCAGCCGTTTCGGCATCTTCAGATATATTATACTCCCGCTGATCGTGCCGTCACTGGCGACGTCCGCCGTTTTCTCCTTTATCTGGAGCTGGGACGATTTCATGGGACCGCTGCTCTATCTTAACAAACCGGCATTGTATCCCGTTTCTATCGCGCTTCGCATGTATTCCGACCCGACAGCGCTGACCAATTATGGTGCATTGTTTGCGATGTCATCCCTGTCGCTGCTGCCGATTCTGCTGATCTTTATCTTCGGACAGAGATATCTTGTTGAAGGAATCAGTACAACGGGATTGAAGGGATAAGAGTCCGCTGTTCTTAATTCGCATTTACCGGAGGTTTACGGGTATTAATCATGAGCACACAGAAAAAAAGCCGTTGGAATCAGTTATCTCTTCTGCAAAAGACATCTTTTTTCTGTGTCGCTATCTTTGCGGTTATTCTGGCGGCCATTCTTGCATTTTCACTGATTATTGTGAGGATAAGCAATGAAATGCTCTACGAACGGACGGCCAGCTCTCTGACAGCCTCCCTCTCCTATGTGCAGGATCAGATCGATGATTTGGACAATATCACGTTTAATATGATCGCCAGTGAATCGGTGCAGACCTCGGTCAAAACCTATATGGAGAGTGATAATGCTTACACAAAGAAGACGCAGATAGATAATATCAATTCTTATTTGGTACGGTATATTTTCAACGAGAAAAATATTTTCTGCGTCCATTATCTGATCAATGATGTCCTGAACGTCAGCGGCAATATGCCTTCCACACTTCTCGCATCTAAACGCGAGAGCCTGATCAACGGTGCGCGGGCGCGCGAAGGCAGAGGCTATTATGAGTTTTCAGCGGATCATAAAGTCCTCTATTATGCCCGTCAGATCAGAGAGGCGGATCCGCTGACGCTGGATGAGCTGCTGCTGATCATCATTGAAGTGAATCTGAAAAATGAGTCTGCGATACAGGCGGGAGATCAATTCCGGATCGTTTCAATCGACGAAATCGGGGAATCCTTCCCGGTAGTGAATCAAAGCATTCAGGAAAATAAAAGACCGGGCAGAGAAGGGTATAACATTTTCCGGGTGGAGAACGAAAAAACCTATGTGACCTGGAAGATTTCTTCCGATGGGAAATGGGTCTACATGCTGCTTTCTTCCTACAGTAAAATGTACGGGCGGATCGTGATCATCGAAACCGCAATGCTGGCCATTACGCTGATTATTCTCCTCGTCATGATTATTGAAACGTCAAACAGTCTGAAGAAGACCATCTCTCCGCTGGATCAGTTTATCCGGAAGATCCGCAATACGGATATAGAGAACATTGATCTGGAAGAAGAAATGAATCTGTACAGCAGCAGACCGGATGAAATAGGGGATCTGTTCAGGTCATTCGATTCGATGAGCCGGAAGACAAAACAGTTGTTCGACGAGAACTACCGGGCCCGTATGCTTGCCAACGAATCCAGACTCAAGGCGCTGCAAATGCAGATTCATCCGCATTTCCTCTACAATACCCTTGACAGTATCCACTTCATGGCTGTCATTAATAAACAGACGGAAATTTCCAGTCTGGTACAGTCGCTGGCGACGCTGCTGCGGCATACGATCAACAATAAGTCGGATATCGTGGACCTAAGAGAAGAGCTGCTCATCGCAAACGAATACCTGCACATTCAAAAGATCCGATTCGAAGACCGGCTGGAGTGGATGATCGAGGTGCCGGAAGAATTAAAAGCGGTTTCAATTCCGCTGATGACATTGCAGCCTCTGGTAGAGAATGCCATCAAGTATAATCTTGAAACGAACCTGACAGTCTGCCGCATCAGTATTTATGCGCGTCAGGAAGGGGAGGAATGCATCCTTTTTGTTCACGACAACGGACAGGAAGGATCTCCCGAATACATGCAGGAAATCGCAAACGGCAATAGGACTACGGAGACATCCAGTATCGGGCTCTATAATATTCATCAGCGGATCCATCTGCTCTTCGGAGAGCAGTATGGACTTTCGTTCTCGAAAGATGATACTGGCATGACAGTCGGCATTCATCTTCCAATAAAAAATACAGGAGGGTCAGTAAATGAGAACACGAAATCTGAACAAGATGACGAATGATGAGGTAGAGGCATATCTGGCGAAGAATGATATCCTCTTTGTTCCGGTCGGCGTGGTTGAAACCCACGGGGGTCTCCCGGTCGACTGTGAGACGATTCTGGCCGAGGCATATGCCAGCAGGCTTGCCGATGCGGCAGATGGGCTGTTCGTGACCGGACTTCCCTTCTTTTACGCAGGCTGCACCACGACCGGACGCGCAACGGTTCAGGTCAGCATCGAGGAAGGGGTCAAGTATCTGAAAACGCTTGCGAGATCTTTCCTGAAACAGGGGTTCCGCAGGCAGGTTTATCTGACCAATCATGGCACGGCGTATCTGACCGTCGGCACAGTGATCCGTGATATCTTTGATGAAACAGGCGCTCCCCTGCTGTATATCTATCCGCAGAAATACAGAAAACCCGCGGAGAGAAACCGGCAGACGGCAACGGATATCTTCTGCGGCGCGTATAAGATCATGGGGTGCCTGGAAGATATTCCGCTGAATGTACCTGAGGGCAGATCCATCTCCTATGAAGACAAGCCTCAGTGGCTTGGCTTTGCGCAGGATGTGATGACCGCAGGACCTCCTTCCGGAACACTCGGCCATTTGGTTACCGAGCCGACGGAGCACGTGCCCACCATGGTGCTTCACTCCGAGGAGGAGAGGGAAGAGAGTGCCAAACGCGGCATTGCGACGATTGAAGAAGCGGTCGCCAATATTCACATCGATGTGCTGCTGGAAAAAGTCAGGAAAATCGACAAGCATTTCCAGGAAGACGTGATTCCGCGCAACCCCTGGGTTCCCATGAGCAAAGCTTAATACCGGAGGTCCGACATGAGAACACGCGATCTTAACAAAATGACTAACGACGAGGTGGAAGCCTACCTTGCGAACAATGACATTCTTTTTGTTCCGGTCGGCGTCACCGAGACCCACGGCGGTTTGCCCATCGACTGCGAGACTATCCTGGCAGAAGCTTTTGCCTGCAAACTGGCCGAAAAAGCGGACGGTCTGTTCGTATCGGGACTGCCCTTCTTCTTTGCCGGTTCGACAACGACCGGACGGTCCACGGTTCAGGTGAGTGTCGAGGCGGGTGTCAGATATCTGAAGACACTGGCCCGATCTTTTCTGAAGCAGGGCTTTAGAAGACAGGTTTATGTGACATTCCACGGGCCGGCGTATCTGACCGTCAGCAGTACGATCCGCGATCTTTTCGACGAAACCGGTGCGCCGCTGTGGTATCTTGATCCTGGCAAACACATGATGGGATCCTTTTTCGGACGTCAGGGCGGTACGGATATTTTCTGCGGGGCGTATAAAATCCGTAAGTGCCTGGAGGCCATTCCGCTGAATGTGCCCGAGGCGAGGTCTATCACCTATGAGGAGCGGCATCAATGGCTCGGGTTTGCGCAGGATGTAATGACAGCCGGGCCTCCGTCCGGCACACTCGGACACCTTATTACCGAACCGTGGGAGCACCTGCCTACTATGGCGCTCGCATCCGAAGAGGAGCGTGAGGAAAGTGCCGCGAGAGGGATCAAACTGATCGAAGATACGGTAGAAAAAATCGACATTGTCGGAATGCTGGATAAGGTTCGCGCGATCGACAGGCATTTTCAGGAGGACGTCATCCCCGCTAATCCGTGGGTTCCCATGAACTGACGGGTAAGAACTCCATTGAGCGGAGACTACAGCATGGAAGGAGGGAGCAGCTTGGTCACATTTATTTTTGCGGACGATGAAGAAATCATCCGCAAAGGAATGCGCCAGTGTATCGACTGGGAGGCGGAAGGCATCGAATGGCTTGGAACGGCTTCAAACGGCCGGGAAACACTGAAAATGATTCAGGAGCTCTCTCCCGACATTGTCATGGTGGACATTAAAATGCCGCAGCTGTCCGGACTGGATGTGATCCGTGAGGCGCAGGAGCTTCCCGACAAGCCAGAATTTATCATATATTCCGGCTTTGATGAATTTGAGTTTGCGAAAACAGCGATCAGATACGGTGTGAGAGAATACTTGCTGAAGCCTCTTCGCGAAGAAGAGCTTATCCATTGCCTGAGGCGTATTATTGCAGAAATTGACGCCAAAAAGAGTGCAGTCCCGGAAGAAAAACCGGTGGATGAGGATCCCACGGTAACTAAAATCAAGCAGTATCTGAAACAACATTATATGGATGAACACCTGACGCTCAAGATGTTGTGTGCGAAGGAGCTTTACATGAGCCCCAAATACGTTTCGAGAATTTTCCACAAAGAAACCGGCACCTATTTCAAGCAGTATCTGCTGGAGATGCGTGTTGAGGAAGCCAAGAAACTGATGCAGAACGGAGAGCGGAAGATCAAGGACATCGCCAGGAGAGTGGGGCTTGATGATAATCCACAGTATTTCAGTCAGATTTTCAAGAAAAGCACAGGCTTTACTCCAAGCGACTATATTCAATCCATTCACGAGAATCACCGGGAATGATTTGTGATGTTTGGCAGGAGAATATATCTCCGGCAGGCTCGTAAAACGACCGGACAGGCAAAACCAATGCCCGTCCGGTTTTATTATACCCCGGCATGGGTTGCTTTTTTCCTCCAAAGATGATATACTTAAAAATGTGGCACCCGCCACAGCAAAATAATGGCAGGAGGAAGTTGTCATGCCTGATAAAACGTTAAAGATTCTGGCCAGAGATCCGCAGCTGGAGCCCTGGAGCGATGATCTTGAACTCAGAATGAAACTTTACCATGAGATGAAAGAGCGGCTCGTCGGTACGGGAGAGCTTGCGGCTTTTGCCAATGCACACATGTATTATGGGTTTCACCAGACCGAGAAGGGCTGGGTCTACCGTGAGTGGGCGCCTGCGGCGGAGGCCATGGCGCTGATCGGGGATTTTAACCATTGGGATCGTAATGCGCATCCGATGAGGCGGATCAATGATAATGGCGACTGGGAGGTCGAAGTGGAGGATCTACCCCACGGCTCCTATGTGAAAGTACAGGTGACGGCTTTCGGGCGGAGGTTTGACAGGATCCCGCTCTACATTCACAGGGTGATGCAGGACCCGTATACGGGGGACTTCCGGGGCCAGGTGTGGCATCCGGAGAAGCCCTTCCGTTGGACGGACGGGCAGTTTAAGATGCCTGACAAGCCGCCGCTGATTTATGAGTGCCACGTGGGCATGTCCGGGGAAAAAGCCGCGATTTCGTCGTATGATGATTTTGCGGATAATGTGCTGCCGCGGATCAAGGCGGACGGCTATAACACGATCCAGATGATGGCGATCATGCAGCATCCGTATTATGCATCTTTTGGATATCAGGTGACGAATTTCTTCGCGGCCTGCTCCTGGTACGGGGAGCCCGAGGGACTGAAGCGCCTGGTGAACAAGGCTCACCGGATGGGGATCGCGGTGCTGCTGGACCTGGTGCATTCGCACGCGTCGCGTAATACCGGGGACGGTATCAACGAATTCGACGGAACGGATTATCAGTTCTTCCATGCGGGCAGCGAGGGAGATCATCCGGCCTGGGGAACCAAGTTATTTGACTATGGTAAGCCGGCGGTGCTGCATTTTCTGCTGTCCAACCTGAAATACTGGATGGAGGAGTACCATTTCGACGGATTCCGTTTTGACGGAGTGACCTCCATGCTGTACAAAGACCATGGACTGGGCACCAGTTTTGACAATTACAGCAAGTATTTCAGCATGAATACAGATACGCAGGCGGTCACGTATCTGCAGCTCGCGAACGAGTTGATTCACAGCCTGCGCAAGGATGCGGTGACGATCGCGGAGGATATGAGCGGCATGCCCGGCATGTGTCTGCCCATTCGCGAGGGCGGGATCGGTTTTGACTACCGCCTCGGCATGGGGATCCCGGATTACTGGGTCCGGACGGTTTCCACCGTACGCGATGAGGATTGGGATCTGGGCAAGATGTGGTACGAGCTGACGACACGCCGCCCCGGGGAGAAATCCATCGGTTACTGCGAGTCGCACGATCAGGCGCTGGTGGGCGACAAAACCATCATCTTCTGGCTTGCCGATCAGGAAATGTACTGGCACATGAGCCTGGATGACGAGAACCAGGTGATCCAGAGAGCCGTGGAGCTGCACAAAATGATCCGTCTGATCACGCATGCACTGGGCGGTGACGGATATCTGAACTTTATGGGCAACGAATTCGGCCATCCCGAGTGGATCGATTTCCCGCGGGACGGTAACGGCTACAGCTATCATTACTGCCGCCGCCAGTGGAGTCTGGCCGATAATCCGAACCTGAAATATCATGCGCTGCTTGAATTTGACAACGCGATGCTCGCGCTGAACCGCGAGGGCAAGCTGATGGACGAGGAGGGCGGCAGGCTTCTCTACATGAATGGTACTGATAAAACGGTGGCCTTCACACGCGGAGATTATCTGTTCGTCTTTAACTTCCATCCGACGCAGGATGCCTGGGTGGACCTGCACAACCTGCGCGGCATGCGCTTTAAGCGTATACTCGGAACGGCTGAAAAGCGTTTTGCCGGATGGATCGGCGAGACGAACTGGCCGGTGCCCGACACATTCCCGTCCCGCAAATCCGACAAGGCGGCCGAGGCCGGACGCGTGCTCAAAGAAGGCCTGCTGCTGCCGCGCCGCAGCGCCTATGTCTATAAGCGGGTCAAATAAACCGCTTTCAATATGGGGGATAAGGTATTCTATAAAAAACTGATCCGCCTGACCCTGCCGCTCTCGCTGCAGAGCCTGATGCTGGCGGCGGTGGCGGCTGCAGACGCGATCATGCTCGGCAGCATCGAGCAGAACGCCATGTCCGCGGTTTCACTTGCCACTCAGATCCAGTTTGTCCAGAATATGATTCTTGGCGCGGTGACGGGGACGGCGGGCATTCTCGGAGCACAGTACTGGGGCAAAGGCGACCATGAGACGCTTAAAGACCTCTTCTGGATCATCCTGCGGCTCTGCGGAGGGACGTCGCTGGTGTTTTTCCTGGGCTGTGTCCTCTGCCCTGAGGTCCTGATGCGGATCTTTACGAACGAAGAAGTGCTCGTTACGATCGGCAGCGACTACCTGCGCCTTGCGGGCTGGTCATACCTGCTGACCGGTGTGTCGCAGTGTTATCTCACCATGATGAAGGTGAGCGAGCACGCGGCGCGGAGCGCATGGATCAGCTCGGTGACCGTTGTCATCAATATCGTACTGAACGCGGTCTGCATCTTCGGGCTGGGACCGATCCCGGCCATGGGTGTGCGGGGCGCGGCGGCCGCGACGCTGATTGCGCGGGTGATCGAGATCGTGTGGGCGCTAGCGTCTTCCTTCCAGAAAAATTATCTGCGCCCCGGGATCGAGGGATTCCGCCCGCGCAAGGCCGGGCTCCGCAAAGACTTTGCCAGGTGCGGGCTGCCGCTTCTGGGGGCAAGCCTGCTCTGGGGCGTCGGCTTTACCTCGTATACCGCGATCATGGGGCACATGGGGACGGATGCGGCGGCGGCCAATTCGGCCACGGCTGTGGTGCGTGACCTGATGTGCTGCTTCTGCAACGGCTTTGCGGCCGGAGGCGGGATCGTCGTGGGCAATGAACTCGGCGCCGGGCGGCTGGAGCAGGGCAGGATCTATGGCAACCGTCTGATGAAAATCGCTTTTATATGCGGTTTTATGTGCACGGGGATCATTCTGCTGATCACACCGCTGCTGCTCCGGTTCATCGTGCTGACCGATCAGGCGCAGGCCTATCTGAAAGGCATGATGGTGATCATGGCAGTCTATATGATCGGCCGCACAGTCAATACGATCATCATTAACGGGATCTTCGCGGCCGGAGGAGACACGATTTTTGACGTCTACAGTCTCTCGGTCTCCATGTGGGGCATTGCCGTTCCCCTGGCCCTGATCGGTGCCTTTGTCCTGCACTGGCCGGTGCTGCTCGTCTATGCCTGCACCTGCCTGGATGAGGTCGGCAAGATCCCCTGGGTCATGCTGCACTACCGCAAATATAAATGGGTTAAAGATCTGACCCGCTGAGCGTTCATCGGCGGAGGATCAACGGATCTTATTTGACAGGAGCAAAGTGCTCCGGGAGGAGGTCGGCCTATGGGAGTCTTCGGATCGATCAACCGGGCCAGAGACGAGGAAAACACCGCGCGCATCGAGGCGCTGCAACAGGAAAACGGCAAGCTGCGGCAGGAGCTCGAGGCCTACCGGGAGCGTGAGCAGGCGATCGCACAGCGCGAGCGCGAGGCGGAAGCCAAAGCCGCGGCGATGGTCGAAGAGGCCGAATGCCGGGCCGAGGAGAGACTCGCGGCCGCCCGCCGGGAACGGGAGCAGATCCGCCGCCAGGCCCTCCGGATGCAGGAAAAGATGCAGGAATTCCAGAGCGAGTTCGACCGGCTGGTCAGAGACTACCTGACCAGAGCGCGGACCGAAGAATTCCCGGCGCTTTTCAACCGGCTCGGCGCCTATGTTGAGGAGCTTTCGGGCAGTGCCCCGGACAATACGGACGGAAAAGAGTAAAGGAGCGATACAATGGATATTATCATGATTTTGATGTTCTTTTTGATCCTCTTCCTGCTGATGCGCAACATTGCCGCACGCGCTGAACTGCAGCGCCAGGAACAGGATGCCGTGGTCTACCACAGGGATTCCCGCAAGTGGACGAAGGTGATGCGCATCCTTGCCGGCGTGGGAGCCGCCCTGGTCGCGGCGGTGGTCGTCTTTTTCCTGACGAAGGGCAGAATCACGTTTGCCGATCCCTCGTTCTTTACCTGGCTGGCGCTTGCCGTCGCGTTCGTATTCTTCGCGGTCGCTCCGTATAATCAGGCGGAATGGGCCATTACCGAGAAAGGCCTGTTTATCTATAATGCGGGCCAGATGATCCCCTGGACACAGGTTATTACGACCGGTATTCAGCCGGGTAAGCCGGACCGTATGCAGAAAGTGACGATTCAGATCAAAAAAAGCCAGGGCGAATTCCTGAAGCCCAAATTCCAGGTGATTGGCGTGGATAGTCAGGAGGAGGCCAAGGAAATCAGCGATCTGATCCGTGAGTTCGTGCACGCGCTTGACCGCAAGAAGATCTACAAGCGTACCATGGAAGAACGTCAGGTGGATATTCAGAAGCGCCGCTTCTATTGATGCGGGGCTCGATTTAAGCAGATTTCGGCGCCCGGCGCCGCAAAAAACATATAAAGAGAGGGAATGGCATGGAATTCAATGTAAGACAGTATGGGGCAGTAGCGGATGGCGTTACTAATGACGGACCTGCGATCCAGCGGGCAGTGGATGACTGTACGGCAGCCGGCGGCGGCCGGGTATTGGTGCCCGCGGGCAGATATCTTTGCGGAACCGTTAAGTTAAAGGACAATGTGGAGCTGCATCTGGAGATGGGTGCGGTACTGCTCGCAAGCCTGAATCCCGCGGATATCGCAATGACCGAGAGCCCGGATTCGACGGTGGCCAACCGGTCCGGCTATTTTATCGGGGCTTATCATGTGAAGAATATTGCAATCACCGGTCATGGCGAGATCAACGGCCAGGGTGAGAAGGTGACGGTGGATGACGATGCCGATCATGGAGTGGGTGAATGCCCGCTTAATAGTGACGGCTTCCGTCCCCGCCTGACATATTTTGAGGATATTACCAATCTGACCGTGCAGGATGTGACACTGGCCAATTCGGCACTGTGGACGCTGCACATGGCGGGCTGCCGCCACGTCGTCGTGCAGGGCGTCAAGATCTTCAACAATCCGCGCGGCGCCAATAATGACGGCATTGACCCGGATTCCTGCCAGGATGTCGTGGTCTCCGACTGCATTATCGAGACCGGTGACGACGCGATCGTGGTCAAGGCCACCAAAGCGATGACAACCCAGTACGGTCCCATGGAAAACATGGTGATCAAGGGCTGCGTGCTGGCATCCCACGATTCCGCGCTCAAGATCGGTACCGAGACCCACGGAGATATCCGCAATATCGTGATGAGCGACTGTGTGGTCAAGGACTGCTCCCGCGGCATAGGCATTCTGCTGCGCGACGGACATGTTATCGAAAACGTGCAGATCCACCACATCGTCGGCTCCGTCCGCCAGTATCACAGCGCCAACGGCCGCTCCTTCGCACCCGACTGGTGGGGCAAGGGAGAGCCCATGTATCTGTCCGCGACGCACCGCAAGGGCAGCGACGTGGCAGCCGGCACGATCCGCAACATCACCTTTGACAATATCCAGATGAAGGCCGAGTCCAGCACCTTCTTCCGCGGCGAAGCGGACAGCGTGATCGAGAATATCACGGTGCGGAACGCCGATATCGAATATGTCAAGATGGGCACACAGCCGGCGGGCCTCTTTGACGAGCAGCCTTCCGAGCGCAATGTCTATCCGCATGAGATTCCGGCTTTCTTCGCGAAATATGTTAAGGGCCTCACCCTTGACAATATCAGTGTACACTGGACCGAACCGCGTGAAGCGGCCTGGACCGGTCTGCTGCAGCTCGAAGACTGCAGCAAAGTCCGCATCAACCGGGTCGAGGAGATCTGAACCCGATAAGGCGAAGGGCCGTGCATCCTTCGCCTTATTCTATCCAAGAGGAGAGCATGATGAAAGAATTCTTAAAGAGAAAAGACATCGAGATATCGGTCAAACGCTATCTGATCGAGGCCATGAGCGCCATGGCGCAGGGGCTTTTCGCGAGTCTCCTGATCGGTACGATCATCGACACGATCGGGACGCAGTTCGGCGTTGAATTCCTGACGCAGATCGGGACTTTTGCCAAGAGTGCAGCAGGTCCTGCGATGGCAGTCGCGATCGGTTATGCGCTGCACGCACCGCAGCTGGTGCTCTTTTCGCTGGTGGCGGTCGGTGCCGCTGCCAACAGTCTGGGCGGCGCGGGTGGACCGCTCTCCGTCTATATTATCGCGATCATCGCCTCCGAGGCCGGCAAAGCCGTGTCCAAAGAAACGAAAGTGGATATTCTGGTGACGCCCGCACTGACGATCCTGGTCGGCGTCTCGCTCAGTATGCTGATCGCGCCCGCCATCGGCAAAGCCGCTGGGTCAGTCGGAGCGCTGATCATGTGGGCCACCGAACAGCAGCCGTTCATCATGGGAATTCTGGTCTCCACACTGGTTGGTATTGCCCTGACACTGCCGATTTCGTCGGCCGCGATCTGTCATGTCCTGGGTCTGACAGGGCTTGCCGGAGGCGCCGCGGTAGCCGGCTGCTGCGCGCAGATGGTGGGTTTTGCCGTCATGAGCTACCGTGAAAACAAAGTCGGCGGCCTGGTATCCCAGGGCCTTGGCACCAGCATGCTGCAGATGCCGAATATCATCAAGAACCCCCGCACCTGGATTCCGCCGATACTGGCAGGCGTGATTACCGGCCCTCTGGCCACCTGCGTCTTCCACTTGCAGAACAATGGACCTGCTGTTGCTTCCGGCATGGGTACCTGCGGCCTGGTGGGCCCCATCGGTGTTTACAGCGGTTGGATCAGCGACATTGCCTCCGGATCCAAAGCGGCCATATCCGCGATGGATTGGATCGGACTGGTGCTGATCTGCATCGTGCTGCCGGCCATCCTGACACTGATCTTTGGAGAGATCGCCCGCAGGATCGGCTGGATCAAAGAAGGAGATCTGAAGATTTAATAAAGTCAGACATGCTGCCGGCGGATCATCGGAAGGTGATCCGCCGGAATAATTCTAAGGATGATACAGCATAGAAGGAACGCATAGCAGTGAACAAGTCCAGTAACAACGGATATTAGAAAATAGAATCTTCCTATGAATCGGATTGTTATAATCGTTAACGAAAATACGCTTGACATATTGGGCAGAAGAATGTATACTTATTCTGAAAGCAGAGCGTATTTGATGTTTTGCTGCTTATAATACAAAATGCAGGGGGGATTTTGAAATGAAAAGAATTTGCCGTGGAGCCATTTCAGTATCATATGAGGAGGATGGGATTCCGGATCCCTATGTGAAAACAACAGGAGAAGTCAGAAATAGTCATAATGATATAATAGCTACTCTGAACACTTCTCAGCGGCGTGGCTATCGCAGTGTTTCACATTCTCAACTGGTTGATGTTGAATCTGCAGAGGTAAAGTTTTATGTTGTGAATATGAATGCATATCATTCTATTCTGTCAACGACGATCTATGGATAAAACTACATTAAGGCGATATCGTAAAGGGTTTGCAGCAATCATTTTGGTCTGTTTGCTAATATCATCATGTGTTACTGAAGCTGTCTCCTCTGAAGAACCATACTACGATATTGATTCCACAACAGACGGATCCTTGTCAAATGGTTCAATAATAGAGAATTCTGCTATAAAGGAAGATTCGAATGTCGAACAGCTGTTTCAATCAGAAGAATTTTTCCCTGAATATGATATGCCCGTGGGGTATACACGGTTAGCAAGACTAGCAGAAAACAATACGGTTCTTTATCTCCTGCCTCTGAAGGACAGGTATATCAGATTCTTTGACCGGGAAACAAGTACGGAGGGGATATTATGCGGAAAACCAGAATGTACACATGATTTAGAAACCTGCAATGCTTTTGCCCCTGGGGCTTTTTTATCCTACTATAATGGTTATATTTATTTTACGGGTGCTTCACAGAATCAAGACATGGCATTCATACAGAAATATCCTAATGGATTATACAGGATGAGCCTTCAAGGAACGGATAGAATCTATATTCAGGACCTAATGGGAGATTTAAACGGAAACGCTTTTTTTGCAATACACCGCGGTTATGTTTATATGGGAAATCGGATCGAAATAATAGAAAGCGGGAAATATAAATATAAAATTCAGTTTACTCGTCAGAAGCTGGGAGACACTGAAAATAATCTGGAGATCATTTTTGAAGATGATTCGACGGAGGAAGGATCTGATTTCTTATGTCAACTTGCAGGGAACCATATGTATCTCTTGATAAAAAGATATACAGTCAGTGATCATATCAATTTTGAACATATTAATTTATATGATTTTGATTTAAGAAATGGTGGAGAGAGATCCATCTGGGAGGAACGATTTGAAGATGGCCTGTTCGTGACAGGGCTAGGGGTATATGAGAATAAACCGGTATTTGTCAGAGTGGATCCATACTATGTTAAGGATGACATAATCATCTATTCTGTTTCTGAAGAGGAGCGCTCATTTGTTCAGACGGGAGAAGCTCATCTGGGACAGACATATTATTCTTATGTTGGCGATGGCGTTGTTATGGGAATGGGGAATAAAAGCGACACAGGGCGAGATTACGTGGTTCTAGATATCCAGGGAAGTATTCTCTATCAAGGGGAGGTTCCCTTTTCCCAAACCATTCAAGAGAATAATAAATACTTCGGAACAATGGTATTGACCGCATCCTCAGATCGTTTTTTGGTATATTATAATGCAGATATACCACGGGATTCAGGTCGTTCAGAGACATATTATCAAGTGACAGAGCTTCGTTTTAACGAATCAGAACAAATCCGTAATCTGATGGAATATGTTGTTGATTAGCCGGTTAAAAGAGGACTGTAAAAACCGAATGACTCGTTTTTACAGTCCTCTTTTTGTTTTTTGGGTTTTTCGATTTGCCGGATGAACCCTATTGCGTCAGAGCCTCATCCTCAGTTCTACCGGACAGTGATCCGATCCCGGGACTTCGGGATGGATGGAGGCATCCACCAGGGTGCCCTTCAGTTCCTCGGAGGCCAGGAAATAATCAATGCGCCACCCCGCGTTCTTCTCACGGGCGTGGAACATGTAGGACCACCAGGTATAGGCGTCGGTGCGGTCGGGGTAGAAATAGCGGAAGGTATCAATAAAACCGGTCGACAGGAGCTCGGTCATCTTGGCACGTTCCTCGTCGGTGAAGCCCGCGTTGCCGCGGTTGGTCTTATAATTCTTAAGGTCGATCTCCTGATGGGCCACATTCATGTCGCCGCAGGTAATGACGGGCTTGGTGCGGCGCAGGTCATTTAAATAACCCCGCCAGGCATCCTCCCACTGCATGCGGTAATCCAGGCGCGTCAGCTCGCGCTGCGCATTGGGCGTGTAGACATTCACCAGGTAAAAATCAGGATATTCCAGCGTCAGAACACGTCCCTCGTGGTCGTGTTCTTCTACTCCGATACCCTTGGTGACGGACAAAGGCTCCTGCCTGGTAAAGACAGCGGTGCCGGAATAGCCTTTTTTCTCGGCATAGTTCCAGTAATCGTAGTAGCCCTCGGGGTGCCAGTCGCACTGGCCCTCCTGCAGTTTGGTCTCCTGCAGGCAGAATATATCCGCATCGATCTGCGCGAAGAAATCCGCGAAGCCTTTTTGCAGGCAGGCCCGCAGGCCGTTGACGTTCCAGGAAATCAGTTTCAGTTCGGACATGGGAACCTCCGTCATTATTCTTCAAAAAGCGCAGCGGCAAGCTGCATGCGCTCGGCAATGGGGACGCCGAAGGGGCAGCGTTCCTCGCAGGACTGGCAGCCGATACAGTCGGACGCGTGGACGGGCAGCGCCGCATAGTGCTCGCGGACGGAGCCGGGCACCTCGGCCTGCATGGTGGCAAGGTCGTAGAACTTATTGACCAGAGCGATATCAATATCCATGGGACAGGGCTTGCAGTGGCCGCAGTAGGTGCACTGACCGGTCGCATTGTGCCGGGAGGTGTGCTGCAGGACCGACATGTAGTCTTTTTCCTCATCGGACGCATCCTCGTAGCGCACCGCCGCGAGCACGTGCTCGGGGCAGTCATATCCGACCATGACGGCACAGACCGCGGGGCGGGTGAGGCAGTAATGCAGGCACTGCACAGGCGTCAGAGCCACGCCGAAAGGTGAACGGGCCGCGTCAAAGAGTCTGCCGCCGGCATAGCCCTTCATCACCGTAATGCCCACATCCTGCTGCTCGCAGAGTCTGTAGGCCCTGGCGCGCTCCGGATCGGTACCCTTCAGATCCGTGTCATATTCGTCCGCGAAGAGCGTATTCAGGTCCTCGCTTGGGGGCATCAGATCAAAGGCCGGATTCACGCTGAAGAGAATCATTTCGACATAACCGCAGAGTGCCGCCTTCTGAGCGATCAGCGGATTATGCGTGCTGAGGCCGATGTGGCGGATGACGCCGCGGGCCTTCAGATCCTTCACATAATCCAGATAATCCGAATCCTGGATCGCCTCCCAGTCTGCCTCCTGATCGACATAGTGGATCATGCCCAGGTCGATATAATCGGTTTGCAGGCGGGCCAGCAGATCCTCAAAGGCGGGTTTGACGTATTTTAAGTCTCGGCTGCGGACATACTGACCATCCTGCCAGGTGGAGCCGAGATGCCCCTGAATATACCATTTCTCGCGATGGCCGGCAATCGCCAGCCCGATATTGGTGCGGACGTTGGGTTCGCTCATCCAGCAGTCAAGGATGTTGATCCCCTGCTGCTCACAGCAGGCGATGATTTCACGACACTCTTCGGTATTGTGACGCTCCAGCCACTCGCCTCCCAGGCCGATCTCGCTGACCATCAAATTGGTTTTTCCCAGTCTGCGGTAATGCATGATATAGCTCCTTTCTGCGCTGCCATTTGTGAAATCAGTATAGCAGAGAACGCGTTAAATGTCAATAAAATGGCGGGCCGGGAACCCGGTCCGCCGTTAGCTTAAGCCCGATTGAATTATTTGGTAAAGACCATCGGCAGCAGATCTTTGAATTCTTCGATTTTTTCCGTGCCGTGGACGTCTGTAATGGTGAGGGTATTGTCTTTGACTTCGGCAATCAGATACTGATCGGGGTTTTCTTCTTTCCCTTCTTCCGTCAGATACAGCTTGTTGCCGTCCACGCGATAGGTACCGGTAATCGACATTTCTTTGATCGCAGTCTGCATCTCGGACGGATCGATCATTTCTTTCATCTGGTCAACCAGAGAGTCCAGAGACATGCCGGCTTCTTCCAGGGATTTCTTCATATCCTCGACGCTCATCCCCGTCTGCTGGGCCAGCAGATCCGGCAGAACCTCGACCATCTTGTCGATGAATTTGGTCATCGCGTCGGTCATCGAAGCTTCGTCCACCGCGAAAGTAAATTTGTTGTCCTGGGTAAAGGACAGATTCAGCTTCATGTTCAGGGTATTGACAAATTCCTCTAAACCGAGCTGCTTAAAGGCGTCCATTGCTTCTTCGGATTCTTCGGATTTCTCTACCAGTGTTTTGAAATCAATGGAATAAGTCCAGTCTCCGACATAAGCGGCTTTGGAATCGACCTGAATACAGGCAGCGGCGCTGACGGTCAGAATAACAGCCAGCAGGCAAGCAAGTAACTTCTTCATCATTTTATCCTCCTACTATTACACATCGCCATCCCGAACGGATGACACAGTTATATTATACACAAGAAGGAGCAAAAGTCAAGCAAAACTCCTCGGCTGGCAGAGGATCAGCCGTTCCGGGGGGCTGTTGCCGCAAAAAACTATTGCATCCAAAGGGTTTTGCGGGTATACTGTACACATAGATCCGAATATAACGGAGACAGGGGGTACATGGATGGATTCTTTGTATGACGTACTGATTATCGGCGGCGGTGTGATCGGCTGTGCGCTCGCCCGGGAACTGGCCCGGTATGACCTGCAGATCGTAGTGCTGGAAAAGAATCCGGACGTCTGCTACGAGACAAGCGGGCGCAATACCGGCGTCTGCCACGGAGGTTTTGCCTATGACACAGGATCGCTGAAAGCCAGATTCTGTGTGGAAGGCAACCGCATGATGGGTGATCTGGCGGAGGAGCTGGACTTCCCGTTCAAGCGCTGCGGCAAGGTGCTGGTCGGCAATTCCCGGGCCGATTATGAACAGCTGCTGCGCACCATGGCGCAGGGGGAGCGCAACGGGGCCACGGGGCTCCGGATGATCGACGGCGAAGAGCTGCACCGGCTGATCCCTTCGGTGGTGGGCGAATTCGCCCTGCTGTCCGAAAACAGCGGGATCCTGGATCCTTTTATGATGACGATCGCGCTGGCCGAAAATGCGTGTGAGAACGGCGTGCGGTTCGATTTTAACCGCAAAGTTACCGGGATCACCCGTGACGCGGACGGCATCTGGACGGTGGAAACGCCTGCGGCTTACTACCGGACACGCTGGATCATCAACAGCGCCGGGCTCGGCTGCGGCGCGATCTCCGAGATGCTCGGCATTCACGGCTATCACACGATCGGCTCGAAAGGCGATTATATTATTCTGGACAAAAGGCTGGGCCCGATGGTGCCCATGCCGATCTATACGGTTCCGTCCAATACCTACATGGGGATCCATGTGACGGTGACGACGGAGGGGAATCTTCTGCTGGGCCCCACGGCTGAGGTCACGCAGAACTACTCTTATTATGGCGTGGAGCAGAAGAATCTGGACGGCCTGTATCAGGAGGCCATGGCGATCTGGCCGCATTTTACCAGGGCGGATTATATCCGGACATATTCCGGGATCCTGTCCAAGTGGGTAAACGAAGAGGGTGTGATCCAGGATTACCGGATCGAGATCCGGGATGATCTGGCGCCTCACGCGGTCAACTTGGTCGGGATCGAGTCGCCGGGGCTGACTTCGGCGGTTCCGATTGCCCGCTATGTGATCGGAATGATGCAGGAGAGGGAAGCTTTCGCACCCAATCCGGAGTTTAACCCGGAGCGCCGGGGGATCCGCCGCTTCGCGGATATGACGGCAGAGGAGAGATCCGCGGCTATTGCCGAGGATCCGGCTTATGGCGAACTAATCTGCCGCTGCCAGCAGGTGAGTAAGGCCGAGATCCGCCAGGCGATTCACAACCCGCTGGGCGTGCATACGATGGTCGGCCTGAAATACCGCACCCGCGCGATGATGGGCCGCTGCCAGGGCGGCTACTGCCAGATGCGGATCAGCCGCATGATCCAGGAAGAACTGGGGCTCAGTCCGGAGCAGATCGAGTATAACCGGCAGGGGTCCAACCTTTTCTACGGAAAGGTCAGAGAGGAGGCCGCGAGATGAGAGAAGTGGACGTATTGATTGTCGGCGGCGGCCCTGCGGGACTTTCCGCCGCGGTGGCGCTGTATGAGCAGGGTGTGAAAGACATCCTGGTCGTGGAGCGTGAGGCGCAGCTTGGCGGCATCCTGAAGCAGTGCATCCATGACGGCTTTGGCCTGACGCGCTTCCAACAGGCGCTCTCCGGGCCCGAATATGCGCAGATTTTTATCGACCGGGTGAGGGAGCTGGGTATCCCCTGCCTGACGAATGCGGCTGTGCTGGAGATCACACCCGATAAAAAAGTGACAATTGTAACGCCTGAGGGGCTCTTGGAATACCGGGCCCGGGCGATTTTGCTTGCCATGGGCTGCCGGGAGCGGACCCGCGGCGCGCTGGCCATCCCGGGCGAGCGGCCGGCCGGCGTCTTTACCGCAGGAGTGGCCCAGAGCTATATCAATCTGTATAACCGGATGCCTGCCCGCGAGGTGGTCATCCTCGGATCGGGCGATATCGGCCTGATCATGGCGAGGCGTCTGACATTGGAAGGCGCGCATGTCAAAGGCGTGTACGAGATCCTTCCCTACCCGAGCGGCCTGGCCCGCAATATCCAGCAGTGCCTGAACGATTATGATATCCCGCTGCATCTGGGGCATACCGTGATCGATATCCATGGGGACGCGCGGCTTACGGGCGTTACCGTAGCCAAGGTGGATGACCAACGCCGCCCCATTCCGGGGACGGAGGAATACATCCCCTGCGACACGCTGATCCTGTCCGTCGGCCTGATTCCTGAAAACGAGCTCTCACGCGGGGCCGGCGTTATGCTTAATCCGCGCACGCAGGGCGCCGTGGTGGATGAATACGGCCAGACGTCGGCGCCGGGTATTTTTGCCGCGGGCAATGTCCTGCATGTGCACGATGTGGTGGATGAAGTCTCCGCCGAGGCCGAGCGCCAGGCGGCTGCGATTCGCAAATATCTGGAACAGGGGGCACTTCCGGAAGCCGGAGTGACACTCCGGGCCGGGCAGGGCGTGCACCATGTGGTGCCCCAGCACATCACCGGGGCGGACGAATTCCTGTTGTCGCTCCGCGTTGCCACTCCCCTCAGAAACACAAAAATCACCGTCAGGGACGGTGACCGGATTGTCGCACAAAAAACCTACAGACGGGCTGTCCCGGCCGAAATGATCCACTTTATGGTCAAACCGGGCACCCCGCAGACGCATGAATGGGAGGTGAGCGTGGAATGAAGCAAGTATTTACCTGTATCATTTGCCCCAACAGCTGCGAAATAGAAGTCTCCGAAGAGGGTATCACCGGGGCTCTCTGCCGCCGCGGCGTCCAGTATGTGCAGCAGGAACTGACCGATCCGCGCCGCAATATCGCGACGACGGTGGCCGTGCAGGGCGGGGCCGAGCCCCTGGTCAGCGTCCGCCTGACCGCCCCCATTCCCAAAGCCCGCATTATGGAGGCGGCAGAGGCGATCCACGCCCTGCAGCCCGAAGCCCCTGTTAAAGCCGGAACTGTCCTGGCGCATGACCTGCTGGGGCTAGGTGCGGACGTGATCGCGACCAAGAGCGTGGAGAAAAGGCAAAGGATTTCCGCCGGTTACGAAAGCGGATTGGCCAGCGTATGGCAGAGGTATGAGAGCACGCCCCACACACAGGCCTTAAAGACCAGGAAAGCATGGACCAGCAGCGCGGCACAGACTTCGATCGTCTGTCCCTCCAGGCGGCCGTAGTCGGCGAAGAGCGCAAAACTCTTAAAGGGCGGCAGCAGAATGAGAGCCACGATCAGCTGAATGATGGCAAAAACGCATAAAAAGCAGCAGACTTTGAAGAGTGTGTTAAATTTTTTGCTTTGCATGGCGAGTGATCCTTTCTTGCAGGTTGAAAGAAGAACTGCTTGGATATAGTATAGGTCTTAAGGAACTAATTGTCAAGGTGAAAATACTTTCACTTTAGCATATTAATTATCATATAAAGAATAATTCTAAACGATAGGATTTTCAACCACCAAATAATGTCTGGCTTGTAGGTTCTCCAACAAAAATCGAAGGGTCTGTAGGATCATCAGCATCTTTATTTAAGATTGTATAGAACATATTCAATTGCTATAAAATATGGGCTAATTGTATTCTCAAATGGGAGTTTTTTGCTGGGGTTGACTTTCCTTTGCTTCTGCATTATAATCAGTCTCACATAGGAAAGGAAGGATGGTCAGAAGAGGTGGAATCAGCGAAAACCGATACCCGTGTACAAGTGACAAAAAAGCTTCTGAAGGATGCACTATTAAGGTTAATGCAAAAAAAGGATTTTTCAGAGATTACAGTTTCAGCAATCTGCAAGGAGGCAGATGTCAATCGGTCGACATTTTACGCACATTATGCTATACAACAGGATCTTCTTGACGAAATAATTCGTGATTATATCCAGTTGTTTCAAAGCTTCTTTCAACAGAAAGATTTGGATAATAACCGCACGCTTTTTTATTCTCTTTTTCTTCCGTTCGTTCAGCAACATGTAGCAGTGTTTTCCTGTCTATTCAGGGGTTCCCAATATGCCTTAGAAAGGGAAAAAATAATACGAGAAGTATACAATTACGTAGTATCAACAGAAGGAGATGCCCTATTACTAGAAGCGATCGACCAGTATACAGTTTCGTATTTGATTCAGGGAAGTATTAACGCCATCCTTTTCTGGATCCAGAACGGTATGGACTTGCCCATTCCCGAGATGGCGGAATTGCTGGGACGGATTAACAATGCGATCATCAGGGAAATGACACTGCAGGAGGACTTATGAGTAAACTCAAACGCAAACTGGCAAGTATGATTCAGTCCGTCATCGACCGGTTTACGGGGAGCGGACTGATGCAGGAAGAGAATACCTCTGCGGGCGAGAGGTATGTGACGCCTGGTATTGCGCAGCTGCTTAGACAGGCCGGGGCCGAGAGCTGTGTTTTGCTGGAAAATGACGGTGCGCTGCCGCTTGCGGCAGATGGTGAGGTCGCGGTGTTCGGACGCTGCCAGCTGGACTGGTTTTACGTCGGTTATGGCAGCGGGGGAGACGTGAAAATGCCTTACACGGTCAACCTGGTCGAAGGGCTGCAGAATGCGGGCGTTAAGCTGAACGAAGCGCTGCTCGAGACCTACCGGACCTGGACTGCCGCGGAGGATAATCAGATCGATCACGGCTGGTGGGGACATTGGCCCATGCATTACCCCGAGATGCCGCTCACGGACGAAATCGTCCGCGCTGCGGCCGAAACGGCCGATACGGCGCTGGTCGTCATCGGACGGGCCGCCGGAGAGGATCGCGAGAACGTACTGGAGCCGGGCAGCTACTACCTGACGGATGACGAAGTCAGGATGCTGGAGAGCGTCACCAGGGCCTTTACCAAGGTCGTGGTGCTGATGAATATCGGTAATATCATCGATATGAGCTGGGCCAAAGCATATGAAGGCCGCATTTCCGCCCTGATGATCGTCTGGCAGAGCGGGATGGAGAGCGGCAATTCCGTGGCGGATGTGCTGACCGGCAGGGTCAGTCCCTGTGGCAAGCTGGCAGATACCATTGCCATCGATTACGAGGATTATCCGAGCAGCACCAATTTCGGCGGGCTGATATGGAATGATTACGAAGAGGGTATTTTTGTCGGATACAGGCATTTCCTGACCAAAGCGCCGGACCGCATGCTGTATCCCGTCGGCTACGGCTTGAGTTATACGAGCTTTAAGACCGAGCCGTTCAGCCTGCAGGCCGGAGAGGATGGCATGGAGGCTGAGGTGCGGATCACCAATACCGGTGAGCGCCCCGGCAAGGAGGTCGTGCAGGTATGGTGCGCGCCTCCCAGGGAGGGCCTGGAGAAGCCCGTGCGCGTGCTCTGCGCCTTTGCCAAGACCCGGGAGCTTGCCCCCGGCGAGAGCGAGACGCTTACCATCCGCAGCGAGAGCAGGAACTATGCCTCTTTCGACGAGGAGTGCCACGCTTTTGTACTGGATGCGGGAGAATATCAGTTCCTGGTAAATGATGTGCCCGCGGGATCCTGGCAGCTGGAGGCAAAGCTTGAATTGGAGCACTGCAGGACGCTCTGTGTAAGCAGCGCCGAGCTGCGGGAGCGCATCCTTGCGGAACTGCCCGCGGAGATCCCCGCCGTACAGCACGGGCCACATTTTGACGAGGTAAAGGCCGGCCGCGCGACATTGGAAGATTTTGTGGCGGGGCTCAGCGATAAAGAACTGGAAGCCCTGTCCCGCGGCGAAGGCATGATGAATTCGAAGCTTGGCGTGGCAGGCAACGCGGGCGCATTTGGCGGCGTGATCGAATCGCTGCGCCAGAAAGGCGTCCGGCCGATTATCACTACTGACGGGCCGGCCGGCATCCGCCTGCAGAAACACTGTGCGCTCCTGCCCTGCGGCACCGCCCTCGCCTGCACTTTCAACACCGGGCTGATTGAAGCCCTCTATGCCAAAGTCAGCGAAGAAATGACGCATTACGGCTCGGATGTCCTGCTCGCACCGGGGATGAATATCCATCGTAACCCGCTCTGTGGCCGCAATTTTGAATACTTTTCCGAGGATCCGCTGCTCTCCGGCAAAATGGGAGCCGCTGCAGTACGCGGTATCCAGAGCCGGGGCCACGCCGCCTGTCCCAAGCATTTCGCCTGCAATAATCAGGAAGTGAAGCGCAATACCAACGACTCCCGCGTTTCGGAACGCGCCCTGCGCGAGATTTATCTGCGGAATTTCGAGATCTGCGTGCGCGAAGGCGGCGCCAAAGTGATCATGACGAGCTATAATAAGGTGAATGGCGTCTGGAGCCATTATCACTACGACCTCGTCACCACGATCCTCCGAGGAGACTGGGGATATACCGGTACTGTGATCACGGACTGGTGGATGCGCAAATCGCATAGCCCGGAATTCCCCGGACTGCGTGATAACGCCTACCGCGTCCGCGCTCAGGTCGACGTCCTGATGCCCGGTGATATGAGCCGCACCGCCAGAAAATACCGCTCTGATGGCACTCTGCTGGAGACGCTTGGCAAGCCCGGCGGCATCACCCGGGGTGAGCTGCAGCGCGGCGCAATGAATGTGCTCCGGCTGCTTACAAGGCTCACGGATCACCAAACATAAACATCCGGAGCGCCAAATACCGGAATAACAGATAAACAGACAGTTTTTGAATAGAAAAACAGAATTGAGGGGGAACATTATCCATGCCTTCGAGCAGAAATACCGTCAATATTTTTGATCCGAACAAAAAACCGATACAGATCGTCTTTGCCCTGGCCTGGCCGATCTTTATCGAAAACATTCTCTCCACGCTGCTGCACTATGTGGACGCCGCGATGGTGGGGCAGCTCGGCGCGTACGCGACCGCCGCAGTTTCGCTGCTGAATCAGGCGATGTTCCTGATTACGGGAGCCGTCCTCGCGATGGGAGTGGGCATCACCGCCCTGGTCGCGAGATCCATCGGAGCGGAAGACATCCCGCTTGCGAAAAAGCTCACGCGGCACGCCGTCCTGCTCTCGATCTACCTGGGCATTCCGATGTGTATCGTCTATGCACTCCTTTGCCCCTTTCTGCCTTTATGGCTGGGTGCCGGTCCCGATGTGGCGCCCTATGCTACAAACTATAATCTGATCGTGGCCTGCGGACGGCCCTTCGCCATGTTCTCCATGGTCATGAGCAGTGTCCTGCGCGGAGCGGGCGACACCAAAACACCGCTTCGCATCAATCTGTTCAGCAACGTGGTCAATGCGATCCTCAATTTCCTTCTGATCTACGAGACGCGTGATATTACCGTTCTCGGCGCTAAAATCCATATGTGGGGAGCCGGTCTCGGTGTAAACGGCGCCGCGCTTGCGACGGCCGCTTCCATGGTGGTCGGGTTCGCGTTTTACCTGCGGTATGTTTTCCATCATCCGTCTCCGATCCAGATCAGTATCCATGAGAGCTACCGGTTTGATTTCGGTCTGTTCAAAAAGGTTGCCGGCATCGGTGTCCCCGCGCTCTTTGAGCGTATCAGCAATCAGACAGCCGGTATGCTGATCACAGCCACCGTTGCGATCCTGGGCACCCAGGCACTGGCGGCCAACACCCTGTTTAATACAGCGATGGAGCTCGCGACCATGCCCTGTTTCTCTATCGGATCGGCCGCAACGACGATCGTCGGACAGTACCTCGGCGCCAAAAGGCCGGAAGAAGCAGAGCGCTACGTCTACCGGATCCAGCGCTACGGACTTGCCATGATCATTGCGATCTCCGCGATCATTTACGTGCTGGCCTCGCCGCTGATCGGATTCTTCACCATCGACGGAGAAGTGCGCGAGATGGGCGCAGCCTGCCTGAGGATCGCCCTGTTCTTCCAGCCCTTCCAGCTGATGAGCTCCGTCTTTGCCGGAGGCCTGCGCGGTGCCGGCGATACCCGCAGCACGTTCCTGTATATCGCCGTCTCCAACTGGCTGCTTCGCGTGGCGGGGTCGCTGCTCGCGATCCGGGTCTTCGGAATGGTAGTGACAGCGATCGCACTCTTCTTCGGGTTGGATATGACGCTCCGGTCATTCCTCTTCTTCCTCCGGTTCCGGAGCGGCAAGTGGAAAACGATTGTGAGGATGTAGGACGCTGCACTTATCTCAAGACGCAGTAACGAAGCATGTTTCCGGCCTTCGCGGTGATTTATCATACGGGCATAACAAAAGCCCTTTTCTGAATGCATTTATTCAGAAAAGGGCTTAATTATGCAGAAAACCAAGCCGGTGACCGGTCTGCCCAGAGCCTTAGAGGGCGCTCTTGATGCGATCGATCAGGATAGTGTATTCTTCGTCCGACAGCAGGATGGCGCCGGGGTTCATGGCAAAGACGCTGCCCCACTCAAAACTGTCGCGGTACTTCGGGACCAGGTGGAAATGCAGGTGCCCGCCCAGATCATTGTAGGCGCCGTAATTGACTTTGTCGGGGTGGAAGAGCTGCTGCAGCACTTTGGAGACATGGTTGACATCCGCGAAGAAGGCATCGCGCTCGGCGTCTGTCAGATCGGTGATGTCGTTGACATGGCGTTTGGCGGCCAGAATAACGCGGCCGGGATGGCTCTGCTCCTTGAACAGGTAGAGGACGCTGCCCTCCAGATCACAGATTTTGATTCCGAATTTGGCGAGCAATTCACCGCCCATGCAATACGCGCAGTTGGGGTCTTTATATTCCATCAGTCTTTCCTTTCTCCGTTCCAGACGGCTTCAAAATTACTTGTATTGTAAACGATTCAAGCGAAAAAGTCAATTCCCGGATGAACAGATCAGGCGTGTGCGGAATCGGGAGTATCCTTTTTCGCGAAACGCTGGCGGTCTTTTTTCTCAGCGGGAGCCGGAACAATCTCGCCCGACTTGATCAGCGCGTTCTTGGTAAAGGACGGGCCAAAGAGTTCGTAGATCAGGACACTGAAGAGGACGACGTTGCGGATGACCGTATACTCCGTCCCGCCCAGGGCGGAAGCGGTGACGACCATGCCGAGCGCGACGCCGGCCTGCGGGAAGAGCGTGATGCCCAGATACTTCCGGACATTCGGGCTGCAGTGCATCAGGTCGCTGCTGAAGCGGGCGCCAAAATACTTGCCCGCACAGCGGAAGAGGATATAGATTACACCGATCAGGACAAAAGAGGGATTGCTGAAGACGGAGAGGTCCAGCTGAGCGCCGCTGATGACGAAAAAGACGCAGTAGAGCGGCACAGTCCACTTTTCACAGCGCGTGAAGATATCCGCGGAGAACTCGCTCAGATTACAGAAAGAGGTGCCGAGCATCATGCAGACCAGCAGGGAAGAGCAGGAGAGCTGCACCGGCCCCAGGTGGATCTTGAGCGAAGCAAGAGCGATCGTCAGCAGGACAAAGCTGATCGTCATAGCCAGACGGTTGGAATTGGAATAGAAAAGCTTTTCAAGCTTGGACATGATCCAGCCAAGCAAAGCGCCCAATACCACGGAACAGACGATCTCAAGCAAAGGATTCACAATAATGGAAAAAATATTAAGTGCGCCACCCTTGAGAGCCTGTGCGATACCGAAGGAAACGGCAAAAATGATCAGGCCGACCGCGTCGTCCAGTGCGACGATGGGCAGCAGCAGTTTGGTGACTTCGCCTTTGGCCTTGTACTGACGCACAACCATCAGGGTCGCGGCGGGGGCCGTCGCGGACGCGATCGCGCCCAGTGTGATCACGACGGATACCGGCAGGATCTCATTGCCCAGAATCAGATGCAGGATAAAGAGAGCCAGATCGACGACTACAGTCGCGCCAACGGACTGCAGGATACCGATCACGAGGGCCTGTCTGCCCGTATGCTGCAGCTCGGACAGACGGAATTCACTTCCGATCGAGAAAGCGATAAACCCGAGCGCCACATTGGACAGGAGTCCCAGCGACGCGATATCTTCAAACGTACAGAAGCCAAGCCCCGGGATCCCCAGCCGTCCCAGGCAGAAAGGACCGACGGCCAGCCCTGCGAGCAGGAAAGCCGTGACATCGGGAAAATTCAAATGCATTTTTTTGAACACACGCGTAGCCATGAGCCCCGCGAGCAGTGCAACGGAAGTCGTCATTAACGGAAGCATAGTCATCCTCTTTTCTATAGTGTCGCCTATGGGCGAACGTCTGAAATTATAGACTTTTTGCGGGAGTTTTTCAAGATTAAAAAGTGCCGAAAAACGGGAGAAAAAAACGCACAACTCCATGATTTTGATGGTATGCGGATTGACAGCACGGGAAGTGCATGGTATGATTTGAATATCAACAGTGATAAGCAGATAAGGCGGTGACGGAATGAAGAAACGGCTATGCGGCAAATGGATGATCCGGGTTATGGCCGGATTACTTGGATTAATGAGTTTGACGGGGCTTGCCAGCTGCGAAGATGACAAACCGAAGGGCGAGGTCATGGTGTATCTGAAGGATGAAGGCAGTCTGGTTGCGGTCAGCTGGGCCATGGCCACGGAATATGAGAGGCAGGCCGATAAGATCACGGTCAATCTGCAGCATATTCAGAACGGAACTCCGTCCGGTACGTTGCTGATCGCCTCCCTTGAACCGGAGGGACCGCGGTGCATCATCACAGACATTCTGGCCTATTATGCCCAGGAACGTGAACTCGGCGGGGCTGAGTGGACGATCAGGGCGGAGGTTATTGTCAGGGACACGAAGGGCAAGATCCTGGCCCGCAACCTGAGCGAGCAGATTGTACTCCGGGACTTTTTCCCGCCCGAAGAGGCACCCGTCCTCGGGCAGGATATCCCGCTTGATAAAATAACATCTTTCAGTTCCTCCGGCTCGGGCTCTCTGGCAGAGGACAATTACTCCTATATGCTTATTAATGATAGAAGCCTCGGGATGATCACTTTTCACGGAAGCTATATCCTCCCGACAGGGAGCTTTACCATCAGTAAAGCCATAACGGAGAAGGACTGGCAGAGGATGATTGATTATATCAGCCACGGTACGCTTTACAGGGGATCGATCACCGATCCCACTTTGGAACGCCTGGACGGTTCCGACTCCTATATGAGCATCGAGTGGGAGGGCATGAGCCGCTCCGACGGTTATTATAATCTCAGCCTGCCGGAGGAAATGACGGAAGAGATCCACCGCTGGTTCATGGAATTCCGGGAATAAGTGCTGTGGAATATCTGAGTTTTGACCGCGCCATGCGGGAGCAGTTCGGGACCAAGGTTTATAAGCTTGCCTTGAGCAGCGGCTGTACCTGTCCGAACCGTGACGGAACGGTCGGCTATGGAGGGTGTACTTTCTGTTCCGAAGGCGGCTCGGGCGAATTCGCAGCCCCGTCCGCACCACCCGCACAGCAGATCCGGGAGGCCAGGAAGCGCGTAGAGGCCAAGATCCCCACGTCGATCCCGCCTGAGGAGAGGCGGTTTATCGCCTATTATCAGTCTTTTACCAATACGTATATGCCCGTGGATCGTCTGGAGTCCATGCTGGCCGATGTGATGGCCTGCCCCGAGATCGCGGCGGTCTCGCTCGGTACCCGGCCCGATTGCCTGGAGCAGGATAAGGTCGAGCTCCTGGGCCGGCTGCAGGCTGTGAAGCCGGTCTGGATCGAACTGGGGCTGCAGACCATGCATGATGACACGGCCCGGGCTGTCCACAGGGGGTATCCGTTAAACGTCTTTTACGAAACCTATGGACGCCTGAAAGAAGCAGGCATCCCTGTCATTGTGCACCTGATTTTCGGGCTGCCGGGGGAAGACCGTGAACGGATGCTGGAATCCGTCCGTTATCTGGCCTCGCTCGACCCGCCGCCCGACGGCGTCAAGCTGCAGCTGCTGCAGATTCTGAAAGGGACGGCCCTGGGCGAACAGTTCCTGCGCGAGCCTTTTCCGGTGATGAGTCTCCCGGAATACGCGGATCTGATCGTGGATGCGCTGAAGATCCTGCCGCCCCGGACCGTCATTCACCGGCTGACAGGGGACGGGCCCAAGAGGCTCCTGATCGCTCCACTTTGGTGCGCGGACAAAAAACGGGTTATAGGACAAAATGTGTTGGTCGCTAATCCCAAAACACAGGGTATTCTGAGGGCTTATGGAACTCTTCCCATACGATAGCATCGCCCCACATAGGGATAGAGTCTTCCAGACGTTCCTTGTTGGTCATTCGTTTGT
>JAFRZL010000043.1 GCA_017442535.1 Bacillota bacterium | reverse complement strand
TACAAACGAATGACCAACAAGGAACGTCTGGAAGACTCTATCCCTATGTGGGGCGATGCTATCGTATGGGAAGAGTTCCATAAGCCCTCAGAATACCCTGTGTTTTGGGATTAGCGACCAACACATTTTGTCCTATAACCCACAAACGGCTGATGAACTTCATTCCCGGATCGTGGGATGAGCTCATCAGCCGTTCTTTATTATGTGTCCGTATGCCTGACCGGCTGCGGAGTACATCTTATGATCAGGTCAGTTCATGGACTTCGTCCGAATGACGGACGATGCGGGTGCTCCCGTCGGGTCTCACGAAGCAGGCGTTGTACAGCTCGGGACTACGGAGAATTCCGGCCGGCTTAAACTGATACTCATAATTCCACAGATCACCCGAACTGCGCCATGAATTGGGGCTCTGGTAGAAATAGATGCCCTGTGTATGATGCAGCTGTGCGAATCCGTTATACCGGGTACCGAAGAGCCGTAGTGTGACCTCGTGTTCACCGGGAGCGGCTTCAGGCAGCTCCAGCCGGTACGGAGAGTAGATGATATGCCCTGCGGGCTTGCCGTCGATCTGAAATTCGATCAGGCCTCCGCGGTAACGCGGTACGCGGATGGCAAAGCCTCCCCGGGTGCGGACATGCAGCCGGTAACAGAGATTCCCGGTATAAAAGGGGAGACCCTGCGGCACAATGTCGCCGAAGCCGAGTTTGCGGACGGGTGCGGTGACGGTTTTAACTGTGCCGTTGACGCGGACGCCGAAATCTCCCAACAGATAGAAGGCTTCCAAGTTGGTGCGCAGTCCGATCGGAACAGTGATCTCAAGGAGATTATTCCCTGCAGCGATCGGGGGAAGAGCGATGGTATGAATATCCTCATCCACGAAATAACCATCCGGCGCGGCCGTTACGGGAACGCCGTTCCAGCGGATCTGTGTATGTTCAGGATCCTCCAGCGCGAGTTTGGGCGCGTCCACACGGATTTCGCTGGGAATCGTAAAACGGAGTCTCAGTTTGTGAGTGGGGTGATCATCCTGCAGCATATAGGGCTGGCAGACCTCTTTGCGGCGGGGCGGGATGCCGAGCCACTCGCGTGCGTGGTTATCGATGCGGAGAACTTCCTCCTCTGAATACCATTCACCGTCATCGATGGCATATTCAGCCATGTCGAGGAGCAGCATATTGGGCTCTTCGAGCTGCACGTCCACTTCGCCGAAGACCAGGTCGGCCTCGCCGTTGACAGACGCCTCGGCAGAGTCACCCTGCAGACGACCGGGCACGAGCTTCAGCAGCAGACTGTCGTGAATATGCCAGTCACGCTCCAGAACGGTGTTCCCGTTCTGGTAACGGGCCGGCAGAGGACGGATCTCCCCGGAAAGCGTATCGTATTCGGTAAGTGCGTATTCACCCGTGATGATGATCCTGAGACGACCGGCATCATCCACATCAGGGCAGGTGGGATTGTGGCCGTTCGCGAGGAAGAGCCATTCGCCGTCCTCATCCCGGCGCAGCTGATAAATCAGTCTCGTATCGCGCTGGCCGTTCATACTCCTTACGTCGACCAGCCTGTACGGCTCAAGCGCACTTAGCAGCGCGTCGGGGTCGGAAGAAATATGGCGGCTGCGTGCGGCCAGGCGTGCAGGCTCGGGGCTTGCCACCGCGTCCAGATACTGCGGCAGGTCGCCTGCGAAAATCAGATCGCCGCCTGCATCGCGGAAGGCCTCAAGCCGCGAAAGCGTCGTTCCGCGAAGGGTTTCTCCGCAGACGATCACCGCGTCATAAGCCATTTCACCGACCTGAAGCGGATTGGAAGCTACGGGGCAGAGCTCGGGCAGACGCGCCTCGCAGATATAGTCAAAATCGATTTTACCGAAAAGAAGCGTCTGTGCGATCTGCTCAAAACGTTTTTCCAGCTGATTCCGGATGGCTGCCGTCTGCTCCGTAGGCCCCCAATGAAGCCAGTAGCTTTCGATCGGATGGATGACAGCGACACGGACTTTTGCCTTGCCGCGGGTGAGTGCGGTGTCGACCCGCGCGAAATGGTCCGCGATCTGGTGATACTGATCCCACCAGGGGGACTGATAAAAGATCGATGCAGGATAATCGCGCTTGGCTTCACCCTTCATGGTCATCCAGACCAGATGGGGGACACGGACGGTCACGCCGAGCGCAGCCTGCCAGTCGCCCTGCAGCTTATAACCGCGGAAATCATAATCCCAGCCGGTGACGCCGTATAGCTCCGAAAGCATGCCGCATTTGCCGGTCTGGCGCACGATGGACTGCGTCTGCTTAGCGGTATTATATTCGTGACGATCGCAAAGCATGTCGATGCCGGGGATCTCAAAAGCGGGGTAGGACCGCATGGCGTCACCCACCATCCTGGTCTGACTCTGCAGCGTTTCCTCTCCCATCAGGTGGCCGGTCAATGCGATATGATGCTCTCGGCACCAGGCGCCGATCTGCTCGGTATAGGCTTCCATAAACATATCCGCGACAAGGTCATGATAATGATAGCGGACCGTACTGACAAGCCCCTCGGGAAGCTCCCAGATCAGCTCGGGCAGATAATCCATAATATCTTCTCCGTAACGCTCCGCGTAAAGGCCCGGCAGCCGCCTGGTCCAGGGCAGAACCACATCTTTATGCTCATCGGCAAAGCCCAGCGTCATCTTGGGAGTGAACTGCGGCTCATCCGTGAAAATAGCGGGGATCGTCCGTCCGAACTCTTCGCCGAGTGCCTTGTAATATGTTTCATGAGTGATATTCAGAAAGTCACGAATCGCGTCAGGATTCAGTGTATCCACATAGGGCTGGTTGTTGAACCAGGGATCCTCGGTGGCGAATTCCATGTAGGCATACCATTTGGCACCGGATGCTTCCTGATCCGGACCGATCCGGTGATAGCTGCTGAGCGTCCCGTCGGGACCGAGCCTGACATCGTAGGCAGCCAGGAACTCACCGTTGTCCTGGCGCCGGGGACGCTGCCCGCGGCCGGGCTCGGGCCTGGTGGCACGGTAAGGCCTGTCAGGTGTGTAGGGATCCATTGTAAACAGAAGCGTTTTACGCGCGTTCTCGGGCTTGCCGGCCGTAACCTTGCCGCCCGCGGAACCGGATGGCCAGCGGTCCTCGTCATAGAGCCAGGCGAGCATCTTTTCGTCATCGGCCTTATCCACACAGGTCCTGATATAGCTCATGAATTCATCATTCAGATACGGGGAATCCATACCGGTACGCACATGCATATGAAAACCGCCCATCCCCATCTGTTTCATCAGGTCGATCTGGGCTTTGAGTTTGTCATGGGAGAGCCGCGTATTCCAGGCCCAGAAGGGCGTATCACGATACTCTGACGGCGGATTCCGGAACAACTCGTCGGACAAAGTGTTTTCTTGATTTTTAGGATATAACATATGGTGACACCTCCATAGCTTATCATATCATAGGCTCCGGGCAAAAACAAGCTTTTTTGTCCGATGGTCTTTTCTTTTGTGTAAAAACATGCTATGATTAGCATAGATTATCAATTAGGCGGAGGGCTTATTCCATGAAAATCATCGATGCGCATATTCATCTGGTTGAAACGATTGCGGGGTTCGGACAGCGCGGAGAGCTGCGTGCGATCGGAGGCGGCCGTGCCAGGTATGCGGACGGCACGGTTCTGACGCTGATTCCGCCGGAACTGGGTGAGTATCAGGTGACCCCCGAGAGCGTCCTCGCGCTGATGGACCGCGAAAATGTGGAGCGGGCGGTGATCCTGCAGGGGGATTATATGGGTTACCAGAATGAATACGCACTGCAGGCCATGCGCCGGTATCCGGAGCGATTTATGGCCGCGGTGACACTGGATCCGTACTGCCGCCGCAGGGACGGGATCCTTCATCAGCTGGTAGAGGTGGAAGGAGCCCATGTGCTCAAACTGGAAGTCTCCGAGATGAACGGCTGGATGGCGGCCCATGACAGGATCCCGCTTGACGGTCCCACCCTGCAGGAGATCTACGCTTACGCGGAGGCGCATGGGATGGTGACGGTCGTGGACGTGGGCAGACCCGGATCTGAGAGCTACCAGCTGGAAGCGCTTTCCCGCATGATCAGGAGGCATTCGTCCATGAAATGGGTGATCTGCCACCTGATGATGCCCCTGCGCGATAGGCTGGACGATCTGGCACACGACCTGGAGACTCTTGCAGCGGACAATGTCTGGTTTGATCTGGCAGCGCTGCCGGCCGTTACGGCACCTGGAGAAGCCTATCCGTTCCCTTCCGCAGGCAGAGCCCTGCGGATCGCCAGGGAAAGCGTTGGAGCCGGGCGGCTGATCTTCGGATCGGATCTGCCATCCACTGTCTGCAAAGCGCCTTACAGGGAGCTTGTAGGATACGCGGCGGAGATATTGACGGAAGAGGAGAGAGAAAAAGTCTTTTATCATAATGCACTTCATGTGTTCTGGAACGAGGAGTGATCGGATACGGGAGCCCGTTCGGGTGCCTGAGCCCCATATTTTGATGAATTTATGCGGTTTTTTCAGCCTTTTTTTCAAAAAAAGGCTTGATTTTTTATTTGCTATCGGTTATACTACACATTGGTCTGCTTTGCGGACTAATCCGCACCTGGGTGGATAGTGATCCGGTGCTCGTCATGAGTGGATCATCCGGACCGCCGAGGGAGGAAAAACAAATTTATCGGAGGTAGTAACATGAGCGTAATTTCTATGAAGCAGCTTCTGGAGGCCGGCGTACATTTCGGACATCAGACCAGAAGATGGAACCCCAAGATGGCTCCCTACATTTTTACGGAGCGCAACGGCATCTATATCATTGACCTGCAGAAGACCAGCCGTAAGGTTGACGAGGCCTATGATGCGGTTAAGGCGATCGCTGCCGAGGGCGGCAAGGTTCTCTTTGTCGGCACCAAGAAGCAGGCGCAGGACGCGATGAAGACCGAGGCTGAGCGCTGCGGTATGTATTATGTCAATAACCGCTGGCTGGGCGGCATGCTGACCAATTTCAAGACCATCCGCGGCCGTATCGACCGTATGATCGAGCTTGAGACGATGGAATCCGACGGCACCTTTGACATTCTGCCCAAGAAGGAAGTCCTGAATCTTAAGAACGAGCTGGATAAGCTGCAGAAGAACCTGAATGGTATCCGCGACATGCAGAGCGTTCCCGACATGATCTTCGTTGTTGATCCCCGCAAGGAGCATATCGCGATCCAGGAAGCTCATATTCTGGGCATTCCGCTGGTTGGCATCGTCGACACCAACTGCGATCCCGACGAGATTGATTTCGTGATCCCCGGCAATGACGACGCGATCCGTGCGGTTAAGCTGATTGCCGCTACCGTAGCTGACGCTGTGATCGAGGCCAATCAGGGCGAGCAGTTCACTCCCGCCGAGGAGCCCGCTGTTGAAGCCGCTGCTGAAGAATAATTGACGATTTGGAGGAGAATGAATATGACTATTACCGCTGCCATGGTTAAAGAGCTGCGCGAGAGAACCGGCGTAGGCATGATGGATTGCAAGAAGGCTTTGGTTGAGTGCGACGGCAATATGGATGCCGCTATCGAGTTCCTTCGCAAGAAGGGTATGGCGACTGCCCAGAAGAAGGCTTCCCGCATCGCGGCTGAGGGCCTGACCACCGTTCTGATCTCTGAGGATCAGAAGCACGGCGCTATTGTCGAAGTCAATTCCGAGACCGATTTCGTGGCCAAGAACGAACTGTTCCGCACGTTTGTAGCGGATGTTGCCGCTCAGGCGCTTGCCTGCGGCAATATCGAGATGGAGACCTTTATGGCTTCTCCGTGGCATCTTGACACCGCCCAGACCGTTAAGGATGCGCTGGTTGCCAAGGTTGCCGTTATCGGTGAGAACCTTCAGATCCGTCGTTATGAAGTAGTCGACAGCCCCAGCTATGTAGGTTCCTACATTCACGGCGGCGGCCGTATCTCCGCTCTGGTCAGCCTGGAGTCCGAATTCGTCAATGACGAAGTTAAGAGTGCCGCTAAGGACATCGCGATGCAGGTCGCTTCCATGAGCCCCCGCTACATCACCCGCGAGGACATCCCCGCTGAGGTGCTGGAGCATGAGCGCAACATTCTTGTTGAGCAGGCTCAGCAGGATCCCAAGAACGCCAAGAAGCCCCTTGAGATTCTTGGCAAGATGGTCGAGGGCCGTCTGAACAAGCAGATGAAAGACATCTGCCTGGTCGATCAGATCTATTTCCGTGATAACGAGATCACCGTCGGCAAGTACCTTGAGCAGGTTGCCAAGTCTGTCGGCTGCCCGATCAAAGTCGCTTATTTCGTTCGCTACGAGACCGGCGAAGGCATTGAGAAGAAGCAGGAAGATTTCGCTGCGGAAGTTGCCAAGCAGATGGGAATGTAATCCCGCTGCGGACTACAGAATACGCACATGACCGCGCTGCGGACGATTCAGCCGCGGCGCGGTTTTATGCAAACCGGCCGGCTTTAAGCGGACTTTGACGGTTTTTTTCAAAAAATGCAAAAAAGTCCTTGACATTACGTCCCGGATCAAGTATAATATACTTCGTTCCAGCGAAAAGCCGGATAATGGGCACTCGCCAAGCGGTAAGGCACTGGACTCTGACTCCAGCATCCGAAGGTTCGAATCCTCCGTGCCCAGCTTTAAGCCCTTTTGTCTACCGACAGAAGGGCTTTTTTCTTTGATCCGGGGCAGGTGGCCATTAAAAACCCTTGCATGGAGAACCCCCTTGCGCAGGATCCTCTCTGCGGGTAATTCTATAAATTTAGGTTGCGTTTTTGCCATGAGTATGCTATGATAAGAAAGAGGTTATGAAAATCAAGGAGGCTTTTGCTTGTTTACAGAAGACTACTATAAGCTATATAATAATGCAGTGATCGCGGATTACGCGCTGCAGAGGGAGAAGATCAGCGCTCTTGCCTCCACAAAACCGGCCCGGAACGAGGATAATCTGACTCGTTTTGTGCGTGATCTGGCCAAATGGCTGGATCGGGCCATTCGTTTTGAGGCCAGATCGGATGATGAGTATTATCGGACGGCTTCGCTGACGGAACTGGCGGCGGACCAGCTTGCGCTCTCCCGTACTGCAGAGGAGGATTATGATAAATCATATCTGAATCCGGTGACGATGTGCCGACAGTTCGGCGGCAAACTTGGTCCGGTTCTGTGTGCCTTTGCCTATCTGATGCATCGGAATCTGACCTATGCCAAGCGTCATATGCGTTTCGCGATGAGCTGGAATCACGCGATGTTTCTGGAGGCGCAGACCCTTCTTAAGGGACGTGTCCGCATCGAAGACCTGCTGGGGCTGATCAGGCGGCATGAGATGGCTCATCTGAGAGACCGCGAGGGGCTCCGCCTGCACGACCGCTACAGCTTTGATCCGTCCCATGGCGAAGAAATGGTTATGAACGGTGATTTTTCCGATCCCGGCCTGCTGTATTATCTGAATGAGCGGGTGAGTGAAGAGGACATCCGTCTGGCCGGATTTATGAATACTCTGCCGCAGGAAGAAGTGGACCGTATGGCCAGGGCTCTCGTAGAGGGCTTCCGTCGGGGATTTTTTGTGGATGGCAAAGACATTATGCGCCGCAAGACCGTCGGCATTTATCATCGGTTGGGAATGGAGCGGATGACGCGTCGGGTCATGGAGATGTTCCGCACCGACGTGCACTATATTCCTTATCTGATCGCCTGCGCCGGGACACCGTGGGGACAGCAGTGCGAGTATGATCACCGCTTTGATATGGCGCTGTGGATGGATGAGGAATTCGTCGATGCCAGCCTGGAGGCGCTCGGGCAGGAACTTGAGGAGAATGCGCAGATGCTGAGACTTTACGGAGGACCGGCTGTGATCCACAGCTTTGGCGAACCGGTCTTTAACCCCGTTCAGCACCGGGAGGCGGTCAGTTTCCGCGAAGACCAACAGGAGCTGTATTCGAGGTATCAGTCCGGCATTCACACTCTGATGGATCAGTATATTCCTCCCATGGAATACAGTTTCTCGATCGTAGCCTATCCTGTTCCGCAGATCGGGCCCGCCTTTGAAGAGATTTTCCACGAAACCGTGCGTATCAACACGTTGGATAATGATAAATATCTCAAGGCGCAGCAATACCTGATCGATGCGCTGGATCAGGGCGTGCAGGTGGAGATTACCGGCAGAGAAGGCAATGATACCGACCTGGTGGTAAAGCTGCCGTCCATTACGAATCCGGCCAGACAGACGAATTTCTACAACTGTGTCGCGGACGTCAATATTCCGGTGGGAGAAGTCTTTACTTCTCCGTCGCTTGCCGGCACCAACGGAGTTCTGCACGTTGAATCTTTCTTTGCGGACGGAATGCTTTACAAGGACCTGAAGCTCGTTTTCGCGGATGGATATATTCAATCCTACTCATGTGCCAATTATGACAGGGATGACGAGAATGAGCGCTTTATCCACCAGAATCTGCTGTTCCCGCACGAGACGCTCCCCATGGGCGAATTTGCGATCGGGACCAATACTTGGGCATACCGCCTCGCTCTGAAATACGGCATTATGGAGAAGCTCCCGATCCTGATCATCGAGAAAATGGGGCCCCATTTTGCCATCGGTGATACCTGCTATGTGGGCACCGAGGATCTTGCGGTCTATAATCCGATGAATGGTAAAGAGATCGTAGCCCGCGAGAATGAAAAGACCGCGCTGCGCAAAAGTGCTCCTGCTGAGGCTTACACTCATGCGCATACGGATATTACATTGCCGTACTCCCAGATCGGATGCATCCGCGTCCGCAGAGCCAGCGGGATGACGGTGGATCTGATCCGGAACGGACGTTTTGTCCTGGCCGGCACACAAATGCTGAATGAAGGATTGGAACTTCTGGAGCAGGAAATGTCTTCCGTTTCGGGTGTCACTTTGGAAGGGAGTGATAAGGAATAATGTCTGATATTTATGATCTCTTGATAATCGGCGGCGGTCCGGCCGGACTGACAGCAGCTATCTATGCCTCCCGCGCAGGTCTGCGTTATCTGATGCTTGATAAAGGATATCCCGGCGGACAGGTAGCCAACACCGATATGGTGGATAATTACCCGGGACTGCCGGGAATCAGCGGTATAGACCTGGCCGGCAAGCTCCTGGAGCATGCCGAGAACATGGGAATGGAACTGGTAATGGATGAAGTCACCGATCTGGACGTCGGGGATGAGATCAAAACCGTTCATACCCTCGGAGGCGAATACCGCGCGCACAATCTCCTCCTGTGCACCGGAGCCAGTCCGCGCAAGCTCGGCGTCCCCGGGGAGGAAGCCTTCCGCGGACGCGGCGTATCCTACTGCGCCACTTGCGACGGAGCGTTCTTCCGCGGCAAAAAAACGGTCGTGATTGGCGGAGGCGATACCGCTTTGCAGGATGCGCTGTATCTGTCGGCCTTCTGTGAATCGGTTACGCTGGTGCACCGCAGGGATGCTTTCCGCGGCAATGATCAGCTGCAGAAGAAGCTGCCCCAACATCAGAATATTCACCTGGAAATGTCTTCGACGGCACTCGCCATCGAGGGAACGGACCGGGTGAGCGGTGTGAGGCTATCGACGCCTTCGGGCGAGAAACTGATCCCCGCGGACGGCGTTTTCATCGCAGTGGGAACGATTCCCAATTCGGCGCTCCTCCGCGGAAAAGCCGATACCAATGAGGGCGGTTATGTGATCACGGACCAATACCGGCGTACCTCCATCCAGGGGGTCTACGCGGCAGGCGATGTGAGAGACACGGTGCTGCGCCAGATCCTGACCGCAGCGGCGGACGGCGCCATCGCCGTACAGAGCATGTTAGAGCTATGAAGCTTTACCATTATTATTAAGAAAGGTGAGACAATATGGAAAACGAAAACTATCAGGAATTCAACCAGCCGGATGAATTCGCGCCTACGGAGTCGATTATTAAGAATCCTGCCGAGCAGGCCGATCCAGCTATTGAGGAAACGGCTCCCAAACCCGAGCCCATTCCGGAGCCGGTATTTGAGCCGGTTTTTGAGCCCGCTCCCGAACCGCAGCCCGAGCCTGTTTTCAAGCCTGCTCTGGACGTCGAGCCCGCTAAGGAATTCGTAGATCCGAACGCCGGGATCTATCAGGAGCCGCAGAACGTGGACGAAGCGCCGCGCTCCAGTAAAGCGTTTACGATCATGAAGAAGAACGGCAGCTCCGCTGCCATCGTGATCGGTATGGTTCTTTTCGGCCTCTGCGTGATTTACAGGATCGTATTTCCTTTCATCAATCTGCAGGATACCTGGGATACCGCTTACGCATTTATGCAGAGCAATCATCTGATCGAGAAGATCCCCTTTGATCTCTCCGCACTGGATCTCAAGACGACCGGCTACTGGACGATTCTTGTTTCCAATACTCTCGCGATGGTTCCTCAGGTGCTCTATGCGGTCGGCCTCTGCCTCTTTGTCTTCCGCGTACGCCGCCATGAAGCGCCCTGTGATGAGAATATCGGCATGTCCCCGATCAAGGCCGGTACCATCATCTACATCGTCTTTACCTGCATCGCGTTGGCGGTTGTCGTCGGCAACGCGGTCAGCGTGGCAATGCAGATCATTTCGCAGAATATTAATATCTTTGCGGCTGATAACAGGAGAGTACTGTTCCTCTGCCTCGGCCTGCTCGCAGCGCTGATCATCCTGATTGTCTTCCTGGTATACTTTATCAAGATCTCCAATACCTGCGGACGCGTGCAGAAGGTCTTCGAGACCGGTGAGATGCCCAAACGCAATATCCCGCTCTTCATGATCGTGATGAATTATGTGCTGCTTGGCCTCTCCATCGTATCCTCTTTCAATCTGCATCAGATCGTACAGTATGTCATGCTGGTGGTCTATGTAGCCGCGATTCTGCTGATTACGATCCCGGTACAGCTGACCCGCGTCGAACTGATCCGCGCTAGAAGCAGCAACTGATGATACGAACCTTATATGTATTATGATTTTACGGCAAAGTATCCCGTAAAAAGGATACTTTGCCGTTTGATTTTTGAATAGGGCTTGATTTTTCACCGGGAGTATGTTATAATCATCATTGTAGAAATATCATTCATCAATTGATTCCGGAGGAAACCAGATGAATTTGAAGTTGAAATCACCCGAGATGGATCAGCTTTTTATTGCTATATTAGCATTAGAAGATCTGGATGAGTGCTACGCTTTTTTTGAAGATGCATGTACTGTTAATGAATTGTTATCGATTGCTCAGCGATTTGAAGTAGCCAAGCTGCTGAGCGAAGATGTCAAATATCAGGACATCTGTCAGCGGACAGGTGCTTCGAGCGCCACGATCAGCAGGGTTGGACGCGCTCTTCACTATGGCCAGGAAGGATATGCCAAGGCCATCGAACGGCTTCATCAGATGGAGTCACAGTCGGAGCAGGAGTAATTTTTATATGGATAAATACGATACGCTGAATGAGATGCAGCGTAAAGCGGTTTTCCAAACGGAAGGCCCTGTTTTAATATTAGCCGGCGCAGGCAGCGGCAAGACGAGAGCGATTACCCATCGCATCGCTTATTTGATTGAGCATAAACATGTTCCTGCCTGGCAGATTCTGGCGATCACCTTTACGAATAAAGCCGCGCAGGAGATGCGGCAGAGAGCGGATCATCTGGCCGGTGAAGCAGTTAAAGACGCGTGGATCATGACGTTCCACTCCTTTTGTCTGCGGATTCTCAGACGGTTTGGCAGCCTGTTGGGATATGCATCCGGTTTCTCCATTTATGATCCCGAGGATCAGAAGGCGGTGATGCGCCGACTGATCAAATCATTTGAGTTGAATGAGAAGATGTTCACCCCGCGCGAAGTCCTCGCGTCGATCAGTTTTGCCAAGAATGAGATGATCGGCCCCGATGAATATGCGCGTGCGGCTCAGGGTAACTATATCAAAGAAATCTACGCAAGACTCTATAGGGCCTATCAGGAAGAACTGATGCGCAGCCAGGCCATGGATTTTGACGATATCCTGATGAAATGCGTCCAGCTCTTCGCCCAGTTTCCCGATGTACTGGAACGTTATCAGGAGCAGTTCCGCTATATTATGGTCGATGAATACCAGGACACTAACGCGGCCCAGTACCGGCTGATCCGCCTGCTTTCCGCCAGGTACCGCAATATCTGTGTGGTAGGGGACGATGATCAGTCCATTTACCGTTTCCGCGGGGCAGATATCCGCAATATTCTGGATTTTGAGAAAGATTTCCCCGGATGTACAGTGATCCGTCTGGAGCAGAATTACCGTTCCACCAAAACCATTCTGCAGGCGGCCAATCAGGTGATTGCCAATAATCAGGGGCGCAAGGCCAAGACGCTCTGGACAGGCAATCCGGACGGGTGCCGGATCAAGGTTTTTGAGGCGGATACGGAGATGGCAGAAGCGGCTTATATCTGTTCCAGGATGCAAAAGCTCCACCGGCAGGGCAGGCCTTATAAGGATATGGCTGTCCTTTTCAGGACGAACGCACAGTCCCGCGCACTGGAAGAAGCGCTGCTGCATGATTCGATTCCCTATCGTCTGTATGCCGGAACGCCCTTCTATGAACGCAAAGAGATCAAAGACCTGCTTAGTTATCTGCGCCTGATCAATAATGACCGCGATTATGCCGCGGCCAGACGAGTCCTCAATGTACCGAGGCGCGGCATCGGCGATAAGACGCTTAACATGGTCATGAGCCTGGCGGAGGAGACTGGTATGGGCGTCGTGGAACTGATCGGGAAAGCCAATGTGTTCCCGGATCTGCAGCGTTCATCCGCCAAACTGAGCGGTTTCGCCGAGCTGATCCTGGACTGGCGCGATCTGGCAGCCGATCCGGATACGGAGCTTCCCGTTATTCTGGACAGCATCATGACCCGGACCGGTTATACGGATTATCTTCGCGAGGAAGATAAAGAGCGGATCGAGGACCGTATGGAGAACATCGACGAGCTGCGGGGACGCATGGAATCATTCCAGGAGGAGTCTGAGAATCCGACCCTCGCCGGATTGGTTGAAGAACTGTCCCTGATCGCCGCGATTGATAATTATGACGAAAACGCGGACGCGGTCGCTCTGATGACGCTGCACAGCGCCAAGGGGCTTGAATTCCCCGTCGTCTTTATCTCAGGTATGGAGGAAGGGCTTTTCCCCAGCTACCGGAGCATCACAGAGGGCGATGAGGACGATGTCGAGGAGGAGCGCAGACTCTGCTACGTCGGCATCACACGTGCACAGGAAATGTTATTTATGACATATGCTAGACTTAGGAGGCAACACGGTAAAATGGAAGTTAACAAAGAATCCCGGTTTATGGAGGAAATTCCCGAAGAGGTCAAAGAAGAAGAAACTATTGCTTCTTCTGTCAGCACCCGCACCGAGATCATTCAGAAAGACGAATCTGCCCGGACGGTTTACGGACAGACGCGTAAGTTTGTCAAACAGTATACGGCCGAAAACAGCGAAGAGCAGCTTAACCGCATGATGGGCAGAACACCTGTCCAGAGCGAAGAGACGGCTCCTGTCGACTGGCAGAAGGGCGACACGGTAGTGCACCGCAAATTCGGGCTGGGCGTCATCTCTGAAGTGACGCCGGTAGGCACGGATTTCCGCGTCAAAGTCAACTTTGTCAAGGCCGGTGAAAAGGTGCTGCTTGCCGGGCTTGCCGGGCTGAAAAAACAGAATAATTAAACGGATGGGAGGCTTGAGCATGCAAAACGATCCCTTGAAACGCATGAAGGAATTGACGGCGCTGCTTGATCAGGCCTCTTTTGCGTATTATCAGCAGGCGCATGAGATCATGTCCGATCATGAATACGATGCCCTGTATGACGAGCTTGTCAGGCTGGAGGCGGAGACGGGCGTCGTATTATCCGGCAGTCCGACGCGCAAGGTCGGCTATCAGGTCATGTCCGCGCTTCCTAAAGTGAGCCATGCGAGCCCGATGCTCTCCCTTGACAAGACCAAGAGCCGCGAAGCACTGAGGGACTGGCTGGGCGGCCAGGTCGGCGAGCTGTCCTGGAAGATGGACGGTCTCACGGTTGTCCTTACTTATCAGGACGGCACTCTTATGCAGGCCGTAACCCGGGGCAATGGCGAGGTCGGAGAAGAAATCACTGCCAACGCGGCCTGTTTTGTCGGGCTGCCGCTTCGGATCCCCTTCCGCGGACGGCTGGTGCTCCGCGGAGAAGCGGTGATCAGCTACCGTGATTTTGAGGAGCTTAACAGCAGGCTGCCGGCAGAGGAGCAGTATAAGAATCCGCGCAATCTCTGCAGCGGAAGTGTGCGCCAGCTGAACAGCCGGGTCACGGCGGAGCGCCGTGTGCACTGCATCCTTTATACACTGGTTTCGTCCGAGCCCGCTGAGGGAGAAGAGCTGATGGATGCCGCCTCCAAGATGGGCGGGCTGGAACAGCTGCGCCGGATGGGCTTTGAGGTGGTGGAATACCGCCGTGTGACCGCGGACACACTCCTGGACGCGGTGGAAGCCTTTGAAGCGTCGATCGCGGATCAGGCCTATCCGTCCGATGGACTGGTCCTCACCTACGACGATATCGCCTATTCGGCGGGACTTGGCCGGACTGCCAAATTCCCGAGGGATTCCATCGCCTTCAAATGGGCCGATGAGACGGCGGAGACGACGCTCCTGGATGTGGAGTGGCAGACGTCCCGGACCGGACTCATCAACCCTGTGGCGCTTTTTGAGCCGGTGGAGCTGGAGGGTACCACGGTACAGCGAGCCTCTGTTCACAATGTCAGTATGATCCGCGAACTGCAGCTGGGGATCGGTGACCGGATCCTGGTTTATAAGGCTAATATGATCATACCGCAGATCAGCGAGAACCTGACGAGGAGCGGGACACTTCCCATTCCCGAGGCCTGCCCGCGCTGCGGCGCGCCGACCAGAGAAGTCCGTAATTACGAAGCCAGTGTGCTCACCTGCACCAACCCTGCCTGCCCGGCCAAGATCCATCAGGCTTTTGTGCATTTTACTTCCAGAGCCTCGATGAATATCGAAGGTCTTTCCGAAGCCACGCTGGATCGCTTTATCGAGGCGGGCTTCCTGAGCGAGTATCCGGACCTCTATCATTTGTCCGAACATCGTGACGAAATCCGAGCGATGGAGGGTTTTGGGGAGAAATCCGCTGACAAGCTCCTTGCTTCGATCGAGGCGTCACGTGAGACAGAAGCCTACCGTCTGATTGCCTCGCTGGGGATCCCCGGCGTCGGCGCGGCCAATGCGCGCGTTCTGATGAGGGCCTTCGGGCAGGATGTCAGGGCGCTGATGAATGCCTCTGTCCAGGAGATTGCGGCAGTCGAGGGCTTTGCGGAGCTGGGCGCGACCAAAATCGTCGATTTCTTTGCGAATCCGCTGAACCGCCGTATTACCGAAGCGCTTCTCGAGGAGCTTCATTTCAGGCAGGATACCGAACAGCCGCAGGAAGATTCGCCGCTGAACGGCAAGACTGTCGTCATTACCGGCTCCCTGGAGCATTTTGCAAACCGAGAGCGTCTTGCCGAACTGATCGCGGCCGGAGGAGGCAAGGTCTCAGGATCTGTCAGCGCCAAAACAGCCTGGCTGATCAATAATGACATAACCAGCACGTCCGGCAAAAACAAAAAGGCGCACGAGCTGGGCATCCCGATCATTTCGGAACAGGATTTTCTGCAGCTGTCCGGAATCACTCCGGACCGGTAGTTTTACACGATTTTTACTGTTTTTTGTACTTTTCAGTTGAATTCAAACCGTTCTTATGGTATTCTTATAGTAAGCAACGGATGAAGTATCATTATCCTAACTTTCAGGAGGGCAGATTATGAAGATTAAAAAAGAATGCATCGCAATGCTTCTTGCCGGCGGCCAGGGCAGCCGGCTTGGTGTCCTGACCAAGGAGGTGGCAAAGCCCGCCGTACCCTTTGGTGGAAAATATCGTATTATCGATTTTCCCTTGAGTAACTGCGTCAATTCCGGTATCGATACCGTGGGTGTTTTGACGCAGTACATGCCGCTCGACCTTAATGCTTATATCGGCAACGGCCAGCCTTGGGATCTGGACCGTAATTACGGCGGAGTTTCCATTCTGCCGCCCTATGTTCATGGTAAGACCGGTGACTGGTATAAGGGAACCGCGAATGCGATTTACCAGAACATTCATTACATCGACAATTATGATCCGGATTATGTCGTTGTTTTGTCCGGCGACCATATCTACAAAATGGATTATAATAAAATGCTCCAGTATCATAAGCAGACTGACGCTGCCTGCACCATCGCGGTGCTGAATGTAACGCTGGAGGAAGCCAGCCGTTTCGGCATTATGAATACGGACGAGAACAATCGCATTTATGAATTCGAGGAGAAACCCAAGCAGCCCAAGTCGACCAAGGCTTCGATGGGTATCTACATCTTCACCTGGTCCAAGCTCAGACAGTATCTGATTGCCGACGAGGCTGATCCCCAGTCCGAGAACGACTTCGGCAAGAATATCATTCCCGAGATGCTCGGCAACGGAGAAGTGCTGATGGCTTATGAATTCGACGATTACTGGAAGGATGTCGGTACCGTTCAGTCCCTGTGGGAAGCCAATATGGAACTGATCGGCGTGGATTCTCCGATCAATCTGAATGATCCTTCATGGAGGATCTATTCCCGTAGCCCCAACGTACAGCCGCATTATGTTGCTCCCGGTGCGTCTCTGAGCGAGACCATCGTAACGGAAGGCGCTATAATCGCCGGTAAAGTTGAGCATTCGGTTCTTTTCTCCGGCTGCAAGATCGGTAAGGGCGCCATCGTCCGTGACAGCGTCATCATGACGAACGCCGTCATCGGAGAAGGAGCCGTGGTAGAATACTCGATCGTCGGCCAGGGTGTAGTGATCGGCGCAAATGCAACTGTCGGCGCACCCAAGGAAATCTGCAAGCCGGGCAGCATTGCTCTGATCGGAGAGAACCTGACAGTCGGAGAAGGCGCGACGGTTGAACCCGGTATCATGGTTAGCGAAAATATTCCCGCAGGGAGGTAATCAGAAATGAAAAATACATTAGGCATTGTCTTTACCTATAAGTATGAAGAGGATCTGAAGACGCTGACACAGCTCCGGTCCATTTCATCCATCCCCTTCGGCGGCCGTTACAGAATCGTGGACTTCATGCTTTCGAGCATGGTTAATTCCGGTGTCACCAAGATCGGGATGATCACGCAGAATAACTATTCCTCTCTGATGGATCACCTGGGATCCGGCAAAGAATGGGATCTGAGCCGTAAGCGTGATGGCCTGTACATTCAGCCGCCTTTCTCCAGTGCCAACAGCATTTCGCTGGGCGCCAATTACCGCGGCCGCATGGAGGCGCTGGCCAACACCATGAGCTTTATCCGCCGTTCCACGGAAGAGTATGTGCTGATGACGGACGCGGACGTGATCTGCAACATGACCTTTGATGACATGCTGGATTATCACATTGCCAAAGAAGCCGACATCACGCTTCTGTACAAGGAAGGCAGCTTCTCCAACGAGTCCTATAACCAGTTCTGCTTCCTGGCGACGGACGAAGATGGCAAGGTGACCGATGTGACCATCAACCCCGCCAAGAACCGTAACAAGCTCTGCGTGGGTACGCTGATCATCCGCAAATCGCTGCTGGAGAGCCTGGTGCAGGAGTGCCAGAGCCACAACCTCTACAGCTTCCGTCGCGACGTGCTGCAGGCTAATCTTAAAGATCTTAAGGTATACGGCTATAAGTGCGACGAGTATTTCGAACCCATTACGTCGATTTCTTCCTACTACGACACGAATATGAGCCTGCTGGATGAGAAGGTCCGCGAGCAGCTTTTCGGCGGCGACTATAGTATTTATACCAAGATCCGCGATGAGGTTCCGACGGTTTACCGCAACACCAGCGAAGTCAGCAATTCGCTGATCGCCGACGGCTGCGTCATCGAGGGCAAAGTAGAGAATTGTATTATTTTCCGCGGTGTTCATATTCACAAGAACACGGTGGTTTCCAATTCGATCATTATGCAGGACACGGAGATTCAGTCCGGATGCCAGATCAATTATGTCATCTCCGACAAGGACGTGGTCATCCGCCAGAATCGCAAGCTCTTCGGATATCAGAAGTATCCCACGGTTCTGCCCAAGAGCAGCGTTGTCTAAGCACAAAAAGGAGAGGATTTTGAATGAAAGTTTTGTATGTAACTTCTGAAGCGGCGCCTTTTATCAAGACCGGTGGTCTGGGAGATGTGGCCGGCGCGCTTCCCAAGTCTCTGGTACAGCAGGGGGTGGACGCCCGTGTGATCCTGCCCCTGTACCAGGATATCCCCGAGAACCTGCGCAATACCATGACCTTTGTCAAAGTGGTCTGGGTGCCGCTGGCGTGGCGCACGCAGTACTGTGGCGTTTATCAGGCGGAAGTGGACGGCGTCAAGTATTATTTCCTTGACAACAAGTATTATTTCGGCCGCCGCGGCCTCTATGGCTATTTCGATGACGCGGAGCGTTTCGCCTTCTTCTGCAAGGCGGTGCTGGAGATTCTGCAGCATATCGACTTCCAGCCCGACGTACTGCACTGCAATGACTGGCAGACTGCGCTGGTACCGGTTTTCCTGGAAGAATTCTACCGCAAGGATGTTCCCTGCTGCCGTGATCTGCGCGTGCTCTTCACGATCCACAACATCCAGTATCAGGGCATTTTCTCCCCGGATATCACCGAATACGTCTTCGGAATGTCCATGGAGAAATTCGACAACGGCTGGCTGCAGTTCGATGGCATGGTCAACCTGATGAAGGCCGCGATCGTTTCCTCTGCCTGGGTCAGCACGGTCAGCCCGACCTATGCGGAGGAGATCCAGTATGAATTCTACGGGCATGGCATGCAGTGGATGCTCCGCCAGGAGAAGGATAAGCTGTCCGGCATCATCAACGGTATCGATACGGACGTCTTTAATCCCAAGACCGACAAGCATCTGTTTGAGAATTATTCTGCCCGCTATCCCAAGAAGAAAGCCGTCAACAAGATGCGCCTTCAGGAGCTTCTGGGCCTGCCCGTCCGCGAGGATGTGCCGATGATTGCCATGATCACCCGCCTCGTCGACCACAAGGGTCTGGATCTGGTCAAGCATGTCATGAAGGAACTGATGGATGACGATATTCAGCTCGTGATCCTCGGAACCGGCGACTATCAGTACGAAGAGCTCTTCAAAGAAGCTAAGCGCGAATTCCCCGCCAAGGTTTCGGCGAATATCACCTTCAATCTGGATCTGGCGCAGAAGATCTACGCCGGCGCGGACATTTTCCTGATGCCCAGCAAGAGCGAGCCCTGCGGACTGTCCCAGATGATCGCCATGCGCTATGGCACGATTCCGATCGTGCGTGAGACCGGCGGCCTCAAGGATACCGTTCAGGCCTATTATGAGGGACAGGGCAACGGCTTCTCCTTCGCTCACTTTAATGCGAACGACATGCTGTATGTGATCCGCGAAGCCGAAAGGTATTTCCACGATAAGACCGAGTGGAACAAGATTATCCATAACGCGATGAGCTGCGACTTCAGTTGGAAGAAGCCCACCAGAGAATATATGGCGCTGTATCGGAAAATTACAGGCAAAGCCTGAAGAAAGATCTCCCCAAATCAATATTTGTTGAGGATTGTTTATGAAAAAGAGAGAGTTAATTACACTGATTGAGGGAAAGCTGATCCGGCATTTCGGCCGGGATATTGAGACGGCATCCCGAAGTCAGATTTATCAAGCGACGGCGCTGGTCGTCCGTGATCTGATGATGGATAACTGGGTGGAGACTCAGGAAAAAATCGAAAAGGAAGGCGCCAAGCAGGTCTGCTATTTCTCCATGGAGTTCCTGCTTGGGCGTTCCCTTCGCAACAATGTTTTCAATCTGGGCATGGTAAACGAATTCAACGCGGCGCTCGCGGAAGCGGGTACTTCGCTGGATGAGCTTTACTATGAGGAAGAGCAGGACGCGGCGCTTGGCAACGGAGGCCTGGGGCGTCTCGCGGCAAGTTATATGGACGCGCTTTCCTGCCTGAATTATCCCGCGACGGGCTACAGCATCCTGTACGAATATGGTCTGTTTAAGCAGAAAATCGTCGATGGTCAGCAGCTGGAGCTGCCGGATGACTGGATGGATTCCGGTTCCAGCTGGCTGGTGGCCAACCCGACCGAAGCCGTTGAAGTCCATTTCGGCGGCGAGGTGGAGGAGGTCTGGAACGAGAACCAGCTGCAGGTCATTCACAAGAACTATGACCGCGTACTGGCGATCCCGCATGATATGCTGATCAGCGGCTATCATAACCAGACCGTCAATACACTGCGTCTGTGGCAGGCCAAGAGCCCGATCCAGATGAATATGTCACTCTTCAATGAGGGCGATTATCTGAAGGCTTCCGAGAGTCAGGCCATGGCGGAAGTCATTTCCAAGATCCTTTATCCCGAGGATCGTCATTGGGAAGGAAAATCCCTTCGCCTGAAGCAGCAATACTTCTTTGTATCCGCTTCGGTGCAGGAGATCGTCCGCAAGCACATGGCCCGTTATGGCCGTATGGATACGCTGCCTGACCACGTCGTGATTCAGATCAATGATACACATCCTGCCATGGTCGTTCCTGAACTGATGAGGATCATGATGGATGAGAACGGTCTGACCTGGGAGGAATCCTGGAGGATCACGACCAAGACCGTAGCCTATACGAACCATACGGTCATGAGCGAGGCGCTGGAGCGCTGGCCCGAATCATTGTTCAAACAGGTGCTGCCGCGTCTGTACCAGATCGTTTCCGAGATCAACCGCCGCTTCTGCGACGGCCTGTGGAAATACTTCCCCGGTGACTGGGACAAGATCGCTTCCATGGCGATCCTTGCCTATGATGAAGTACGCATGGCAAATCTTTCCATCGCCGGATCCTTCTCGGTGAACGGCGTTTCCGCCCTTCACTCCCAGATCCTCAGGGACGATGTCTTCCATGACTTCTATATTGTCAGCCCGGAGAAGTTCCAGAACGTGACCAACGGCATTTCCTACCGCCGCTGGATCGGACAGAGCAACCCCGGTCTGACGGATCTGCTCACCAAGTATATCGGTGAGGAATTCCTGGAAGATCCCGAGAAGCTGCGCGACTTTCGTCCGTATGCGGAGGATTCGCAGGTCCGTGCTGAATTCGGCCTGGCCAAACGTGCCAACAAGGAGCGCCTGGCCGCCTATATCAAAGAGCATAACGGCATTACGGTCGACGTGGATTCGATGTTCGACGTGCAGGCCAAGCGTCTGCATGAGTATAAGAGGCAGATGCTGAATATCCTTCATATTCTGCGGATGTACTACGAGCTCAAAGACAACCCGAATATGGATGTCGTTCCCAGGACCTTTATCTTCGGAGCCAAAGCGGCTCCCGGCTATTACGCAGCCAAGCAAATCATCCGCCTGATCCATTCGGTAGGCGATATGATCAACAATGACCCCGCAATGCAGGACAAGATGAAAGTCGTCTTCCTGGAAGATTATAAGGTCACGGTGGCCGAGATTCTGATGCCGGCCGCTGAGCTGTCCGAGCAGATTTCCGTGGCAGGCCGCGAAGCCTCCGGCACGGGTAATATGAAGTTCATGACGAACGGCGCGCTGACGATCGGTACGCTTGACGGTGCTAACGTCGAGATTGCCGAAGCAGTGGGAGAGGAGAATATCTTCCTATTCGGCATGCATGCGGACGAGGTGAAGCAGCTCGCGGCCAACGGCTACAATCCGCTCAGTTACTATCAGAATGACGCCTGGCTGAGCCGTATCCTGAACGCATTGCAGCAGGGGATTGGACGCGAAGGCCACGTGGTCCGCTATCCGGATATCGTGAATTCGCTGATCCTGGGCAATGGTCACGGCACAGCGGATCCCTACATGGTTCTGGCTGATTTCGCGGATTATTGCCGCGCTCATTGCGATGTAGACAATCTGTACCGCGATCAGGATGCCTGGAACCGCAAGGCTATCATCAATGTAGCCAATTCTTCGATCTTTGCGTCGGACCGTTCGATCCAGGATTACAGTGAACGGATCTGGCATCTGCGCAAGCTTAAATAAGAGGAGTTCGGGATGAAGCCAACCGTATTCGAGATGCTAAGGTCCAGGATCGACACCGGAGAAATCCTGGATACGATCGCTCTGATGACCTATTCAGCGATTACCTTCCGCGGCTATTTCAATCCGGTCATTACAGAAGCGCTGTCTAAAGTCAAAAGCTTTCAGGATCTGTTTACCCTCCTGTCCGACGAACCGGATGTCTTTCAGATGCTGGACGATGCGGATGTGGATATGTTCCTGCAGATGGAGGAAGACATCGAATTCGAGCTCGATCGGATCTTTGATGAGGCTGAGGATGATCTTAAGAAATTTCTGATTGAAACGCCTCAGATGAAGAACATGGTCATGACGGATATGCGTCAGAGAAATGTCCTTCTGATGCCTAATGCACTGACGGCGGATGAGATTGAGATGCTTTATCTCAGTGACTTTGAAAAATGGGATAACCTTAAGAAAAAACTGATGGATCGCATCATGTCCCTGCAGCCGGTCAATGCTTATCGCCAGGGCAAAAAGGTCTGGCAGGAGCAAAAAGAATCCGAAGGGATCCTGATGGATGACGAAGACTTCATCCGCAGGCTGCTGCGGGTCCTGGACAAGGAAGGCACCATGCGCATGCTCTGTCTGGAGTATTACCGTGCGGTTCAGTTCGGGCGGCATTACGAACCGGTGAGTGAAGCGGATCAGGAGGACGAAGACGAGGATGAATTCGTCGATCCTTCCCTTCTGGATCCTGACGAGACAGATGAACTGACCGACAGGAGCCTCTTTGAAAATGATGAGCCTGAGGAGCCTGATTACCTGCAGGAAGACGGCGATATGCGCGACCGGGAATTCTATCTGGCCGGGGATATCTTCGATGAGTATACCGGTTCCCGTGAGTTTGATCCGTCTTCTGAGGACAACGAGGCGACATGGACGACCTATATTGAGAGATTTATCTCAGTTATCATGAAGGGCTTCTACGAAGCGTTTTCGACTGTTCTGGAACAGATTGAGCAGGACGATCCGGAGTTGTTAAAGAATTACGCCGAGCAATTCAACCTGTCGAAGGATGATTATCTGGATCCTCTGGCCTATCTGGATTCTGAAAGCGAATTAAAGGCCTTTTCAATGGAGTATTCGTACCAGACACTGGATGAATTCTCAATGATGCCCCATGACCAGGCTTTCCAAACCGGCAAACTCGTTCAGGAAGAGCTGGACGCCTACAGTCTCAGCCATCCTGAAGCAGATTGACGAGGATACCATTCTCCACAAGAATTATTGGATTTGTTCTTGCAAATTGATCCAAGGCAGTATATACTGAACATGTATGCGCAGGGGTCATTATTTGCGCCCGGTTTATCCGGAATTAACATATTATTTTCAGAAAGGAATGATTCCCATGTCCAAGAAAGTCGTAACCTTCGGTGAGATCATGATGCGTCTGCAGACGCCCCGTTATCAGCGTTTTATTCAGGCTGAGAGCCTGGAGCTGGAATTCGGCGGCGGCGAAGCTAACGTAGCCGTTTCCTGTGCCAACTATGGCCTGGATGCGTATTTCGTGACCAAACTCCCCAATAATCCTCTGGCTGATGCCTGCGTAGCCACGCTTCGCAAGCACAATGTCAATCCCGCCTTTATTGCCCGCGGCGGCGAGAGAATCGGTATTTATTTCTCTGAGAAAGGCGCTTCCCAGCGTGCTTCCAACGTAGTTTATGACCGTGCGCACTCCTCGATCGCGACCGCGACCGTTGCGGATTTCGACTGGGCCAAGATCTTTGAGGGTGCCTGCTGGTTCCACTTCACGGGAATCACTCCGGCGCTGTCCGATGACGCGGCGGCCATCACTCTGGAAGCCTGCAAGAAGGCTCATGAGCTGGGCGTTAAGGTCAGCTGCGATCTGAACTTCCGTAAGAAACTCTGGACCAGCGAGAAGGCCGGCCAGGTGATGGGCGAGCTCTGCAAGTATGTGGACGTTATGATCGCGAATGAAGAAGACGCTGAAAAGGTCTTCGGCATCAAGGCGGCGGATACCAGTATTACCGGCGGTAAGCTGAGTGATGAAGGCTACAAGGATGTAGCCCGTCAGCTGGTCAAGCGTTTTGGCTGCGAGAAGATCGCGATCACGCTGCGTGAGAGCATTTCTGCGAGCGTAAACAACTGGAGCGGCATGCTGTACGATGCCAAGAAGGATGAGTTCTACAAGTCCAAGAAGTACACCATGAATATCGTGGATCGCGTCGGCGGCGGCGACAGCTTCGGCGGCGGCCTGATCTATTCTCTGGTGACGGGCGCTGACAATCAGAAGGCACTGGAATTTGCCGTAGCGGCTTCCTGCCTGAAGCATACGATCGAGGGCGATTTCAATCTGGTCAGCAAGGCTGAGGTAGAGGCTCTTGCCGGTGGCGACGGCTCCGGCCGTGTGCAGCGCTAAGGATTAATTGAATTTACAGGCCCGCAGAGCGTGCTCTGCGGGCTTTGTGTTCTGCATGATGAAGAGAGACTTTGAGCCTCTGATTTGATATTCCGGAAGTGTATGGGAGGAGAGATCCTATGGATGAATCGCTGCAGGAAAGCAGACCGCAGGATACTGAATCGCAGGAAAGCAGACCACAGATCAAACATAAGCTGCTGTGGTTCGGTCTTTTACTGCCGGCTGTACTGGCGGTGGGCCTGTATTATCTGAAGAACGTGACCTTTGTCGCGGAATACCTGTTTGGACGCGGCATTACACGGGCCTTAACCTGGCTGCTCACCAGAGTGACCAATCTGGTGCCTTTTTCTGTGGCTGAATGGCTGATCTATCTCCTGCCCGTGGCTCTCCTGGTCCTCTTTGCCCTGACGGCTGCTTATTCCGGATGGCGCAACTGGAGACGGTTCCTCGGAGGAACGGCAGCTGTCGTGCTGTGGGGCGTAGTCGCCTTTGAAGCCCTTTTTGTGATGCAGTTCGGCCGTATTCGTCTGGAAAACCTGCTGGAATACCGGACGGAGGACATCAAAGCCGATGAATTATACGAATCCGCAGCGATGATGCGTGACCGTGCGGTGGAGATGTCCGATAAGATTACGTTTACGGAAGCAGGCTATTCACTCTGGCCCGGCACGTCCACCATAGCGGAGAGCAATCAGGCAATCCTGGATTATTCATACCGTATGCGCGATTTTACCGCGCTGAAAAACCGCTTCCATATCCCCATGCTGACGGATTCGGTCCGGCCTAAGTATATTATGATCTCGGAACCGTTTTCTTATACCGGCATCCTTGGCATCTACATTCCCTTTACGGGTGAAGCCAATTTGAACGTGGCTGCGCCAAGCTATACTTTGCCACTGTCCGCGGCACATGAACAGAGCCATCAGAAGGGCTATTCCCGCGAGGATGAAGCCAATTTCCTCGCCATCCAGATCTGTCTGATGGATCCCGAACCCTATGTGCAGTACAGCGGGGCCATGTTTGCGTTTCAGAAGCTGTCCGGTGCTCTGTACAGTACCGATAAAGACCTGTACTGGAAGCTGATGGACGAGACTCCCGGGCATCTTAAAGCGGATATCCGCTATAATAATGCCTGGATCGATGCTCACGAGAACAAGGTTACCGAGAAAACCGAGCAGATCAACGACACGTATCTGAAAGTTTCGGGAGGCGGTGGTACGATCAGTTATTCCGAAGTCGTTAAGCTGCTGATCGGACAATATCGCGCAGACGCGCTGAATGTGAGGCCTTAATATGAGAGCTTTAGCAGAATTGGAGACAACCAGCCTGTGGATGACGATCCTGATCGTCTATCTGATACTCGTCAATTTCCTGGCATTCATCCTTTACGGAGTCGATAAGAGGCGTGCCATTCGCCAGACCTGGCGTATCAAAGAGCGCACTCTGCTGTTCGTCGCGGCTGTCGGTGGGGCGCTTGGAGCCCTGCTCGGAATGCTTGCTTTTCACCACAAGGTGCGCAAACCAAGGTTCTGGGTCATTGTCCTCCTGTCATTGGCGGTTTGGACGGTCGGCTGTTATTTACTCTTCAGGACCGCATATATCTGATGGAGGACCGCATGCCAGCCGATAATTTGAGCCAAAATATCCGCAAGCTCCGCCAGGCGGCCGGAGAGACGCAGAAGGAACTGGGACGCGCATTGAGTGTGGACAATTCGACGATCTCTCGCTATGAAAAGGGCGGAGATAACGATCCCGGCCCCCAGATGCTATCCAATCTGGCCGCTCATTTCTTTGTCACCATTGATGAAATGGTCATGGACCGGATCACCATGGACGAAAAGGAAAAAGTTGCCCTGAACGGCATCACCAGAGCCTGGATGCTCAAGCTGATCCGGCACACTTTTCCCGTCTTTCAGCCCGAGGCCGAGCCCGATGAACATATGCAAAGCGCCTTACAGTATCATCAGAAGATCATCGAAGCTCTGCTGTCTGAATCCGGGCCCATGGAACATTGGTTCACCCTTGCCGAAGAGGCCTATTTTCAGGCAGAGACCGTTGAGGCAGCTTTTAACTGGCTTTCTCTGAGGTTCCTGCACTGGTTCTGCACATTGACCTTCTGGAATCCCCGGTATCGGCAGGCCAGCCGGTCCTTCATCCAGAATCTTCGCAAAACGAAGGGTCAATATGTGATGCTGAGGCATATTCACGAGTATTACCGCGAGCTTCTGGGCCCCGAGATGCATGACAGGCTGATGATAGAGTATTACGACGAATACGACGACCGGCGCGAGGTCCTGTCCATCATGCGCGAGAACGGCCGGAAAGACCTGGCCTACTATTATCTTGCTCTTGAATACATGATCGGGATGCGCGGATTCAAGCCCTCTTACATAGAGAGGGGAATCGGCTTTATGATGGATCAGAGCGAGATCGGTAATCCATACGCCGTCCGGCTTCTGGACAGCTTCATGAAACTCGGCGGCATGGAGGGATCGGCCGGCTGATTCCGGCACACTGCACAGCACCATCATTCAGACAGGTATGAACCTGTCTTTTTTTTGCATAATATGGAGACTTTACGATTCATCAAATCGACTTCTCGGCGTTCTATGTTACAATCAGTCCGGTTTCAGGGATTCAGAAATTTCCGCAGATTCTGCACATTCTGTAAGGGGAATAAATCCCAATCTACAGAGTGGAGGAATCGGAATGAAGGAAAAGAAAATTCCGCCGGTCGGCCGTTATCCTCTCAGTATTCTGATGGCAGCAGGAATCAATCTGGCATTGGAGGCCGAGGAGGAAGCGGAGAAAGCCCTTAACAATCGATCAATTGAAGGAGGAAAACAGTATGAAGAAATTAATGAGTTGGATGATGACAGTACTGATTGTCTGTACGATGATGGGATGCGGCCAGAAGGAATCCAGCCGCGAGCAGAGCAGGTCTGATGGGAATAACAGCATTATTTCCGGAATTGATACATCCGTACAAGAGAGTTCTAAAGAATCTGAAAAGAACTCAAAAGAAGAATCAACCAGCACTTCCGAGGAGGAATCCAAACAGCAGGAATCGACAGTTCTTGATGTATTCAATAAAGCTCCGGTGATATCCGAAACTGTGCTGTATGATCAAGATGGAGTTAAAATAACCGCAACAGGCCTTGAATACGGCAATTACAGCGCGATGCTTGAATTACTTTTTGAGAATAATAGTGAAAAAGATCTTGAGTTCTATGCCGGCACCAGGGGCTATTCATGTAATGCGGTTAACAATTATATGTTTTCCGGCGGATACTTGAGCACTTCCGTTACGAGTGGCAAAAAAGCGACGGATACCATGAAATATGATTATAGTTCACTTCAACTCAATGGAATTAATGAAATTGCCGAACTGACAGTCGGATTCCAGATCCAGGATAAAGAGAAAAATGCTGTATATACAGGACCTTTACAGATAAAGACTTCATGTTATGATACACATGATTTCGAGAAAGACAGCTTTATCGATGCGATGAAACATCCGGCTTTACAGGCAGAATATGAATATACATTGGAGTTTAATTCAGAATCAGTGCTCATGGATTCTGGAAATGTCTCTCTTGTTTCAGAGTGCCTGATAAGAAATGTTGATGAAGAGGAGACTTTATTCCTTGAATTTGACAATCAGGGAGAAGAACTGTATGAAATTGCAATCAGAGACATTGCTATTAATGGAATACTCGTCAGCTCAGGAGCCTGGTCTTACGAAAGCATTAATGCGGGTAAAAAATGTATTACTGATATTCAACTGGATTCTGTACTCGACAGCAATTTCCTGGAACCGCTTGGCATAGAAGAATTCGCACAGATCGGTTTTAATATTTCTGTTCAGAAAGAGTCTGAGGAAGAACCTGAAGCGGCAATACCTGTTAGTGTTATTATCGATGGAAGGAAGTCTGAATCATCCTCGGAGGGAGAAGTTGTCTATAATCAGAATGACATGTTGATCCGCTTCATGGGGATTGCAGAGGATGACTATGAATACAGTTCGGATCTGTATGTTTTGCTGATTGTCAGCAATCTGGGCCAAAAAGAGAGAAGCATTTCAGATGTATATAATTCCTTATCCGTTAATGGGTTTATGATAGACTATTCGATTTACTCAACGCATATCATTCCTGAACAGAATCAATTGTTTAAGGTCAAACTGTGGGAAAGCGGGCTTGAAAAAAATAAAATATCAGTTGTAGAAGATATCACAGACGTAGAATTCTCTCTGAAACTCAGAGATGAAAAGTATAAAGATATAGACCAGTTTACCATTAAGATAGATTTGAATGAAGAAAGCTCCAAACCTGAGGATAAGTCTTCAGCGGAAAGTTCCTCCCAGACAGAATCTGTCTCCGAATCAGTGATAAGGCCGGAAGTCAAAGCAGCGATCGATGAATACGAGTCCTTTATGGACACCTACATTGATTTCATTAATAACCTGGATACGACGGATTTGAATGCTCTGGCCAAATATGGCGAAATGATGAGCAAATACGCTGATTTTACAGAGAAGTTCGGAGAACTTGGCGAAAAAGATCTGACCACGGCTGAGCTGCAGTATTACACTGAGGTCTTGAACCGCGTCAACCAGAAATTGATCAGTGCTTCCGGAAAGTAACGGTTCCGGATGATTAACGGAAGATCATGGCATACAAAAACTCCGGTGCGGCCGATTGGCAGCACCGGAGTTTTTGCGTTTAGGAAAGTTCCGGAATTATCATTGGATTCAATTCAGTTTCTGTCCGGCTTTGACTTCTGCGCCGAAACCGATGAACTGAACGGGCTCGGCATCGTCGAGAGGCTCGTTGATGACGAGCATGGTCTGCGTGGAATAACCGGCTTCTTTGACAGCGTTGAAATCCACCTTGATGACGGGCTCACCTGCGCGGACGGGATCACCCTGGGTTTTTAGCTTGGTAAAGCCTTTGCCTTCCATGCTGACAGTATCGACACCGATGTGGATCAGAAGACCGGTGCCGTCAGCCATGCGGACGCCAAAGGCGTGACCGGTGTCAAAGACCATTTCAAGGACACCGTTTGCCGGTGAAACAATGGTATCGCCGGTAGGAACAATAGCAACTGTCTGCCCCATGGCTTCATCTTTGAACATCGGGTCGTCAAGTTCTTCATGACCGATGAAGCGTCCGTCGGCGAATGCGACGATCGCAGAATCATCTACTTCAGGCAGAACAACGGGGGCTTCTTCTGCAGCCGGAGCGGCAGCAAGACCAAGTTCTTCAGCCGGTAATTTTCCTTTTTTGGCCCATACGCCAAAGAGAATGAAGCTGGCGATGAAGGCAACCACCATCGCAATGACAACGCCGATGATCGCGAAGACCAGATTGCTCATGGTATAACCGAGGGCCTGGACTTCTTCATTGGGAATATAAGCGGGGAGAACCAGCAGACCGGGAGAACCGCCTGCGAAACGGGCAACACGGGTGATGCCCAGGAAGAGACCGCCCACGCCGCCACCGATCATGGCTGCGTACAGCGGGAAGGTGAACTTCAGGTTAACACCGTAGAGTACCGGCTCGGTGATTCCGAGGACACCGGTAAGACCGGCAGAACTCGCCTGCGTCTTGGTATCCGGATTCTTGGATCTGAGGCCTACGGCAAAACCGGCTGCGCCCTGAGCGACATTGGATGCGAGCATACCGGGGCCGACAACCGTATCCCACTTCAACGTGGCCAGGTTGTTGGTACCGATCGGTATCAGGCCATAATGCGTGCCTGTCATGACGAGCAGCGGGTTAGCGATACCGACAATGGTGGGCACGATCCAGGGAGCCACATTATTGAGCCACTTGAAGAATACATTGATCAGATTGGAAACCCAGGATCCGATCGGGCCGAGCACGGCGATGGTCACGGTTCCGCCGATCAGCAGGCTCACCAGCGGCACCGAGAAGAATTTGATCGCTCTGGGCGAAATCTTCTGCATAAAGTGCTCGACGTAGGACATAAACCATACGCCCAGGATGATGGGAATGACGGAGGAAGTGTATGTCGCTTTGGTGATGGGGATAAAGCTCAGGAATTTGACCGGATCTTCTCCGCCCAGAAGAGAGATAAAGGCGGGATAGACGAGAATGCCGGCCAGAGCCATGGCCGTACCCTGATTGCATTTGAACTTGCGCGCACAGGATTGGGCCAGGAGGATCGGCATGAAATAGAAGGCCGCGTCCGCCATGGCGTTCAGAATGATATAAGTCTGGGTGCCGCTCTTGAGGACGCCAAAGGCGGAGAAGAGGGCCATCAGGGCTTTCAGAAGACCGGCTCCGGTAATAGCCGGGATGATGGGCTGGAAGATGCTCGCAATGCCTTCCAGAATTTTACTGAGGCGCGAACGCTTATCAGCCTTTTCAGCTTCTGGATCTGAAATCGCTTCAGAAGCTTCAAAGCCGCCCGCGGAGATGACTTCCTGATAGACCTGAGGCACTTCCGGGCCGATGACGATCTGATACTGGCCTCCGCCGCTTACAACCGAGAGGATTCCGGGGATCTTTTTGAGCGCATCCGTCTTAGCAAGTGACTCGTCTTTCAGAGTGAAGCGGAGGCGGGTCACGCAGTGCACGACGCCGATGACGTTTTCTTTGCCGCCGACAAGCTCTATAATTTTGCCGGCAAGGGTTTTGTTATCCATATAATTCCTTTCTGCAGCGATGCTGCGTTAAAAGACAGGAGAGAAGGGGTCAGTCAAGGTCTGCCCCGTTGGAACGGATGACTTTCTGATACCAGTAGAAACTGTCTTTTCGGATTCTGCGAAGGGTTCCTTGACCGGAGTCATCCTTGTCGACATAGATCATTCCGTAGCGCTTTTTCATCTCACCGCTTGAGGCACTGACCAGATCGATGCATCCCCAAGCGGTATAGCCGAGAACCGGAATACCATCTTCACAGACCGCGTCGCGCAGGGCTTCGATATGCTGACGGAGATAGTCGATCCGGTAAGGATCGTGAACGGTATCATCCGCTTCGAGCCTGTCCACAGCGCCTAAGCCGTTTTCTACCACAAAGAGCGGTTTCTGGTAACGGTCGTAAAGTGTATTGGCCGTTACGCGCAGTCCGAGAGGGTCGATTTGCCAGCCCCACTCGGTATTCTTCAGGTGAGGATTGACGACAGCGCGGAATACAGCATTACCGGGCCGTGCGTGTTTGGCAAAAACTTCAGGATCGGCTGTCGTACAGCGGCTGGCATAGTAGCTGAACGCGATGTAGTCCACGGCCCCTGCGGCAAGGGTTTCGAGATCGCCGTCCTCGAGATCGGGCACGACGCCTGCGCGCTCCATCCGTTTCCATGCCCAGACCGGATAGGCGCCGCGCGCCTGGACATCGATGAAGAAGTAGTTGTCGCGGTCCTTTTCCAGGCCATCCCAGATATCCTTCGGATCACAGGTATACGGGTAGAACTGGCCGGCAGCAAGCATACAGCCGATCATGGAATCAGGCATCAGTTCATGGGCCAGACGGACGGCTTTGGCACTGGCCAGCAATTCATGATGAGCCGCGCGGTATTTTACCTGCTCTTTGTTTTCGCCCGGACTAAATACGATCCCAGCACCCATGAACGACATGTGCAGCAGCATATTGATCTCATTAAAGGTGATCCAATAACGGACCAGATGCCCGAAACGCGTAAAGAGAACCCGGCAGTATTTCAGATAGGCATCGATCATCCGCCGGTCCAGCCATCCTCCGTAGCGCTCGATCAGGTCGATGGGCGTATCAAAATGATCGATGGTGACAAGGGGCTCGATCTGATAGCGGCGGCACTCTTCCAGCAGGGACAGATAGAAGGCGATACCGGCTTCATTCGGCTCATCATCATCACCGTGAGGCAGGATCCTGGTCCATGCGATCGAGAGGCGGTAACATTTGAACCCCATCTCAGCAAACAGTCGGATATCCTCTTTGTAGTGGTGATACATATCGATCGCCTCATGAGAGGGATACCGGTGGTCTTCGTCGCAGGCAAGCATACGCATCTCACCGCGTGCAACTTTCATACGGTCCGGACCGTAAGGGACAACATCGACACTGGACAGCCCGCGCCCGTCAGCGTCATAGGCGCCCTCACACTGATTGGCAGCAGTAGCGCCTCCCCATAGGAAATCCGGAGGGAATTCTTTTTTCTTCACGGTCAGCCTCCTTTCATTTGTAGAAACAAATACGGAAAATCGTCCAATTGCAGATTTATGGATAATGGCGCTTCCGATAATAATTGTTTCCTTAAATAGAACGATTCTTCGAATCTATTATAACATTTTCCTGAAATAGCTGTCAAGAATAAAGTTTGTTTCCGGAATACGAGTATTAAAATATCCCGGATGTAACCGGGATATTATTCTAAAATACAGATTGGCGACTCAAGCCAATAAAACACGTTCGACATCTTCCACATCGGGCATGGAGCGGATGGCGCCCTTCTTGGTGGTCACCAGATAGGCAGCGGCATTGGCAAAGCGGAGCATCTCCTCCAGGCGTTCCGGGGTGAAGTTGTCCAGACCATATTTCAGCACATGGTGCAGGACGCAGGCGCAGAAGGTGTCACCGGCGCCCGTGGTCTCGATCGTGCCTCCGAGGAGGAAGGCCGGGACAAAGACACGATGGCCATGGTAATAGCTGATGCTGCCATCAGGCCCGGCGGTGACATTGATCATGGTCGGATGGGGCCCTGCCGAGGTCAGCTTTGCAACGGCTTCATCAAAATCAGTACATCCGGTCAGGAATTCGATCTCGTTGTCCGCGATTTTGACCACATCACAGACGCTGAGCCCCCAGAGGATCTGCTCTTTGGCCTCGTCAAGCGACTCCCAGAGAGGAGGGCGGAGGTTCGGGTCGAAAGAGATGATTGCACCGCTTTCTTTGGCCACACGGACGGCGGCTTTAGTGGCCGCGCGGTTCCCGGGATGAGTCATGGATAGGGTGCCAAAATGGAAGATGCGCGTGTTCTGCAGCATGGAAAGGGGCAGGTCCTCCTCCGTGATCATCATGTCCGCGCCGGGATTGCGATAGAAAGAAAAATCGCGGTCGCCCGAGGCCGTTTTGTGGACAAAGGCAAGGGTCGTATGCACAGCCGGCTCGGTCATCAGAGCATCGGTGCAGATACTGGCTTCCTGTACGATCCGGCGCAGCTGATCACCAAACATATCGCGCCCGACTTTGCCGACAAAGGCGCAGCGGCGGCCGAGCTTGTTCAGCATGGCAAGAACATTACAGGGGGCGCCTCCGGGATTGGCCTCAAACAGAGGATTGCCCTGTTCGCTCAGCCCGGCTTCCGTAAAATCAATCAGCAGCTCGCCCAATGCGACGACATCAAAAGACAGATTCATATTCATACCTCCAGATCATATTTCTCAACATCGATCATCGCGGCATCATCCGCGGAAAAAGTGATCGAAGACGCGCTCTCCGGCGTATAGATCACAAAGGACGCGGCCTGTTCGCCGTCATTGATAAAGAGCTCCAGGCTGTATCGGTCCAGGATGATACGCAGCTTTAATTCATCACGGCCCGGGCTGATCGGAATATCGCGTACATTGACGATATCATGCGGAAAACCGCTGCGGCTGCGGTCCACGCGGATCGTATTGTTTTCAGGCTTGTGCCGGATCACCGTGACATGCTCACCGTCTTTGGCAAGCTGCAGCCGGAAGTACCGGTACGGATTGGTCCTGGACTGTGGCCGTACCGTGACCGTCATATCCAGACAGCGGCCCCTGATCCCCTGCAGATTGGTTTCGCCGGAGATGAGGACATTGTTGTAATGGATCCGGACGCCGCGCTGATCAAGCAGTTCGCGGACTGGCGTCTGATACAGCCGGCCGTTGATCACATGCAGCTCGCGCGGGACAGTCATCTGGCCAAAGAACGGCAGGCTCTTAAGCGTACAGCTGGACGATTCCCAGCTCTGCATCCATGCGATCATCACTCTGCGGCCGTCCGGCGTCAGCACCGTCTGCGGCGCGTAAAAATCCGTCCCGTAATCAATGGCCTGCACATTTTCACGCATCAGATGCCTTGCCTCACGGTCATATGTACCGATCAGGCAAAGTGTGCTGTTCCCGGGGTGAAATTCCAGTCCGATCGCAGTCATATCCTGCGGACTCGTGAGCAGCACATGTTTCTCTTCCAGTTCGAAAAAGTCGGGGCATTCCCACATGCGCCCGTATTGATTATGGCAGGAGGCGAGCACCGAACAGAAATGCCAGTGGAATGCGTCTTCGCTTTCAAACAGTAGGATCGATCCGCTGCCGTCCGCGGGCCGGTTGCCCACGACCGCCCAGTATCTGCCTTCATCATACCAAATCCTGGGATCGCGGAAATCGGTCGGACTGCCGCCCTCGGACAGATCCGCCGCCCCCAGGACCGGATTACCTTCGTATTTATGATAATTCAGTCCGTCTCCGACGGCAAGGCACTGCGTCTGATACGTATTGACCACGCCATTGGTGCGTCGAACATTCCGCGTTCCCGTGTACATCAGCAGATGACGCCCATCCGGCAGCTCGATCGCGCTCCCGGAGAAACACCCGTCCGCGTCATACTTTTCATCAGGCGCAAGCGCTGCGGGCAGCCGTTCCCAGTGAATAAAATCCCGCGTCTTAACATGTCCCCAGTGCATCGGCCCCCACTTGGTCGCATACGGATAGTACTGAAAGAACAGGTGATACTCACCCTTATATACGCTGAACCCGTTCGGGTCATTGATCCAGCCCACGCCCGCCGTAACATGGAACCTGGGCAAAATCTCAGGAGAAACCGAAGGCAGATATTTCTGCTCAAAGTCCCGAGCTTCCTGTAAATGGTCTTTCATAGTTTGATCTCCCCAATTGTGGTAGGATGAACACTTCATCTCAAAGGTATTATACCATAGAATGGGGAGTTTGGGTACTGTTATTTTTGTTTCAATAGAAGCGGAGGAGCAAAGAACAGTACATAATACAGGTTGATTGAACCGTAAACTGAAAGTGGAACGAAAGAAAAAACGCCGACAAGCGGCGCTTAATTGAACATGAATTACTCTGCAAAATGAGTATGCTTGATCTTCCACTTTTTGACCTTAATGCCCACCCATAGTCCATAAATGCCTAAAGTAATCAGTGTAAGCAAAAGCCAAAGAAGCCATTTATCCCAAAGCTGGATTGCTTTACCATCGAAAACCAGGCGCTTTCCATTGATTACAGTATGTTTCGCTTCCCAACGATAGACCATGCAGAATGCCCATGGAGCACAGATTCCTATCGTAATGAGCGTAATGAAAAAGCCAAGCAGTCTCCAGCCAATCAGCTTGTTGAATGAGATAAGATGGTTTTAGTATATTTGAAAATGATATTCGACAGCTTTAGAGAAATCGATGATCGATGAGAAAGAATTTTGAGCTCAAGGAAATATAATGAACAAGATTACGTTAACAAAAAAAGGACTATCGAGACCGGATTCTGGCTTGACAAGTAATGAGAAGTGTTGTAGTATAATAATTGATTGATTTGTTAGCTATTCTCTTTTTCTAGGTCAAGTAGTCAAGAACCTATGAAGTTAGGAATGTACATATTTTTAGACCTAGCACGAATGTTGATAAAATGATAGTTTAATGACATAATATGGACCATAATCTTGAAGGGGAAAAGAACGTAATCAATACTGTTAGAAAGAGAATACTGCTAGTATGCTGGAATGAGAAAACTCGAAAGGAGAACTCTACAATGGAGAAAAGTTGGAAGTATTATGTTATACTATTTGTTTTAGTAATTAGTGAGATCTTGATTGTGGGTTGTTCAGAAAAAACAGTAATTATTCCCGTTAAAGAATACATCGCCATAAAATATAATGGCTTCGAAGGAGCAGGCGCAGCTGAACTGGTTGTTGACTATGATCGGCTGAAAAAGGATTATTCATCTAAGATAATAGTCAAGGATAAATCGATTACGTCGGATAGTGTTTTTGAACATGTCTTTTCAAAAGCGTTGTCGTATCAAATTGAAAACAATGGAAAGCTCAAAAATGGAGATAAAGTGAAAATTACTTGGTCAGTCAATCTAGAGGTAATGAAGCAAATTTCCAATATTCAGCTCATTGAGGGGGAGATATCAGGATCTGTGGAAGGACTTAAGCCAGGTTATATGACTAAAGCTGAGTACGATGAGAAAGTAAGTGCGTTAGTATCTTCAGACTTTGTTATAACAGTTTCAAATATTAGAAAGGAACAAGATGGACAAGCACCATTAACAAGATTTGATTTCCAGGTTGTTGGACCAGACTGGTTTTTCGGCACATTGCTCTACGCAAATAAAAATGACCTTAGGAATCCAAGTTTTGTTTCTTTAATCAATGGGATTTGTGTTTACGATAATGGGACTGCAGCCGAGAGCATTGAAGAAGTTACTTCTGATTATTTGGTCCCTCTTGGGGTGATGTTAAATGAGTATCCTCAACTTCGAGACTTGTATATCTCTTACGTAGATATTGAAGAAGATAAAGTAGTTTTTCATGTTAAGAATACGGGAGGAGTATCCGGAGTTTTGTTTTTTTCACTAGTAGGAGAATCGGGTAAGAAATATGCTGGTAATAGGCCTTTTTCTGTAACGGAAGAAGAGATTACTTTTTCGTTTAATGAACTCAAAATAACTGGAAATGAGAAAATAGTAGATGTTGTTATCGATTATTTTAGATATGATGAGGACACTCTCTTGCAAAAAGACTTAGGCATTCAGTTTGACGGGACATATATCGACAACTATAATAAAACAGTGGATTTTTACTTTACGGCAAACGAGGATGTTTCCGGATATATGCGCTTTAATTATGTCTTAGATAATACTCTTCGTAGTGAATCAGTTTCCATTTTAAATGGAATAGGAATTTGTCACAGCTTTTATGCTTTAGCCTATACAAAAGACTGGAGAACGTTGCTTGATTATGATTTTAATGTGACAATACCTGAGAATCCATTAACGATTAATTACATGTTATTCCCTGACATAGATCTACCGCCATTTGAAAAAGAAATCACTGTTTCTGATGATAGCACATTATTTGAAACATATAAAGAAGAATGCTTAAATATCTTTAGAAAAGTGGCTGATTTAGATGAGCTGTTGGATTATATGGCTGGATATATAACAGATTACTTTGCGGCGGCTTATGAAGCAAAGAGTAGATACGACCTTCCACCCGAGTTTGTTACAGCCGTTGCATATTTAACAGTATATTGCGAAGAAGGAACTGTTGGAAGATACATTGCCGATTTAGGATGGGATGCGATTAAAAGTATTTTTTCTGGTGAACTATGGGCTCATCAATATAATTTAATTAAACTAAAAACAGCATGTCAAACTTATTTAGATCTTGAATTTCCAGAGTAGCAGATAGATTGAGCAACATACCTTCATCAAATGAGTATAAAGGATATAGAGATCATAACTACTATAATAACAATAAATAATATGGCGATAATATAGAAATTAAAGTTGAAAAAATCGTTTCAAACTTTTTGACGGCAAAGAGAATGAATGAGTTGAAACAGATAAAGAAGCTGATATAGGGGAAACAGATTCACCTGATATGCCAGGTTGGCTTAATAAGTACATTGATAAAGAACAAGCGAATCCCTCCAGAGGCCTCCCTATGACCCAATACATCGTCGACGCTTTTACCAGCCGGCCTTTCTCAGGCAATCCGGCGGCAGTCTGTGTGATGGACAGCTGGCCGTCCGAGGCTTCCATGATGAAGCTCGCAATGGAAAACAATCTTTCCGAGACAGCTTTTATCGTGAAGGAGGAGCAGGGATACCATCTGCGGTGGTTTACACCGGGGACGGAGGTGGAGCTCTGCGGCCACGCGACGTTGGCCTCGTCATTTGTGATATTCAATTATTATGAGCCGGATGCCGAAGTGATTCGGTTCCACACGGTGAGCGGTGTTCTTACTGTACGCCGCAGAGGCAATATGTATGAGATGGATTTTCCCACATATGAGCTGCGGGAGATCCCGGTGACGGATGCGATGGAGCAGGCTTTTGGTATCAGGCCGGTGAAAGCGGTGCTGGGGCTGGATCTTGTGTGTGTGTTCGAGTCGGAGGAGCAGGTCCGCGGCATGGTGCCGGATCAGGCCAAGCTCGCTCTGATCGAAGGACGTGTGCAGAATGCGACAGCGAGAGGGGCGGAATACGACTGTGTATCGCGGAGTTTTTGCCCTAAGGTCGCGGTGCCGGAGGATCCGGTGTGCGGTTCGGCACACTGCCAGATCGCGGATTACTGGTCACGGGTGCTCGGCAAGAAGGAGATCAACGCGTATCAGGCTTCACGGCGGGGAGGCCGGCTGCACTGCGAATTAAAAGAAAACGGCCGCATCAGTATCAGCGGTGAAGCGGTGCTGGTGGCGGTGTCAGAGATCATCGCGGAACTGTAAACACGTATTCTGAGGAGGGGCAATATGCAATTCATTATCAAAGCTTATGATGGAGAAAATAAACTCGAACGGCGCCTTGCGGTGAGGCCCGGGCATCTTGAAAACCTTGCCGGCATCAATGGCAGGATCATCTGTGCCGGCGGTCTCCTGGATGATGAGGGCAAAATGAAGGGCTCTGTGATGATCATGGAGTTCGGAAATCGCGAGCTCCTGGAAGAATACCTGAAAACGGAGCCGTATATCATCGAGCAGGTTTGGGAAAAAGTCGAGGTCGAGCCGATGAACGTGGTCATCGTGAACGGCGAAAAGGTCGGCAGGTGAACTTTCCTGTCATGAAGCGCAGCGCCTTACTCGCGGTGAATCTGGCCGTGTTCCTATTCGGCCTGGCAGGTCTTTTCGCAAAGTGGATTCAGATGCCCGCCATGGCGATCACATTCGGACGGGTTATGTTTTCTGCGGCTGCGCTTGGCATCTGGAGAGGGGCAGGCCGGCAGAGTTTTCGCGTGGAGAGGGGAGATCTGTGGCTGCTCGGTGCGGGCGAAGCATTGCTCGCGGTGCACTGGTGGGCTTTTCTGGAAGCGATCCAGAGGTCGACGGTTGCGGTAGGGACGATCACATTCTCGACCTTTCCGCTCTTTGTGACATTCCTGGAGCCATTGGTTTTCCGGCAGAAGATCGTCCGCCGCAATGTCCTGATGGCAATCGGGATTTTGGCAGGGGTGATGATCACACTGCCGTCCTTTATGGTGAATAAAGGGATGCTGGTTGGATTCGCGATCGGTATGCTCTCGTCACTAACCTATGCGATACTCACCGTTGTCAATAAAAAACTGGCACAGAAATACAACAGCTCGCTCGCGGCTTTTTATGAGCAGGCGACGGCTGCTGTTTTGCTGCTTCCGGTTGTCATCGGTGTCGGCTTCCGGCCTTCCGGACGGGATCTGCTGCTGCTCCTGGTGCTCGGAATCGTCATGACAGCCGTCGCGCATACCCTCTTTATCAGCAGTTTGAAGGAACTGCCGGCGCAGCTGGCAGGGCTCTGTTCCTCAATGGAAACAGTGTACAGCATCCTGTTTGCCGCACTGCTGCTGGATGAAATCCCAACGGTCCGGGAGATCATCGGTGCATTGGTGATCATTGCTGTGGTAGCGGTCGCGGAGTGCTCCGCACAGAGAATGAACACTTGACAAATCAAGATTTTCATGACATAATAATCGTAGTTTTCATACAGAAAGGAGAGGCGGGCAATGAGGGTTTTTCAGAATCTGAGATATGGTACCGGCTCTTTTCATTTGCTCGATCCGGAGCAGCATGTGGAATTCGTAAAGCTTCCGGGCAAGCACTGCAATGGTTCTTCACATACGAATGAGCGGGGGACCTACGATTATAATGATCAGCTGCTGCGTTTTGTACGCGGGATAGCCGGGTAGGAGGAAGAAATTGAGTAAGCGTAATATTCTTTTCCTGATGACGGATCAGCAGCGCTATGATGCACTTGGGGTGGTAAATCCACTGGTGAAGACACCGACGCTGGATGCCCTCGCGAGTGAGGGAATTCTATATGATCAGGCCGTGAGCAACTGCCCGATGTGTGTGCCCAGCCGGTACTCGATGATGCTTGGGCTTTATCCCTGCCAGACGGGAGTCCATCACAATATGCAGATGATCGAACGGGATTCAAAGCTGCCGCGTGCGACTTTTGCCGAATGCATGAAGGAGCAGGGATATCAGACTGCCTGCTTCGGCAAAACACACTGGTTCATCGGAGAATACGACATTCCGCCGGAGATATCCGGAGTGGAGTATACTACCCGGGGCTTTGAGATCAGTACCGAAAAAGGCGGTAATTATGAGCTGCCTAAGATGCCGCCTGAGTGGCATGACGTTGATAAAATCGTCACACAGCGGGGCGGGGAGGATGTAGCGGGATATATCGGCAAGACGAATGAGGCCCCAACCGAGACCATGCATGATTACAGGAAAGCTTCCGGTGCGATCGAGTGGCTGGAGAACGGACGCGATAAATCCAGGCCTTTTTTCCTCTATCTCTCCCTTAACAAGCCTCACGCGACACTGACGGCTCCGCCGGAATATGAGGCACTTTATAATATCGACGATATTCCGGATACGCCGCTTCCTCCTCCGGATTGGGAATTATATGAACATACGACGCCGTGGCGTCACAGGGAGGCCTGGAAACAGCTTGACCCTGAGACTAAGCGTCGGACCACCCTGCGATACTGGGCACTGTGTTCATTCTCGGATGCGCAGTTCGGACGGGTCATTCAATGGCTTAAAGAGCACGACCTGTATGAGCAGACAGATATTATTTACTGTGCAGATCATGGAGATTCGCTTGGGGAACGGTACCGCTTCAGCAAATACAGTTTGTATGAGCCGAGTATCCGGGTACCGCTGATCGTGCGCAGCCCTCTTGTACCGGAGGAAAAGCGCGGCAGTAGAGACCATCGTCCCGCTGAACTGGTCGATGTTTTACCGACACTGCTGGATTTTGCCGGGGCGCCCACCCCGTCGGAGCTTCCGGGACGCAGCCTCCTGCAGCCGCCCTGCCGTCTGGGCCAGATGGCCGAATTCCACGGCAGCGGATACCACGAGGTCCAGTATGGCCCCAAATACATGTGGCGTAAAGACGGTTATAAACTGATTCTGAACATGCCGGGCAAGATCCCGGACGCCTTGACCAGACTGGACGACTGCATCGGTGAACTATATGATCTGCGGGAAGATCCTCTGGAACTCACCAATCTCTATGAACGGCCGGAGTATCTGGATCTACGGGAGAAAATGACCCGACAGCTGCTGATGCACCTGATGATCTGCCTGGCCAAATTCCCGAGAGGAATGACGACCACCAAGGTCTGAGACAGATGCCGATCATCAACAGGAGAACGTAAATGGCTGAAAGCAAAGAGAAAAAAACATGGATCAAGAAACGGCATCAGATCAACTGCACCCTCTTTTACCCTCCGCTGCTGCTGTATCTGAAGCTGAAATATCATATCAGGATCGACCGGTTCAAAGAGGAGGGCAAGCGTCCCTATCTGGTTCTGTATAATCACCAGACGCCCATGGATCAGTTCTTTGTGGGAGGGGCATTTCGACAGCCTTTATACTTTGTCTCAACGGAAGATCTCCATTCTAATGGGTGGATCTCACGATTGATTCAGTTTATGGCGGCTCCGATCCCGATCGCGAAGGATTCACTGGACATACAGGCTATTAAAGACTGTCTGCAGGTGGCCCGCGAGGGCGGGAGCATTGCGGTCGCACCGGAGGGCAACCGCACCTATAGCGGTAAAACCGGGTTTATCAAGCCCGGAATTGCCAACCTTGCCAAAAAACTTAAGCTGCCCATCGTACTGTTCCGGATCGAGGGCGGCTACGGAGCCCAGCCCCGCTGGAGCGATGTGGTCCGCAAAGGGCCGATGCATGCCTATGTTTTCGAAGTGATCGAGTCGGAAGAAATAGCCGCTTTGAGTAAAGATGATCTCTATGAGCGAATAAAGCAGGGGCTTGAGGTGAATGAAGCCTGCGTTGACTATGACTATACCCATCCTAAAGCCGCGGAGTATCTGGAAAGGCTGATCTATATCTGCCCTCATTGCGGACTGTCGGAGTTTCACAGTCATCGGGACCTGATGGAATGCACAAAATGCGGACTGCAGGTCAGATACCTGCCTTCCAAAGAGCTGAAGGCCGTCAGGGGAGAGCTGCCTTTCCGCTTTGTGAACGACTGGTATGTCTATCAGGAAGCATACGTGAACCGGCTTGTTCCGGAGGAACATCCCGAACAGCCGATGTATAAGGATCATGCCGAGGTCAAGAAAGTTCTGCTCAGGCAGAAGAAGATCCCCTTCCGCAAGGATGCGTTACTGCGGCTCTACGGGGACCGGATCACCATGGATGAAGACGGGGCCGAACCGGTCATACTGCCTTTTGAGAGTATCACAGGTATGCCCGTTCTGGGGAGGAACAAGCTGAACATCTATATTGACAAGCAGGTGTTCCAGATCAAAGGCGGGAAACCCTTTAATGCCGTTAAATATATACACATGTATCACCGATACTTAAATATCAGGAAGGATCATCAAAATGGAGAATTTTTGGGACTCTAATGTATGGGGGACTTTACTGCTGGTAGCGCTGCTGCTCTCCAGCCTGCTGGCCGGCAATGTTGTCCGCAAGACGGTACCTTTTCTGCGGAATTCGCTGATTCCGACGTCCGTTCTCGGAGGCATCATTCTGATCCTGGTGGATCTGGTGTATAAAGCCTTTACCGGGGTCAGGATCGTGGATGCACCGGTCTTCGGCGGCAACGGGACAGCAACGCTGGAGATGATGACTTATCATGCGCTCGCACTCGGTTTTATCGCTTCCACCTTCCGCAATTCCAATAAGAAGATGACCGGGAAACGGGTGACGGAAGTCTTTAACACCGGTGTAACGACCGTTTCGACCTACCTCCTGCAGGGAATTATCGGACTTGCGATCACTATGATCGCTGCCCTTGTGATCAGCGGATTCTTCAAGGCGGCCGGCATCCTGCTGCCCTTCGGCTACGGCCAGGGCACCGGGCAGGCCATGAATTACGGAAATATCTATGAGGCGGAATATGGTTTTGCCGGCGGCAAAAGCTTTGGCCTTGCCATCGCTGCGCTGGGTTTCCTCAGCGCCAGTATCGGCGGCGTCATTCATCTGAACATTCGCCGCAGACGCGGTAAACTCGACCTGTCCCACCGTAACGACCGCCTGAATGTCGAAGCCGTCGAGGAAGATAACGAGATCCCCATGCAGGAAAGCATCGACAAAATGACGATCCAGATCGCCCTGATCTTCCTCGCCTATCTGCTGACCTACTTCATTATGTATGGCCTGGGCAAGCTCCTGCCGGGCATGAAGTCGACGATTTTCGGCTTTAACTTCCTGCTGGGCGTTCTCTCCGCGTCCCTGATCAAAATCTCCATCCGCGGACTCCGCAAAATCAAATGGATCAAAAAAGAGTATGCCAATACCTTCCTGATGACCAGGGCAAGCAATTTCTTCTTTGATATTATGGTCGTTGCCGGCATTGCCGCCATCCGCCTGGAAGTCCTGGGCCGGTACTGGGTCATCCTGCTGATCATGGGCGTCGTCGGCCTGGCCGTAACCTTTATCTATAACCGGATCGTCGCTGACAAGCTTTTCCCGGACTATGCCGAGGAACAGTTCCTGGCCATGTACGGGATGCTGACCGGGACCGCCAGTACCGGTATCATCCTGCTGCGCGAAGTCGACGGAGATTTTGTCACGCCCGCGGCCGACAACCTGGTGTATCAGAATTTCCCCGCGATCATCTTCGGCTTCCCCATGATGCTGCTTGCGACCTTTGCTCCCAAACAGCCGCTGGTGACACTTTTGATTCTGATCGGCTTTTTCCTGGTGATGAACCTCATTCTGTTCAGAAGCTTTATCTTTAAGAAGCGGGAGAAGTAAACGCCTGACGTGAAGTGAGTTAAACCGTTTTAACCGCAGAGGCTATGCATGTGCATAGCGAATCCCGGAAAAGGCTATGCACGTGCATAGCGAACCCCGTAAAACCCTATGCACGTGCATAGCGAACCCCGTAAAACCCTATGCACGTGCATAGCGAACCCCGTAAAACC
>JAFRZL010000042.1 GCA_017442535.1 Bacillota bacterium | reverse complement strand
ACAAAAGCTATGCACGTGCATAGCAATCACTGGCAAACCCTATGCACGTGCATAGCAATCACTGGCAAACCCTATGCACGTGCATAGCAATCACTGGCAAACCCTATGCACGTGCATAGCGATCGGCGACAAAAGCTAAACACGAGCATAGCAATCACAGGCAAACCCTATGCACGTGCATAGCAATCGGCGGCAATCCCGCTGTAAGCACTCTGATCCGCCGAAAAATGGTTTTTTTCGGCCTATTTTCTCAAAAAAAAGCTTGCATTCGACGGACAGCGGTGGTATAATGTCAAGGTAACTAATAAGGTAATGATTGAGTGTGGGGTGACCCACACTTGTTTCATGTAATGGGATGGAGGTGTTGAGATGAAGAAAACCGAGTTAGTTCAGCTTGTGGAACGGCTTCTGGTCCCTTTTGCCGAGGAGAGAGGCTACGAGATCGTGGATGTGGATTATGTGAAAGAGGGTTCCAACTGGTATCTCAGGATCCTGGGCGATAAGGAAGGCGGATTTACGCTGGATGACTGTGTGGATACCAGTCATTATCTCGATGATAAGCTGGAGAGTGAGGATCCCATCGAGACTCCTTACATTCTGGAAGTCAGTTCGCCGGGCCTGGACCGTCCGCTTAAGAAGGACAAGGATTTTAACAGGGGAATCGGCAAACTGATGGAAGTGCGCTTGTTCAAGGCTGCAGAGGATGGCATTTTTGCCGGGCAGAAAGAATTTGTCGCGCGGCTGTCTGCGTGTGACCATGAGCGTCAGACGGTAACATTTACCGATGAAGCGGGGGCTGAGGCCGTTTTTGCCCGCAGCGAATTCGCATTGGTCCGTCCCTATATCGAATGGTGACGGGAGAATAATTGACAGGAGGAGATTCACAAAATGTCAGATCTTAGTGATTTCAGAGCGGCGCTTGAGCAGCTGCAGAAGGAAAAGGGCATTCCCAAAGACGTGATTTTCGATGCGCTGGAGGCTTCACTGCTTTCGGCCTGCCGCAAGAATTACGGGACTTCTCAGAATATCAGGGTGGACCTGAACCGTACGACCGGCGCTGTTAAGGTCTGGGCCAAGAAGGATGTTGTGGAACATCCTCAGGATGATAATCTGGAGATCAGCCTTGAGAAGGCGCAGGAGATCAATCCTGAGCTCAAGGTGGGCGACGTGGTCGAGATCGAGGTGACGACCCGCAATTTCGGACGCATCGCCGCACAGAACGCGAAGCAGGTCGTTGTACAGAAGATCAACGAGGCGCAGCGCGGCGTGATCTATAATGAGTATAAAGGTAAAGAGCGCGAGATGGTTTCCGGCCTGATTCAGCGCAAAGAAAAGAGAAATGTCTATATCAACCTGGGAAATGCCGAAGCCCTGCTTTCTCCGCAGGAGCAGATTCCCGGCGAGGTTTATAAGCAGAACCAGGTGATCAAGGTTTACGTGCTGGAAGCGCGTGATCTGCCCAAGGGTCCGCACATTCTGGTCTCCCGGACACATCCCGAACTGGTCAAGCGCCTGTTCGAGCAGGAAGTACCCGAGATCCATCAGGGCATTGTCGTAATCAAGAATATTGCCCGCGAAGCCGGCTCCCGCAGCAAGCTCGCGGTGATGAGTAAAGACCCGCAGATCGATCCGCTCGGCGCCTGCGTCGGTCCTAACGGTGACCGTGTCAACGCCGTCGTGAACGAGCTCTCCGGCGAGAAGATCGATATCGTTGTCTGGAACGAGCAGCCCGCTGTCTATATCGCGGCGGCCCTTTCCCCGGCTCAGGTACTGAGCGTGCGCGTGGATCCCGAAATGATGATGGCTTCTGTTATCGTACCGGAGAACCAGTTATCACTTGCCATCGGCAAGGATGGACAGAATGCACGACTTGCGGCCCGCCTGACCGGCTACCGCATCGATATCAAGAGCGAGACACTCGGCCGTGTCATCATGGATGATGAGGAGGATGACTACTATCCGCCCATGTTCGAGGATGAGGACGATTGATCCGTCCCTGCGGCAAGGAGGATAAGACTTCATGCTAAAGACTAGAAAAACCCCTATGCGGACCTGCATAGGATGCCACGAGATCAGGCCTAAAAAGGAACTGATCCGGATCGTCAAAGATTCCGAAGGCAATCTTTCGGTGGACCGCACCGGCAAGAAGGCCGGACGTGGTGCCTACCTCTGCGATGATCCGCAGTGTCTGGACAAGGCGCTCGCTGCACATGGCCTGGAAAAAGCTTTTTCCATGGCAGTGGCTCCCGAAGTCCAGCAGGCATTAAAGGAGGAGCTTGCCGGTGGCCGATGAGAAAAAAGTGCTGGGTTTACTGGGCCTCTGCGGCAAAGCCGGACGTGTTGCTTCAGGTGAATTCCAATGTGAAGAAGCCATTCGCAGCCGTCATGCGCATCTGGTGCTGCTGGCATCGGACGTCTCCGTGAATACCGGCAAGAAGTTTACAGATAAATGTCATTTTTACCGGATTCCCTGCTTCCGGCTCAGCTGCAGCAAGGCAGAGCTGGGGCATTGCATCGGCAGGGAGGAACGAGCATGTGCGGCCGTCACTGATCCGGGATTAGCCGCCTCTATGCGCAAATATCTGGAGGAGAGCAGTTCCTCCGAACAGATCCGAAAGGTGGAAGAACACGATTGACTAAGATAACAGTAGAAAGTTTGGCTAAACAATTAAAGGTCAGCAGCAGCGATGTCCTGAAAGCGCTGGAGAGTCTGGGCGTTTTTGTGCCCAGCGCCAAGGCGCCCCTGGAGTGGGATGAGATCAAGCGCGTCTGCGTGAAGCTGACCGGAAAGGAACCCAGGATCCGCAGCAAGTCGTCCGCACCCGCACAGCAGGGAGAGGGCAAAAATGCCGCGGCTGCCGGAAAGCCGGCTAAGCCCAGGGAGACCGCTGCCGCCGAGGCACCTGCCGCGGAAGCGCCCGCGCCTGAGGCAAAGCCTGCCGCAGCCGACAAGCCTGCAGAGGAGAAGCCCGCTGCCCCGGTCAAGGCTGAGAAGCCCGCCGAACAGACGGCTCCGGCCAAGCCCGCGGAGGAACCCGTTCCTGAAGAGAAAAAGACACCTGCGGCTGTGGAAGAGCCCGCCGCTGCCGCACCCAAGGCGGAGCAGCCCGCGGAGGCAGTCAAGCCTGCCGCCGAGAAGGACAGTCAGCCTCGCGCTGCCAAGCCGGCCGCGCAGAATCCCGGCGAGCCCCGTCAGGGCCAGAAAGCCGGAGAGAGGCCTGCTAAGCCGCAGACCCCGGGCGGCATCCGTCAGCCCAGAGTCATCATTGGGCCTAACGGAGAGCGTCTGCCCGCAGGCCAGGTCATCATGACCGCTCCCACGGGACGTAAGGAACGTCCTGCCCGTCAGGGCCAGGGTCAGGGTCAGGGAAGCCAGGGCCAGAGCGGCCAGGGCGCCAAAGGCCCCCGCACCGAACGCTCGCAGGGCAGCAGCCGCAGTCAGGGAGAAGGCCGTCCGGAACGCCAGGGCCAGGGAAGCAGACCGCAGGGACAGGGCACTGCCCGCGGCACCGGCCGTACAGATCGTCCCGGAACAGGTACCGGACGTCCCGCACAGCCCGCAGCCCGCACCCGCAAGGAAGACCTTTCCATCCCCGAGGCACCCAAGGAAGTAACGGCGCAGACCGAGAAGCCCAAGAAGTCCGACCGCATGCGCCGCGACAAGGATAAGGAGAAAGAGCGCGCCAAGATGGCGGCTTCGGACAATTTCGGACGCCGTCACAACAAGAACCTTGTCCAGATGGATGAGGAAGATGAGAATGTGCGCAGCCGCGGCGCCAGGAAGAACCGTCCCGCGGTCAAGAGTCAGGAACAGGAAGAGGATCAGATCAAGGTCGTGCAGCTGCCTCCTGTCATGACGGTGCGTGAATTTGCCGATGCCGTTAAGAAACCGGTGACGCAGATCATCAAGAGCCTGATGCTGAAGGGCAAGATGATGGGTCAGAACGATGACATCGAATATGATCTGGCCGAAGAACTGGCGCTTGGCATGGATATCCTGGCCGAGCCCATGAAAGAAGAAGATATCTTCAAAGAATATCTGGAGCGCGAGGATGCTCCCGAGACGCTCAAGCCCCGTCCGCCCGTAGTGGTCGTTATGGGTCATGTCGACCATGGTAAGACGTCCCTGCTGGACTATATCCGCAACACCAAGGTGACAGCCGGAGAAGCCGGCGGCATCACGCAGCACATTGGTGCATCCATCGTACCGATCAACGGACATACGATCACCTTCCTGGATACGCCCGGTCATGAAGCCTTCACGGCCATGCGTATGCGCGGCGCGATGGTAACGGATATCGCGATCCTGGTCGTCGCGGCGGATGACGGTATCATGCCGCAGACAGTGGAAGCGATCAACCATGCCAAAGCGGCAGGAGTCCAGATCATCGTCGCGATCAACAAGATGGATAAGCCCGAAGCCAATCCCGATCATGTCAAGCAGCAGTTGACGGAATACGCCCTGATTCCCGAGGAATGGGGCGGCAGTACGATCTGCGTACCCGTTTCCGCCAAGACCGGAATGGGTATCGACACCTTGCTCGAAATGGTCCTGCTGGTCGCAGATATGCAGGAGCTTAAGGCGAACCCCGACCGCCCGGCAGAAGGCCATGTGATCGAGGCCCAGCTGGATAAGGGACGCGGTGTTGTGGCGACCTGTCTGGTTCAGAAAGGTACACTCCATATCGGCGACTCCATCGTCGTCGGCAAAGCATTCGGCCGCATCAAGGCCATGAATGATGATAAGGGCAAGAAGACCAAGGCCGCAGGGCCTTCCATGGCTGTCGAGATCCAGGGCCTTTCCGAGGTCCCGGTAGCCGGCGAACAGTTCTTTGTCACGCCTTCCGAGCGTGAGGCCCGCCTGCTGTCCGAGAAGGTCAGCGCGCGTGACCGCGAGAAATTGCTCGAGGGTACCAAGAAGGTTTCACTGGAGACTCTGTTCGAAGAGATCCAGGCCGGCGAGGTCAAGACCCTGAATATTATTGTCAAAGCGGATGTGCAGGGCTCGGTAGAAGCTGTCAAGCAGAGCCTGGAGAAGCTGTCCACCGATAAGGTGGCGCTGCATGTCATCCATGGCGCGGTCGGTGCGATCGCCGAATCCGACGTCATGCTCGCGTCCGCATCCAACTCGATTATTATCGGCTTTAACGTTCGTCCCGACGCCGGCGCCAAGGCGGTAGCCGAGCAGGAGAAGGTCGACGTACGTCTGTATCGTGTCATTTATGACGCGATCGAAGATATCCGCAAGGCCATGGAAGGCCTGCTGGAGCCCGAATTTGTGGAGAAGGTCAATGGTCATGCGACGGTCCGTCAGGTCTTCAAGGCCTCCGGCGTCGGCACCATCGCCGGTTCCTATGTAACCGACGGAAAGATCGCCCGCGGCTCCAAGGCCCGCCTGGTACGTGACGGCATCGTCATCTATGAAGGCGAAATCGCTTCGCTGCGCCGTTTCAAGGACGACGCGAAGGAAGTGGCGACCGGCTACGAATGCGGTATTACGCTTAAGGATTATTCCGATATCAAGGAGGATGACGTCATCGAATCCTTCGTGATGGAAGAGGTCAAGCGTACTTTATAAGGAGGCATTATGACCAATAGACGCAGCGGCAGAATGGATCGCATTAACGGAGAAATCCGCCGCGAGCTGTCCGAAATCCTCCGCGAGGAGGTCAAGGATCCCCGTGTGGATATCAGGCTTGTATCCGTGCTTAAGGCGGAGACCACCAGGGATCTGAAATACTGCAAAGTATATATCAGTGTTCTGGGAGACGAGGCGATGAAGGAAGAAGTCCGGACAGCGCTTAAATCCGCGGCCGGTTTTATCCGCCGTGAGCTGGCTTCACGCCTCAATCTCCGCAACACGCCCGAGCTGAAGTTCGTGATGGATGATTCGATCGAATACGGCATCCATATCGACCAGATGCTCAGAAAAATCGCCGCCGAGCTGCCGCCGGAGGATGAAGAGCCCGACGGGACCGCGGCGTCTCCCGAAGCGGAGGATGCGGAATGACGCTTGCCGAATTCGCTCCTCAATTTGCGGCTTTCGCGGAGAAGTATGATCAATTCATTATCTGCGGGCACATCCGGCCGGACGGTGACAGCATCGGCAGCTGCATCACGATAGCCGAGAGGCTCCGCCTGATGGGGAAACACCCGCGGATCTATTATGAGGGCGACCTGTCCCACTATCCGTGGCTGACGCAGCCCGTGGAGATCCTCGATGAAAAGACGCTTTCGCGCGCCACCTGCTGCCGTTTCGGCTGGATCATGGTGGACTGCGCGGAGCCTGCCCGCACGGGTGAAGCGGCGGTCTGCGCGGATCTGGCCGAAACTTCGGTCTGCATCGACCATCATACCAATATGGGAGAATACGCGGATTATAATCTGATCGATCCCGGGGCGACCTCGGCGAGCGAGATTATCTTCAGGCTTTTCAAAGCGCTTGATTATCCGTTCAATCCCACCATGGCCACGGCACTGTTTACGGGGATCGCTTTTGATACGGGCGGTTTCCGCCACTCTTCCATGAAGCCGGAGATCTTCGGGATCCTGCAGGAGCTTTCCAAACAGGATGTTCCGATCACCCGGGTGATGAACGGACTATTCCATACCAAAAGTATGCTTGAAATGAAGGTCCTCTCGGTGATCATGCGTAAAGCCCGTCTCTATCATGGCAGGATCATCGTTTCCTGGCTGGAGAACAGTGATTTTCTGAAACTCGGGGCCACGAGCGATGACTGTGAGGGCGCGGTCGCGGATCTGGCAGAGGTGGAGGAGGCCGAAGCAGCCGTTTTCCTGCGGGAGCTTCCGAACGGCCAGGTGCGTGTCAATATGCGTTCCAAGCACTTCATCAATGTTGCCGCGGCAGCCAAAGCTTTCGGTGGCGGCGGGCATGTTCGCGCGGCCGGGTGCACGCTCTCCGGACCGATGCTTCTTGCCAGAGAAGCCGTGATCAGCGAGCTTGCCAAGCAGCTGCCGGAGGATTTCTGATATGGACGGGATCCTGGTGGTTCGCAAAGAAGCAGGCTATACATCCAACGATGTCGTCGCCGTGGTGAGGGGGATCCTTCATACCAGAAGGATCGGACACACCGGGACGCTGGATCCGGATGCGACAGGGGTTTTGCCCGTCTGCATCGGAGGCGCGACGAGAGCGGTCGAGCTGTTGATGGCCGAACGCAAAGTATACCGGGCCGAGATGGTTTTCGGCTTTGAAACCGACACGCAGGATCTGGGAGGGCAGGTAACCGAACGGAGGGATTATGTCTTCTCGCGCGAGGCATTTGACGCGGCCGTCCGCAAGTGGACGGGCGATATTCTGCAGGTGCCTCCCATGTATTCGGCCCGCAAAGTCGGAGGTGTCCGGCTGTACGACCTGGCGAGACGCGGCAGGGATGTGGTGCGTGAGCCCAAACCAGTGACGATTCATCAGATCCAGGTAGATGCAGTGGATGAATCCGGAGCGGTCCTGACGATCATTTGTTCCAAGGGAACCTATATCAGGTCCCTCGTGACGGATATCGGGAGGGACGCGGGATTCCTCGCGACCATGTCCAGGCTCGAGAGACTCCAAAGCGGCCGCTTTACATTGGACCAATCCCTGACGATCAAGCAGATCGAGGATCTGGCTCATGCCGGCCATATCGAAGAGTACATCCTGAGTCTGGACAGTCTCTTTGCGGATGATCCGCCCGTCACGGTGGAAGCCGCGGAAGACAAGCTGCTGTTAAACGGCAATCCTCTCAAGATCGACGCGGAAAAGATTCCGCCCGAAGCGAGGGTGCCCGGCAGCCATCTGCGGATGTATACATCGGACCACCGGTTTATCGGATTATATGAAGTGCAGACCGCAGGCGATATCTGCCGCGTCCGCGCGTTCAAGATGTTTATATCATCATAATTGTCCGGCTTCACCGGATAAGGAGGATTATGCAGCTTTTTACTTGGAAAGAGGAGAGTCCTCTGGGGAATCGCCCTGCGGTACTGACCATTGGTTTCTTTGATGGTTTTCATTTGGGGCATCGGGCCCTGATCCGCGAGGCAAAAACGCTTGCGGACGAATTGGGCGCGGCTTCGCTGCTGATGGGCTTTGCCCCCCATCCCAGCTTCCTGTTTACTCCGGACCATCCGGTCCCGATGATTTACGGGACCGCCGAGAAAGAGTGGATCCTGGATGAAATCGGCCTGATGGATGCATGTGTGCTGCTTCGTTTTGACGCGGAGCTCGCGGGTATGCCGGCAGAGGATTTTTTAACAGAGGTTCTGATCAGACGGTATCACGCGGCGGGCATTGTTGTCGGCGATGACTTCCGATTCGGACGCGGCAACGCGGGTGACAGCAATCTGCTCGTCAGGCTCTGCCGTGAATACGGCATCACCTGCAGGGTGGTGCCCGAAGTGCGTGACGGCGGAGTCCGAGTGAGTTCCAGCCGCATCAGGGATCTGCTGGAAGCGGGAAATCTGCAGGAAGCAAACCGGCTGCTGGGCAGACCCTACCTGATCTGCGGGACGGTCAGCCATGGTCATGGGCTGGGGCACAAAGCATTGCTCCCCACCATCAATCTGGAGATCGGATACGACCGGGTCATTCCCAGAAAAGGTGTCTATGTTACACGGACACTCGTGGGGGAACAGGCTTACAAAAGCGTTACCAATATCGGCAGCCATCCCACGGTGGGGGAGGAAGCCTGGCCGCTTTGTGAGACTTTTCTGATAGACGGCGAAGGGCTTTTTTATCAGAGAAATGCGGCCGTTGAGTTTTATGCGTTTTTAAGGGATGAGCGGTGCTTCACTTCAGCTGAGGAACTGCATTCCCAACAACAGACAGATATAGCAAATGCCCGCGCGTACAGCGCGGCGGAAAAGAGGTTTTCATGATGAAATACACGGGTTTGAATGAACTGAGAGAAGCCTATCTGAGCTTTTTTGAATCAAAGGGACATCTGCGGCTGCCTTCCTTCTCACTGGTTCCGCAGAACGACAAGAGTCTGCTTCTGATCAATGCGGGAATGGCTCCCCTGAAGCCTTATTTTACCGGGCAGGAGATCCCTCCGCGCAAGCGTGTGACGACCTGCCAGAAGTGCATCCGCACCGGTGATATCGATAATGTGGGCAAGGACGGCCGTCACGCCACCTTTTTTGAAATGCTCGGCAATTTCTCTTTCGGAGATTATTTCAAGCATGAGGCACTGGCCTGGAGCTGGGAATTCCTGACCGAAGTTGTCGGCATGGATCCCGACAGGCTATATCCGTCCGTGTATCTGGAGGATGACGAGGCTTTCAGGATCTGGAATGAGGAAATCGGTGTGCCCGCCGAGCGCATTTACCGCTTTGGCAAAGAAGATAATTTCTGGGAGCACGGCGCGGGTCCCTGCGGTCCCTGTTCCGAGATTTATTATGACCGCGGCGAGCGCTTCGGCTGCGGCAAACCTGACTGCCAGCCCGGCTGCGACTGCGACCGCTTCGTGGAGATCTGGAACAATGTCTTTACCCAGTTCGAAGGGGACGGAGAGGGCGGCTATACCGAACTCGCACAGAAAAACATTGACACCGGCATGGGCCTGGAGCGTCTCGCGGTTGCCTGCCAGGACGTGGATTCGATCTTTGATATCGACACGATCCGCGCCATCCGCGACAAAGTCTGCGAGATCAGCGGCAAGACCTATCACGCCGATGCCAAGGATGATATCTCCATCCGCATCATCACCGAACATGCCCGCTCCATCACCTTTATGGCCTCGGACGGCATTCTTCCTTCCAATGAGGGCCGCGGCTATGTCATGCGCCGACTGCTGCGCAGAGCCGCAAGACATGGACGCCTCCTGGGCATCGACCATCCCTTCCTGACCGATGTCGCGGCCGTTGTTGTCGAGTGCTCCGGCGACGCTTATCCGGAACTCGTCGAAAAACGCGAATACATCAACAAAGTCCTTTCTTCCGAAGAAGCCAAGTTCTATGCGACGCTTGACAGCGGACTGAACATTCTGGGCGGCTATATGGATGACATGAAGGCAGCCGGTGAAACGGTGCTTTCAGGCGAACGCAGCTTCAAACTCTACGACACCTATGGATTCCCGACGGATCTGACGGCTGAGATCCTGGCCGAGCAGGGCTTTACCTTCGATGAGAAGGCTTTCCACGAGGCGATGGAGGAGCAGCGGATGCGTGCCCGCGGCGCCCGTGAGAAAACCACTTACATGGGTGCAGATGAAACCGTTTATAACCGTCTGGACGCTGCGTTGTCCACCGAGTTTGACGGCTATACCGATCTGTCCTGCGACACTGCCAGGATTCTGGCTCTGACCGATGAGGAAGAAGTCCGTGAGGATGTTCCCGCAGGCACTAAGGTGACCGTCTTTACGGATATAACGCCTTTCTACGCGACGATGGGCGGACAGGTCGGCGACATCGGTACGATCATCACCGAAACCGGTAAAGTGAATGTTACTGCGACCGAGAGGATCCTCGGCACCAAGACCGGACATGTGGGCATGGTGACGGAAGGCTATGTCGAAGTCGGTCAGAAGGCCAATATGCAGGTCAATCAGGAGAACCGTCTCCGCACGGCGCGCAATCACACCGCGACGCACCTGCTGCAGAAAGCTCTCCAGAATGTCCTTGGCAGCCATGTACAGCAGGCCGGTTCCGAAGTGACGGCCGATCATCTGCGCTTTGACTTCACCCATTTCCAGGCCATGACTCAGAAAGAGCTGGAGCAGGTCGAAAACGAAGTCAATCACGAGATCCTGGCGGCACTCCCTGTTCATACCGACATTACGACGCTCGAAGAGGCGCGCAAGCACGGCGCGATGGCACTTTTCGGCGAGAAATACGGATCAAGCGTCCGCATGGTCAGCATGGGTGACTATAGCGTGGAACTCTGCGGTGGTACGCATCTGTCCAACACAGCCCAGGCCGGCGTCTTTAAGATCATTTCCGAGAGCAGTGTCGCTGCCGGCGTCCGCCGCATCGAGGCCGTTACCGGTGAAAAAGCCCTGCAGTATTTCCGCAGGCAGGAAAACCTGCTTGCGCAGATCGGCAAACTCCTGAAAGTCGGCGCCGACAAGGCACCCGCTCAGGTCAGGGAAGTACTGGCGCAGGTCAAGGAACTGTCCAGAGAACTGGAGAGCATGAAAGCTAAGCAGGCCGCGGGCGAAGCGGATGCCATTCTGAAGAACGTGCGTGAAATCGGCGGGGTAAAGGTTCTGGCTTCTTACCAGCCTTCTCTTGACGCTGAAGGACTGCGCCGCATGGGCGATACCCTCAAGGAAAAGCTCGGCAATGCTGTGATCCTGCTTGCCGGCGGCACCGATAAGCTCGTCTTTGTCGCGATGGCCACCGATGACGCGGTCAAAAAAGGCGCTCACGCGGGCAATCTCGTGAGGAGCGCGGCCAGAGTAGCCGGGGGTAACGGCGGCGGCCGTCCCAACATGGCGCAGGCAGGCGGCAAGGATGTTTCCAAGGTACAGGAGGCTCTCTCCGCAGCACTTGCGGAGGCCGAGTCCCAGATCCATTAAGGTTATAGGGATTGTCAGAAAATTAACCCATCATGAATGAATCATTAAAAATCCATGAATTTGATAAAAAGTCTTGACAGCGGGGCCGTGATGGACTAAACTGAAACTGATCAATCATCCGAAGTAAAGGAGGAAATTAATATGGCAGGTTTTTTTGATAAGATTGGTGAATTCTTCAGCAATACCACAGAAGAATTAGGAAAGAAGGCTAAGGATTTCGTTTCTACCAGCAAGCTGGAAGGCGAGATCGCAATGGAAGAGGACAAGATCCGCAAGACTCTGCTGCAGATCGGTTCCGAGTATTTTGAGGCTTTCAAGGACGATGCTTCCAGCCCGTTCGCCAAGCTGATCGAGGCTGTTAATGCTTCCAAGCTTAAAGTGGATGACCTCAAGAAGGAAGTCGAGAAGCTTAAAGGCCAGCAGCGCTGCCCCGTTTGCGGAGCCGTTGTCAGCATCGACAACCCCTTCTGCCCCAAGTGCGGCGCCAAGATGCCCGAGAAGGTAGAAGAAGTCGTTGAGGAAGCTGTCGAAGAAGTCAAAGAAGCTGTTGAGGAAGTCGTCGACGAGGTTAAGGACGCCGAGTAATTCCGGAACAGCGGATGCATCCGGCCCGCGCGGGATGCATTCTGGACACATGATTCCTAATGGAGGCACAGTGATACTGTGCCTCCATTTTCTATGCGCGGAAGGCCTGCAGCAGAGTGTTTGCTTGACTTAAAAGCCTATTCGTGTTATCATTAGCCTGTTTGAGAGAATTGTTTTGATGGAGGAGAATTGTTTATGCACCGTTTAATGGGGAGGACAGGCAGGGTGCTGATCGCGCTGATCCTGCTTTGCTGCCTGCTTGCGGGCTGCACGGGTGGGGATCCGGTTTCAACAGAGACTTCGGTGCCCGCCGACAGTGTGATCACATCAGCGGAGGAGAGCCCGTCACAGGAATCCGCGGCAGAAAGTCTGCCAGAGGAGAGCAGCTTCGAACCCCGTTATGTCAAAGCCTTCCTGGCCTCTGACCGGCCTCAGATTGAGCTGTACCGGATGACGGACCGCCAGCTTTATGAAAAGACCCTCTGCCCGCGCGGCACCGAAGTGGAGCGGATTATCGCGGAACCTTCAGCCTGGGAGGAACAGTCGATGTACACCGGAATCCTCTGGGAAGGACAGGAATACCTGATCATGACCGGTATGCTCGCGGAGAACCCGGATGAAGTCGTCCTTGAGAAAAGTATCTATGCCAGAACACCAGCGACGATCCTGACCGCCCCGGATGACGCGGGCATTGCCGGGCTGGCCAAAAAAACGGATAAACTGGATGTCCTCGGCTATGATTACCTGAATCCGGACGGCTCCGTCCACATGTACCGGGTACAGCAGGGGGAAAATAGCGGCTGGGTTTATGCGAAATACATGGTTACGACCTTTGCGGAGGCTGAGCCTCCCTACAATGAACACGGCGAATATGATATCCACAAAGACCGCCGGCATACCTTTGAGCTTTACGGCGGAGAGGGCGGCCATCTGGATTACTATCCGGTCGAAAAACCTGTGTTTGAGGATAATCCGTTCTGTGAGGATGCCCGGACCATGTATCTGAACGCGCGGACGATCTTCTCCCTTGATGATTACCTCGCCATCATCCGCGAGAGCGGCGTGAACGCAGTGGTACTGGATATCAAGGACGGCTATCTTGGCTTTGCCGCGGACGCGGCGCGCGAGGCCTGTCCGACAGGCTATGCAGACGCCTACGCGACGGCGGAGGACTATGCCGCAGCCGTCAGCAAACTTCAGGATAACGGACTCTACGTGATCGGACGGATCGTTGTCTTCAACGATTGGGCCTTCGCCGCGGATCATCCGGAGGCTTGCATCCTCACCGATGTGACCAGTGAGAAATGGGTGTCCGCGTATAACCGCGACGCGTGGGAGTACAATTGTCGTCTGGCGATCGAAGCGGTCGAAAAATGCGGCTTCAACGAGATACAGTTCGATTATGTGCGCTTCCCCGACTATGCCTACAGTATGAGTGCGGAAGGCAAGACGGATTTCCGTAATGCCTATGATGAGGAAAAAGCCCAGACCATCCAGAACTTTTTGTTCTACGTCTGCGATCAGCTGCATGAACGGGGCGTTTATGTATCGGTCGATGTTTTCGGCGAATGCTCCAACACCTATGTGTCCGCACCGGGACAGTATTGGCCAGCGATCTCCAATGTCGTGGACGCGATCAGCTCCATGCCGTATACGGATCATTTTTCCACATCCGTCGATATGTGGACGGATCCGTACCCGACCGTGTACCAGTGGGCGCTCAAAGCGGCCGAACGCCAGACCGAGATCCCCACACCCGCCGTTCCCCGCACATGGATCACGGGTTATGACACACCATACTGGAATCCGGTCGTGGAATACGATGCTTCCAAGATCAAAGCCGAAGCCCAGGCCCTCTATGACGCTGGGCTGACGGGAGGCTTCATTCCGTGGAACGCGGGCTCGAGCCTCAGCAAATACAAACAGATCAGCGAAGCCTGGAAAAACGATTATACAGGGTCCGACTGATACATTTTATAACGAAAGGACATTCATTCCATGAAAAAAGGTTTTTGTCTGCTGCTTGTCCTCCTGCTGATTTTTGCCGGATGCGGAGGGAATCCGTCCGGTGCACATTCAGACGCTTCGCCGTCGAAGGCTGAATCGTCCAAAGAAGAGCGGGTCATCAATCCCGGCCCGGAAGGATACACGGTTGCGGATGATTTCGCAGGCGGCACGGGTACCGAATCAGACCCATTCCGGATCGCGACGGCCGAACAGCTTGCGCGTCTCTGCTATCTGGTGAACCTGCGGGATCAGGACGATCATTATGCCCGGGCGTGCTATATTCTGACAGAGGATATCAAACTGAACGATCTGACCGACTTCGCAAACTGGGCACAGAAAGCGCCTGCAGGGCACTGGAAGCCCATCGGAGAGACCGTTTCTGGCTTCCGGGGGACGTTTGACGGTAACGGCCATACAATTTCCGGAATGTACCTTGCGCCGGTTTATGACGGCGGCGACATGAACTCGTACAGCGACGGCTCTGCACCCGGTCTCTTCGGCGTGATCACAAACGGAACGGTCAGGAATCTGGCGATCAGGGACTCGCTTATCATTGTTGACGGAAGGCCGAATTATCTGGGCAGTCTTGCGGCACATGTAAGCAATAGCACGATAGAGAACTGTTCGTCCACCGCCGGAATTATTGTCCGTCAGAATCCGGTTTTTGATCTGGGCGGCCTGATCGGGTATGCGGACGGGAGCGTGAGCGGCTGCGATTTCAGCGGCACGATCGTTCTGACAGATGGCTGCTGCGCAGGCGGCCTGATCGGAACGGCCTCCGGCGATCATTTGCTGATTCAGAACTGTACTTCAAACGCGGTTTTTGAAGCGGAAGGGGTGCTGACAGAAAATACTTACGCCGCCGGCCTGATTTATAATGTGCTCAATGGTCTGGACTGCCGCATCACCGGCTGCAGGAACAACGCGGATATCGATCTGGGCGCCGCGGGCGGAAGCGGGCTGATATTTAAGGTTTCCCTGAGTGACCGCGACTCGGATCTCACGGACGGCGTAAATCATCCGGAAGGGGAACTCTTCATTACTGACTGCATCAATTCCGGCGATATCACGAGCACGGGCAATCGGGAAGCTGCCGGTCTGGTCGGCTTCGTCTTTGGCTCCTCCCGTTATAATGAGGACGATAACCACGTCGCTCTGCATCTTTCCGGGTGCTCGAATGAAGGGGCTATTACCGGTAATAGTTATACGGCGGGGATCGTCGGCACGATTTCCAGCCAGATCGGCTGGGAGATCATGGACTGTCATAATCACGGAAACGTGCATTCGGGAGATATGGCAGCAGGAATAATTGCTCAGGTGGAATCCTGTGAGCAGCCGACCACGATTGGAAATTGCAGCAACAGCGTCAGCGTGACAACGGATAACGGACATGCCGGCGGCATTCTCTGCGATTATTTCGGCTTCTCTGTCTATGTCGGAGACGGCAAAGACTATCCGCTGCACATCACAGAATGTGAGAATACCGGCAGTATTCACGGTGCGGGCAGTTCCCTCGGCCTCGGTGGAATCGTCGGGAGCCTCCGCAGCTGCGAGACCTGCGTGACGATTGAAAATTGTATCAACCGTGGCAATCTGGTCGTGGCGGACACCGTTCGCGCCGGAGGTATTCTGGGAGATACGCAGTTCAGCAATTACAATACCTATACGGGCAAGTGCTTCCATGTCACGAACTGCCGGAATGAAGGGGATATTCTGCACGGCGACGCAGCAAAAATATATGACAGCGAATCCCTTCCCAAGACGAGCTATCAAGAGGAATCCGGCAACCGCGCGGACGGCGCGGAGCTGCTGATCATGGGTGGGCCCGCTCTTGGCGGCGTCATCGGCTTCCTGCATAACGGCAGTGTGGATCACTGCGCCAGCTACGGCACGATCTACCTGGATTCGGCCTATGTTCCGGTGAACGAAAACGACGTTCTGATGGAAGCTGCCCGCGGCATCCATGAGCGGATCCTCTTTGCAGGCGGCGTCTGCGGCCTCTATCTCTTCTATGAAGGAGATTCCGCGGAGATCACCTCCCTCAGAGACTGCATCTATACCGCTCCGGCGCCCATGGCTTTTTACGCGCCGATCAGTAGCGAAGGCACAGAGAACAATATACGGGAGTAATCACCGCCCGGGCTACGGACATGGATCCGGACAGGCAAATTGTGCTCCAGCTATTGACAGAATCATCGGATTCAATGTATAATAATCCAAAAGAATGGCAGTTGAATTCAGAACAGGGAGGAATTCATCATGATAAAAGAAGCCATCATGAAATTGACCCGCAAGCAGAATCTGACCTATGCGGAGGCCGAAGCCGTCATGAATGAGATCATGGACGGCAGAACCAGTCAGGTCCAGATGGCTGCCTATTTGACGGCACTGATGATGAAGGGGGAGACGATCGACGAGATCACTGCTTCTGCTTCGGGCATGCGGTCCCACTGCGTCCGTCTGCTGCATGACAAGGATGTCCTGGAAATCGTCGGGACCGGAGGAGACGGAGCCAATTCCTTTAATATTTCTACCACATCCGGGATCGTGACGGCGTCCGCCGGCATTCCCGTGGCCAAACACGGCAACCGGGCCGCTTCTTCCCAGTGCGGTGCGGCGGATGTGCTCGAGGCGCTGGGTGTCAATATTACGATATCGCCGGAGCGCAGCGCCGAGATGCTGGATGAGATCGGTATCTGCTTCCTATTCGCGCAGAATTACCATATCGCGATGAAATATGTGATCCCGGTCTGGAAAGAGCTCGGGATCCGCACGATCTTTAATATTCTGGGGCCTCTTTCCAATCCCGCCGGCGCCAATATGGAGCTGATGGGGGTTTATGACGAGGTGCTGGTGCAGCCTCTTGCACGCGTGATGCATAATCTGGGCGTGGAGAGGGGCATGGTCGTCTACGGACAGGATAAGCTGGACGAGATCTCCATGAGTGCACCGACCAGTGTCTGCGAGATCAAAAACGGCCGCTATCGCTATTATACGATCATTCCGGAGCACTTCGGCTACGAACGCTGCCGCCGCGAGGATCTGGCCGGTGGTACGCCGGAGGAGAACGCGGCGATCACGCTCAGCATCCTGAATGGTGAGGAGCGCGGTCCCAAGCGTCAGGCTGTCTGCCTGAACGCCGGCGCGGCCATCTATATTACGGGCAAAACCGAGACCATGGCGGACGGTGTCCGTATGGCCGAACAGCTGATCGACAGCGGCGCCGCGCTGGATAAGCTGAACGCGTTTATCCGTGAGAGCAACCGCGTGGAGTGAGTTTATTACGGGAGGAAGGGGAACTAATCCATGATTTCAAATAAAATGCGGTCGCTGGTCCAAAACGGATCGGTGATCCGGGCTATGTTCGAAGACGGCAAAAAGATGGCGGCACAGTTCGGCGCGGAAAATGTCTATGATTTTTCATTAGGCAATCCCTGCACACCCCCGCCTGCCAAAGTTGCGGAAAGTGCGATCGATATCCTTCGGAACGAACCCGAAATGATGGTACATGGCTATATGAGCAATGCCGGCTACGAGGACGTGAGGTCCGCGATCGCCGCATCGCTCAACCGCCGCTTCGGTACGCATTTTACGGCCGGGAATCTGATCATGACGGTGGGCGCTGCCGGCGGCCTGAATGTCGCGCTCAAGACGATTCTGGAGCCGGGAGATGAAGTGCTGATTTTCGCGCCTTACTTTGTGGAGTATAATCATTATATTACGAATTTTGACGGTGTGCCCGTGGTCGTTTCCCCGACGGCTGATTTTTCGCTGAATCTGGAGGCGGCCGAGGCGCTCATCACGCCGAGGACCAAAGCGCTTATCCTGAACTCTCCCAACAATCCGACCGGTGTGGTGTATTCCGCCGCGCAGATCGGGGAGCTCGCGGATCTGCTGCGCCGCAAGTCCCGGGAGATCGGCCATGTGATCTATCTGATCTCGGATGAGCCCTACCGCGAGATCGTTTTCGAGAATGTGGAAGTTCCCTACCTGCCAAGCTTCTATGAGAACACGCTGGTGGGCTACTCCTACAGCAAATCCCTTTCGCTGCCGGGTGAGCGGATCGGTTACCTCGTCATTCCTTCCGAAGTGGAAGACTTTGTGGAGACCGTTGCCGCCGCTTCCGTTGCAAACCGGATCCTTGGCTTTGTCAACGCACCGTCCCTGTTCCAGCGTGTGATCGGCCGGACGGCGGATCTGGCGTCCGACATGTCGGTCTACCGCGAGAACCGCGAGATCCTCTGCCGTGAGCTTTCACGTATGGGGTTTGACTTTATTCCGCCGCAGGGCGCGTTCTACATGTTCCCGAAGAGCCTGGAGCCCGATGACAAAGCATTCTGTGCCAGGGCCAAGGAATACCGCCTGCTTCTGGTGCCGGGCAGCGCCTTTATGGGCCCGGGTTATTTCAGGCTGGCCTTCTGCGTGTCAAGGCAGACCGTGGAGCGCTCGCTGGATAGTTTCGAAAAGCTTGCGGCCTGTTACCGCAGGTAAAAAAGAGGCTTTAAAAAGCCAAAAAAGTATTTGCAACCGTCCGGATTTATGCTATAATAACCGTAGCGTTAAGGGACGCAATATTTCATCTTACAAAGGAGAGGTCATATGAAGATTGCTCTGATTAATGAAAACAGCCAGGCGGCTAAGAACGAACTGATCGTAACGGCATTAAAGAAGGTTGTCGAGCCCATGGGCCATGAAGTAGTTAATTACGGAATGTACAGTGCGAATGATGAAGCGCAGCTGACCTATGTCCAGAACGGTATTCTGGCCGGTGTTCTGCTGAACTCCGGAGCGGCTGACTTTGTGATTACCGGCTGCGGAACCGGTATGGGCGCGATGCTGGCCTGCAACTCCATGCCCGGCGTACTCTGCGGACATGCGCAGACGGCTCTGGATGCCTACCTGTTCAGCCAGGTCAATGACGGCAACTGCCTTGCCATTCCTTTCGCTGAGAACTTCGGATGGGGCGGCGAGCTCAAGCTCCAGTATATCTTTGAGAAGCTTTTCTGCCAGCCCGGCGGCGGCGGATATCCTCCGGAGCGCGTGGTTCCCGAGCAGCGCAACAAGAAGATCCTGGACGAGCTTAAGAAGGTAACTCATCAGGATATGGTCTATATTCTGAAGAACGCGGATCGTGAGCTGGTTAAGGGAGCTCTGTCCGGTGAGCATTTCAAAGAGTATTTCTTCAGAGACTGCAAGTGCGAGAAGATCGCCGAGGCAGTGAAGGAAGTACTGGCCTAATTGTCGCTTGAATCGAAGCGCCGGCGTTGTCCGGCGCTTTTTTCTGATGATGCCGAGGGGAGGAACATGACATAATGGAAGAGTTTGATCTGAACAGAGGTTCCTTTACGCTGCCCGGCGAGGCGGGGTATGAGGAGCTGACGCTGCATCTTGCGGAAAAATGGGGTGCCGATGTCATCCGTGACAGCGACGGGACCAGTCTTTCACCGGAGATTCTGCAGGCGGGTTACGGGATCTATTCGACGGTGTGCGTGATTCGTGATCACAACGCCTGGATCCGCGAGCATCCTACATGCCGGCAGCAGAGTTTCCTGATGGCGGGGCCTGTGACGGCCGAGTCTGAGGAGCTCAGGATCGATCTGCTGGAGCAGTTTTTCAGGGAGCAGTTTGAGGTGAATGATTCGCCTGAGAGCATGGCTTACTGGCAGGTATTTGACCGGACCACCGAAGAAGAGGTCCCCGTGGAGCAGTGGAGTTATGATCGGGAAACCGGAAGTGTGTGCATTAAGGGCTGTACGCCCTGGCATCAGTACAGCGTCAGCTTCCTGGCCTACCGCATCTGGGAAGAGATCTCCATGTATAACCATACGACCAATTCGTGGGACAAAGAACATCTGATGCAGCTGGATCCGCGCTATCCGGAGGCAGCCGAATATCTGCGCCGCTGGATGAGAAGCTGGTGTGAAGCCCACCCGCAGACGACGGTCGTCCGCTTTACCTCGCTCTTTTATAATTTTGTCTGGATCTGGGGAGCGGAGGAGATCTTCCGCAATCTGTATACCGACTGGGGATCTTATGACTTTACCGTCAGCCCTCTGGCGCTCCGTCTGTTCGAGCAGGAGTACGGGTATGCCCTGTGCGCGGAGGACTTTATTCACCAGGGCAAGCTGCAGGTGACCCATATGCCTCCGACGGATCATAAGAAAGACTGGATGGCTTTTGTGCATCGTTTTGTCACGGGTTTTGCCCACGAGCTGGTGGGGATCGTGCATGAATTCGGCAAAAAAGCATATGTTTTCTATGATGACAGCTGGGTCGGCATGGAGCCGTACGGCAGGCATTTTAAGGATATCGGCTTTGACGGGCTAATCAAATGTGTTTTTTCCGGATTCGAGGTGCGGCTGTGTGCCGGGGTGCCGAATGTGACGCACGAGCTGCGCCTGCATCCGTATTTATTCCCCGTCGGCCTGGAAGGAAAGCCTTCTTTCGCACCTGGAGGGGATCCTGCGGCCGAGACTTTGCGGTACTGGATCCATATCCGCCGCGCGCTGCTGCAGCAATGCGTGGACAGGTTGGGGCTGGGCGGCTATCTGCACCTGACCATAGGCTTCGATGACTTTAACGATACGATCTGGGATATGCTGCGGGAATTCCGGCTGATCAAAAAACTGCACGCAGAGGGCGGTCCCCTGAAGCTCCGCAGCAGAGTGGCCGTGCTGCATACATGGGGGAGGCTGCGCTCCTGGACACTCTCCGGTCATTTCCACGAGACCTACCGCCATGCTCTGATCCATCTGAATGAAGCACTTTCGGGATTGCCCGTTGACGTGGACTTTATCAGTTTTGACGATGTTAAGAGAGTGGACCTGTCGAAGTACCAGCTGATCATCAATGCAGGCCGTGAAGGCGATGCCTGGAGCGGCGGCAGCGCCTGGCAGGATACGGAAGTGGTCAGCAGACTGACGGCCTGGGCCGCGGAGGGCGGCATACTGCTAGGTGTAGGAGAGCCTTCCGCAACGGAAGGATATACCTATCGTTTCCGGATGGCGCCGGTGCTGGGCGTGGATCTGGACCGCGGAGAGAGGATCTGTCATGGCAAAAGACCGTTTACGGAGAAGCCGGACGACCGGATGAAAGCATTTACCGATCGCCTTGACTGGGAGGGCAAACCGGAACTGTATCTGACGGATGCCTCTACCGAGGTTTACAAGGCAAAGGACGGCCGGATCGTATTTAGTGAACATCCTTTCGGCAAAGGCTGCGGTATCTATCTGTCCGATTTCAGCTGGTCCCCGGAGGGCATCAGCCTGCTGCGGGCACTCTTGCAAGAAGCGGAGTGCCGCCGTTTCGGCAAGGTCGATATGCCGGAGAGCGGGAATCCATGTACCGAGGCCGTATACTATCCGGCTTCACACTGCATGGCGGTCAGCAACCTGACGGAGCAGGCGCAGCGCACCGTAGTACGATACGGGGGAAAGAGCAAAGAGATCGAACTGAAACCGTCGGACTGCCGGTATATCGAGTGGTAATAACAATCTGACACAGGAGGCTGGTAGGTCGGTATAAAAAGCCCGGGGCAGCACTTTTTACAGAGTGCCGCCCCGGGCTTTATGTCAGAAAGCATTTTATTCTAAGGGACTCCCGTGATGCCAGAGCATGGAGGGCTCCGGATCGCTCAGCGTGCAGCAGCCGGTAAAGCCCATGATGAAGGCAAGCTCCTGATGGATACCGGCGAAATAAGCTTTCAGCCCGTCAACGCCGCCCTCCTGCAGAGCAGGAAGCATGTGCCGGCCCAGACTGACGCCATTCGCACCCAGAGCAAGTGCTTTGAAGACGTCGGCTCCGCGTTCGATCGCACAGTCCACAAAGATTTTTACGTCGCTTCCGCTCAGGGCTTTGGCAATATGCGGCAGGATCATAAGCGGCGGCAGAGCGTAGGGGAGCCGGCCGTGATGATGGCTTACCACAATGCCTTTGACACCCGCTTCGGCGCATTTGACGGCATCCTGAACGCTCAGTACGCCTTTGACAACAAAGGGCAGAGGTGTAGCGGCCACATAATTCTTCAGGTCATCCATGGTCTGGCGGGTCATGGGCTCTCCCAGCACAACATCATAGCCGTCTTTGCCGAAGATATGGTCGATATCCATACCCACGGCCAAGGATCCGCCCCGCGCGGCGCAGGCCAGCTGATCCAGCACTTTATCCCGGTCGGCATAGGGCTTGATGATCCGTATGGTTCTGGCTCCGGTGGAGAGGATACGTTGATAGTCATCATTCTCCATCATACCGACCCAGTTTACCAGGTTTGCTTCCGCAGCTGCTCTGGAGTATTCCAACATTCCGCTCTCGCGTCCCTCCGCGTATGGCTTCAGGTGGGAAAAAGCAGGTGTCATGACAGGTGAAGCAAAGGTCTCTCCCCACAGCTCCAGGGTCAGGTCGGGGACCTGTGCGTCCACCAGCCGTTCTTCGATCAACAGGCTGTCCAGATAACGGCGTGCCAGCAGATTGGCGTCCGCCGGATTAAAATGTTCATGCATCGATGCGACCTCCTTTGTAACAGTCTCTGCCTGCATTATAAAATAAATCGCCGAAATATGCAAATATTTTTACAGGGACGCTTGACAAGCACACAAAAGCATGTTATACTGGTCAAGCTGTCAAGGAGAAATGCTTGACGGCAGGGAGGGACTAGGATGAAAGATCTCTTAGAGAGCGGCAGACTGTATGATTTTTACGGAGCCTTGCTTACCGAGGATCAGCAGCAGATCCTGCAGATGTACTATTTCGAGGATCTTTCTCTGGCTGAGATAGCTGCCTCCCGGGGTACCAGCCGTGCCGCTGTGCATGACCTGATCCGCCGCAGCGAGAACAAGCTGCGCGGGTACGAGGAACGGCTGCATCTGGTGGAGCGTTTTCTGCATCAGGAGGAACGTTTTGGCAGGGTAGGCTCTCTGCTCGAACGGATCTGCAGGATGGAGGATCAGCTGCCCGATGGGGTGAAGGAGATCCTGGCCGAGATCGAGCAGGAGACCCGGTCGCTCAGGGCGGACGTATAACCTCTATCATTCAGAAAGGAGGGCCTTTCATGGCATTTGAAGGAATCAGTAGCAAGCTGCAGGATGTCTTCAAAAAGCTCCGCAGCAAAGGAGTATTAACGGAAAAGGACGTGAAGGACGCTCTCCGCGAAGTTAAACTGGCGCTTCTGGAGGCCGACGTCAACTTTAAGGTCGTCAAGGATTTCGTCAAGACGGTGGAATCCAGAGCAACCGGTCAGGACGTTCTGGCAAGCCTGACGCCCGGTCAGCAGGTCATTAAGATCGTGAATGACGAATTGATCCACCTGCTGGGTGATGAGGAGAATACGACCATCCATTACAGCAGCAAGCCGCCCACCGTGATCATGCTTCTGGGTCTGCAGGGTGCAGGTAAGACGACCATGGCGGCCAAGCTTGCCGGGTATCTTAAGAAGCAGGGCAAGAAGCCTTTGCTGGTTGCCTGCGATATCTATCGTCCCGCCGCGGCCAAGCAGCTGCGTATTGTGGGTGAGAGTGTTGGCGTACCGGTCTTTGATCTGGGGACGAATGTGGATCCGGTCGAAATCGCCAGACGGGGCGTTCAGTACGCTTCCGAGAACGATTGCGGCATTGTGATCCTGGATACTGCCGGTCGTCTGCATGTCGACGAAGTCATGATGGATGAGATCTGCCGCATCCGCGACAACACACATCCGTCCGAGACGCTGCTGGTCGTGGACGCCATGACCGGTCAGGACGCGGTCACCGTCGCCAGGCAGTTTGACGAGATGGTTGAGATCACCGGTGTCATTCTGACCAAACTGGACGGCGATACCCGCGGCGGCGCCGCGATTTCGATCCGTGCGGTAACCGGCAAACCCATTAAGTTCGCCGGCGTTGGCGAGAAAGTCACGGATATCGAGCCCTTCTACCCGGACCGCATGGCCTCCCGTATCCTTGGAATGGGAGACGTGCTCAGCATGATCGAAAAAGCCCAGGAGGCTTTTGATCAGGATATGGCTGAGAAGATGACCCAGCGTATGATGTCCAATGATTTCAATCTGGAGGATTATCTGGATCAGCTCAAATCCGTTCAAAAGATGGGTAATATGTCCGATCTGCTGCAGATGATTCCGGGTATGTCCGGCAAGATCAAGGACACGGATATCGACGAGGGCGCTTTCAAACGAGTGGAGGCCATGATCAATTCCATGACCCCGCGTGAGAGGCGCAATCCCCAGCTGCTGGACGCGTCCCGCAAGCGCCGTATCGTGCGCGGAGCGGGCGTCACGATCCAGGAACTGAATCAGATGCTGAAGCAGTTCGAACAGGGCAAGAGCATGATGAAGCAGATGACCGGCATGGTCAAAGGCAAGGGCAAACGCAAACGCTTCGGCGGTTTCGGAGGCTTCGGCGGCCTTGGAGGCGGCAAGAATCCCTTCGGTTTTTAAGCCGGGATTCGGATCTCAGATCCGTCCCGCATTCACTTGATGGATCACCTGCAGGGCAGGGTTTCATAAATACTAAAATCAACATATGAGGTGACAAGAATGGTTAAGATCAGACTGAGAAGAATGGGTTCCAAGGGCAATCCTTTTTACCGTGTAGTCGTTGCTGACGAGCGTTCTCCGCGTGACGGACGTTTCATCGAGGAAATCGGTTATTATGATCCTACTAAGAATCCCATTGTAATCAAGATTGACGAGGAGAAGGCGAAGAAGTGGCTGGCCCAGGGCGCTCAGCCGACCGAATCAGTGCAGATGCTGATGAAGACTGCCGGCATCAACTAAGGAGGTACGCCGTGAAGGAACTTGTTGAGATGATTGCAAGGGCTTTAGTGGATCATCCCGAAGAAGTTGTTGTCAACGAGACGCTGAAGGACGACACTGTGCATCTGGAGCTCAAGGTCGCCGAGTCCGATATGGGCAAGGTGATCGGCAAGCAGGGACGCATTGCCCGCGCGATCCGTACGGTTGTCAAGGCAGCCGGTATGAAGACGGACGAGAAGATTATTATCGACATCATTTAAGGAAAAGCCCCGATCCCGCTGCTATGCGGCCGGCTGCGTCTGACGCATCCCGCCTCAGGAAGGGAGGCGGGGTTTTTGTATATCCGGAAAGGCTTGCGTAAGCGGCCGGAGCATGATATAATACTAATGTTAATGAGAAGTGCGGACCGGCCTGGATAGATCGCGGTAAGGTGTACGGTCATAATGGATACGGCTCTCAGGAGATGAAAAGGAGTAAAGATCGATGCAGCAGTTTTTTCGCGTAGGGATTATAACGGCGGCCCACGGGATCCGCGGCGGTGTTCGCGTTTATCCTGTGACGGATGATCCGTCCCGCTTTCAGCGGATCAAAGAGGTTTATTACAGTTTGCCCGGCTCGGACGACATTGCCGGAACCTACCGCCTGCGCCGCGTAGCTTTCCAGAAAAACATGGTTCTGCTGGAATTCGAGGGCATTAACGACCGCAATACAGCCGAGACGCTGAAAGACCGGTCTCTCTGGGTCGGGCGCAAGGACGCGCTTCCTCTTGAGGAAAACGAGTACTATGTGGCGGATCTGATCGGGATGCGGATCGTCTCGGACGAAGGTGAAGACCTGGGCATTGTGGAGGAGATGATGGAGACCGGCAGCAATTATGTAATGGTGGCAGTAAAGGATGGTGAAGAACTCCTGATTCCCTTTATCCGCGACTGTCTGGTGGGAGTGGATCTGGAACAGGATCTGATCACAGTGCATCTGCTGCCCGGACTGAGGGACGGTGATCCGGTATGAGATTTCACGTACTGACTCTTTTTCCGGAAATGATCCTGCAGGGCGTCTCCCACAGCATCCTGGGGAGAGCCATCGCGGACGGGCTGATCCGTGTGGAGGCAGTCAATATCCGGGATTTTTCGCACAATAAGCAGCTTCACGTGGACGACGCACCGTTCGGCGGCGGAGCGGGCATGGTGATGCAGGCTCCTCCGGTGTACGAGGCCTGGGAAGCGGTTTCGCAGAAGATCGCATCCGAACAGGGAGAGGGTATTCGCAAAACCCGTGTCGTCTTTATGACGCCTGCGGGCAGGCCTTTTTCGCAGGAAATCGCGCGGGAACTGGCGGCTGAGGAGGATCTGATCCTGCTCTGCGGCCACTATGAAGGGATCGACCAGCGCGTGATCGATGAGATCGTCACGGATGAGATCTCCATCGGCGATTATGTCCTGACAGGCGGAGAACTGCCCGCACTGGTGGTCATGGACGCGGTTTCGCGCTTGGTGCCGGGGGTACTCGGCAACGACGACTCCGCCGAGGATGAGTCATTCTCCGGAATGTATCTTGAGTATCCCCAGTTCACCAGACCGCGCGAATACCATGGCAGGGAGGTCCCCGAAGTTCTTCTTTCAGGCCATCATGAGAATATCCGCAAGTGGAGGCTGGAGCAATCCATGCGTACCACGATGCGGAAACGTCCCGATCTGATCGACCCTGCGCGGATGAGTAAGGAAGAGGCAAAGATTTACCGAAGGCTGCTGGCAGAATCCGAAGAATACGGGCCTTCTTCTGAGTAGATTCATATCGGAACGTTTAGTAGCACTCGCCTTTCAATTGGTACAGGATACATTTATCGTGGAGGCAAAAATGAAGCTTAAGTTTATGAGAGAGTTCGACGGCGACCTGGAGAAGCTTCCCAAGCGAGAGGTGGAAGGCGCGGTCCAGTTCCGCGAATTTGACAGTATGAAAAAGCTGGCTGTTGTCGCGAATGTTCTCGGAGGCGTGCTCATGATCATACTCATGATCCCTCTGTTTAATCCGCTCTTTACGGCCGCGGCCCATAACGACCCCTTTTATTTCGCAAGGAATATGCTGATCCTGGTGGCAGTTTATCTGGCCTCGGTGCCGATCCACGAACTGCTGCACGCGAGCTGCTTTCGCGAAGAAGTGTATTTCTTTACTTATCTAAAGAAGGGCATGGCCTTTGTGGTGGGTACGGAATCCATGAGCAAGGCACGCTTTGTCTTTATGTCGATTCTGCCGAATATCGTTTTCGGCTTTATTCCGTATATTGCGTATTTCGCTTTCGGACTGCCCGTGTGGTTCGGCTTCTTCGGTGCGATCGCAATTGGAAGCGGCGCCGGGGACTATATAAATATTTATAATGCGCTGAGGCAGGTGCCAAAGGGCGGACTCTGCTATATGAGCGGGATGCATTCATACTGGTACATGCCTGACAACTTAGGCAAAAAGTAATATAAATCCATAAGGAGCGTATTCTGATGAACAAAAGAGAACGTGTAACAGCGGCTTTTATGGGCCGGGAGACGGATCATGTTCCGGTCTGCATGTGGACGCATGTGCCGAGCAGATACTGGGTTGACGATGATTTGTTCGCGGAGTATCAGGCAGGCTTCTACCGCAGGACCGACGTGGATTTCATGAAGCTTTCCGGAGATAAGTATTTTACCTGGCCATCACCTGTACTGGACGGGATCGGGCATGCGGAGGATCTGTTTAAGATCGAGCCGCTCGGGCCGAATCATCCGCATATCCGCGGACAGATCGAGCGCACTGCCAAGGTCGTAAAAGCCCTGGGCAGGGAATGCGTCTCCCTGTACCTCGTTTTTGTCCCTCTTTCCTGCATCCGTCTGAAAATCGGCTATCCGATGATGATGAATCTGATCCGCGAGAATCCAGAAGCGATGAAGTATGCCTGCCGGGTGGTCGCCGAGGACCAGAAGCTTCTCGTTAAAGGACTGATCGAGGAGGCCGGTGTGGACGGTATTTTCTACAGCGTGCAGAATGGCGAGGTCGACCGCTTTACCGCGGAGGAATACCGTGACTGGGTCACTCCTTCGGATCTGGAGGTTCTTCACTATGCCAATTCACTCAGCAAAATGAATGCGATCCATTTCTGCGCCTGGGAAGAGATCCCAAACCGCCTCTCGGTCTGGGAGGACTATCATGCTCCAGTCATCAGCTGGTCCAGATACATTGACATTATGGACATTGCAGAAGCCAGGAAGCATTTCGGCGCGACGGTCTGGGGAGGCTTTGACAACCGCCCCGGCAGCCTGCTGTATACGGCTTCGCGTGAAGAGGTGGAGGCCGAGACTGCGTCCCTGATCGGGCAGGGCGGCCACAGCGGATACATTCTGGGAGCGGACTGCAGCCTGCATAATGATCTTCAGGAAAAACGGATCGGCTGGGTGGTCCAGGCCGCACGACGTCTGTAAGTTATCGGGACATTTTGCCCCTGCTTTTTGCCAAAAAATAAAAATAATGCTTGCATTCTTCCCTGACTTGTGATAAAATACTTCTGTTAAGTCTGCCGGTAGAGCCGGCAGTCGGCGACCTCCCGCGGGAGGCGCCCCTATTACTACGGCCGCTCCGCTGTTACGATAGAGGATCCGGGATCACTCTGTATTAAGAGCCGCTATGATGAGGAGGAGTTTGTTATGAATCAGGAAATCATTCGTCAGATTGAGAATGAGCAGCTTAAGGAAGGGATTCCGGCTTTCAGAATCGGTGATACCATTCGTGTATTCGCCCGCATCAAAGAAGGAGCCCGTGAACGTATCCAGATGTTTGAGGGTACGGTGATCAAGCGCCAGAACGGCGGCATCCGCGAGACCTTTACGGTTCGTCGTATGTCCTACGGTGTCGGCGTTGAGAAGACCTGGCCGCTGCATTCTCCGGTGATCGACCATATCGAGGTCGTTCGCAGAGGTAAGGTTCGCCGTGCGAAACTGTATTATCTGCGTGACCGCGTTGGTAAGGCGGCAAAGGTTAAAGAAAAGATCTGATCTTTGCGCTCCGGTTTCGGCAAATTCAAAACGGGCAGGCGCAAACTGCCCGTTTCGTTTTTCAGAGAATGATCCGCGTATCCGCCCGGACATACCGGCCCGCGGCCATGCGGACAGACCATATAAGGGATCGATTGAGGATTAATATGAATAATCAGACGAACAAACGCGCTTCCGGCCGCGACACGGCGAATCTGTCGGATCTGCTGGAATTTGATTTTGATTCGGTCGCGAGCGGAGCCGAGCAGGCCAAGCCTGCAGAGCCCAAGCCCGCCGAATCCGACTATCTGGATTCCTTTTTCGAAGAGGATAAGAGCGCCGCAGAGGAACCCGAACCCACCAAGCCTAAGACTTCTTCCCGCCGCACGGCATCTTCCGGTAAATCTTCCGGCAAGAAGTCCTCGTCTTCTGCCAAGCGCAAGGCGAAGCCTGCTCAGAGCACCGAGATGGAGATCAAAGAGCACGGCAAGGCCTGGACGATTTTTAAGGGCGTCCTGATCTGGTCCAAAGATATCCTGATCGCGATCGCGCTGGTGTGGCTGCTGATCACTTTTGTGGCTCAGAACTGCACCGTGGACGGTTCTTCCATGTCTCCGACGCTTGTCAACGGCGACTGTGTTCTGATGAACAAATTCATCTATCGTTTCACGGAGCCGCACCGCGGCGATGTCATCGTTTTCAAGTGGTATAACGAGTTCAAGAACGAAGAGGAACTCTTGATCAAGCGCATCATCGGCATGCCCGGCGATACGATCGAGATCATCGACGGTTCAGTCTATATCAACGGCAAACGCTATGATGAATCGGCTTATCTCTCCGTGCCGACGCTTAAGACAGGTGACATGACCGGCCCCTTTATCGTCCCGGACAAGAGTTATTTTGTCATGGGTGATAATCGCGACAACAGCAAAGACAGCCGTTATACGGTCGTCGGAGCGGTTTCGCGCAGCGCGATTGTCGGCAAGGCCGCTTTCCGCTACTGGCCGCTCAGTCAGTTCAAAGTAATCACATAAGGATACCCGTGCCCCGGAGGGGATGACCTCTGGGGCATTTCAGTAAACTGGCCGTTTATGGCAGTGGGGCCGTGATGATTGCGCGGCACAGCGGGCCGCAGAATGCTTCTGCCGGCCGGAAGAGAGGTATTATATGGAGATACAATGGTTTCCGGGGCATATGGCCAAAACCCGGCGCAAGATGCAGGAAAGCATAGCGCTGGTCGATCTGGTGGTCGAGGTCGTCGACGCCCGTATCCCATACAGCAGCAAGAATCCGTATCTGGACGAGCTCTGGGCCAGGCGTCCCCGCATTATTGCCATGAATAAAGCCGATCTGGCAGACCCTGTCTGCTCGGCGGACTGGGCCCGATGGTATCAGAATCAGGGCTTCGGAACGGTCATGATCGACGCGCTGCACGGCAAAGGTATCCGCCAGATCGAGCCACTGGCGCTCGAGCTCTGCGGAGACAAGCTGCAGCGGGAGAGAGAACGCGGACGCGAGGGACGCAGGCTCCGGCTGATGGTAACGGGTATTCCGAATGTCGGAAAATCCACCGTGATCAACCGCCTGAGCGGGCGTGCGGAAGCTGCCAGGACGGGCAATAAGCCCGGCGTGACCAGGGCCGAGCAGTGGATCCGCCTGGGGTCACAGACCGAGCTTCTGGATACACCCGGTATTCTCTGGCCCAAATTCGAGGATCCGGAGGTAGGCGTCAGAATCGCCTGCATCGGTTCCATTCAGGATGATATCCTTGACATCTATACGCTATCCGTCAAATTCCTGGATCTGGTGCGCCCCCGTTACGCCTCCCTGCTGCAGGAGCGGTACCGGTTAACCGATGAGGAGCTTTCCCTCACCGCGGAGGAGCTTCATGAGGCCATCGGGGCCCGCCGCGGCTTTAAGCTGAGCGGCGGCAGGATCGACTGGGAGAGGACTTCACGCATGCTGCTGGATGAATTCCGCAGCGGCAAAATCGGCCGGATGACGCTTGAACTGCCTCCGGAAGCGTTTCCGGGAAAGGAGGAGGCCGGCCATGCCGCGCAAGACGACAGAGGAACTGATCCGGAAATATCATGAAATGTCCCTTGAGGAAAACCGTCTGCGGGATAAGGGTTACCGGCTGATTGCAGGTCTGGACGAAGTCGGCCGCGGGCCCCTGGCGGGTCCCGTCGTGACAGCGGCAGTCATCCTGCCGCCCGATTCCGAACTGGTCATCCCCGGCGTGGACGATTCCAAGAAGCTTACCGCAAAACGGCGTGAGGCGCTGTATGAGGAGATAACCGCACAGGCGATCGCCTGGTCCATCGGCATCATGGATGTGGATACCATCGACCGGGTCAATATTCTGCAGGCAACCAGGCTTGCGATGGAGCAGGCAGTCGGCAGACTGCAGCCGCAGCCCGAAGTCCTGATCATCGACGCGCTGGAGCTGCATGGCGTCACGATCCCTCAGATGCCCCTGATCCATGGGGATGCGCTGAGCGTATCGGTAGCGGCGGCAAGCATCGTCGCCAAGGTGACCAGGGACCGCATGATGGAGGAGCTCGACAAGATCTATCCCGAGTACGGATTCGCTTCCAACAAGGGATATGGTTCTGCGGCACATATCGCCGCACTTAAGGAGCACGGGCCCTGCCCGGTGCATCGCAGGACTTTTATCGGACATTTTGTTAATCCATAAGGATGATCACGCGGCAGCGGTGCGGGGCCTGATAGGAGGAACCGCATGAATCAGCGTGAAAAAGGGACGGAGATGGAACGGATCGCGGCCGGATGGCTGATCCGGCAGGGGTGTGAACTGATCGGTCATCAGTACAGGACACCTTACGGAGAACTGGACCTGATCTACCGGGATGGAGATGAGCTCGTCTTCGGCGAGGTCAAATACCGTTCCGGCACAGGCTTCGGCATGCCGGCGGAATCGGTCCGGACAAGCAAACAGCAGCATCTGCGCAAAGCGGCGCTTCTGTATGCCGAACATAGCGGGCAGGCGGACAGCCCGATGCGATTTGATGTGATCGAGATCCTGGACCGGGACGGCCGGCGCTGGATCCGCCAGATCAAGAATGCTTTTTGACAGAGAGGAGGAGTACTATGCTGCAGAGCCGGACATGGCAGGTGAACGAAGACGCAGGCGTCATCTATCTGACCATCCCCGCTTTTACCAAAACCGGGATGGTGCGGCATGGCTTTTCCACCCGTGTCGGGGGATTAAGTCCGTCCCCCTTCGGGATGAATCTGAGTATCTCAAGCGAAGATGATCCGCGCAACGTCAGGCTTAACTACGAGCGAATGGCTTATGTGCTGGAGAGCTATACCGGGAACATGGTAGTTTCCGCACAGGTGCACGGGACGGACATCTTGCGCGTCGGCGTTATGGATCGCGGCAAAGGCGTGACGATCCCCCGCGAGATGGAGGCGATCGACGGCCTGGTCACGGATCAGTCCCAGGTTTGCCTCGTGACCATTCACGCGGACTGCGTACCGCTCTTTTTCCTGGATCCGGTCCACAGGGCGATCGGCCTGGCTCATGCGGGCTGGCGCGGCACACTCGATCAGATCGGCAGCAAAATGGTTGCCCGGATGCAGAGCGAATTTGAATCGAAGCCCGAGGATCTGCTCGCAGCGATCGGACCTTCCATCGGACCCTGCTGTTTCGAAGTCGGCGCTGATGTGGCAGAGGGCTTTGCCGCGCGGTATCAGGGACAGCCGGATATCGTCAGGGCAGCCGGGACACCCGGCAAATACATGGTCGATTTGTGGGAAGCCAACCGGCTGACACTGACAGGAGCGGGGGTTCTGCCTGACCGCATTACAGTGACGGATATCTGCACCTGCTGTAATGCCGACATCTTCCATTCCTACCGCAAAACCAGGACGCCGGGCCGGATGGCCGCTTTTCTGGAGCTGATCTGAGGCGCCTATGGAACATCTGATTCAGGGTATTGTACCCGGGAGTATCGCGGAAGAGCTCGAGATCATGCCGGGCGAGGCATTGCTGGCCGTCTCCGGTCATGAGATCGAAGATGTATTGGATTATTACTTTTATACGACCAGTGAGACGCTGACGCTCACCCTGCGGACCGTGGACGGCGAGGAGTACGAGGCCGAAATCGAGAAGGACGAGAAAGAAGACCTGGGACTGATTTTCCGGGATTCCTTCATGGGAACCTATCGCAGCTGCAGCAACCGCTGCATCTTCTGCTTTATCGACCAGCTGCCCCCGGGCATGCGGCCGACCCTTTATTTCAAGGATGATGATTCCAGACTTTCCTTCCTGAACGGCAATTACATTACGATGACCAATATGGCGGAAAAGGATATCGAGCGTATTATCCGATATCACATGTCGCCGATGAATATTTCGGTGCATACGACCGACCCGGACCTCAGGATCCGCATGCTGCATAACAAACGGGCCGGCGGGATCATGGCTCATCTGAGGCGTTTCGCCGAGGCCGGTATTGTCATGAACGGCCAGATCGTGCTCTGCAAACATATCAATGACGGAGAAGCGCTCGAGAGAACGCTTTCCGATCTGAGCGGGCTGGTCCCTCATATGCAGAGCCTCTCGATCGTCCCCGTCGGGCTGACGCGCTACAGGCAGAAATTATATCCGCTGGAGCCTTTTACCGCGGAGGATGCCGCAGCGCTGATCCGGCAGGTGGAGCCGTGGAGAGAACGTTTTTACCGTGAGACGGGGCTGCATTTCGTGCATCTTTCGGATGAATTCTTCATCCTGGCAGGGCAGGAGCTGCCTCCGGAGGAAGCCTACGACGGATACCTCCAGATCGAAAACGGCGTCGGCATGATGCGTCTCTTTGTGGATGAGGCGATGGCCGAGATCGAAAGGATCCCGCAGGGAGAGCGGGGCTACGGCAGAGTATCGCTTGTCACGGCGCCTTCGCCGAGCGGGTATATTCACCGGGTCGTGGACGCACTGCAGGCCAGGATGCCGGGTGCGGAGATCCAGGTCTGCTGTATCCGCAATGATTTCTTCGGAGAGCGCATTACGGTGACAGGACTGCTTACCGGCAGGGACATTATCAATCAGCTGCGAGGCAGGGATCTGGGGCGCAAGCTCCTGCTGCCGGGCAATCTCCTTAAGGCCGACGAGCCGATCCTGCTCGACGATCTTTCGGTGGAGGATATTTCCGGGGAACTGAGGATACCAATTGAAATCACAGGTTCCTCCGGCACGGATTTTGTACAGAAGCTAAGGGCGGCCATCAGTTTTCCCGACGGTGCCGCGGAAAAGGAGAGGGAATGAAACCGATTGTTGCAGTCGTGGGGCGCCCCAATGTGGGCAAGTCCACACTCTTTAATAAGCTGGCCGGCAAACGCGTCAGCATTGTCAAAGACACTCCCGGGGTGACCAGGGACCGTATTTATGCCGACGCCAACTGGCTGAATCATGATTTTCTGGTGGTCGATACCGGCGGTATCGAGCCTGAAACGGACGATGTGCTGCTGAAGCATATGCGCTCTCAGGCACAGCTTGCGATCGACACGGCAGATGTCATAATCTTTGTGACGGACGCGAAAAGCGGGATGACCGACGCGGATTCCGAAGTCGCCAATATGCTTCGGAAAAGTCATAATCCCGTGATCGTTGCCGTTAATAAGCTCGACAACATGATCGACCTTACCCCCATGTATGAGTTTTACAATCTGGGCCTGGGCGATCCCATACCGATTTCCGCGGAGCAAAGTCAGGGTATCGGCGACCTTCTGGATGAGGTAGTCAAATACTTCCCGCAGGAAGAGGAAAACGAACAGGAGGAGGAAGACCTCCTCAAAGTAGCCGTCATCGGCAAACCCAACGCGGGCAAATCTTCGCTGATCAACCGCCTGTTGGGTGAGGAGAGAGTGATCGTGAGCGATATCGCGGGCACGACCCGTGACTCGATCGATACGGTGGTCACCCGCGGCGAACGCAAATACCTCTTCATCGATACGGCCGGTATCCGCCGTCACAGCCGCGTAAATGAGGATGTCGAACGGTATTCCGTCATCCGCGCGGTCTCGAGCGTAGAGCGCTGCGACGTGGCCGTCATCATGATCGATGCGACCGAAGGCATTACCGAGCAGGACGCCAAAGTCGCCGGACTGGCGCACGACAACGGCAAGGGTGCCATCGTCGCGGTCAATAAATGGGACGCGATCGAAAAGGATGACAAGACCATCTACCGCTTCGGCGAGAAGGTCGATTCAGTGCTCAGCTTTATGCCCTATGCGCAGAAAGTCTTTATTTCCGCCAAAACCGGGCAACGTGTCGACAAACTCTTCGACCTGATCGATCTCGTTGCTGAGAATCAGACCAAGCGTGTGCCGACCGGGGTGCTGAATGATGTGCTCTACGAGGCCATGGCCGTGGCGCAGCCCCCATCGGACAAGGGCCGCCGCCTTAAGATCTATTATATGACGCAGATCGGCGTCAAGCCGCCCACCTTCGTCATCTTTGTTAACGACAAAAAGCTCATGCATTACTCATATACCCGTTATCTGGAGAACCGGATCCGCGAGAACTTCGGTTTCGCGGGGACCCCGGTCAAATTCATCATCCGGGAGCGGGGTGTCCTTGAAGAAAGATTCTAAAGCCGCATCAATCGGCGGTATTTTTCCAGACATTCAGGAGGTGGAGACGTGGACAGATTATGGTGCATCCTGCTGGGCTATGCCTTTGGCTGCATCCAGACAGCCTATATTGTTGGCAAACTGACGCGTAAGATCGATATCCGCGATTATGGCAGCGGCAATTCCGGAGCGACCAATGCGATCCGTGTGCTCGGAACTAAAGTCGGCCTGATCTGCATGGCGGGCGATATTCTGAAGGGCCTTATCGCATTGATTGTAGCATCATATATCTTTGGCTATGATCAGAAATATCTGCTGCTTTACACCGGGATCGGCGCGGTGCTCGGCCATAATTTCCCCTTTTACATGGGGTTCAGGGGCGGCAAAGGTGTTGCCGTCACGATCGGGATCATGGCCTTTATGGATTACCGCATTTTTCTGATCGCCGGTATTCCCGCTTTGATCGTCCTCGCGGCGACTCGTTATATGTCGCTCGCATCCCTTCTTTTTGTCACGATCTTCCCGATCTGTACGGCCGTCTTCTATCTGGGGCAGCCGCACGGGCTGGAGGTCACGCTTTTGTCCCTTTTCTTTACCGTGATGATTTACTGGCGCCACCATTCCAACATCGAACGGCTGCTGAAGGGGACGGAGAGACGCGTGGGTGAGAAAGTCCTGATCAAGACCGAGGATCAGAAGCTGGCCGAGAAAAAGCAGGCGGAGGGCAAGGCCCTGCCGGAGGATTCTCTCCCGCCGAAGCCTGCCAAGGTCAAAAAAGCCAAAAAGTCACGCAAGGCCAAGAAGAGAAAACGTCTTCGCAGGAATCGTAAAAAATAGTTTTTGAGGAGTGTTTAACATGGATAGTTTGCAATGTTTGGAGCTGGCAAACCGGCTGTTTCCCGATATTACCGAGACGCCCGAGGATATGGAGGCGCGCTACCCGGCCAGAAATCTGCCCGAGGGGGCAAAAGTGACCCGTATCGCTCCGAGCCCGACCGGATTCATGCACCTGGGCAATCTCTACGGAGCACTGGTGGATGAGCGGCTTGCTCATCAGAGCGGTGGCGTATTCTACCTCCGCATCGAAGACACCGATGCCAAGCGTGCCGTGGAGGGCGGTGTCAGGATGATCATCGAAGCATTCCGCAATTTCAGCCTGATTCCCGATGAGGGCGCCACGATCGATGGTGAGATCGGTGCATACGGCCCCTATTATCAGCGGCAGCGCAAAGAGATCTATCATGTATTTGCCAAGAGCCTTGTCGCGCGCGGCTATGCCTACCCCTGCTTCTGTACTGAGGAAGAGCTCGAGTCCATGCGTGCCCGCCAGGAAGCGGCCAAAGAAAACTTCGGCTATTACGGGCCATACGCCGTATGGAGAGACCGGAGCTTTGAGGAGGTTATGACCAAGCTCGACGAGGGGACTCCCTATGTCGTACGCTTCCGTTCGCCCGGCGACATCTCTCACAAAATCCGTCACACCGATCTGGTTAAGGGCAAACTGGAACTGACCGAGAATGACCAGGATCTGGTTCTGCTTAAATCCGACGGGATCCCGACATACCATTTTGCACATGTGATTGACGACCATCTGATGGGGACGACCCATGTGGTGCGCGGCGAAGAGTGGCTTCCCACCCTTCCGATGCATCTGCAGATGTTTCAGGTACTGGGCTTTAAGCCGCCCAAATACCTGCATACCGCCCAGCTGATGAAGATCGATCCCGAAACCGGCAGCAAACGCAAGCTTTCCAAGCGCAAAGATCCCGAACTGGCCCTTTCATTCTACCGCCAGCAGGGCTATCCTTCCGCGTCCGTACTGGAATATCTGATGACCATGCTGAATTCCAATTTTGAAGAATGGCGTGCGGCCAATCCTGCGGCACCCTTTGAGAGCTTCCCCTTCAGCACCAATAAGATGAGCGCTTCCGGAGGCCTGTTCGATCTGGAGAAACTGACGGATGTCAGCAAGAATGTCATCAGCCGGATGAGTGCGGAACAAGTCTATGAGGAGGTTGCCTCCTGGGCACAGGAATTCGATCCCGACTTTGCAGCACTCCTGACCCGCGACCCCGCTTACAGCAAGGCGATCCTGGCCATCGGCCGCGGCGGTAAAAAACCGCGCAAGGACTTTGCCAGATGGGAAGATGTCAAGCCCTATATGTCCTTCTTCTTTGACGAGCTCTTCTGCTGCGACCGGACACAGATGCCCGCACTTCCAGAGGAGACCATCTGCCGTATTCTGGAGGACTATCAGGGAATTTATGACCCTGCGGACGATAATCAGGTCTGGTTCGATAAGCTTAAGGCGATGTGCGGCAGGTACGGCCTCTGCGCGGATATGAAAGCTTACAAAAAGGATCCGTCCGCTTATGCCGGCAGTGTCGCGGACCTTTCCATGGTCCTGCGCGTCGCGATCACCGGACGGGCACAGTCTCCCGATCTTGCGGAAGTCTGCCGCCTGCTCGGCAGGGAGAGAGTTCTGAAACGTCTCTGCCGCTGATTACACTAACCGGACAAAACTGGAATGGAAGGATTGTTCACACTATGGCAAATTTGACCATGGAAAGAGAGGGCGAAGCCCTCAAGGTCTGTCTGAACGGCCGGATAGACTCTATCAGCACGCCCGAAATTGATAAGCGCCTGACAGAAGAAACAGCCGGAATCTCGCATCTTTCGATAGATCTATCCGGAGTGCAATACATCTCCAGCACGGGCCTCCGCCTGATTCTCAAGATTAAGAAACTGGTCGGGGACGTGAAGCTGGTCTCGGTTCCCGCTGAAGTTTACGATATCCTCAAGATGACCGGATTCACCGAGATGATGGAGGTCGAGAAGGCCCTTCGCGTCCTTTCGGTGGAGGGCTGCGAAATCATCGGAACAGGCGCCAACGGCACTGTTTACAAATATGACGAAGAGACCGTTGTCAAAGCTTTCCGCAGCGCGGAATCACTGGAAGAGATCCAGAGGGAGATCGAATTGGCCCGGACGGCTTTTGTACTGGGCGTACCGACCGCCATTCCCTTTGACATCGTTAAGCTGGAGGATGGGCGCTACGGCTCTGTGTTTGAGCTTCTGAATGCGAAAATCCTCTCCAAGATGCTGATCAGCGGCGAAATGTCGCTCGAGGAGATCGCTGCCATCTGCATGGAGATTCTGGAGTCCGTCCATGGAGCCATGCCCAAAGCCGGTGCACTGCCTTCCATGAAAGAGCTCGCCGTAAGCCACCTGATGGATATCCGCCCCGAACTTGACGAAGCCGCTTTCGAGAAGATCAACCGGCTGCTTTCCGAAATGCCTGACTGGCCCTACATGGTGCACGGCGATTTCCACATCAAAAACATCATGATGCAGAATGGCGAAAGCCTCCTGATCGATATGGATACGATCTGCACAGGCGACCCTGTATTTGAATTCGCAGGCATCTATAATGCCTACATCGGTTTCGCGGAATTGTTCCCCGAGAACGATTTCAGCTTCTTCGGTATCGAATTTGACAAACTGAAAAAACTGTACGATATGACCTTCGATATGTATTGCAAGGGGATCCCGGAGGAGACCAGAAAGCTCGCTACGGACAGAATCCGTCTGATTGCCGCCTGCAAACTGCTCCGTTATATGACGCGGAGGACAGATGCAGAGCGCCCTGACAGAGGCTTGCAGATGCGTCATGCACATGAAATCATCGATGAACTGCTTCCGGGATTGGAGAGTCTCTCGCTCTCTGAACTGCTTGCTAAATAGTTAATTTCTGAAATCACAGAAAGAGCTTCTTTGCCGGAGAAAGGGCAAAGAAGCTTTTTTTGCCTGCAGGATTGACTTTTCAGCGTGGGAATGGTATGATAACTTTGTATCTTATGAGTTGGGGGCAGAAGGATGTTGTCTAAGACCTGGGTGCGCATACTGGTTTCTATAGTGCTGATGGTAGTGATATTTGTGACGTCGAACCGCGTGCTTCGCGTCGGTGAAGGGACTGATACAGTGGAAGAGGATCAGTCCGGAAAGGAACTTGATCATTCTTCCTTTTCTTTTGATAGCCAATCCGAGTCTTCCGAAGAGAGTTCCGAACCAGGGGAAGAGGGATATGATCCTCTGCCGCAGTCGCTGACGATGTATGTCGGGCCTCTTGCCGCATCCCAGGAGATGCAGCTGGTTGAAGATCCCGAACAGCGGATCACCTGTCCCCGCGGTACGGCCGTCAATGTCATCGGCATCAAGGAATTGCCCGACGGATCGGAAGTGTATCGTGTCGAGTGCAATGATCAGCAATATCATGTTTCCAAGGATGCGCTTGTTGCTTCCGAATCCGAAGTTATCCGCGAGAAAGAGATGTATGTCCGTACACCCGTCACACTGCTTCAGGAGGCGGACAGTGCCTCTATCGCCGGTTATGCGCCCAAGAACTCGGTCCTTCAGATTCTCTCATATGACTATATGGAGGATAATGGCCGAATCCACATGTACCAGGTGCGCCACGGCGATCAGGAAGGCTGGGTCTTTGGCAAATATCTTGCCTTCACTCCCGAGGCCGCGGCTGAGAATTATAATGAGCACGGCGAATATACGATTCACAGCAAACGGATCTATTACTACAACCTTTTCGGCGGAGAGGGCGCCAATATGGACTACTTCCCTGTCGAGAAGCCATCTTTCCCGGACAATCCTTTCTGCGAAGAAGCCAAAGCGATGTACCTGACGGCTTCCTGCATCTATTCCATCAATGATTATCTGAGCATTATCCTGGAGAGCGGTGTGAACGCCGTGGTACTGGACATCAAATCCGGCAACCTGGGCTTCGGCGCAGAGGTGGCAAAAGAGATGTCTCCCACTGCTTACCGTAATTCCATGGGCACCGTATCGGAGTACCGCAATGCCGTACAGAAGCTTCAGGAAAACGGCATCTATGTGATCGGCCGTATCGTGGTTTTTAGCGACTGGGCCTATGCGGAGGATCATCCGGAATCCTGCATCAAGACGAATCTTTCCGATGAGGACTGGCTCTCGGCTTTCCGCCGGGATGTTTGGGAATACAATGTGAAGCTGGCGGTCGAATCGGTCAGAGAATGCGGTTTTAACGAGATCCAGTTCGATTATGTCCGCTTCCCCGATTATTCTTATAAGATGAGCGCCAGCCCGCGCACCGATTTCCGCAACGAGTATAACGAGGACAAATCCCAGGCGATTCAGAATTTCCTCTTTTACGCCTGTGATCAGATCCATCAGGCAGGCGCCTATGTCTCCGCAGATGTGTTCGGCGAGTGCTCCGGCGCCTATGTGACGGCACAGGGACAGTACTGGCCCGCAATATCCAACGTGGTGGATGCCATCAGTGCCATGCCTTATACGGATCATTTCCAGACAGGCGTGGATATGTGGACCGAACCTTACGACACCGTCTATTTCTGGGCGCTTTCGGCGGCGGCCCGCCAGAGTGAGATACCGACGCCCGCGGCGGCCCGGACATGGGTTACGGGTTATAACACGCCTTACTGGGATCCCGATGTCCGCTATGACGGTACCAAGATCCGTGAGCAGGCGCAGGCCCTCTATGACGCCGGCTTGACCGGCGGTTTTATTCCGTGGAATGCCGATGCGAGCCGCAGCAAATACCGTGACTTTGCCGAAGCCTGGCAGCATGATTATATGAATTCATAAAGATTTAAACCGGACATATTTGTCCGGTTTTACTATTTCAATTTCACGATTTTTGTGGTATAATTCCTTTAAGAAGCAGAAAGGGGCCGTTAATTCAATGATGATTAAGCATTTTTGGGAAAATCCCGCGGAAGTGGCGGAGAACCGGGAGGCACCGAGAGCATGGTATATTCCTTTCTCGGTAAATGATAACGAAACTGATCCGCTGAGGCGGAGTGAATCCAGCCTTGTTAAACTATTGAATGGCAATTGGACATTCGGATACTATGAGAATCCGGGGCTTGTACCGGATGGTTTTTACCGTGCGGATTTCGCTTCAAAGGATCTTGACCATATTACAGTTCCGTCCTGCTGGCAGATGGCGGGCTATGACCAGTGCCAATATACCAATGTCAATTATCCGTTCCCCTGTGATCCTCCTTATGTACCGGTACAGAACCCGACCGGCCTGTATTTGCGTGATTTCGTCCTGACCGAGGATTGGGAGGGCACCGAGAAACATCTTGTCTTTGAGGGTGTCAATTCCTGCATCATGCTGTGGGTCAACGGCAAATACGTGGGCTTTTCCAAGGGCAGCCGCATTCCGGCCGAATTTGATATATCCGAGATGGTGCAGGTCGGCCGCAATCGCCTGACCGCGCTGGTCATGAAATGGTGCGACGGAAGCTATCTGGAAGACCAGGACTGCTTCCGCTATTCGGGTATCTTCCGCGATGTTTATCTGCTAAAACGTGAGCCCGAGCATATTCGCGACATGATGATCCAGGCCGACCCGGATACAGGCGATGTGGAAGTGGATATCGATTCCAAGGGGCCCGGTCTCATTAAGGTTTGCCTGCTGGATGAACTGGATCAGGTGCTTGACAGCCGCGAGGTCGAAGTCCGGGCCGAAGGTGATGTCACGCTGACCCTGCATGTCGATGATCCGGTATGGTGGAATGCCGAGAATCCGGTATTATACCGGGTCATTCTTGAGAAAGCGGGCGAGCGGATCGCGATTACAACGGCCTTCCGCAAGGTGGAGGTCCGCGACGGCGTCTTTATGATGAATGGCCGCGCGATCAAGCTGAAAGGCGTGAACCGTCACGATTCCAACCCGCTGACCGGCCAGACGGTCTTCATGGAGGACATGAAGAAAGACCTGCTGCTGATGAAACAGCATCATGTCAACACGATCCGTACATCCCACTATCCCAATGACCCGCGCTTCCTGGAGCTCGCGAACCGCATGGGCTTCTATGTGATGGATGAATGCGATCTGGAATCCCATGGAGCCTGGAATAAAGGCATCAATCTCCCGGACGATCCGGACTGGCTGGCGCCCTGCATGGACCGCATGGAGCGCATGGTGGAACGGGATAAGAACCAGCCCTGCGTTCTCTTCTGGTCGCTTGGCAACGAATCTGACTTTGGACGCAATCATTTCGCCATGTCGAACTATGCCAAGACGCATGGCGGCAAGAGGCTGATCCATTATGAGGGTCAGCGTAACCGCCTGGAGATGGGGGATGAACCACTGGATATTCTCTCCCGCATGTATCCGACCCTGGACTTTATGGAGGAATTCGCCCATAATCCCGAGAATAAAAAGCCGCTCTTCCTCTGTGAGTATTCTCATGCCATGGGTAATGGGCCCGGTGACCCCAAGGATTACTGGGATCTGATCTACCGCGAGCCCAAACTGATGGGCGGATGTGTATGGGAGTGGTGCGACCACGCCATTCTTGCCAAGAAACTCGAGGACGGTACGGTGAAGCCCGCGGGCGCCGTCCCGGATGAACCCGGGCAGGTCTTCTATGCCTATGGCGGAGATTTCGGAGACTGGCCCAATGATGTGAATTTCTGCATGGACGGTCTGGTGTATCCTGACAGGACACCGCATTCCGGCCTTAGAGAATATAAGTTTATTATTGCTCCTGTCGCCTTTAACTGGCCCGACAAGACCGGGCGCAGGCTGCGGATCACCAACCGCTATGATTTCTCCGATCTGTCAGGGCTGATCTTCAGCTGGAAGCTGGAACAGAACGGCAAGCTTCTCTGCCGGCTCGACAGCGATTTCCCTGATGTGGAGCCGGGACAGACGGTAGAGATCGAGCTTCCGGTTGAGGCTCCGGAGGAGGGTACGGTGATGCTCCGCGCCGAAGCGATTGCCCCGGACGGTCATCCTTACTTTAAGCCGGGAGAGGTGCTCGCGCGGGAAGAGATCGAACTGCACCGCGAATCAGGAGTCTGCTTCCCGATGGGATATTACTCCGGTATGGAAGTCTGGAAGAGGGATGGCCTGGTTCAGGTACGCGGACTGAATTATCAATACGCTTTCAGCGTAACGGACGGACTGCCGGTCAGCTTCTGCTATGAAGAACAGGAACTGCTGCAGGGGCAGTCCGGATTTGAGATTTTCCGCGCACCCATTGATAATGACCGTAATGTGATCCATGACTGGCGCGACTATGGTGTAGACCGCGTCCAGACTGACCTGCGCCGGATGGAAATCTTTGATGAGCGTCCGGAGCGGCTGACTTTCCACACCGAACATGTGCTGGCGGCTCCTTCCATGCTGCCGATCGCCTGGGTCGATTCGGACTGGACGATCCGCAAAGACGGCATGATCGCGCTCTCCCAGAAAGTTCGCGTCCGGCAGGAATCCGAGAAAGAAATAGCCCGGCATAACGGCCGGACCTTCTTCCTGCCTCGCTTCGGCGTCCGTCTGGGACTTCCCGACAGCTTTGACCGCATCAGCTATTTCGGCTGCGGTCCGGATGAGAGCTATCGTGACAAGCATCATGCTTCTTACAAATCCCGGTTCGACGCACGTGTCCGTGACATGTTCGAGAATTATCTGAAACCCCAGGAGAATGGCGCCCACATGAATACACAGTGGCTGCGCGTCACGAATGCGGCAGGCATGGGCCTGGAGATTATCGGAGACGATTTCTCCTTTAACGCGAGCCCCTACACCCCGCATGAAATTGCTGATTCAGCCCATCCGTATGAACTGCCCGAGAGCCGTACGACCTGGCTGATTCTGGATTATGCCCAGAGCGGATGCGGATCCAATTCCTGCGGTCCCCAGCTGCTGCCCCAGTACAGGCTGTCCGAGAAGGAATTCAGCTTCAGCCTGCAGATCAGACCGATTCAATAAGTTGATGACTAACGAAGGAGGTAACGCAAATGGCAAACAGTTTTTATCAGGGACATACCGCAACTGAGTACGCGAGAATGGCTTGTGATACGATGATGAAGAAATTTGCGGCGGAGGATCTGCCGCCCAAAGATCGCTTCCATTATCATCAGGGTGTTTTCCTGTCAGGCGTCCAGCAGACCTGGCATCCGACCGGCGACAGCAAGTACTATGATTATTTCAAAGCCTGGGTGGATCACGAGATTCTGCCTGACGGCAGTATTCTCCGCTGGTCTAAGGACCAGCCCAAGGACCCCGATCAGCTGGATGATATTCAGCCCGGCATCCTCCTTTATGAATTATATGAGCGTACAGGGGATGAACGTTATAAGAAGGCTCTGGACTATCTGGCCCCGCTGGTCTATTACTTCCCCAAGAATAAAGAAGGCGGTTTCTGGCACAAATACCGCTATCCCTATCAGATGTGGCTGGACGGCATCTATATGGGAGGCCCGATCGCGGCGGAATACGGTGCCAAATTCGGCCATCCCGAGTATATTGATCAGTGTATTCTGCAGATCAAACTGATGTGCAAGAATACGCGCGACGAGGCGACCGGCCTCTGGTATCATGCCTATGACGAGAGCCGGCAGGTGGCCTGGAGCGATCCGGTCACCGGCAAATCTCCCGAGTTCTGGGGCCGCGCGATGGGCTGGGTGCCGATCGGCGTCCTAGATGAGCTCAAATTCATCCCTGAGGATCATCCCGAGCGCCAGGATGTCATCAACATTATCATGGATCTGCTTAAAGCCATTGCCAAATACCAGGATCCCGAGACGGGTCTCTGGTATCAGGTAGTGGACAAGGGCGGCTGTGAAGGCAACTGGGTTGAGTCCTCCTGCACCTGCCTGTATTCAGCGGCAATCGCCCGCGCCGTCAAGGCCGGGTATCTGCCTGAAGAGTACATGGAGATAGCCCTCAAGGGTTATCATGGTATCATCGATCGTCTGCGCTATGATGAGCGCGGGATCATCGTCGATAATATCTGCGTCGGCACCGGCGTGGGTGATTATCAGCATTATATCCACCGCCCGACCGGTGAAAACGATCTGCACGGTATGGGTGCATTCCTGATTCTCATGACAGCGATAGCGGAGGCGCTGGACTAAACTTAGCACTTTAAGATGTTTCAGATTCCATATTTGACAATCGATTAGAGCAGGAAAAGTAGGTCAAAGATGATCCTTCTTTGTTGCCAGGGACGTGAAGTGCATTATGTCGGAATACCGGTTGGCACAATAACAATGTTAAATGACTGGTTAAAGGCATATTGGGAGGTTATAATATGAAAAACATAGTCAGATTCATTGCAGTTTTTATGGCATTATTATTTGTTGTTCCTTTGTGGGAAGGAATTACAGCTCACAGCAAAGTACTTGCCGGAAAGACGGTCATTTCAGTCGATATTTCGGATTTTCGCAGACCGGTGAAGCTTCCTGCAGACTTTGTTAAGTCTTCTTATTCCGGACCGAGTGTCTACGTTGTTGATCTTGATAATGATGGTCAGCCTGATTTTGAAATTGATATTTCTTATCATAATATTATGAAGAATCAGGATACCAAACTGCGCGATTCAAAAGAACATTACTGGGCGACACCGGATTATTTCAATTACGATCTGATGATTACTTTCAGAACGGGGGCGATCTCTATTGATTTAAGTAGCGGTAATCCAGTTAAAGTCCCATACCCCTTGCTGGATGATTGGTTTGCATCCAGTTCTGTGAATAAGGACTGGGATATCGATAATGACGGTCACTATGATCTGCATGTCGTACATAATGTCGGTCCTGATTCGACACTTCAAGCGCTCCCTTCCTCCAACTTGACCGGAACTTATGTGGATAAAAGAGGAGAGACTCATGACTTTTATACCTATATCCGTGTCAATTTGAAGTTTCCTGGAAAACCGGGTTATTCTATCTCTACCAAAGGCTGTAAAGCGTATGACACTTCCAACAATGTCATTTCCAGCTCGGAAGCAAACAAGCAAATAGTGGCGAAGTTTGACTGGGGATCGATTCCTTATGGTAAATATGTCTCTGATCTGAAGTCTTCAACCGGCACGCTTACCAGGGTTGCTTCCAACAAATGGACAATGACTATGCCCAGTCAGGACATCACTATACAAGCGGTCTATTCTGATCAAAAACCGTATATGATCGATATGTCTGCGTCCGAGGCCATTGTCCCTGTAGAGGTTGGCCGGAGCATGTATTCCTATGATATGGATGAAGATGTCGATCTGGATGGAGACGGAACCAAAGATGTCCATTTCAAGTTTGACTGGGATGGAAAGGTGCAGTCGGTGATGACGCCTCTTGAAGGGACCAATCTGGCTGATGATTATACTAAATCATATGCAACGCTTGAATACGGCAAGATTACATTCCGCTTCCCGCCTAAGATATACACCATTATAGGCAAAGGATGTATTGCGTATGATGAAGCGGATAATGTGATTACTGAATCAAAACCTGGCGAAGATGTCACCGTGAGGGTGGATGATGACAAGATACCTGACGGAAAGTACTGCTCCGACATAACCGCATCTGAAGGAGACTTTTATCGTGTATCACCTGGTGAATGGATCCTGACGATGCCTGAGAAGAATGTGACACTGGAGGCCATTTATAAGGATCAAAAGTCATATACGATTGATCTGACAAGTGGTAAGGTCAAGATTCCTGCCGAGGTTGCCTTTAGTTTGTATCCTCCTGGTGCTGACGAAGATGTGGATCTTGATGCAGATGGAACAAATGACTTCCATGCAAAATGGAGTGGTTCTGGCGAAGCAGAACTGAGTCTCCTGGAGAAAACCAATCTGGAAGGCGAATACAAGATGACATTCCCGAGGATTGAGTATGGTGAATTCATCTATATCTTCCTGAAGAAGGAGAAAGAAGAGTCTTCTAAGGAAGATAGCAAGCCCGAGGAAAGCAAACCTGAGGAGAGTAAATCTGAGGAGAGCAAACCTGAGGAGAGCAAACCTGAGGAGAGCAAACCTGAGGAGAGTAAACCCGAGGAGAGTAAACCCGAGGAGAGTAAACCCGTGGAGAGCAAAACTGAAAGCAATACCAGCAAAGAAGAAAGCAACGGGCAGGGAACTAAATCCGGAGGTTTCAAATGGTATTATGTCGGCATCCCGGTTGGTGCGATCGCACTGCTTATGGCCGGTTTCTTCTTGGGTAAGAAAAAGAAATAAGGATACTCCGTCCTTCCGGACCGGATTCAACCTGGTCCGGAAGGATCCTCTATCTGAAAGCAGTTTTTGCAAGGAGGAATAACTTGAAGAGAAAGAGCAGACTCACAGGACTTTTGGCTTTCTGCCTGACTATCTGTCTGGTCGGAGGCTTCCTTGTACCGGGCAGCATTGTCCGGGCGAGCGGCCAGCATCCGCTGACAATTGACCTGTCGGACGGAACGATCGTAAATGTCCCGGAATACTTCCTGGAGGAAATGTATGCCCTTATGCCTGTAGACTATGATCAGGACCTGGATAACGACGGTAATCCGGACGTTCATGTCAATCATAAGATGAGTAAGGGCGACAATATGCAGAAACTGGAATCGACGAATATCCGCGGTTCCTATACCTGGTATACGCCGGAAACGTATTACTACGGACCGGTCACCTTTATCTTCTCTATACCATTGACAATTGATGTCAGAAACGGCAATGTAGAAGAGGTGCCTGAGAGATTCCTGGATGATTTCTTCATGTTTATGCCCGCCGATTATAATCACGACCTGGACGGGGACGGTCATGATGATATTCATCTGAATCATCACATGGGTAAGGGCGAAAACGTATCGATGCTTGATTCAACTAATCTTGAAGGAACTTACGAGGATCAGTGCCCTGTGCGCTTTAAGTACGCCCCCGTTTATTATCTGTTCCCCAGCCATGCTGCCAGTCATGTAATCAAAACAGAAGGGTGTACCGCATATAATGCCTATATCCAACCGATCACGACCGCCGGCAAAGGGGAGTTCGTTTATGTATTTGTGGATAATGAGGCAACGCCCAAAGGCAGGTACTGTGCCTCGCTGATGGCGGACAAGGCCACTTTCACAGAAGAAGCGCCCGGCACATGGAGCTTTACGATGCCGGATTCGGATGTTCAGATCTGGGCACTGTATGAAAATCAGCAGTCCTACACCGTGGATCTGACGTCCGGTACGGCAATTATCCCCGCCGAACAGGCGGAATGTCTGTTCCCCAGCGGCATCCCCGGCGAGATGGATCTTGACAAAGACGGCAAGAATGACATCGATACGGCCTGGCAGAGCAGCGGGGATCTGAAGGTGATGGGGCTTCCCGGCACCAATATTAAAGAAAGCTACACTTATGAAGTTCACGGCAGGAAATACGGGTATTTCAATTTCATTTTTGCGATGCCGCCCAAGACGTACGCGATCATTGCTGAAGGCTGTACCGCCTATGATGATAACGATAATGTCATTATCAGTGCGGCTGCCGATGAACAGATTATCGCAAGGATTGACTGGGAAGCGATTCCAAGTGGTAAATACTGTGCGGATCTACAGTCCACGGCTTCGGGTCTTACCCGAGTTTCTCCCACGGAATGGATGTTCACCATGCCGTCCAAAAATGTGACGGTTCAGGCTGTTTACGAAAATCAGAAGTCCTGGACAATCGATCTGACTGCCGGCAAGACAGCGATCCCTGCTGAAGTGGCCTATTGCCTGTATCCGCCGGGTCAGGATGATGACGTCGATTTGGATCTGGACGGTCATAATGATATTCATGCCAAATGGCCCGGTTCCGGAGAGGCTGAACTGACACTTCTTGAGGGGACAAACCTGTCCGGCGAATATCTGACGACTTCTCTCTGGTTTGAATATGGTGTTTATCATTATCAATTCCCGGAGAAAACGGTGGAGGAGTCATCCCAGCCGGAAGAGAGCAAGCCCGAGGAGAGCAAACCTGAGGAGAGCAAACCTGCTGAGAGCAAGCCTGAATCCGATTCGAGTAAAGAAGAAAGCCAGGGGCCTTCATCAGTAGGTTTCCCGTGGTACTATATCGTGATTCTGCTGGGAGGCGTTCTGCTTCTGGTGATCGGCTTCCTGCTGGGGCATAAAAAACCCGCTTCAGAATGATTTTGTGGGAGGAATGACAATGAAAGAAAAGCATTTATCATGGGGACTGGCGATTTTCCTGGTCATCTGTCTGCTGGCCGGCTTGCTTCCTCACGGCCCGGCGGTCCATGCCAGCGGTCCCGAGTACGAAATCGGCGGATATGGATTTGTTGCCTATGATGATAATTATCATTACATCACCAAGGCGGAAAAAGGCCAGGTCGTCCTTCTGTTCGAAGATGATGCGATGACCCCTTACGGTTACTATCTGAAAGATTTAAAATCCGGTGATGTATCCATCTCAAGGGATACTCCGGATCAGTGGTCCTTTATCATGCCCGGCAAGGACATCACGATCGAGCCGGTCTACGAACTGCAGAAGCAGTATACCATCGATCTGACTGCCGGCGGAACGGTTGAAGTGCCCAAAGAAATCATGGTCAGGCTCTGTCCTTACGGAACCGATGACGATACCGATCTGGACGGGGACGGCAACAATGATGTTCATCTGGTTTTTGACCATGGGCCGGAGACGGGCTTTATCAGTAAGGTCACGCTTCTTGACAGCTGCAATATAGACAGGTTCTACAATGTCTTTACTTCGTTTGAGTACAGCCCTATCACGTACCTGTTTGACAGTAAACAGGAGCCGCTGACGATCGACTTGTCCGACGGCGGATTGGTAGCGGTACCCGAAGATTATCTGGGAGAACTGTATCCGGCGCATACGGATTATGACAGCGACCTGGACGGGGACGGAAAAGTGGATATCCACATCGTCTACAACGGTGCGGACAAGCACCATATGCAGAAGCTGAATTCGACCAACCTGACGGGAACCTATGTCTATGAGATGCGCAACTACCATCTGTACAATCCGATCATCTTTGTCTTCTCCGTACCAACCTATTCGCTCAAGACAAATGGGTGTATCGCCTATGATTCCGATGACAACGTGATCACAAGCGCCAAAGCGAACAGTATCGTGATCGTCAGACCCGATAACGCTTCTGTCCCTGCAGGCAAGTATTGTACCGATATCAAGGCATCTTCTGGGGATTTCTCACGGGTATCTCCGTTTGACTGGATGCTGGTTATGCCCGAAAAAGACGTGACGCTGGAGGCCGTTTATATCGATCAGAAATCCTATACGGTCGATCTGACTTCCTCCCAGGCATCCATGCCCGATGAAGTGGCCTTCTGGCTGTATCCGTTCGGCACGGACAGCGATGTGGATGTGGATGGCGACGGAACCATGGATTTCCATGTCAAATGGTCCGGCTCCGGGGACGCCAAGCTGACGCTCCTTGAAGGCACCAATCTCTCGGGTGAATACCATGAAAGCCTTGAAAAGCTTGAATACGGTTTCTTCACCTACATCTTCCCTGAGAAGAAAACAGAAGAGTCTTCCAAGGAAGAGAGTAAGCCCGAGGAAAGCAAGTCCGAGGAGAGCAAGTCCGAGGAGAGCAAGCCTGGGGAGAGTAAGCCTGAGGAAAGCAAGTACGAGGAGAGCAAGGAACCCGAAAGCAAGCCTGAAGAAAGCAAATCCACGGATCAGAGCAGCAAGGAAGAGAGCCAGATTACTCCTAAATCCGGCGGATTCAAATGGTGGTATGTCGGCGCACCGGTCTTCTGCGCTGCGATGTTCGCCATCGGCCTGCTGCTTGGCAAGAAGAAGAGAAAATAAGCCCGATCATATGATTTCAGACATGATAAAAGGGAGCTGTCAAACAGCTCCCTTTTTTGTGCCTTAAAAGCATTTCTACGTAAAATCAATGATGAACATGCAGTTATCGATACTGACAGTCGTAACGCTGCCGCCCTCAAAATCGTCGTTCATACTCATGGAGCATTTCCCGGAGTATTTTCCGACGATATGATCCGGCATATGCAGTGTTTGGCTGATCAGAATAGCGTCTTTGATCCACTGGAATTCCTTTTCCTGTTGATCCATGGTGCTCTGCAGATGGATCCGGTTGAAAGAGCCGTCCGGATTGAGGGTCATGATGATGCGGGTTTTGCCTGTATTCGTTTTGTAGATCAGCTGCAGGCTTTCCTTGGACAGAGATGAATCGACGAATTGAGTTTCCAGGCCGGAATTGTCCTGAATTTCCTGCATCAGAGCGTCTGCCCCGGCCTGATCGATGGGCTGAATGATTTCTTCCGGAGGCATTTCCGGTTCCGGCCCGCGTTCTTTAAGTGCGGCAAGATGTCCCTTATCCAGAGCGGTTTTCAGGCATGAATAGTCGGTGATCTTATAATCCTGCGTTCTGTAACCGGTAATATCGACGACAATTCTTCCAAGGAGAGTTCCCTTTGCTTCAGGACTGTCAGGCTGCCGCGACATGCAGTAGGACAGATTAGTGTTTTGAAGTTCGGAGGTCGAAGCTGCGTGATAGTAGGCCTGCAGGTTGGGCTGGAAGTTCTTCTGCCCCCAACTCATACTTCCGCCGACATAATCCATCTTGAACTGGCCGTCCTCGACATGCCAGACACGCCAGAGGAAGGGGCCGACAGTCGTATAATCATCCATCGTCTCAAAGGAATAGATGTAAGGAACACCATCCATCGTCGCTACGCCGATCCTCGCTTCCCCGTCACAGAGACAGCCGATCTCTGCCGCACTGCTGATAGAAGGCCCTTCAATGACGGTATAACGGTCCTTGGTATTCCAGTATTCCGCCGTGATTTTGGCCCAGGTCTGGAAATACTCCAGCATCCCCACGCGGTGTGTATCGTAATACTCCAGAGGGTTGGAAGCAGCCGGATCCGTATACTTAGTTTCAGGCGGCTCGGAATACTGCATGGTATACAGAACCATACGGAGGGAAACCGTCTCGTTATTGCGGTAAATCGGCTCAATGGCTGTATCCGCGCCTTTACAGGTATCGACAAAGAGCACGAGCATATCCATAACGCCGTCATTGTCATAATCGCGGATATCCGCCGAAAGAATGCCGGTTCCTCTGATATCGGTATCCTTAACACTGTACTCACGAAGCTGTCTGGTCAGACTCTTATCGGTTTCACGGTCTACCGATCCAACATCCAGACTGTGAGGATCGGTATCGGCGAATTTGTACTCCGGAATCAGTTTATCCTGCAGATACCGGTAATAGACCTCCACACCCGTACACAGGACCATATCCAGATCGTCGTAGATATCGTCCAGCTCGGCGAACTTATGATCAAAGACAGCGTTGACTTCTTCATCCGTTCCATTGGAAGCGACCCAGTCAATGACCCTGAGAAGAGGTTCTTTCTGCTGCACCATCAGTTTCAGGCAGTGCTCGCCGCGGGCGCGGGCCAGGAGGGAGTACTGCATCAGAACCACACCTTTGGAAACATCTTCCACCGTTCCGTCCTCACCGGCGGGCGACAGGCCGATCGAATCCAGCGTATAGCTGAGACAGTCGCAGAGATGCGCAATTGAAAACATTTCCGAGAACAGGGTGTAGGTATCGGTCGTACCGAGTAAAAAGTCTCCGCCGAGCATCGACGCATGATAAATCATGGAAGCTTTCTTAAATACAGGCGCCAGAGCTTTGCCGCCCGTATAGATAATATCAAACGACTTTTCCAGCTCTTCGGGATCATTCTTATAGAAATCCTTGACACCCATCAGAAAAGTCCGGAGGAGCAGATGGCGGTTCATGGCGATCCCGGCGGCTTCATCGTAGATGCCCTGCAAGTCGAGACCAAATACGATTTTGTGGGATTTGTCCAGGATTATTTTCAGCTCCTTGGCGGCTCCGACAAGGCGGTCGTAGTAAAAAGGCTGCAGTGACCAATCCATCTTCTGATATTGCTCTTTGACATTATCAGGGGTATTGATGATGGCATCCAGAAGGAGACAGGCATTTTCATAGTCTTTGGCGGCTTCCTGGTACAGCATATAGTCATCGACGGTTTTGGCGCCGAGCTTTGCCACATCATACACCGTTCCCATACAGGCTACTTCGAAATCGAGATATTCCGGGACGTCCACTTTGCTGGAAAAGAAATCCCAGCCCAGTTCGATAATATCCTGGGCATAATCCTCATGGGATTTCAGAACATCATAATCGGAAGTGGTCTGCTGTGCCTGCGTGAATCCGGCCGCCTGCTGGCAGATCAGCATCGTCAGGATACGCATATAGAGGACTTTGGATTCATCCTCCTTGGTCGCGATGTCCGAGAAGAGCTGGGCGATAGTCTCATCACCTTCGAAGCGGATCATCTTGTTAAGAGCCTGCTCATGCAGATAGACTTCATCCACCGTAAAATAGTCGCTGCGGCGGTCCCATACATCATAGTAACGGCCCTTAACCATCTTTTCATACAATTCGGCGTCTTCCACCAGAAACTGCTGCCGTTGGTAACCGGCGAATTCTTCGCTGGCGAAGGGGTCATTTACGATGAATTCCGAAGATTCATCTGGAACCAAGCTTGCTTCGGCATTGGAAGCAGAGCCCGTTCCGGTACAGCCGGCCATGGCTGAAATGCCGATGATACCGGCCAGAATCAGGCTAAACAGACGTTTTATTCTGAGAGACATGGATGGATACTCCTTATCCGGTTATTATGGTCAATTACTCCAGCTTTTCAAAATCAATGGCCCCATGCTTACAGATCGGGCAGATAAAGTCCGCGGGCAATTCTTCACCTTCGTAGATATAGCCGCAGATCCGGCAGACCCACTTTGTCGTTTTAGCCTCGGGTGAGGGCGCGGGAGCGGCCGGGCGGGGCTTGATATGATCCTGGTAATAGGCATAGGTAACGGAAGGACGGTCCGAGAGGATCACGGCATCCGTCACGTCTGCGATAAACATCGTATGAGTCCCCAGATCGAAGGTATGAACTACTTTGGCGGAGATATACGCATTGGTGGATTCGGTGATATAATACAGGCCGTTTGCACTCATGGCGGCATTCGGATATCCGCGCAGCTTATTGGCTTCACTGCCTGACTGGAAGCCGAAATGCTTAAACAGATCAAATGACGCGTCCTCTGTCAGAACGGAGAGATTGAACTCACCGGTGTTTATAATCATATCATGGGTAAGATTGGATTTATTGACGGTAATGGAGATGCGGTTGGGCGTTGTCGTCACCTGAATGGCAGTATTGATGATGCAGCCGTTATGATAGCCATAATGCTGGGAAGTCAGAACATAGAGGCCGTAGCCGAGTTTGTACATAGCTTTCGTATCCATTGTGATTCATCCTTTCATGTTAGATGTTGAGATGAGCATATCACGTTTAGCGAAAGCTGTCAAGAATCGGTTTTTGCAGTTGAAAAAAAAGCCCGTTTGTATTATACTATAGCTATCATACGTAATCCGCCGGGGATACTTCGGCGGATGGAGAGCATACCAACAGGAGTAATCAAATGCGTACAGTTTTTATCATCAATCCGAAAGCGGGGCAGGGAAAGGCAAAGGAACTGGTCCGCGCCATTCATGAAACAGCAGAGCGGCTGCAGGCAGATATCAGCATTTATCTGACACAGAGCGTTTATGACGCAGAAAAATACGTGCGGGATTATTGCCGGAAGCACACAGAAGGCGAGATCCGTTTTATCGCCTGCGGGGGAGACGGAACGCTTAATGAGGTGCTGAACGGGGCGATCGACTGTCCCAGAGCCATAATCGGTGTCATTCCGGAAGGGACGGGCAATGATTTCTGCCGCAATTTTGAAGGGGTGGATTTCAGTTCGATCGAGGCGCAGCTGCAGGGCGAACCTGTTCTCTGCGATGCCATCCGCTACAGCGGCTTGATTAATGGACAGGAGCAGACCCGCTACTGCGCCAACATGTTCAATATCGGTTTTGACAGCAATGTGGCTGATAAGGCTGGCAGTCTGAAGCAGCTTCCGCTGGTCTCGGGCTCCCTGGCTTATCTGCTCGCCGTCTTGGTTATGATGATCAAGAAAAAAGGCGCGAATCTGCGGATTGAGCTGGATGGCAAAGTAGAGCATGAAGGCCGGCTTCTCCTTACTTCGATCGGGAACGGGCGCTTCTGCGGCGGCGGGATTCAGAGTAATCCCGCGGCGACCCTGCATGACGGCGTGATGGATATTAATATCGTGAATGATGTTACGCGTCCTCAGTTTATCAGTCTGCTTCCCAAGTATATGAAAGGAACGCATACCGGACGCACCGATGTGGGACGATTCTGCCTCAAGGTCAAAAAAGCGGTCATAACGCCTCTTGACGGCAGCATGCGCCTCTGCACGGACGGCGAGATCACGGATGCGGGGACTCTGACCTTCGAGGCGGTCGCGGACGCTTTCCGCTTCAATCTGCCCCGTGTACAGACACCTGAGGAATGAATCCATGAAAAGAGTGCTTGTCAGATCGGTATATGATGCCTTTGATTATGTGATGGCGCATTACTATCCGGTCGGGCTGGAAGAATTCGCAGAGGCCGCCGATACCTACGCCGTGATTTCGATTCAGGACACGCATGAAGGCGGCTTTGGCTTCGTCTTCCGTGAAAACGATTTCTGCCAGGGAGTGCTGACGCTGTACTTTGATGATATCGAGCGTGAGGTCGACGGCGCGGCACTTTTTACTGCGGAACAGGCCGGGCAGGTGATCGACTTTATTCTGGCGCATCAGCAGGCGGAGACACTTCTGGTGCACTGCTATGGCGGAGAATCCCGTTCCAGAGCGGTCGGTGCCTTTGCCGTCAAGATGCTCGGAGGGGATAGCAGCCGGTATTTTGCGGAAGGTAGGCCCAACCGGCATGTCTACGACCTCTTGGAGGAAACATGGAATCACAGGCAGCAGCCATAATTAAAAGCGGCCGTACTTACGGGAAGTACGGCCGCTATTTACGTGCGGTTCATGAAGATTACAGCTTAAAGGTCGTGTTGGAGATCTTTTTATTTTTGACAGCGTTTATGATGGTCGGAACAGCGCCAAGTGCGGTAAAGAATACCAGCATGACGAGATTACCGGTATATTTGGAAGAATCGATGTTCCCCGCCTTGATCATTTCCGGAATCAAACGGAAGGCGTCAAAGAAGCTCATCCCCTTAAAATACTGGGAAGCAGTGATAGCCCAGTCTGCGCGGTCGGCAAGATAAACCATGGCGAGCATGATGACCGCACTGATGATGATACCTTTGGTAGAGAGCTTGCCGCCCAGGAGCTCATAACCCTTGAGTGCGCAGAAGCCCATCGCCACGCCGGAAAGCGCAGATACCAGGCCCAGACGGCTGAACAGGATGATCGCGCCGCCGCCGATCAGGGCGCCGAGGAAAGCACCGACCGCCCCGCCGATGGGATTCTCTGGCTTCTGATTCTCTTCGGCTTCTTTCTGCACGATGGTTTCGCTGAGGCGTGCATAAGCGTCGGGAGAGAGCAGCCAGAACTGTCCGCCGATAAAATAAGGCTCGACAGGGGAATTGGTATCGCCGGTAAGGCCGCAGCAAGTCGTATAACCGCGCGCATTCAGATAGGTAGGAAGCTCGCGCAGAGCTTTTTCAAGATATTCGGCAATCTTGGCCGGACGTCCGGCTTTCAGCGCGAAGGACGCCGAATACCGGTTGACGGTGCAGCTGCGAAGCGCGTCGCACTGAGAGACGATCGACTGCATCTCAGGCTGCGTGGGGCCTTCGCCCAGATTGGACTTGATGGAGAAATGGAAGACATACTGATTGTTGGCGGCGCTCAGTATGGTAGGATAATTATCCAGAATACCGATGTAAACGCCGGCGGCCGCATGATACTGCAGACCATATCGGGAACAGATTTCCGCGATGTTGGTATTGTTGGCCATGATTTGAATTCCTTTCTATTACATAGTGATGATACTACCGTCACTTTAACGGTCGGAAAAAGAATTATGAATTCTGCTCGCGCTGTGCGTTCTGCGCGTTGCGGACCTTGACCCGCTCCTCGGCGGAGAGGTAGAGCTTACGCATGCGGATATTCTTGGGAGTGATCTCAAGGAGTTCATCGTCCGAGATAAATTCCATGCACTGCTCCAGCGTCATGAGCTTGGGAGGCGTCAGGCGCAGGGCTTCGTCCGCCGTGGCGGAGCGCATGTTGGAGACATGCTTCTTCTTGCAGACATTGACGACCATGTCGCTGCCGCGGGAGTTCTCGCCGACGATCATGCCTTCATAGACCATGGTCTGCGGGCCGATAAAGAGTGCGCCGCGGTCCTGGGCATTGTACAGCCCGTAGGTCACGGCTTCACCCGTCTCAAAGGCGATCAGGGAGCCGTGGGTGCGGGACTGGATCTCGCCCTTATAGGGCTCATATCCGCTGAAAATATGGTTGATGATCGCGGTACCCTTGGTATCCGTCATGAGCTGATTGCGGTAACCGATCAGGCCGCGGGACGGAATCTTGAACTCGATCCGGCTGTATCCGCCGTAGACGGGGGTCATGTTGAGCAGCTCGGCTTTGCGGTAACCCGCGCTCTCCATCAGGACGCCGGTATATTCGTCCGGCAGATCCACTGTCAGCAGCTCCATGGGCTCACAGAGCACACCGTTGATTTTCTTGGTGATGACCTGAGGACGGGAGACAGCGAATTCATAGCCCTGACGGCGCATTTCCTCGATCAGGACCGACAGATGCAATTCGCCGCGGCCGGAAACCACATAGGCATCCGGACTGGAGGTATCTTCGACCCGCAGGCTGATATTGGATTCAAGTTCTTTATAGAGACGGTCATGCAGATGGCGGCTGGTCACATAATCACCGTCGCGCCCGGCAAAAGGACTGTTATTCACACGGAAAGTCATCGACAGGACCGGCTCATCGATCTCAACGAAGGGAAGGGGCTCAGGATAATCCGGTGCGCAGATGGTCTCGCCGATATTGATATCCTTGATACCGGAAACAGCGACGATATCGCCTACGGAAGCTTCTACCAGCGGGACGCGTGCAAGCCCCTGGAAAGTGTAGAGGCTTGCCAGGCGGATGCGGGTAGTGGTACCGTCCTTACGGCAGATAATGCCTTCATCACCCACCTTAAGGTGACCGCGGTCAATGCGTCCGACGGCGATACGGCCGGTATACTGGTCATAATCGATATTGGAAACAAGCAGCTGGAGAGGCTTGGAAGAATCACCTTCCGGAGCAGGAATGGTCCGGAGGATGGTTTCAAAGAGAGGCTTCAGGTCAGTTCCCTTCTCATCGGGACTGAGGGAAGCCCAGCCATCGCGGGCGGAAGCATAGACAACGGGACTGTCGAGCTGCTCATCGGAAGCACCCAGATCCAACAGCAGTTCCAAAACATCATTAAAGACTTCTTCGGGACGGGACATGGGCCGGTCGACCTTGTTGACGACAATGATGGGTACGAGCTGCAGATCCAGCGCCTTCTTAAGCACAAAACGGGTCTGGGGCATGCATCCTTCAAACGCGTCGACCAGCAGCAGAACGCCGTTTGCCATCTTCAGGCTGCGTTCCACCTCGCCGCCGAAATCAGCGTGTCCCGGCGTATCGATGATATTGATGCGGTATCCCTGATAATCCAGAGCCGTATTCTTGGCGAGAATCGTAATGCCGCGCTCTTTCTCCAGATCATTGGAATCCATGACGCGCTCGGCGACCTGCTGGTTGTCGCGGAAGATACCGCTCTGACGCAGCATGGCATCCACCAGTGTGGTTTTGCCATGGTCGACATGCGCAATGATAGCTATATTTCGGATCATGGACTGATCAGTCATAAAAGTAATCCCCTCTCAACACACAAAAATAAAAAGCTTATCCAAGCACGGTGTACAGTTTAGCGTAAAAATGCCTTTTTGTCAAGAATTATCGGAAAATCCCTGATTATTTTTTGCAGAATGATTCCCAAAAGCCGATGAATATGTTATACTGAATGCATAAACAAACAAAAGGAAGTGATCGATAATGCGCAATCATGAAGTTACGGAACCGATGTGGCTTCTGGATGACAAGGGGGAACTTAAGGAGCCCGGCTGGGCCCGCAGCCAGGTCTGGGATTACCGGCGCAGCATGATCAAGGCACCGGCATTGCGCATCAAGGAGTGGGACTACTATCTGGTGCTGGCCGATGGGTTTGCAGGCGCGTTTACGATCTCGGATGACGGCTATATCGGGCTGCAGTCCGTATCCCTGCTGGTCTTTGGCGAGCATCCCTGGGAACATACCGAGACGGTGCTGAATCTTTTCCCCATGGGCTCACTTCATCTGCCGGAGAAATCATCCAAGGGTGTGACCCGGTATGAGGATAAGCGTCTCAGGATGGAATTTGAGGCAGGCAGGAACGAACGGCATATTTCATGCTGCTTTAAGGATTTTTATGAGGGGAAACCGTTTTCCTGCGATATTACGCTGATGCAGCCGCCGATGGACAGCATGGTCATTGCGACACCTTGGGATAAAAAACATGCGTTTTACTATAACCAGAAGATCAACTGCATGAGGGCCTCCGGCTGGATGATGTTTGACGATGTCAAATATGTCTTTAAGCCCGAGACGGATTTCGGGACGCTCGACTGGGGACGCGGGGTCTGGACATATGATAATACATGGTTCTGGGGCTCCGGCAATGCGGATCTGAACGGACACGCATTCGGCTTTAATATCGGATACGGCTTCGGCAACACGCAGGCGGCAACCGAGAACATTCTGTTCTACGATGGTGTGGCGCATAAGCTGGACGATGTCATCTTCCACATCCCGGACGACGATTATACGAAGCCATGGACCTTCAGCTCGTCGGACGGACGTTTTGAGATGGATTTTGTTCCGGTGCTGGACCGTGCGGCCAAGATCGATTTCAAGCTTCTGATCTCTGATCAGCATCAGGTCTTCGGACGGATGAGCGGTAAGGCAGTGCTGGATGACGGCCGCGAGCTGCAGATCAAAGACGTGATGTGCTTTGCGGAAAAGGTGCATAATCGCTATTAATGAGGGTCACGGGCACCGGCACGGTTATTTTGCGGGCTGCCCGAATCATAGAAAACAGGAGGAATTAATATGCAGAACACTACGTATCCTGCGGTCAAGCTGCCGCAGATCGGGCCGGGTGTCTATGATATCCGGGATTTCGGAGCGGTAGAAGGAGGTATTGTCTCCAATACTCAGGCGATCCGGCAGGCGGTTGAAGCCGCGCATCAGGCAGGCGGAGGACGCGTTCTGGTACCGGCCGGGCTGTGGCTTACCGGTCCGATCGAACTGCTCTCCCATGTGGAACTCCATGTGGAGAGGGGAGCACTGCTCCAGTTCCACAAAGATCTGGAGGAATATCCGCTGGTAGTCACGGATTACGAGGGAGAAGCCCGCATTAAGGCGACGTCTCCGATCCATGCGCTCAGAGCAACGGATATCGCGATCACCGGAGAAGGCGTGATCGACGGTAACGGCCATCTGTGGCGGCCTGTCAAACGGGAGAAACTGACGGAGGGCCAGTGGAATGAACTGGTTGCTTCCGGCGGCGTGGTCGGAGAGGGCTTTAGAGGCGGCGAAGTCTGGTATCCTTCCGAGGGAGCCCGGGACGCGCATGTAAACTTCCGGAACCGTGTAACCCCGGACGATCCCGACTGGCGTGAAAAAGCAGAGACAGGCAAGGAGTTCTATCGCCCGGTAATGGTCAATCTGGAGTGGTGCGACCGTATCCTGATCGAGGATATTACGATTCAGAATTCGCCCGCATGGAATGTACATCCGACTTTCTGCGAGAATCTGACGATCCGGAATGCATTTATCCGTAATGACTGGTTCTCACAGAACGGTGACGGACTGGATCTGGATTCCTGCCGCTATGTATTGATCGAGAATTCGCGTTTCGACGTGGGCGATGACGGCATCTGCATGAAGTGCGGCAAGAACGCGCCGGCGCGCAAGACCATTTTCCCGACGGAATATGTGACGATTACCGGCTGCACGGTCTTCCATGGGCACGGCGGCTTTGTCGTGGGCAGTGAGATGAGCCGCGGCGTACGCCACATCAAGGTCGACAACTGCCTGTTCCTGGGGACGGATACCGGCATCCGCTTTAAGAGCGCACCCGGACGCGGTGGGGTGGTGGAGGATATCGAAATCTCCAATATCCGCATGGTCCGGATCGAGGGCGAGGCTATCATCTTTACGATGGGTTATCATTCCTTTGCTCCGAAGCAGGACTGGACGATGGAAGACATCCCCGAATTCAAGGATATCTACGTCCATGACGTCGTCTGCGAAGGCGCGGAGACCGCTTTGTATGTACTGGGCCTGGAAGAGCTTCCCATTCATGACATTACACTGGAGAATGTCAGAGTCTCCGCGAAGAAGGGCTATTCGGTCCGCCTGGCTGAGAATATCCGTCTGAAGAACGTGACCCTCCAGTATGAAAAGGATCCCACGGAATCCGTCTATTTCGAGGACACGGTGCTCGCGGACGGAGACAATAAGGCCTTCGGAGGCGAAGTCTGGACCGGCTACGCGGCGAAGAACGGCGGCTGATCAGGCGGCTAATCGTAAACAAACGGGAGTTATAGGACAAAACGTGTTGGTAAAAACCCGCTGGAACCCGTATAAATAAAGGGGTTTCGGCGGGTTTATCTTTTTCTGAACAACTTACAGGGTGGACAAAACGTGTTGGTAAAAAATGCGAAAAACGTTGTATTT
>JAFRZL010000005.1 GCA_017442535.1 Bacillota bacterium | reverse complement strand
TATGCACGTGCATAGGGTTCAGCGGGAAAGACTATGCACGTGCATAGGGATCAGTTGGAAAGACTATGCACGTGCATAGGGTTCAGTTGGAAAGACTATGCACGTGCATAGGGATCAGTGGGAAAGACTATGCACATGCATAGGGATCGGTGGGAAAGGCTATGCACGTGCATAGGGTTCAGCGGGAAAGACTATGCACGTGCATAGGGATCAGTTGGAAAGACTATGCACGTGCATAGCGATCAGTGGGAAAGCCTATGCACGTGCATAGGGACCAGTTGGAAAGACTATGCACGTGTATAGCAATCAGCGGGAAAGACTATGCACGCGCATAGCGATCAGGCCGATCTCCCCAAAAATAGTCGACTCATGTGACGCGGGCAGCATAAATTTCGTCAATAGAGATGTAAGGAGTTTGAAAGGAGGTGCCGGTATGGATGACGCAGGAATTGTAGAACTGTTCTGGAAGCGCGATGAAGAGGCGATCCGAGAGTGCCGTGCAAGCTATGAGCCTCTTCTGCGGTCGATCGCTTACCGGATCCTTGGCCGGTCCGAAGATGTGGAGGAATGTCTGAACGATACCTGGCTCCGTGCCTGGAATGCGATTCCGCCTGAACGTCCGCGGCGTCTCGTGGCTTTTCTAGGTACGATCACCCGCCATCTCGCGTTGGACTGCTATCGCAGAGGGCATAGCAAGCGCCAGGGGCAGGGCGAAACGGCGCTTTGCCTGGACGAGCTAGGCGAGTGCATCGGGGAGGAACATCCCATCGAGGACCGGCTGGCGCTGCGAGAAGTGCTGAATGCCTTCCTGGAGCAGTTGCCGGAGCGCAGCCGACGTCTCTTTCAGCTCAGATATTGGTATGTGATGCCGGTGGCGGATATTGCCAGGCAGGAAAAAATGTCCGAAAGCGCGGTCAAGATGCAGCTTTCGAGGGCAAGGCAGCAGCTCGCGGCATTACTCAGACAGGAGGGATTCTTATGACGAACAAAGAAGTGTTGATGGAAGAGATCGGCCATACGGACGAGAAGTTTGTCCCGGAATTGAATGCGCCAGACAAGAAGAGAATAAAGCCGAAATGGGGCTGGATCGGCGGTCTGGCTTCGGCAGCGGCAGTCCTGGTATTGGTGTTTTTTGGAATCAGCCGGAATGGCGGTGTGCCGAATCCTTCGGTGCCATCCGGGGCAGAAGATAGTACAGAGGCCACGGAGTTGGAACAGTTGGATGTCGTGATTCATTATGTCGAAGGCAATGCCTTGCAGCAGGAAACAGTTTTCCTGCCTGCGAGTCCGCAGGTGATTTTCTCAGAGTGGATGCAGAAAAACGGCATTGGAGACGATGTGCGTCTGTTTAGCGTGAAGCTTAATGACCACGGGACGGATACCATTAATGATTCTGTCGCCGGGCACCAGGCGGGCGGCCGGCTATCCATGACCGTGACGGTGACGGATACGCTCCGCAACTATTATCAACAGATTCCTGAGGAGCTGCTGCTGGAGTCCCTGCAGCGGACGATGACGGGATATTCACACGCGAAAATCGACGATTACCGGCTGGTGCTGAGTGGAGAGTGAGAGCGATCCATTTCCCAAGAAACGGATTTCCGGATAGGAGCCTGTATATTCTCAAAGAGGATGCGGGCTCCAGTTTTTATGTTTATATGATAAGCGAATCGGAAGAATGTCCGATACATGCTTGACAAAATTGTCCCGCCTCCTTTATAATAGAATCAGAATTATCTGCGTGGTTATAGTCAGTGAGATCTTTTTAATCTGCATTGAAAAATGTCATTAACCCGCAGATCAGCCCGATGATTCGGATCAACCGAATGAACGAAGGGAGGAATGTGGCAATGAAATATGTTTGTTCAATCTGCGGCTATGTCTATGACGAGGCGCAGAATCAGCCATGGGAGACATTGGCGGAGGACTGGAGATGTCCGCTCTGTGGTGCGTCCAAGGCGGATTTTCATCCCGAAACGGTACAGCGGACCGGGCCTGTCTCTCAGCAGAGAGAACTGCCTGCGGATCTGCGGCCTCTTTCGGCTATCGAACTGAGTGCCGTTTGCTCCAATCTGGCCAGAGGCTGTGAGAAGCAGTACAAAACGGAACAGGCGGCCGCCTTTACAAGGCTGGCAGACTGGCTGAAAAGCCGGGCTGAATCGGCCGATACGTCCTCTTTTGAATTGCTTCTGGAGAAGATTAACCGGGATCTGTCGGAAGGCTATCCTCTTGCGGGAGAGACTGCCGGAGAGGCTAAGGACCGGGGAGCGCTTCGAAGCCTTGTCTGGAGCGAGAAGGTAACGCGTATACTTAATTCGCTGTTGACTCGGTATGAGCGTGAGGGTGATGCCATGCTGGCCGATACCGGCGTCTATGTTTGCACGATCTGCGGCTTTGTCTTTGTCGGAGATGCTCCGCCGGAACTTTGTCCGGTATGCAAGGTGCCCGGCCGCAAGTTCGAGAGAATAGGGGGGTGATGTGATGGGTGACAAATATGCTGTTCGAAACATCCGCTTCTGTGAGAAGGACTGCCTATGCCTGTATGTTTGCCCGACCGGCGCATCCGATACCGAAAACAGTATAATCGATGTGGAAAAATGCATCGGCTGCGGCGCATGTGCGGAGGCATGCCCCGCGAAAGCCATCAGTATGGTGCCTAAGGAATATCCGCCGCAGCAGGAGAAGACAGATACTGTCATTGCTGCACAACGGCAGCTCGTCTCATCCAAACTGGAGCAGGAACAGCTTGCCGCCGATCTTTCCGGGACACTGGCGCGTGCGGTGGAGAAATCCAACCGGATCATGGCGGAAGATCTGCTGAGGGAGGCAGGCTATATGCTGCCTCAGAGCGGCAATGCCCGGGAACTGCTTTCGGGTCTCCTGGAGCAGTACGGAGAGACGCCCGATTTTCCCGCGGAGGATGTCCGGTTCCTGCTTGATACGATTCATTTTAACGAACCCTACGAAAAGAAGGAGGATAAAACGATGGAAATCTGGAAATGCACAGTGTGCGGATATATTCATGAAGGTCCGATGACCCCAGACTTCACTTGCCCCCGCTGCAAGCAGCCGGCTTCGAAATTTGTGAAGGTGGAGCCCGAAGTAACCAAAAAGAATCCGTACGAGGGAACACAGACGGAGAAGAATCTCGAAGCTGCTTTTGCCGGAGAGTCCCAGGCGCGCAATAAGTACACGTATTTCGCCTCGCAGGCCAAAAAGGAAGGTTATGAGCAGATCGCAGCCCTGTTCCTCAAGACCGCGGACAACGAGAAGGAGCATGCCAAGATCTGGTTCAGGGAGTTGAACGGTATCGGGACGACGGCCGAGAATCTGGCGGCCGCTGCAGACGGCGAGAATCATGAATGGACGGATATGTATGAGGGCTTCGCCAAAACCGCAGAGGAAGAGGGCTTCCCTGTGCTTGCCGCGAAATTCCGCATGGTTGCCGCGATCGAGAAGCACCACGAGGAACGCTATCGCGCTCTCCTAAAGAACGTGGAGATGCAGGAGGTCTTTAAGAAGAGCGAGGTCAAGGTCTGGGAATGCCGCAACTGCGGACATATCGTGGTAGGTACCCAGGCACCGGAAGTCTGCCCGGTCTGTGCCCACCCCCGGAGCTATTTTGAAGTGAATGCGGAGAATTATTAATTAATCAAATACAGGAGGTATTCATCATGACATTTTACAGATGTGAACATTGCGGCAATATCATCGCGCACATCAATGATTCCGGCGTCCGCTGCCACTGCTGCGGCGAAGAAATGAAGCCCCTTACGCCCAACACTTCCGACGGCGCGGGGGAGAAGCATGTTCCCGTGATCGAGGTAAACGGTCGGACGGTTACCGTCACTGTCGGTTCCGTGGAGCATCCCATGCTGGAGGCGCATTATATCCAGTGGATCCTGCTGGAGACGGCACAGGGACGCCAGCGCAAGGCCCTGAAGCCCGGCGACAAGCCCGTCGCGGTCTTTGCCCTCACCGAGGGAGACACGGTCGTCGCCGCGTATGAATACTGCAACCTTCACGGGTTGTGGAAATCTGCGTAAGCAGGCAGATGTCTTTCTCTGCCGAAAAAAAGTCCCCGGCCGGGAAGTAGAGGCCGGGGACTTTTGGAATCCCCGGCAGCGCTTCTCCTCCTTGAATTATCCCCGAATATATGCTACAATCACTCTGTAATTCCGATCATGACCCGCCGGTTGCGGCGGCTGCGATAGAAGAGGTGATGGCGCTTGAAATGGAAGAGATGGCTGTGGACGGGCTTAACGGTCCTTTGGATGGTGATGATTTTTATGATGTCCGCCGCACCGGGCGCCATTTCAGGGCGGCTTAGCGGAGGAATAGCGGAGATTCTGGCCAATTGGACACATGGCGAATTTGAAGAGATGAGCGAGGAAGAGCAGGGGGATACGGTTTTCGAGGTCGAGGCGCCGCTGCGCAAAGTCGCGCATTTTGTGGAGTTTGCGGGGCTTTGCGTCTTGCTGATGCTGGCCCTGACTGCCTGGGGGATCGAGCCTCGCAAAGCCTTCCTCTGGGCCATGCTGATCGGCGTCGTATATGCCATCGGGGATGAAGTGCACCAGCTCTTTGTGCCGGAACGAAGCGGACAGGCAAAAGATGTGATCCTGGATACAGCGGGGCTCCTTGCCGGGGGTGGGCTGACACTCCTGCTGATGAGTAGGAAGCGTAAAACGAAAGAGGAAGTAGTATGAAAAGATGGTTTGCCGCACTGCTTGCGGCAGTTATGATCTGGAGCACGGTCGGCCTGCGTGTGTCGGCCGCCGTTCCTGAAGAGTATACCAATACCGGAACGAGGCATGAGGTGGCGCTTAGCTTAAGCGAGCAGGCGCAGATCTATTATGGGAGAACGGAGCTGCCGGAAGAAATGGTGAGCCTGTCCGGGAGCGATGCGGAGGATTCCGTTATGGCGGCGGCAAGCGATCTTTTTGCGGCGCTTCACGCTATGATGCGGGATCCGCTGACACATCCGGTTTCTTACAAATCGCTTACGTCATATTGGCCGTATACGGACGCAAGCGCGGGATCGGCGGGTGCGGTGTTCTTCTACGCGGACACGTTCGGAGGCGATTACAGCCGCGAACATGTGTGGCCCAAGAGCCACGGCAATTTCCATGAATCCGGGGCCGGGTCGGATCTGCACCATCTGCGCCCCACCAACGCAGGCGAGAATTCCGCGCGCAACAATTATACTTTTGGCAATGTGGCGGGTGTACTGGATACTTACGAGACATTTGAGTATAATGGCGAGACGATCCTGTGGCTGAACGCCGACTGGCGCGGAGATGACAATTACGGACTGGTGGAGGTTGCCGACGACGTAAAGGGCGATGTGGCCAGGATTTTACTCTACGTTTACGTAACTTACGGAGAATTATCCGGTGAAAACCTCAACCTTTTTACCAGGATGAATCCGTTCGGAGCGGGCGATGCTTTCAACGATGGTGAAAAAGTGATCGAGAGCCTGGATACACTTCTGGAATGGTGCGCCATGGATCCGGTGGATACCTGGGAAATGAGCCGCAATGATGCCTGCGAAGTGATTCAGGGGAACCGCAATGTCTTTATCGATTATCCGGAGTTCGCCTGGATGCTCTTTAACCGCGAGATCCCGGCGATGCTGACCCCGTCGGGGTATGCGCTGCGGAACGAATCAAGCTTTCAGGTGCTGGGGCAAGTAAACGATCAGGAAGCAGGGATCGTGATGGGGGACGGAGGCAGATGGACAGCCATTCCCGCAAACGGATATTATTTGCGCGGCTACCGGCTGGAACCGTCCGGAGCAGCTACGGTCCTGGAGAGGAACGGAGAATTTGCCCTAACCGATCTACGTGCGGATTGTACGCTGACGTTCGAGTTCGCTCCAAAGGAAAATGCCGTGCTGCGGCTGCTGGGTCCGGAAAATGAAGAGTTGCCCTGCATGACCGGAGAAACCGTCATCCTGCCTTCCCGGCCGGATCTGATCCGTCCTGACGAAGCCGGAGATGACCGCGAGTACCGGTTTGTCGGCTGGGTGACGCAGCCGGTCGCGGATTCGGGTGAATGGCCTGCTCTCTATCCCGCGGGACACGCCTACCTTCCGGCCAACCGCCAGACCGCTCTCTACGCCCTCTATGCCTATGTGGTGGAGGATCCGGACGGCGCACTGATACTCTGCCGGCCTGCGGAGGAACTTAGGGAAGGTCCCTATGTCATCGGCGTCGAAGAATTCGGCTCCATGATGGGGAGCGACAACACCAACGGTGCCTTTGAACCCGACCAGGCGCTTTTCCGCGGCGGCAGCGTGATCAATGCCGCCGAAGAAAATGTCTTCTATTTGTCCATGCTGGGCGATCAGTACATCATCCGGGACAGCCTCGGCCGCGTCCTTCGGGCTAACGCTACCAAAAAACTGGAATTCGCGGACGATGTAAAGGTGATCACGCAGGACGATCCGGAGTATCTCTGGGACATTGAATGGCAGAAAGGAGGTCCTGTCCGGATCCGTTCGTGCCGAGAAGGCGTCGGGATGCTGCAATTTAACAGCCACTCGCCACGCTTTACCGCATATACCTCCGCCCAGACGGATATCACGCTCTACGAAGCCGTTTACGGCTATGAATTCTGCTGCACACTTGATCAGACTCCGGAGGAGGAATCGCATCCGGATGAGGAATCATCGGAGGAAGTATCGTCCGTCGGGGAGTCTTACGCATCGGATTCTTCCTCTGCAGAACCCGGGGATTCGTCCGCGGAAAGCAGCATCAGGGAAAGCTCCCTCCGCGAGACAAGTATTGCAGCCTCAAGCGAGGAAGAATCCGCGGACCATACGGATCAGATGCTTTTCCGCGGCCTCTGGTTCCTGCTGGCTGCCCTGGCGGCAGCAGGCATTGCGGTCGGGATCTGGCTGACGGTTAAACGAAAGAAATAAAAAACGCCCCCTTTACTTCGTCCGGACGCGCGTTGCGCGGGGACAGAAGCGAAGGGGGATTTTTAAAGCAGGGCATCCGGAACATATGCGCATCCGGCCGGCGGGGCTTATTGATTGTCCTCTTTATTGACATAATAGTGGCGTGTGATCCACTTGGAGAGCCCGTCCAGACCGGGATAGATGATCCGCTCGCTGATATTCAGCTCGTCAAGCATGTCGCGGATACGCCAGCGCAGGTTCTTGTCGATAATGTATTTGATCGTATCATGGGTATATTTGTCCAGGAAGGATTCGACATCCTCCATGCCTGCAGGCACGATCGAGAAGAAGGAGTACTGGTTGACGATGCGGGCGTCGATCGAAGGAGGCTCGATAAAGACCATGGAGGTGTTGCTCATATCTCGGTCGTACCGGTCGAGGCTGCCGGCGACTTCGTCCAGCATTTCGACAGAGAAAACATCGGTGCCGTAGCGCTCGATGACCTTCTGATAAGGCTCGGGGAGGAGGGAGTGCAGCTCCTTCATGTCGGCGCGCCAGACGAGGCAGTCATTCTCCTGCATCTTGTCCATGTTTTCTTCGGTGACGGCAAAGTGGAGCGCCACCAGCGCGGAATGTGACCAGTCCAGCAGGCGTGTGGGGAGGCCGTGATGACGGCCCAGAATCATCTGGTTCCAGACGGAGCCGGCGACCGTTGGGTCTTCGATCACGGCATATTTCGCGAAATTGCGGAGAATCGAGGGCTCCAGCTGATGCTGAAGGTGTTTGCAGTTGCGGGCGAGGCTTGTGACCATGGAATAAGACGTGTGGTTGAGCCCACGGTAGACGTAGAGGCTGCGGCTGCGGTCCAGATCGGGCCGATACTGCTGATCCATAAAGAGGGGCAGCAGTTCTTCCATGGTATTGATATGGATTTCTGTAATCATAACGGATTCTCCTTGCGGAAAGATAATTCACTGCGTCCATTATACCATTCCCGGGGCCGAAATGCAACGGATTTCACGTGAAGATGGGCCTTTCAAATAGCGGTTGAAATCACTCCGCGAATATGGTACAATAAAGTGGGATTTTATATAGGAGGTATGAACATGGCAAAAAAGCAACTGACGATTCTGCATTCCAATGACTTGCATGGTGATTTTCTTCCTAAAATCGTGGATGGCAAGGAGACCGGGGGCCTGGCGAGGCTGGCCGGATTTGTGAAAAAAGTCCGCCGCGAGACGCCGAATGTGATATACGCCAATGCGGGCGACATGTTCCGCGGATCGATTATCGACTCCGAATATCTGGGTCTTTCGACCATAGATTTAATGAATCAGCTGAATCCGGACGTGACGACAGTGGGCAATCACGAGGTCGATTACGGCATCGCACACCTCCTTTTTCTGGAAAAATGTGCGCGTTTCCCGATCATAAACGCCAATCTGTTTGTTACGCTTAACAATGCCCGGCTGTTCAAACCGTATCTGAACCTGGAAGTCGACGGCATGCGGATCCTCTTTATCGGTATTCTGACGGAGGAAGTCATCGCGAGCACCAAGGCAGAGAAGGTCATCGGTACGTTTATCGACGTGGAGCAGGCGGCCAAGGAGATCGGTATCATCTGCGATAATTACCGTACCAAGAGTACGGATATGGTCGTATTGCTGACCCATATCGGTATCGAGGCGGACCGCGAGCTTGCATCCAGGCTGCATCCGGACTGGGGCGTGGATCTGATCATCGGAGGACACTCACATACCTTTATGGACGAGCCGGAGATCGTAAACGGCGTTCCAATCGTGCAGGTGGGGACGGGTTCCGGACAGATCGGCCGCTTTGACATTCAATATGATACGATCCGCAACAAAATGATCGGATTCCAGTGGAAAATGATCCCGATCAATGAAGATACGGCTGAAGCGGATCCCGTCATGGACGAACTGCTGAATCATTACAAATCTCAGACGGATGCCAAATACAGGCGCGTGGTGACCAGCTTCGCCCGCAAACTGACGCATCCTTCCCGAATTCAGGAAACGGAGCTCGGCAATCTGTACGCGGACCTGCTGCAGTGGGAGAGCAGCTTTGACATCATGCTGATGGGTTCCGGCGCAATCCGCAAGAAGGAGCTCGGTCCGGTGGTCGAATACCAGGATATGCTGGAGAATACGCCTTTTGACGATCTGCTCTGGATGCTCAAGGTGACAGGAGCCCAGTTCCGCAGGATGGTGCAGTACATCCTGCGTGACGAGGCCTGGGAAGGGCATACGGAATTCTATCAGTTCTCGAAAGGGGTCAAGATCGTTTATCGCAAGTCCCATCACGCGATACTGCGATTTGATTTTAACGGCAAGCCCATCGAGGATGATCAGACACTCCTGATCGCCATGCAGAGCTATCATTATAACAATTTCACAGAGTTCTTCGGCGTGCCCGTCGAGGAAGTTGTGGCCAATATGAAGCCGCGTGTGGTGGCAACTTCTGTCAATAATATTGTCGAAGAATTCTTCAGTACGCATCAGGGCCTGGACGCTCACGTGGAAGGGCGCCTGGTCATTCTGGAATAGAGGAGGGACAGAAATGTTCTGCATCGATGTATATAGTCAGTATTTCGAAGGGCATCATGTCGCAAATGATATCGAACGCCATGCTGTAGTTATTCAGCTTCAGGCGACTTCCGAGGAGGGGGTTATCCGCTACGAAATCGGGGCCAATTTCTTCCCCTTCACAGACCGGGAGTTCCTGATTACCTGGGATGATCTGATTACGGAAGTGATCTACGAGGCGCCCGGACGCCGCTCCAAGAAGCGCGAAAAAGCTTTTCTGGAGGAGCTGAGGCCGATGATCGACAAGATGCTGGAGTCCCACGACGCGGTGGTGGACTGGGACAAACCGCTGATCGAGGCTCGTTACGGCTGATCAGGATACGTTTTACGGAAGGGGGTGCCGTTCGTGGCATTCGGAGACTTTTTGGAAAAAGACCGGGAGCGCCTGATGGCGGCGCTGTACAAAGACCGTTCGGCGGCCCGTGCGTCGCAGGCTATCCGGGAGGAGCTGGACCGGCTCCTGGTTCAGTACAATGAACAGACCGACGAGGAGTACCTGCAGCTCGCGGCGGCACAGATGCTGCAGAGCGCCGGACTGATGGCGCCTCTGATGGAGGCGGTAAGCGACAGCCGTATCTGGGAGGAGAAGACCGCTCCGGCAAAAGGTAACAAAACGGTCCCGGTGATGCTGATCATCCTGGGGGTACTCCTGACCGGATTATTTGTCGTGCTGGTGCTTGCTGCCGGCATTTCGCCCTGGTACTACGCGATCCTAGGACCGGCGGTACTCAGTCTGGTCATCGGGACCTGGATGCTCGCGCGGGCAGGAAAGCCCCGCGGACGAGAAAGCGTTGAGATGATGGTGGATCCCGCTAAGGTCTACCAGACCCTCTATGGGATGGTGCTGGTCGTGGACCGCAGCCTCGAGGACCTCAAAGCCGAACGCCTGACCGGTCAGCGCCGCGAGAACCGGCTAAACGGCCCGGTCCCGGAGGAGATCCTGGCGCTCTGCACGGAGCTTCTGGAAGCTGCTTATTCCGAGGACGGAGAGGCAGCGCTGGAAAGCATCGGTGCGGTAAAGTATTATCTGCATCAGAAGAATATTCAGGTGGTCGACTACAGTGGGGAACATGACGGATGGTTCGAGATGATCCCGTCCCCCACGGCCGGAACGATTCGCCCCGCGCTTGTCTATGACGGCATGGTGCTTAGGAAAGGCCTGGCGGCCGGAGGCATGTGATGAATCATTTTTACGGATTTGATCTGGGCGACGCCGAGAGCGCGATCGCCCGGCTGGATAAAGAAGGCCAGCAGGTGCCCGAGATTATTCCTGTCCGCGACAGCAAGAGCTGGATCACGGCCTATGCGCGACTTGCCGGCGGTGAGCTCCTGATCGGCGAGGGAGCATGCTACGCGGCGGATGCCGTGACCCGCAAACTGCGCTTTAAGAGCCGTTTCCTGACCGATCCCGAGACGGATAAGGATATCCGCAGCTTTGCGGCCGGGGTCCTGGGCGAACTGGTCGGCAGCGGAGAATATGTGCCGCAGACAGAGGACAGCTGCTTCTACGTCGGCTGCCCCGCGGGCTGGAACCGTAATGACCGGGAGCGCTACCGGGAGATTTTTGAGCGGGTCGGTTATCCGCCCGTCAAAATCATTTCCGAATCCCGCGCGGCCCTGATCAGCGCGGTGCATTCCAGGCATCTGCAGCTCTCCTATGATATTCTGAATCAGCCCGTACTGGTCGTGGATATCGGCAGCTCCACCACAGATTTTGCCTACATCACCGGCGGCAAGGAAGTCGAGCTGCAGACGGCCGGCGAAGTGATGCTCGGCGGCGGCATCATGGATGAGATTCTGCTCGAAGAATCCGTACTCGCGAGTCGTCAGCGCGACCGCATCGAGCGGGTTTTCGCGGAGAGCGAAGCCTGGCGCAGTTACTGCGAGTTTGCTGCCCGCCGGCTGAAAGAGCAGTATTTCTCCGACCAGGCCTACTGGGATGAGAACGACTGCACCAAATCCATCAGCATTCTGTATCACGGCCGTGCAAGGCTGACGCTCCGTATGGACCGGCAAATGGCCGATCGCCTGTTAAAAGGCGCCACCGACCGGCTCGGCGGAAAATCCTTCCAGCAGGTCTTCACGGAGAGCCTGCGCAATGTACGCAGCCATATCAACGGCGATATGCCCGAACTGCTCTTTATGACGGGTGGGGTCTCACGCATCCCGCAAATCCAGGAATGGTGCCGCGAGATTTTCCCGGAAGCCGTGGTGGTCACCGGCACCGAGCCCGAGTTCTCAGTGTGCCGGGGCCTGGCCTACAGCGGCCGGACCGATGAAGAACTGCATGAATTCAAAGAAGAAATCGCGGAGCTCCGCGCCTCCAGTGTTGTGGAGGACATCGTACTGGACCATATCAACGACCTGTACCGCAAAGCCGTGGACTCCCTGGTCGAGCCCATCCTGACGCACGCGGTGCTGCCCGTCTTTGATCGCTGGCGCCGCGGCGAGATCCGCCGTCTGGCCGATATTGACGTCGAGATGCAGAAAGAAATCGACAACTGGCTGCGTTCGGAGGAAGCCGGCGAACTGCTCGTCAAGCCCGTAACGGCCTGGCTGAAACCCGTTTCCGAGGAGATCGAGAAGCACACGCTCCCGATCTGCGTCCGCCATCATGTCCCTTACAAAGCCATGAGCCTGACCTCTTATATCGCTTATTCCGAGATCAATATCGAGTTGGAGGCCAAGAATGTCTTTGCCATGGAGGAGATCATGTGGCTGATTAATACCATTATCTCCGTACTGGTAGGGCTCCTTTGCGGCGGCAGCGGCGTGGCGCTGATCACGAGCGGCCTTCCCGGCATCGTGAGCGGCGCGGCCATTTCACTTCTCGTCCTTCTCCTCGGCAAAAAGCCCATTGAAAACGCCGTCCTCAACGCGGATATTCCCAGGCCGCTCCGCAAAATCGTGCCCAAGCGCTATTTCGAGTCCCGCATGAAATCGTTGACCGACGATGTCAAAGAGAATTTCTTTGAGACATTGGAGACGGAGAAGAGCGAAGAAATTACCGACCGCATGGTTTCGGATATCTCTGAGCAGATCGACACCTTCCTGACCAAAATGGCGGAAGTTGTGGAGATCCCGTTGGGATAAACGCAGGAATAATATAGAGAGAAAGGCCGATGGGGGAAATGCCAGATCATACCCAAAAGAATCTACCCGCGCAGAAGGGCAATTATTCGCTGATTTCCCTTGCGATTCCGATCCTCATTGAACAGGTGCTGAGGAATCTCCTCGGGACCATCAATGTGTTCATGCTCGGCAAGTATTCCGACGAAGCCGTGGCAGCGGTCGGAGTCGCGAATCAGATCATCAGTGTTGTCCTGATCGCTTTTACCATGATCGCCTCCGGCGCGGCAATCGTTATCAATCAAAGCCTCGGCGCCGGAAAAGAATCAGATGCAGGCCGCTTCAGCATGAATGCCGTTGGCATCGGCGTGGCGTCCGGCGCGGCGGTCAGCGCGATCTTGTTATTGCTTGCGACGCAGATGATGAAATGGCTGGGCCTCGAGGAAGAGCTGATCGCAAGCGCTGCCGTCTATCTCCGCTGGGTGGGCGGGGCGTCCGTCTTTATTGCTCTTTCGAGCGTTATCGCGGTACTTTTCCGCTGCTATGGTAAAGCAAAGATCCCGATGATCGTCATCTCCATTGTGAATCTCTTGAATTTCGCAGGGAATTATCTGGTCATCTTCAGACCCTTCCCGTTTGTGCTTCAGGGGGTCGAGGGCGTGGGGATCATCCGGTTCGCGAGTGAGGCATTCGGCGCAGGGTTGCTGATCATACTGCTGATCCGCGAACATTTCAAGAGCCAGCATGTCAGGGACGTCTGGCATATCAAACCTGCCGCTTTCAGGCTGATCGCAGGGCTGGGCTTTATGACGGGAGCAGAAGGTATCTCCTATATGCTGGCACAGGTCGTGACGACCGGATTCCTGACCGCTTTCGGGACGGCGGCGCTTTCCGCCAAAGTCTATGTGAATACGATCGATTATTATGCCTATGTGATTGGTAATTCGATCGGGGCCGCAGTGCAGATCATCAGCGGCAGACAGATGGGAGCTCGTCAATTCGATCAAGCCTACCGTAATACCAACAGACACTGGTTCGCCGTTCTGGGGTGCAATATGTTCTTCTCGACGGCGGTTTACGTGTTCCACAGGCCGCTGATGGGTCTGTTTACGGGCAGCGAAGAAGTGATCGCACTGTCGGCACCGTTGTTTTTGCTGTGCATCGCGATCAATTTCGGGCGCTCCCTGAACCATACCTTTAACTACGGACTACGGGCCGCAGGATTCACCTTCTGGCCGATGATCATTGCCTCGACATCGATCTGGCTGATCAACTGCGGCATGGGTTATGTCTTTTCGACCGCCTTGGGGCTTGGCGTTGTCGGCCTCTGGATCGCCATGGCAGCGGACGACATCATCCGCGGCAGCATCGCGGCGATGTTCTGGCGTTCGCGCCGGTGGGAGCAATCCGTCCTGAACGCGCAGCGAAAACAGGAACAGCAGGCCGGGTAATCATTAATCAGGCGTCTGCAATTCGATGAGTGGAGGAGCAGCGAGATGGATCAACCTTCATCCGGAATCAAAAGATGGATTCAGCAGTGCAAAGACAGGCTGTCTGCGCTGCCGATGACCGGAAAAATCATTCTGGCCATGCTCGGCATGATTTATCTGCCGGTTTTACTGGTCAGTTTTTTCTGGTACCAGCATGCTTTTAACATCTCACGCAGCAACCTGTATAATAAAATCGACTCCATTTCGTCCATCCTGGTCAGCGAATATAACGGCAAAGTCAGTGAAATGCACGTTTTGTCCGATATTGTGGGCAATAACGCGACGCTGGCCCGCTTCCTGGAAGAGAGCCCGCTGCAGGATGATTTCCGGAATTACCTGACCCTGACGGAAGATCTCGGCCCCTTCCTGACCAATATTTTACAGTTTAATAATACCCTGGAGAGCATCCGGATCTGGGGGCTGCAGACGGGGACGCCCCGTTATCAGAATATCATATATCCCTTTGATGCACTGAAAGGGGACACACTCTACGAGACGCTGCAGCATCTGCCGTACGGCGAGTCTTTATTTATGACAAGCAATATGCTCTATGCCTATCAGAATCCGCGGAACTCATTCAGGCTTTTCTTTCCTATGGGCATAAAAGAGGATATCCGGACGTTCTCGCTCTTCAGTTATGTCTACTCGAGCATCACCCATCAGCCGGTCGGCATTCTGGAGTGTGTGGTCGCCTCGGATCAACTGCTGGACGCGACAGGCGTCAACCTGGATGTCGAGCAGGTCTTCATCTGTGAAGAGGGGAACGGCGTGATCTATTCCTCCAACGACAAGGACGGTATTTCCGCGGAGATCACGGGGCTGAATCTGGAAAGCGGCCTGTACGACCACAAAGCCTCCGTCAACGGACACACCTACCATTTCTTTACGTATCCGGTTCAGGAGCCTCGGGTCAACCTCATTATCGCCTGTTCCAACGCGGATATTTATGGGCAGCAGAGCCGTGAGATCATCACCTTTATTGCGTTGCTGGTTATTTTCCTGGCCTTGTTCTGCCTCTTTGTCGCATGGAGCTACCGCAAATTCTTCGGACGCCTTAAACTGCTGGACACCAAGATGAACGAGCTGCGCGAGGGCAACGAATCCGTGACCTTTACGGATCCGGGCAATGATGAGATCGCGCAGATCAACCACACGCTGTCCGATCTGCTTAAAACGATTTATACGGTCCGCCTGGCGGAGAACGAAGCGACGATCTCGTATCTGCGGGCGCAGATCGAGCCGCATTTTCTGTTCAACACGCTGGACGCGATCCGCATGACGGCCATGCTGGGCGATACAGAAAAGACGAGTGAAGCCCTGATGGCCCTGGGGACGCTGACGCGGGGCCGCATCCGCAACACCTCCAAGTCCAGTATTTTCGATGAAGTGCAGCTGGCCCAGCAATATGTCCAGCTGGAGAATATCTGCTACGACGATCGTATCCTGCTTCAGATCCAGGTGGACAGCGGTCTGGAAAACCTGCAGATCCCATCCCTGACCCTGCAACCTCTGGTCGAAAACTCGGTTCGCCACGGCATGAATGTCGACGGGTCACCGCTTCTGATCAAAATATCCGCGACGGAACTGCCGGACAACCAGGTTCTGCTGCACGTTGCCGATAACGGTACGGGCATCGCCCCGGAGCAGCTTGCCGAGATCCAGCAGAAGATCGACGAACCCTCCGGCGAAAGCGATAAAGCGACGACCGGTGTCGCGCTGACCAATATCGCCAAGCGGATCAAACTGTATTATGGTGAAAAAGCGAAGTTCTCCATTTATAGCAACCTGGGGATCGGGACGCAGATCACCCTGATCCTGCCCAAGGAAAACCTGTGAACGGATAAACTTCCGCTCCGCCCTCCAAACTATCAGAAACTATAGGAGCAGCATATTAAAACAACCTGCAAAACTGCCTGAACAGAGCATTGAAGTGGTATTCAAAAGCGATCGGTGTATTTCCGAACGAAGAGTCCATTCTTCCTGCCACATTGAGGAAAGGTATGAGTCCGGACTAATCATGGGGAACCAACACGGTTCCCATTTTTTTTACAACAATTCGATTGCATAATATCAGTCTGCAATTGAACGATAATTGTTTTTGATGCACCTGTTATAATGAATTGGGCGATGCGGCTCTTAAAACCATGGCAATCCAATATTGGCCGGGAGAAATTGGGCGAAATGATTATGCAACACTGGTTTTTGGCTTAAATAAGGGGTATTCTTGAAGCTGGACATAATTTGGTTAAAATGCCTTACCGTTTTTTAAAAAATTGGACTTGACCCGGAGATATTGCCAAGCGTATAATCAAAGTATAGAAGAAAAGGTCTATTTTAGAATCGTTTCGGGCTTTCCGGCCCACAACACCTGCCCGGGTTTTTCGGATCCCGCGGTCAACAATAATTGTATGGTCAACATTTTTACGAAGCGGAACGAGCCGGGGGTCACCGGTCATCAGGCTCCTTCGCAGAAAGGTGGAACTAACAAATGAAGACTAAGAAAAGAAAGGCGTACCAGGAATCCGTTCTCGGACGGAATCCCAAATCGCAGCTGGCACTGCAGCTGATGGCGCTTCCCGCCATTGTCAGTGTCATTCTGTTTTCGTACCTGCCCATGTACGGTGTCATCATTGCCTTCAAGAACTATAACATCTTCAAAGGCATTATGGCCAGTCCCTGGGCGCGTAACAACGGGTTTGAGCACTTTATCGACTTCTTTAAGACGCCGGCGGCACTCTCCGTTGTTCTGAACACGTTAAAAATGGCAGGCCTGATGCTGGTCTTTACGACCTGGCCGCCCATGCTGCTCGCCATTCTGCTGAACGAGCTGCGCAGTTCCAAATTCATGAAGACGGTTCAGACCTGTTCGTATCTGCCGCACTTTATTTCGTGGGCCGTCTGCGGCGGTATCTTCTACAGCCTGCTGAATCCCACGAGCGGCGCCATCAACCTGATTCTCACCTCCATCGGGGTCATGGACAAATCCATTAATTTCCTTTCGGATCCCCGGTTCCTGGTACCGATCATGGTCCTGCTGCGAATCTGGAAGGGAATCGGCTGGGGTTCCATCATCTACCTGGGTGTTATTGTATCCATCGATCAGCAGCTGTATGAGGCGGTTGAGATCGATGGCGGCCAGCGCTTCGCCAAGATCCGCTACGTCACCATTCCGCATCTGGTTCCCACCTTCGTGCTGCTTTTCATTCTGGAGTGCGGCAAGATCATGTCCGGCGGCGATACCTTCAATCAGGTTTACGTCTTCAGCAACGTGACCAACCGTGGTCTGATCGACATTCTGGATACCTACATCCTCCGCACCGGTTTTGAAAACGGACGTTATTCCTACTCAACAGCCGTCAACCTCTTCAAATCCGTGATCAACGTGATCCTGCTGCTGACCGCCAACTGGGTCAGCAAAAAGGCGACGGAAACGTCGCTGTTCTAAGGTAAGGAGGGGATTCATATGGCATACAGACCGAAGCGTGCAACCACATTTGACGTTTTTAACTACATTATCCTGATCCTCCTGACCTTTGTGATCGTCTATCCGTTTTACTATATCCTGATCAATTCGTTTAACGGATTACTGACGCACCGTCCCTCTTTCTTCTGGCCCGAGCTTCCGACGACCCGTACGTATCAGACAGTTTTCGCGGATAAATCCCTGATGTCGGCCTTCTTCGTCTCCGTTGCGAGAACGGTGGTCGGCACAGCCATTACCGTTGTGGAAACGGCCCTTTGCGCATATGCGCTCAGCAAACCGTATTTGCGTTTCAGAGGCTTCTACATGGCGCTGCTGATCATCCCGACCTTCTTTAACGGCGGTACGATTCCGGTATACCTGAATCTGCGCAATCTGGGTCTGGTCGATTCGTTCTGGGTATACGTTCTGCCGTCCGGCTTCTCCTTCTTCTACATGGTCGTGCTGATGAGTGCGTTCAGAAACGTACCTTCGTCCCTGGAAGATGCCGCGCTGATCGACGGTGCGGGCTGCTGGAAGATTTTCTTCCGGATCATCCTCCCGGTTACGATTCCGACATTCGCTACGATTGCATTGTACGCGGCAGTCGGGCAGTGGAACCAGTGGTTTGATACCATGTATTACACCAAGAAGGACAGTCTGCAGACATTGGCGGCCGTTCTGATGCGTATCATCCGCGAGAATCTGGGAACGGATATGGCTTCGGACATGATGTCGGATCTGGAGAACAACTCCTACAATCCGGAAGGCGTTAAATTCGCTACCATGATCGTATCGGTTACACCGATTCTATGCATCTACCCCTTCCTGCAGAAATACTTCGTGAAGGGCATCATGATTGGATCAATTAAGGGCTAACCCTTAATGATAAAGTACTTAACAGTATGAAAGGAGTAAGACAAATGAAGAAGATGAACAAGATTCTGGCTCTGGTTCTGGTTGCTGTTCTGCTCATCGGCGCTGTCGGATGTACCGGAGGCAATACTTCCAAGCCTGCTGAGTCCAGCAAGGCCGCCGAATCCTCCAAGCCCGCCGAGTCCAGCAAGCCCGCGGAACAGAGTCAGGCCGAAGCCAGCACGCCCGAGACCCCGGGTGAGAGCTGGGAAGGTAAGGATCCGGTGAAGCTCACCTACTTCTATGACAAGAGCATTTCCACCTCCGACTTTGATAAGTGGTGGGGGAAAGACGAAGTTTCCAAGTATATCATGGAAAACACCAATGTCGACATTGAGTGGATGATGGCCCCGGATAACGACCATACCAAACTGCAGATCGTCATTGCCTCTACGGAGCTGCCCGACGTTATCACGGCGGAGCGCAACCTGGCCCTGATGAGAGACCTGGTTGACAATGACATGGTATGGGCTATCAATGAGCTGGAAAAGACCGCTGCGCCCGATTTCATCGCCCGCAACGTTCCGGATCATGTAGTACTGCAGCTGAGGATCAATTTCGATTCCATGAATGTTTACTGCCTGCCCTGCCAGTGGTATTCCAAGGAAGCTATCTCGGATCCTACCCTGATCAAGGCTTTCAACGGCGTCGCCGTTATCCAGCAGATCTATGAGGAGCTGGGTTCTCCCGACACCAAGACGCTTGACGGATTCCTGGATCTGCTGCGTCAGGTTAAGGCGAAATATCCTGACATGATTCCTGCGCAGGCTTCCCGTAATGCGGGTACCGATGCGGACGGCAATGTCCGTATGATCTTCAAGATCTTCAACATGTTCGATCTGGCCAGCCGTTACGATGTTACCGCTGACGGCAAGTACATCAAGTATTTCGAGAGCGAGAAGTTCCTCGACCTGCTGAAGTTCGTCAATACCCTGTATAACGAGCAACTGATGGATCCCGCGGAACTGACCGATACTTCCGAGACCATGCAGGCGAAGCTGTTCAACGGCATGATCTTTGCCAACCTGAATCAGGACTCCGATAATATCGACTGGTTCAGCGATGAACTCCAGAAGGTTCATCCCGAGTGGAACTGGGTCATGATCGATGCTCCCAGTGCCTATGAGGACAAGGGCGTTCACTACAGCTCCGACGGTATCGGCGGCGGTGTCGGCGACTCCCTGAACCATTTCATCATCAAGAACCCGAACGCCGAGCGTGCACTGCAGCTCATGGACTTCATCTTCCAGGATCAGACCCAGTTCTACATCTCCCGCGGTATGGAAGATGCCTGGGAATCCTATGATGAGGCTACCGGCGTTGCCGTTCTGAAGGAAGAAGTTGACAAGGCTGAAGACGCGATCAAGAAGGGTCAGTACGGCGTTGGCGCTTACTGGCTGTGGCGTAACGCGGAAGTTACCGCTCGTCATAAGAAGATCGGCGCTTCCGAGTATCAGACCTTCAGTCTGGATCACAATGCGCAGTACTACAAGGATTATTCCTTCTTCTCCGGTGCGGAGCAGTATCCTTCTGACAGCAATGAGCAGAAGATCTATGCTCAGGTTAAGGAGTATTATCAGACTGCGGTTATCGACATCATCATGGCTGATCCTTCCGCTGTTGAGAGCAAGTATCAGGAACTGCTCAACAAGCTGCAGGAGATCGGTCAGGGTACTCTGGATGCCTGGATCGACAACTATTTCCAGAACAAGGCGGATATCATTGCGAAGTACAGCGAAGGTCTTGACCTGAGCTATATGCAGTAAGACAGTCCGTAATACGATGTTTTAGTGTATGTTGGGGCTTCGGCCCCAACATACACTTCTATAAGGAGCCCATACTATGTATAAACTGCTGCTGGTAGATGATCAGCGGATCATTCTCGAAGGAATTGAAATGATGATTCGGGGACTCTCTGTGGAGTTTGATCAGTTTGTATGGGCGAATAATGGACAGAAGGCGCTTGAACTGCTGGAATCGGAGAAACCTGACGTGATCCTGACGGATATCCGCATGCCGGTCATGGATGGGCTGACGCTCTGCCGCCATATCCGTGATCGCGGCGACGCATTCCGCAATATCCCCATCATCCTGCTGACGGGCTATGATGAATTCGAGTACGCCCGCCGCGGGATCGAGATGCAGGCCACGTATTTTCTGCTGAAGCCGGTGGAAAGGGAAGAGCTTTTCGCGGCCTTGAGGACGGCGCAGCTGCAGATCGAAGGCAAAAAAAATCTGCCTCTGGAGTCCTGCAATGTCAATCCGGAGCAGATCATCTGGGCTTCGCAGGGCAGAAAAGATGTGCAGATGCTGGATGAACAGCTTGTTTTATACCAGTTCCTGCCCAAGAGCGTGGGCGGGATCACGGTGGAGGAAGCCAATCAGATCAAATCCATCATGGGCCGGTCACTGAGATCGCTCTACGCACGCGAGACGGAGATCCTCTGTCTGACTGCATGGCAGGGGGAGACGGATTTCCCGGATCCGCTGCTGCAGCATCTTGAAGTGAATGTGAGCTCGGTGATGAACGGATCCGCGGGCTTCCGAGATGCTATCCATCAGCTTTACATCGTTCATATGAAGCGCGGCAGTATCCAGAGCGAGAAAGTCCTATCCTTTGACGACATCACACGCTTCGGCGCGGCAACCCGTATGCCGCCTGCGGACGCTGTCAGACGTATTAATGATGCGATCGCCGCCTATGATACGGAGGCACTGGATAAGGTGCTGGACGGTCTGGAAGCGCTTATCGAAAGCCGTCATATCCACGAAGAGCAGGTCATGTTCTGGTACAGTCATATCTGCATGAGTGTCTATAAGCAGTTCTACGATTTTATCTCGCTGCCGAACATGGTGGAGGAGTTTAACTACCTCCTGTACAGCGAGATCCTGCTCTCCAAAGAGACAAGCCGGCAGGAGATGTCCCGCTACATGCACGAGAGGCTGGGGTCCTTTACCGTCAAGCTGAAGGACAATACGCAGATCAGCATCGTCGAGAAGGCCAGAGTCCTGTTGAAGAAAAAACCTGACATGACGCAGCAGGAGCTGGCAGATGAACTGCATATCGCGAGCCCCTATCTAAGCAAACTGTTCCGCCTGGAAACGGGGGAAACGTTCAGCGACTACAGTGTCCGGATCCGCATGGACATTGCGAAAGAGTACTTGAGAACCACCGATCTGTCCGTTGTACAGATCGCGGAACTGGTCGGTTATTCCAGCGAGAAATATTTCTATACCATTTTCCGCAAGATGGTCGGAAGTTCTCCCGCCCAATACCGAAAAACACACAAACACTGAATATGGGAGGATCATTTATGTACGAACTGCCAAGACCGGTTGAGCCCGTAAGAACCATATTGATCGGCGCAGGCAACCGGACCAGAACGATTTATGCCCCGATAGTCTCCGGACTGAAGCCTTGGGTGGACATCGTTGCGGTCTGTGATCCTGTGAAAGAGCACGCGGACAGCATTGCCGCACAAATCGGAGCACGGCCCTATTATGACATCAAAGAGGCCGTGGCCGCGGAGGATCTGGAAGCAGCCATTGTCGTTGCCCCCATCCCCCTGCATCATGCCTATTCTGTTTTTTTGTCCGAGCATAAAATCCATAACCTGATCGAAACATCATGGTGTGCAACCGTGCTTCAGGCGAGGGATATGATTGCCAAGGCCAAAGCCAACAACGTCTATACGCGCGTTGGTGAGAACTTCTTCCGATATCCCATCGACAGCTTCGCGGCCACGCTTCGTGACAGCGGTTATATCGGGGATATTAAACGTATTTTTTCTTACAACGATCATACCGGATATCATAATAATTCCCGCTGGACGTTTTTTGCCAGAGAATACCCGGAGTGGATCAGCGCCTTTGAGCACACCATGCCGACGATGCCTTTCTATGAGCAGCCGCAGCGTTACCACGAGAACGAGACTTTCCGCGCACGGTATATCAGTTTCCCGAGCGGGCTGATGGTAATCGACCAGGCATCCAATATCAAAGGTATGCTGGGCAGACAGGTCCGTCCCGGTTATACCGAGTGGCAGGGGACCATGGGCACGCTGGTCCAGCAGGGAAGCCGCTACGCCGCGCCGCATTATAAGATCCTGGATAATAATAAACGTGTTGAAGTGGGAACCGGCGTACACTTCGACTGGACAGCGGAGATCCGCCGCTGCCTGTATGAGGATACAAGGGCTTACACGGATGAGATCCAGCCCGCCAATCCTAACTATATTTCCAAAGTTGAGCGCTTCTATAACGAGGATGGCTACTACATGGGCGTTCGCGCGCAGATTCCCGGCGGAGAGATCCGTTTTGACAATCCGATCCAGATCGGTGCTTTCTCGGATCATTATTTCCCCGAGTACGGTGTCGCAGTGGCCGGACATGTCATCGATTTCGCGCTGCAGATCCGCGGACTCAGGGACAGCGAATTCAACGAACAGGACGCACTAATGTCACTGATGATGGAAGTAGCCGCGAGAGAATCCATCCTGAATCAGGGCAAGAGGATCGCGCTGCCGCTGGAAGGCGATATCGAAGCGGACCATGTCATCCTGAAGAATATGGAAGCGAGATTGGGCTTCGATCCTCTGGATGTCGAGGCTGTACTGGGCTACAAGGCCCCGAGACCATAAGAGCAAAATGAAACGATTATTTGATTCTGAACGCAGAGTGATCACCGATGTGACGACCGGCAGGCAGGTCACGCAGATCACCAACCACGAAAGCATCAATCATCAGCCTTTTTTCCTGATTCCTGCCTATGACCGCGCCATGAAGCGCCTGTATTTCGTGTCGCACCGGACCGGCTCGCCTCAGGTATTTGCCTACAATTTCGGAGAAGACGTGATCGAGCAGCTCTCCGACGTCGAGTCGCTGAATGAGTGGTCGGTCCATCCCAGTGCGGATGGACAGTTCGTCTATTACGTCGCGAATGGCTGTGCCATGCGTTCCTTTGTGGAAACAGGGGAGAGTGAAGTGCTGCTGTCAGGCAAGGACCTCGCAGAGATAGGCGGAGGCAAGGTGAATCCCGGAACGTCTCCGATCACACCCGGAACCACGGCCGTCAGTGCGGACGATCGATACTGGGCCATCCGTGCGGTCAACGACGGCGTCTTTACTATCCTGATCTATGATAATCTGGACAAAAAGTGGCGCGCGGAGTGTTCCTGCGACATGGTATCCCACATGCAGTTCTGCCCGGATGACAGCAATCTGCTCTTCTGTGCCGGGCCGCTGAAGGACCGCGTCTGGGTGCTGGACCGTGCAAGCGGTGAGCGCAAGCGGATCTACACCAGGGACGCCGCCAATAAACAGTGGATCACGCATGAATCCTGGATCCCCGGCAAGCGTGCGCTGTCACTGGTGGACTGGCCGCATGGGATCCTGGAAGTATCTTATGATACACAGGAAGTAAAGAGGATCGCGACCTTTAACGCCTGGCACGCGATTGCCAATTATCAGGGGACAAAGATGGTCGCGGATACCAATTTCCCGGATAACGGCCTGATCGTACAGGATCTTGTGACCGGCAGAGCCCAGCTGCTCTGCAGACCGGATGCCTCCTGCATCGGAGCCCACTGGAACGGCCCCTTCCCCTACGATAACGGACCGATCAAGACATATGCTCCGCAGCATACACATCCTCATCCCCGCTTCAGTCCCGATGACCGCAAGGTCGTCTACACCTCCGACAAAAGCGGATTCGCACAGGTTTTTGAAATCGAAGTACCATAATACCAATACCGGAAGGAGAAACAAAAATGCCTAAGAAAACAAGTTGGAAAACCATTTTCCCCGCCATGTGCATCCCTCTCAATGACGATTATACGATCAACGAGCCCGAGCTCCGGAAATATGCATCCTGGCTCGCGAGTTTTGACGAGATCGGCGGCGTAGTGACCAATGGCCACACGGGTGAGATCACCTCTCTGAGCATGGAGCAGCGTCTTCAGGTGACCAGAATCGTTGCGGATGAAGTGGGGGACAAGGTCCTGGTTATTTCCGGCGTCTGCGCGGAAGGCACGCTGACCGCAATCGCGGAGGCGAAGGCCCAGCAGGCGGCCGGAGCGGACGGCATTCTGCTGATGCCTCCCCATATCTGGCTCCGTTTCGGAATGAACCGCGACTCCGTCGTGAATCATTTCAGGAAAGTCGCCGAGGCCATCGATATCGGTATTATCATCCATCAGTATCCTTTCAGCACCAAAGCCTTCTATGACGCGGAGCTGGTCACGGAACTGGCCAAGATCCCGAATGTCAAGGCACTGAAGATCGGTACCCGTCAGGAAGCGGTTTACGAGCGCGATATCCGTATCCTGCGCAAAACATCGCCCGATCTGTCGATCATTACCTGCCATGATGAATATCTGGTCACTTCCATGATCGGCGGCCATGTGGACGGCGCTCTGATCGGCTTTGCCGGATGCATTCCCGAGCTGATCACCGAAGCCTGGAAGGCCATCAAGGCGGGGGATTATGCCCGCGCTCTGGAGCTTGACAAGTACATCGCTCCCATGTCGGAAGCGATTTACGGTGTCGGACAGCCCTCCGGCGAAGCCCATGCCCGCATGAAGGAAGCCTTGTATCAGAGAGGCATTTTCTCTTCGCCGCTGATGATGGAGCCCGTCCTGCCGATCAAGCAGAGAGAAAAAGATCAGGTCACGGCCGCGCTGAAGGAAGCAAAACTGCTGTAAGCTTTTCTTCCTGAGAAGCGGCTCAGACTGCAAGAATTAACCGAGCAGGAGACGCGTGGCGGCCTCCTGCTCAATTATCATCACTGACAGGTGACGGTATGCCGGGAGGGGGGGGGAGTTAATATACCAATGATTACCTTCAGTAAAGAGATTCGTCTATTGTCTCAGCCCTTGGCCGAATGTCCGGAAGGTGTCATTCTGGATGAACACCATCCGGACCCGGCGGTGGATCGTTTTTTTGAGGGATACGCCAATCCACTCGGGATGAGCCATAACCATCCGTCGCTGCTTGAGGTGGTCACGGAAGGCGGAGAAAAAGTGATCCGCCATCGTCTGGGGTATCCCGGACTCTTCCCGCACCGGTATGGTGTGGATCGCTTCATGCTTGGCGGAGAGGACGAGATGCGCGACTATCTGGCTGCGGCGGATGTGGCGATGGATCATTTCTCTTCGACGGATAATGCGGATAATTCGACCTGCGTGTCGGCCATGGCAGGCGTTTTCGCACGCTTCAGGAACAACCGGGAGTATTATTTCTTCGGGATTGAGGGCACAGGAGTGCGCGGTCGTGCTGTTCTGTACTGCCGGGTCCAGGATGAATACCGGGTCCTGGCGAGCAGGCCCCTGTATGTGAAGCTTGGACAGTATTATCATCTGGAGCTGATCGTAAAAGGCGCTGATCTGTATGGTTATCTTGACGGCGAATGCGTGGCGCAGGCGGTGGATTCGACCTACGTTGCCGGCAAAGCCGGCTTCCGTTTTACGACGGCCGGCCGGGCCAGACGCTTCGAAGTCTGGATGGAAGAGGGCGATTACGAGGCTTTCTCGCAGGAAGTCGAAGCACGTAAGGCGATGGCCAGGCGGGAGGAAGCACGTTACCCCGAATGCCGGCTCGTGGCCTCCGCGGATCTGTCACAGTATGCTCCGTTTGACTACAAGGTCGTGGATCTGCCCTCGGGAGATATCGGTTTCCTGATCTGCGGTAAAACATGTACGGCGCTGGCGGATCATTCCGGACGGGTCCTCTGGGAGAGCCCGATCGTGGGGGATTTCCAGCACGTGACCGGGGTCGTAGGCGGTACCTTCGATATCGCGGGCATCTGCAAAGCCGAGGGAAAAGTCGCTGTTCTGGACGGCCTTACAGGCCAATGCCGGGCCATGATCGACTGCCCGACCGATCAGACGCCTTCCTTGATCCCGCGTTACCGGTATGCTGGCTGGGAGCCCATGCCCGCCAATGTGCGCGGGCTGCCCATGGCAAGGGATATCGTGGTACGCTCCAGCGCGAGCCCTGCGGCGACGGGGAGCGAATTGTATCTGTATGACGAGAACCTTAACCTCCTCTGGCACCGGGACCGGATCTTTCCGCCGTATGGACACCAGTCGTCGCTGGCCTTTTACGACATGGACGGATCGGGCCGGGACACGGTTTTCGCCGGGTGCACAAGGCTTTCGCCGGACGGGGAGATCGTCTGGTATGCCAAGGCCCGCAAGTTCATTGAGGACATTGTGGATGGAATGCACGTGGATTCGTGCCTGGTGGCCAATTACACGGGCAAGCCGATCCTGTACTGCGCGGCGAGCTCCGCGGGCTTTATCATGATCGATACGGAAACCGGTGAAACGATTTCGCAGACCGCTGTCGGCCATGCCCAGCAGATCTTTTCCGGAGCCTATTTCGGGGACGGCAAGCCGTATCTCGCGGTCTTTACACGGTGGGGCAATTACGGGATTATCTATATCTTTGATCCCCGGGGCAGAAAGGTCGCGTCTTTCCAGCTCGACCACGTGAGTGAGGGCGGTTACAGCGTCAACTGGACCGGCGACGGGCAGGAGCTGATCTGTCTGTGTGCAGGAACGCCCGAGATGGGACTCTATGACGGCTTTGGACGCAGAGTGGTCAGATTCCCTGAAGAAGTGATGAAGGGGCTGCCATGGAGGAACGGCAGGAATTTCCTGCAGGTTTACGCGAGGCCTGTGGGGACGCAGGATCCGCGGGATCATCTGTTCATGAACCTGAACGGCGTGATCTGCGAGTATGCGCCCGCGGAGGAGTATGATCCTGCCAGGCACCGGTACCGGCCGGTACGCAGGCTGTACGCATCCGATCCCGGCTGGGATAAAGAGAGGGGGGAGCAGCCGGTATGATTCCTTTATCCATCGAGCTGCAGAAGATCTCGGCCTATCTGGAGGATGCCAAGGACCGGTATAAATGCCTCTACTACGAGATCGTCATCAATCCTCAGGCTGCGGCCGTCTTTGTCAGACTGCCGCTGTATGATTCGCTCTGGACCTATGAACTGTTCCGGTTCGTGGAGGAGTTCTGCCGCGAATTCGCCTATGCACAGCCTTTTTTCAACGTGAATGATTTTCCGGATTATGCGCTTGACAAAGGCAGCATCCGGTACATGGGCCTGGATCTTTCCTGCTATCAGTATCCGGAGAGGTTTCCGCCGTATGAAAACTACTTCCACCGGATAGCAAATGCGGATCAGACACTGGACGTCACGCCCGTGCATCCCAAGTAAATGCTATATATCTTTAAATAATAATATTATAAAGGAGAACAGCTATGCAAGTATTACCTATTCCTCAGGAGCCCGTTCGGGTCGGCATTATCGGCTGCGGCAACAGAACCCGTAAAATCTACAAACCTATCATGAAGGGTCTCGCTCCCTGGATCAAAGTGGTGGGGGTCTGCGATCCGGTAAAGGAGCACGCGGATGATATCGCGGAAGCGCTGGGCACCAGGGCTTTCTACAATATCCACGACATGGTTGCCGCCGGCGAGATGGAGGCCGCGATTGTTATCGCTCCTATTCCGCTGCACCATCCTTATTCGGTTTTCCTCTCGCAGCATAAGATCCACAACCTGATCGAGACGGCCTGGTGTTCCACGCTCAGCCAGGCGAGAGCTATGATCGCCGCCGCCAAAGAAAACGGCGTCTACACCCGCGTGGCGGAGAATTTCTTCCGCTATCCGATCGATCGCTTCGCGCAGGAGCTGAAGCGCAATGGCTATATTGGGGATATCAAGCGTATCTTTACGTATAACGACCATACCGGTTATCACAGCAATTCGCGCTGGCTGGTCTTTGCCGGGGAGCATCCGGACTGGGTGCAGGCGATCGACCATAGCATGCCCGTGCAGGAATCCTACCAGACCCCGCAGCGTCACATTACGCAGGAAATGTTCCGCGCGCACTTTATCCACTTCCCGAGCGATCTGCTGGTCGCGGACCAGGCCGCCAATATCAAAGGCATGTTCGGCCGTCAGGTGCGTCCCGGCTACACCGAATGGCAGGGTTACCGCGGCACCCTGGTGCAGCATGGAGGCCGCTATTCCGCGCCGGAGCATTATTTCATCGATAATAACGGCCGCTACGAGCGCGGCTATGGTGTGCATCCCGATTGGGAGGCCGAGATCCGCTGCTGCCGCTACGAGGATTCGACCATGCTGACGGATACGATCCAGCCGATCCATCCCAACTACATTTCCAAAGTTGAGCGCTATTACGACAAGGACTTTAATTATCTGGGCGTCCATGCGCAGACCCCGGACGGCGAGATCAATTACGAGAACCCCATCCGGATCGGCTGCAAGAGCGACAACTACTTCCCCGAATACGGCATCGCCGTCGCGGGCCACATGATCGATTTTGCTCTCCAGATCAGCGGCCTGGCCGATTCCGAATTCAATGAACAGGATGCCTACATGTCCCAGATGATCGACATGTGTTGCCGCGAATCCGCCCTCCACGAAGGCAAGCGGATCGCGCTCCCCTGCGGCGACGACCTGGAAATCGACCACATCATCATGGACCGCATGCGCGAGGAATACGGCCGCGACCCGCTGGACGTGGAAGCGATGATGTCTTACATCCATGCGAAGCCGTAAAGGAAAAGCTTGTGGTAGTATTATCGGATGAGTATTCGTCGGATATGAGGGCCTTATTCAGGGAAGAATAGTGGAAGCTAGATTAATATTCTTGGCGGCACAGCTATCATGGCTGTGCCGCCGGTTTTGTCTGTAGGATGCGTATTAAATTTTTTGAAGATGGACTGGGGCGAGAAAATGACACTGGGTGTATAATAGGCATATGGGTAGGAACGGTCATTGACAAGGTCTAAAAAATCTACTATTCAATCAAACAAGGAGAGAAAGATGCCAAGCAACCATTCAAAGTATACACCGGAGTTCAGAGAGGATACCGCCCGGTACCCGGAAGAAGAACGGGCTGCCGACATACGCAGAAGAAAAGGGAATGCAGCCGTTAAGCAGCAAAGAGATGACGGAGGAAAACCGCAGGATCCGGTAGAGCATGAGCCGTGCGGGGTGCCCATACGATAACGCCTGTTCAGAAAGTTTTTTTCGCAACAGCGAAAAAAGAGTGTATTTATCTAAAGAAGTATGCTACAATAGAAGAGGTAAAGGCAGATATCTTCGAATACGTGGAGCTGTTTTACAACAGAAAACGTATGCATTCCTACCTGGACTATATGAGTCCGGTGGAATACAGGCTGGCGCACATTGCCTGAAAAGGAAGGAAAACGTACCCATATGAACGAATAAAAGGCAGTGTCAGAAAATAGACGCAGTCCATTTCAAGATGGATGGAGAATGGAAAGGAACAAGTTGGAACACCGTATTACGATGACCCGATGATTATATATGCTGCTATAAAAATTGGATGGGATAAGAGATGAAAAAGAAAATGAAATTACAATGGCTTTTTGCTACGATTTGTCTTACAATAGCGATTCTATCCACAAGTTGTCAATCTGAGTCTTCATCAGAGCATGGGTTAGGCAGCATTGTGGATAGAGAAAAAAAACGAGAGCCTTTTTGGGACAAATATACACTTGACGACTTTGTATCTAAAGAAGAGGCACTGACTGTCGACTATGATCTCAATGAATTACTATCGTTTTTTAAGGAGAATAATCCTGATGAAGAACTAGAAGGAGAGAAATTGAGTTTTTCACAGGTAAATCTTGTTTTTCCTGTCGAAATAATACGATCCGGGCGTTTTTCCGATGGACGATCGTCAGTGGGGAGATACTCGATATACAAAGTACATCAAGGAGGATTGTTTTATTTATTTTGGGACAATTCGTATACTTTAAATTGGAACAATGATATGTCTGCTTTTATTCATGATTCAACTGTTTCTATCTCCGAACCGTCCGTAAAACTCTATGCATATCTTCCCGCCGACAAAAGGAATCTCGACTTTGATACTTCAATTACAGTAGGCGTTAGTACGGCAGATGATGTTACGAAAATAGATCCTTATGCTGAGTTTAACACACTTTTATCTTATGGAATTGTTTCGTATTCTTTTCTCGATGAATCAACTGTTGTCAGGATTGAGTATGATTCAACTGGTGTAGATAATAGTAAGATTCTTGTAGTTAAAGATATTAGTTATGTTAACAGGACTGATTCATATTCTTGCTTTGGCGACATTTTTCCAAGTGATCTTCCGGATGAAAAACCGTAGCTGGACTGGGGCGAGAAATTGACACTGGGTGTATAATAGGCGTATGGGCAGGAACGGCTATCGACCGGATCTGAAAAAACAACTACTATATTAATCAAGGAGAAAAATATGCCAACACGTTTTGTCCTATAACCCGGTTTATTTGACAAAAACGGCCAGCAATCGGCAGGTTTTCACGCTGCCTTTTGCTGGCCGTTTTATATGGCATTGCTGATTTTTACTTTATTCTCCCATCTTCCGGTCCAGCGTTTCGCGGATGGCCGCGATAAAGGGAGCGGTTTCGAGAACGGTGGGGGTGATGTCCTGGGCGAGCAGGGACAGGTCCTTGGTCATCTTGCCGGATTCCAGGGTTTCCAGGCAGGCCGCGTCCAGGGCGTCCGCGTAACGCACCAGTTCGGTATTGCCGTCTAGCTCTCCGCGCTTGCGCAGTGCCCCGCTCCAGGCGAAAATCGTCGCGATGGGGTTGGTCGAGGTCGGCTCGCCCTTCAGATAACGGTAGTAGTGGCGGGTGACGGTGCCGTGGGCGGCTTCGTACTCATAATTGCCGTCGGGCGAGACCAGGATGCTGGTCATCATGGCAAGAGATCCGAACGCGGTGGAGACCATGTCGCTCATGACGTCGCCGTCATAATTCTTGAGGGCCCAGATGAAGCCGCCTTTGGAGCGGATCACGCGGGCCACGGCGTCATCGATCAGCGTGTAGAAATACGTGATGCCGGCCTCTTCAAAGCGCGCCTTGTACTCCCGCTCGTACATGTCCGCGAAAAGCAGCTTGAAGGTCTGGTCATACTGCTTGGAGATGGTGTCCTTAGTGGAGAACCACAGATCCTGTCTGACAGAAAGCGCATATTCAAAGCAGGAGCGGGCGAAAGAGAGGATCGAGGCATCTTTGTTGTGCATGGCCTGCAGGATGCCCTGGCCGTTGAAATCGGCGACTTCCTCGCGAATTTTGGAGCCATCCGCGGCGGTATAGACCAGTTCGGCTTTGCCGGGGCCGGGAACGCGGATCTCGGCGGCTTTGTAGACGTCGCCATAGGCGTGGCGGGCGATGGTGATCGGCGCTTCCCAGGTACGGACCACGGGCTTGATATAGCTGACCAGGATGGGGGCGCGGAAGACGGTGCCGTCCAGGATGGCGCGGATCGTGGCGTTCGGGCTCTTCCACATTTTCTTGAGGTTGTATTCCTCTACGCGCTGGGCGTTGGGCGTGATCGTGGCGCACTTGACCGCGACATGCAGGCGCTTGGTGGCCTCGGCGGCTTCGACGGTGACCGCGTCATCGGTTTCGTCACGGTGCACCAAGCCCAGATCATAATATTCGGTGTTCAGGTCCACATAGGGCAGGATCAGTTCATCCTTGATCATCTGCCACAGGATGCGGGTCATCTCGTCGCCGTCCATCTCGACGATGGGGTTCATCTGTATTTTGTTCATCAGTAAATCTCCTTTCCCTGAGTGCGGTCAGGCCTGGCGGGCCTTGGTACCATAATAGTTGATCAGGCTGCCTTCGAGCAGGATCGTGCGCTCGTCATCGGTGAGGCCCTTTAATTCGAGTATCATCGGACTGACACCGTAATCCGTAATGGAATAGGCCTGGATCTGTTCTCTGTGATCGATCACTGCCTGACGGATATCCGGAACGAGCAGGTAGCTTTCCTCCGGCAAGTCGAATTCAGTCCCCGTGGGCATGGTGAAAGGCAGGATCCCCCAGTTGATGCAGTTGCTGCGGTAACGCTTGGTCGCGTATTCGTAGCAGATATTGGCCAGGCCGCCCAGGACTTTCTGGCAGGAGGCCGCCTGTTCACGGGCGGACCCGTCGCCGGGCTTCCGTGCGAAAATCGCGGAGCCGTAAGCGGTATTGGCAGCCGTGACATCCAGATCGGGCAGATTGACATTCACACAGCGGAGCAGCGATTCCAGCTCCTCGACGAGCTGCTGATTGCGGCGGTGTCCCTCGGCATTACGCACTTTAAGCGAACGCTTGACATAATCCGGTACGCGGCGGGAGAGCGCGAACTGCGACAGACGCTCCGGGTTGGAGCGGTAGCTCGAGGTTTCGCCGGAGGGGATCAGTTCGTCCGTGGTAGTCACGGGATCGTGGATCACAGCACAGAATTTGAGCAGAATATTCTGCTCCAGCGGATACATCCTGGGCCAGTCCGTGATATTCGGGCCGAAACGAAGCTCTTCCTCAGGATGGGGGCTGCCCCAGCCGTTGTAGACGCGGTTCGCGTAGACACTGCTGTCAAAGCGGTAGGGTTCATGAGAGGCATCGTAGGTGATATCGGTCGCGGCCGTAAGGATGCCGCCACGGGCCGCGGTCGCCGCAATCGACCTGGCATCCATGAGCGCGACAGAGGAAATCTGGCCTTCGCCGGGCTTGGAGCCTTCGCGGTTCGGGAAATTCCGGGTCGAATGGCGGATCGAGAGCCCGTTATTGGAGGGCACGTCGCCCGCGCCGAAGCAGGGTCCGCAGAAGCATGGCTTGAAGATGGCGCCAGCTTCGGTCAGCGCGGAGGCGGCACCGTTACGGAAGAGCGCGAGCTGCACGGGCAGGCTGGAGGGGTAAACCGACAGACTGAAATAGCCGCTTCCGGTGGAAGCGCCCCGCAGGATGGAAGCCGCTTCGCAGATATTATCATACATACCGCCAGCGCATCCGGCGATCACGCCCTGATCCACCTGCAGGCCTTTAGCCGTCACTTTGTCGGTCAGATGCAGCTGCACTTTGCCTCCGAAGGTTTTCGCGGCTTCCTTCTCAACTTCGCGCAGGATATCGGCCGCATTCGCCTGCAGCTCATGCACGGTAAAGGCATTGGAAGGATGGAAGGGGAGCGCGATCATGGACTCGACCTTGGAGAGGTCGATCCGGATCAGGCTGTCATAGCGGGCACCTTCGCACGGGCTGAGCTTCGCATAGTCCCCGGGACGGCCGTGAATCGTGTAGAAATCCTGCACCCGCTCATCCGTCTCCCAGATCGAGGAGAGGCAGGTCGTCTCGGTCGTCATCACGTCGATACCGATCCTGAAATCCATGGGCAGCGCGGCGATGCCGGGGCCGACGAATTCCAGAATTTTATTCTTGACGAATCCGTTCTTGAAGACCGCGCCGCACAGGGCGATGGCCACGTCATGCGGGCCCACGCCGGGACGCGGAGCGCCCTCCAGATAAACCATCACGACCTCGGGAGCCGGGACATCATAAGTGTTTTTGAGTAGCTGTTTGACCAGTTCCGGACCGCCTTCACCCACACCCATGGTGCCGAGTGCACCATAACGGGTATGGCTGTCCGAACCGAGGACCATATTCCCGGCCTTAGCCAGGACTTCACGGGCATACTGATGGATGACCGCCACATTGGCCGGCACATACAGTCCGCCGTATTTGCGCGCCGCAGAAAGGCCGAAGACATGGTCGTCCTCATTGATCGTACCGCCTACCGCGCACAGACTGTTGTGGCAATTGGTCAGTGCGTAGGGCATCGGGAACTCCTTAAGTCCGCTCGCACGGGCCGTCTGAATAATCCCGACGTAGGTGATATCATGGGAAGCCAGCGCATCAAACGTGATCTGCATCAGCGCGGGATCCTTGGAGCGGTTATGCCGCTGCAGAATCTGATAGGCCATGGTATCCGCGCGGCTGCCAAGACGCTCCGCAAAGCGTGCCTCTGCTTCTTCCGCCTCTACGGGCCTTCCTTCGATCCAGTAAAATGGCCGGGCACTTAGTGTAATCATTCTCTCTCTCCCCTTTCATCAGCATAGACGTATTATAACACATCAAAGCGGAAAAGTGAAGAAGTAATTATTTCAATTAGGCAGGGCAAGCTGCGGATGAGTGGGCGTCCGGCCGTCCGTTTTTGCGCGGCGCGTATAGACAAAGCCTTTTTTTTCTGCTATAATTATATCAGGTAAGTCATTTTTGATGGAGAATTACTTTTGCAACAGAAGAAAGGAAATCCTATATGGCTGCGCATGTAATTGAAGAGGCGGGCAGATGTCTGCAGTGCAAGAAGCCGCGGTGCAGGGAGGGCTGTCCGATCCATACGAATATTCCGGAGATGATCCGGCTGATGAGGGAGGACCGGCTGCTGGAAGCCGCGTATATGCTGTTTGAAAATAACCCGCTTTCGGTGATCTGCTCGCTGGTCTGCAATCACGAGAGACAGTGCGAAGGGCACTGCGTGCGCGGGATCAAAGGAGATCCGGTGCATATTTCGGTGATCGAGCACTATATTTCCGACGCTTGCTTTGAGAGACTGGTGCTGACACAGGCGCCGCCCAACGGGATGAAGGCCGCCGTGATCGGAGCGGGACCTGCGGGTATTACCATTGCGATTCTGCTGGCGATGCGCGGCTATCAGATTACGGTATTCGAGACAAGGGACCAGATCGGAGGTATTCTGAGATACGGGATCCCCGAATTCCGGCTGCCCAAAACCATTCTGGACCGGTATCTCGGCAAGATGAAGAAGCTCGGCATTCTGATCAGACCCAATTTTGCGATTGGCGGTTCGGTGAGCATTCAGGATCTGTTGAATGACGGATACCGTTCGGTCTTTATCGGAACGGGGGCATGGCGGCCCAGACGGCTGATGATCCCGGGCGAGACTTTCGGCAATGTGCATTACGCGATCAATTACCTGAATAATCCGGATGTGATCGATCTGGGTGATAATCTGGCGATTATCGGCGCGGGTAATTCGGCGATGGACGTGGCGCGGACGGCGATCCGCAAGGGCGTGAGCAAGGTGACGGTCTATGTGCGGGGCACGGAGATTTCCGCGTCTAAAGAAGAATTCGATTATGCCAAGCTTGACGGAACCAATTTTGAATACAACCTGTCCGCCGCGCAGATCCTGGATGACGGTCTGATGATGCGGGATACGGTGACCGATGAGGAAGGAAATGTGACGGATGTGGAAGGCTCGGAGCATTTTGTGCCGGCCAGTTCGGTGATCATCTCGATCTCACAGGTGCCGCAGCACAGGCTGGTAAACCGCGACAAAGACTTAAAGCTGAATGAGCGGGGCAATCTGGAGACGAATGAGTCCGGAGAGACGACGATGCCCGGCGTTTTCGCTTCGGGAGATGTGGTGACCGGAGCCAAGACGGTCGTGGAAGCCGTGCGTTATTCCAAGCAGATCGCGGACGATATGGACCGGTATATGCAGGAGCATTTCGGGTGATCAAATTCGCCCGATCCGGTAGATGAACAGTGTAAAATCCCCGGGGTACGGTTCGTATCCCGGTTTTTTTGCATCTGCCCGGCGGATTAACCAGGCCAAGATATTGACTTTTATGCCATGATTCACTATAATATTTTTCGGAAAAGTCCCCGCAAGGGCCCGAATCTGCCGGCTGAAAAAAGATTTCAACTTTTTTTGGAAAACCTGCAACCAAGGGCGTTCCTCAATCGTTAATAGAGTAGGACGGGCACAAAAGACCGTCCGGGAAGGAGCGGAAGAGGCATGGAGCTCATCAAAAAGCTGATTCGGGCCGCCATCGAGTCGTTCCCGATCGACCTCGATCAAAAAGAACGGCTTCTGAAACGATTACTGGAAAAAACCGGCAAGCGAGGAGAGAATAAATCATGAATTGCACGAATTGCGGAAAGAAGATTACGAAGGGCGACGCCTACTGCCCCCACTGCGGCAAGGCGGTCGGAGCGGCTAAGACGGCTGTGCAGAGTGGGACAGGCAGTTCAATGGCCGGACTGGTAGAACTTGCCCGCACAGGCGACCAAAATGCCGTTTCAGCCCTGTATGAACAGACTTACAGTCAGACCTACTACACCGTCAAGTCCATGATCAAGGACGAAGATGCCGTCTTTGACATCCTTCAGGACAGCTATATCAAGGCTTTTTCACATCTGGATCAATTCTCCGGCGATCAGTTCACGGCCTGGATCCGCAGGATCGCGTCGAACACGGCGAAAGACTGGCTGCGCAAGCAGCGCCCGATGCTTTTCTCGGAACTGGAGATGTCGGACGATTCTGACATCCCTGCGGAAGAACGCTTTGAGGATGACCGCACGGAAAACCTTCCCGATCAGGTAATCGACCAGGCCGAGACCAAGCGCCTGATCCGCGAGATCATCGAGGAGCTGCCAGAGGATCAGCGTGCCGCGATCGGTATGTTTTACTACGAAGAGATGTCGGTCCGAGACATCGCTAAGGCCATGGGAGCCACCGAAAACGCGGTCAAGAGCCGACTGATGTACGGCCGCAAAAAGATCGAGAAAAAAGTCCTCGAACTGGAATCGAAAGGCACGAAACTCCACGGTCTTGCGCCTATTCCGTTCCTGCGCGTGCTCTTCAAAAACCTTCTTACCCGGTGCTCCGAAATGCCGGATCCCGGGATCCTGGCGGGCGCGCTGGAAGCGCTTACCGGAGCAGCGGGAGCCGGAGCGGCAGCCGCCGTCGGAAGTGCGGTCGGAACAGCGGCAGGCGCGGCTGCGGCCGGAGGATTCAGCGCGGTCAAGATCACGATCATTGCGGTGGTCGCCGCTCTTGCGGTCGGCGGGGGAGCGTTCGGCATAAACAAGCTGCGTGAGGCCGCGGCAGAACGTCGGGCATCCGCTTCGGTGCCGGAATACTCTGCGGTTAGTGTGGTGGAATCTTCGGAATTGCCTGAATATTCAGAAGCTTTCGAGATTTCTGAGGTGTTTGAAGAGTCCGAGATACCCGAAGAGTCGGAAGAATCCGAAGAATCGGTCCTGATCGAAGAGTCCGAAGTTTTGGAAGAGTCCGAACAGTCCGAAGAATCCACTCTTCCTGTGGACGGAGACCGGATCGTTCTCTCCGGCACGATCAATACCTACTCTTACGAGGAAGTTCTGGAGCTGCAGGGGCAGCCTGATCCCAACGGCGTGAACAACAGCAAGGGCTGGATCTACCGGATCATCATTCTGGATACGCCCCAGCCTTTACAGGGACGGCAGGACATCAATACGGTTGAAAGGATGGTGTCCATGATCATCGTCTATGAAAAAGCGCCCAGTGGACTGGAATTCATTTTCACGCCGAATATTCCCACGGAATTAGACGGGCAGCATATTGTTTTCAGCATTGGAGACGTCAGCTGGTCCAGCGGAACGGATATCCCCATGGGTGCCGCGCGCATCAAGGATATTCGTATTTTGGAATAACCGGTTGACTTTGAGGGAGGATATGAAATGAAGAAGTATTTAGTTGCGTTTCTGCTGATCATGGCAATGCTGGGCGTATCGTCCTGTGTCAGTGTCAAGCCTGATCAGGAGCAGAGCAAAGCGGAGTCTTCTGAGACTCCGGCAGAGTCCGGGCCTGCAGAGAGTTCAGAAGAGTCCAAACCTTTTGAATCCGTTCAGGAAACATCCGAATCGGAGGAACCGACGTTTGAGATTACGGGCGGATCCTCGCAGTCCGAGGCCGAGATACTGCAGACCAATGTACGGTATACAGGCAAATACCGTGAAGGCGAGGTATGGGTAGCCTTTAAGACCGGCAGTAAGGAAGAGGTGGATTATTCCGTCACTTTGGAGAATCTGACGCCTGGCAGTAAGTACCTGGAAGCCAATCTCTATGACGAAAATGGAACGATCCAAAAGCCCGACAGCCTCAATTATAACAGGGAACATAATAACAATACCATTGCCGAGGCCAAGGAGAGCGGCAGGGCGTCGACCGGCTGGATCAAGACGTTGAAGCCGAATACGACGTATTATCTGCAGCTCAAGGGTGGCAGCAAGGCCGAGTATTCGCTGCGGATTACGGATCCGAATCTTGGCTACATTCCTAAGAATGAAGACAGAATGACGGTTACCGACGCGAATCAGCTGGATGTGGCGTCCGATCAGGACCGTGCGCCGTTCTTGGACCTGAACACCCGCTACCAGGGAAAGTATGTCGAAGGTTACACATGGGTGGCCTTTACGACGGGGGACGGAGAGGACGTGAACTATTCCGTCACTGTGGAGAATCTGACGCCTGGCAGCAAGTATCTGGAAGCCAATCTTTTTGACGAATACGGAACGATTCAGAAGCCTGACAGCCTCAATTATACCAGGGAACATAATACCAATACCATTGCCGAGGCCAAGGAGAGCGGACGAGCAGCGACCGGCTGGATCAAGACGTTGAAGCCGAATACGACTTACTATCTGCAGATCAAAGGCGGCAGCAAGGCAGAATATTCGCTGCGCATCACGGATCCTAATCTTGGCTACATTCCTAAGAATGAAGACAGAATGACGGTTACCGACGCGAATTCGTTGGATGTGGCGTCCGATCAGGATCATGCTCCGATCCTGGACCTGAACACCCGTTACCAGGGGAAGTATGTCGAAGGCTATACCTGGGTGGCCTTTACGACGGGGGACGGAGAGGATGTGAACTATTCCGTCACTGTGGAGAATCTGACGCCTGGCAGCAAGTATCTGGAAGCCAATCTTTTTGACGAATACGGAACGATTCAGAAGCCTGACAGCCTCAATTATACCAGGGAACACAAT
>JAFRZL010000041.1 GCA_017442535.1 Bacillota bacterium | reverse complement strand
TGGGAATGACGGTCGTGCCGACCATCGGTTGGATTGATCAGGATAGTTATTCCTGGTGCTTTGACGGGGAGCCGGAAGGGAGCACCGTTGCGGTCTCATCCGTCGGCACCCAGAAGAATCCAGAGGCCAGGCGGATGTTCCTGGCCGGATACAAAGAAATGCTGACCCGGCTGCAACCTACAAAGATCATCTTTTTCGGCGATGTGCCGGATGAATGCCAAGGGGACATCGAGCAGCATGATGCCTACTACCACACCTTCACCAAGGGGCTGTCTTTTGCTGACAAAGCGAGGTGATGGCCATGGGCACCAGAGGTTCATCGTCCCATGGAGGACGAGGAGGAGGCGGGCCGCCCTTTGCTAGAGTTGGCCGGGATCAGCTGGCGCCGTGGCGGGACAACGCGACAGCCTTCCAGCAGATCCTTAGGGATACCGGCTACACGCCGGAGCAGGCGCGGATCGCCCAGGAAGCGCAGATCCGATTTTATGGCGACGACTACGACACCTTCACCTCCGGTGACCTGCCGCATGAGACGGAAATTATCTCGGAGGCGCTGATGCGGATGCCGTATTACAATGCTGGCACCATTTATCGTGGTATCTCAATGCCCTCCGCCGACGCGCAGCGGATCTTCCTGGATCAGTGGAAGCCCGGCACCGTACAGATGTTTACGGATAAGGCTGGGAAGGGCACGGGCATTGTGCAGTCTTTTTCCAGTAAAGAATCTGTCGCTAACAGCTTCGGCAACTGGGACTGGACGTCCCGCGGGGATACGTCCATCAAGTTCATTTTGGACGACAATAAGACGGCTCCCGGTGTGCAGCACATATCGAAGTTCGGCGCACGGGAAGCGGAGGTACTGTCGCCATCGTACCATCAGTTCTATGTGGACAAGGTGGTACAGATGCCGGATTCCCGGTATGGCGGGCAGCGTTATGAGATTCACCTGAAAGACAGAGGAAGGAAAAAGAAATGAGCGATTTGATGACAAAGGCCAGGGAGTGCGAAATCTTCCTGAGCCTGCGACTGCCGGAAACAGGAAAGCATCCTGGACTGGACAACGACGACCGTTTCCGCGCCTGGCGAAAGGCTGCGTATGAGGATCCCGATTTCCTGTACGACGGCGATTATATTGCCTGCTATGAGGAATGCAGAGATAAGGATGCAAGCGAACTGAGCAATGACCAGGTGCGCGGCTGCATCACCTTTCTGCTCCGGCAGATGCGGAACCAGTACGCACCTTATCCCTGTCTGGTGAACGGTGAGCTGTATCGGCTGCTGCTCCGGTGGATTGAACTGAACGAGAAGGAGGACGCTGAATGATTACCTGCACGCTGGGTGAAAAGAAATACTCTGTGGACTTTATCTCGGGCCGTGCGCTCCGGGAAATGGAGCCTGCCGCCAAGATGTACAGCCGCGTAGTGGCCATCGCCAATGCCGCCGCCAAGGGCGAGATTCTCCCTGACGCGGAGCAGCTGACGATCCCGGAAGCGCTGGATGAGATGATCCGCTGGTTCTGCATCCTGTTCAACAATCAGTTCACGCCCGATGATGTGCTGGATGGCTATCCTGTGGATCGTCTGATGCACGATATCGCCCTGGCGCTGATGGCGGTGCAGACGCAGACCACGGAGATCCTGGATGAGTTCCCTACGAAGGCAGCGGAGGAGAAGACACCGACAGTGGAGCCGGTGAAGCCCATGGCGGAATCCTGACGCTGCCGGAATTCATTTATTCCACATACAACAATCTGCTGGAAGGCGGGTGGCGGATGCGAGAGATTGACGATATGGATTTGCTCGGCTTTCTCCGTATCCGCGCCTGGAACGCGAAGAATAAGCAGGAAAAGCAAAAGCCCCGGCGCGCCACGATTGATACCGTGTGGCCGGGACTGAAGCCTTAAGCGTGATCTCTATTTACTGATCAGATCGCCGGGCTCACGCCAGTTTTCAATTGTCAGACCATCAATGTCGATGAAGTCCTTTGTGTTGTCTGTTACGAGTACGTAGCCATTTGAACGAGCTTGCGCCGCGATCATCTTGTCACGATCCTGATTTTGTTTGTCCTTATGCTTCTGCTTCAAGTCTGCAAGGATGGAACCGTAGTGGACGGCGGCGTGACGGTCAAAATCGAGGATCATGATTCCGGCAAGAATTCGATTGACAGCCATTCTGCTCTGCTCCGGAAACTTGCTGTTGTGAATGCCAAATTCCAGTTCTGCATAGGTAACAACAGAGATGCAGACATCGTTTCCCAGATGAGAAGCGACTCTGGCCGCGCAAACGCTGTCAGGATGCCGCATGCAAAAGATCAGGATATTCGTATCCAGCATGTACATATCAGAGACTGATCCTTTCATTTTCAGCTTCATCGGGTTTGCCGTCACTCAGAAAATCGTCGGGTAGCATAGCGATCCCGCTGAAAAAGGCTTTCTGCAAGGATGCCTTTGGAGTGATGACCAGAGAATCTCCAACCTGATTAATCACCAGGTCAGTATCTTCAAGGCGATAGTCTTTGGGTATACGAATTGCCTGACTTCTGCCGGACATGAATGGCCTTGTGGTATGCATCGCACGCTCAGTCATGGCTGTGGCCTCCTTTCCTTTTCTCAGCCTAATAATATACCATGATATATTACAAGTCAAGTAAAACTTTGTTAAGCCGCGGGAGGTGAACACCATGGCTGAATCCCTGCGCGACCTGGTTGTGTCGCTGTCGCTGAATACAGATAATTTTACCCGGAACATCAAGTCCGTCAACAAGCAGATCCAGGAAGCGGAGTCCTACTTCAAACTGGCTTCAGCCGGGGTGAAGGGCTTTGACACCTCCGCCGCTGGCTTGTCCGCAAAGCTGGAAATGCTGGAGCGGAAGCTGTCCCTGCAGAAGGACGCAGTCGGCCAGTATGAAAAGGCGCTGAAGGCGGCCTCCGACAAGCTGACCGAATGCTATACCCGGCAGCAGGATTACAGCAACCGGCTGGCAGAAGCCAAACAGAAGCAGGCGGATATGGCCGTCGCTGTGCAGGGTGCGACGGCCAAGTATGAAGAACTGCGGGATACCCTCGGCGAATCCGACTCTGCCACCATCGCTGCCAAGGCCAATATGGAAGCCGCAAATCTTTATAAAATATTTAGAAGAAGATAACCGGCCTCAAGTCGTACTTGATGTAAATTACGGGAATGGTATGGGCGTAACAATAGGAAGACTCAGACCTGATAATATTTATGACTGGAAATTTATCGGGCTGTCTCACAACACTTTACGAGGCGCAGCGGGCGGTGCTGTTGAATGCGCGGAATTATTGACAGCACAGAAATATATCGAGGCTAAATAACATGATAAATATAGCGATTTTAGGATTTGGCACAATAGGGAGCGGAGTCGCTGAAGTAATCGAGAAAAACTATAACGAAATTAAAAACGTTCTCGGTGATACTATTCACGTGAAATATATTCTTGATATTCGAGACATTCCCGGAGCAGTCAATGACATAAATATAATCGTAAATGATCCTGACATAAAAGTAATTTGCGAGACTATGGGCGGGAAGGAACCGGCTTATACTTATACGCATTTGGCACTTGAGCGGGGGATCTCTGTATGTTCGTCAAATAAGGAACTCGTTGACGCACACGGAGTCGAATTAAGCGTAATAGCCCGTGAACATAACTGTTCATATTTATTTGAAGCAAGCGTCGGGGGCGGAATTCCCATTATTAGGCCGTTGCGGGAGTCATGCGGTCATGAAAAAATTACGAGAATCGCGGGAATCCTTAACGGGACTT
>JAFRZL010000040.1 GCA_017442535.1 Bacillota bacterium | reverse complement strand
GAAGCATACGGCAAGCTTTGACAACATGCGGTATATCGACAACGCCTATCTTCCGATGGTGGAGTTGGTTCAATATCTGTATGAAAATGGCTTCACAATTTATGTGATCAGCGGTACCGAGCGGACCACTACCAGGGCGATCATCGCCAATTCCCCTTACAGGGACTACGTCACTCCCAATCATGTGATAGGCACTGATTTCGAAGTCAAACAGGCGGGATACGAAGATGTACCGTCCAATATGGACTTTAAGTATGAGAACGGCGACGAACTGATCATCACCGGCGGCTTTATCCAGAAGAACCTCAACGGCAATAAATCCATCTATGTCGAAAGAGAGATCGGTCAGCGGCCGGTCCTGGCATTTGGCAACAGCGGTAGTGATACCAGCATGATGAATTATACGATCGACAGCAGGAATCCGTATCCTGCTCAGGCGTATATGATCGTCGCGGATGATGATGTCAGGGAATGGGGCACTCAGGACTGGGAGACAAAGTCAGCGGATCACGCTGCAAAGGGATTCATCCCGATCTCCATGAAAAATGACTTTGCACAGATCTACGCAGACGGCATCACCAGGGCTGAAGTGCAGTATCAGGAGCCCGAGGCAGATGCCGCTCTGGATTACAGCGCAGCGGACAACTGGGCCTATTTTGAAATGGGTGAGGACCGGGACGTCGACGTCTTCCTGATCTGCCCTACTGTGGACACAAAGAGTGAGACCAACTCTTTTGATCTCAATGACAAGCTCAAGAGCAGATTTATATATGCGCTCGATCTGGAAAAGGGCATTTACGAGGACACGGGGCGTCTGTTCTCTCCGTATTACCGTCAGATGTCGATCAACGCCTACAGTCTGCCGGAGGCAGAGCGGGATAAGGCCAGACAGGTCGCCTATGAGGACGTTTCCGCCGCCTTCCGCTGGTATCTGGATCATGAAAACGAAGGCCGCGGGATCATTCTGGCCGGGTTCTCCCAGGGCGGAGAGATGTGCCTGGAGATCCTGAAAGAGTACTACGGCGGGGAGAGCGAAGAGGCGCAGGAGCTGCGCGACAGGCTGATAGCTGTCTATTCCATCGGCTGGAGCGTTACCGAAGAGATGACGCAGGCCTATCCTCAGATCGTACCTGCATCCGGAGAGACCGATATCGGCACGGTTGTCAGCTTTGACTGCGAGGATGGAAATGTGACGGAGACGATCATTATACCGGCGGGCATGAAAGCTCTCTCCATCAACCCTCTGAATTGGAAGACGGACAGCACTGCTGCCGATAAGTCACTCAACCTCGGCGCAGTCATGGAGACCGGAGGCGAGCCCATCCCGGCGCTGTGCGGCGCCTATATCGGCAGCCGCGGCCAGCTGGTCGTGACGGACGTCAATGCGGCGGACTATCCTCCGGGTCTGGATGTTTTCCCGGAAGGTGCTTATCACCTGTATGACTACATGTTCTTCTTCACGAATCTGAAGGAAAATGTGGCGGCCCGCACAGCCGCGTGGTCGGCCGCGCAGGAGACGGATATCATT
>JAFRZL010000004.1 GCA_017442535.1 Bacillota bacterium | reverse complement strand
TGCTTGCCGCGGCCGCTGGCCGCGGGCGCCGCTTTTCGTTCACTCGCGGCCACTTAGGCCGGCCTCCATGCTGTTGTCCGCCCTTCCGGCCGTCCTACAGCTTATAGTCCGTCCCTCTTGGCCGCTCGTGTACTGCGTCTCTCATATACACAAAAACCCACCCATGCCCTGCTGCGTGCGAGCACGCGTCCGGGCATGGGTGGGTTTTTGTGTGCACTCGTTACTTGCGGTTCAGTATCCTCCACAATGTTGTTCGGCAGATGCCGAGTTGTTGGGCGGCTTTGGCTTGGTTGCCAACGCGTTCGGTGACGGCGCGGGCGATGTCGTAGTTGATTTCGTCCAGGGTTTTGGTCAGGTCCAGGCTTTCGATGCCTTGGGGATAATTCAGTTTTTCTTCAAAAAGGATTCTGTCTACAGCCTCTTTCTGGATATAGACGGATGAAGATGTCCTTACCAGCTGCATCAGGATCCGTTTGAACTGGATCAGGTTGCCGGGCCAGGAGTAGGCTTTCATACTCTCCAGGGCTTCTTCTGTGAAGCCGCTGACCTGTTTGGCAAATTCTACATTATAGGAATTCAGATAAACCGCTGCGATCTGCTCTATTTCATCCTTGCGCTGACGGATGGGCGGTATGTTCAGGACGATGCAGTTCAGCTCGTCCTGCAGATTGTCTACAAAGTCCGAAAAATCCACGCCTTTTCTGAGTGTGCAGCTAAAAATAAACTGGTTGTGTGTAAAGGCTGATGTGTCCTTGATCATAGTCAGAAGCTGCATGATGCGGGTATCTGACAGCTCTTCGACCTCCCGGAAATGGAAAGTCCAGCCGCTTTCGTTCAGCGGGGATTCCTCGTTTTTGATCAGATAATTCCACATCTTATCCGTGATCGTATGGCAGTCGATTGCGGCATACTGTACCGCATCAAGGCCCCGTTCGGCAAAAAAGGCGACGGCAAGCTGTTCTTTGCCGGTGCCGCGTTCGCCCATGATCATGACCGGCAGGTTAAAGCGGACGATCTGATCCATGTGTTTTTCGACCTTGCGCCAGTTCGCGGCGACTTCATTTTGCTGGGTCAGGAACAAATCCATCGCTTCTTCACGTGAATACACATTCATGCCGTTCTTCACGACCAGGAAGGGCAGTTCCTTCTTAATAAAGCAATAGGCGTAATAGGTGCGTCCGCCGGCCTCCGCCTTGATATGGCGGATAGTCATCTTGTCCCTCTCATCGTATCTGTAATAGGTACCTTCCTGGAAACTGCGGTTTCTCGTACGATTGATATAGGATCTGACATAGGACTCTTTGATCGTTTGAAGACCGGTAAACAACCAGTCGCCTTTTTCGTTGCAGACAACGGTCTCGTAGGGACTGCCCTGAATCACTTTTTCCAGGATGGCTGTTTTGATATGTTCTCTCCGGAAGAGCTGGGCATTCTTGATCGCCCGGTCGAGTACTTCGGTCAAATTGGATTCACTCGTTGTAATCTGCACCGTCTTGATGCCGTACTGCTGCCAAGGGAGCTCTTTGCAAAAGCCTGTAACGGCCAGACGAATCCCCCGCTCCTTCATCTGCCTGAGGATCCCCTCGGAATCATTCAGATGCTCAACGGTGTAAATCTCCCAGCTATCCTGCAGCAATTCGCGCAGTAACTGGGCATTGCCCGTCACGGCTTCCGATCCGACCAGTGCGAAGGATTCCTGAAAATGCTCCGCCAGTTTGATCGCCTGGAGAATATCATAGGTTGAAATCTGGATATCAATGACAGGAATCGAAAAAGTTGAACGAATGATCTGGGCCGTCGGCATCCAGGCAATCACCGCGTCATAGTTATCCTCTAAATGGATCCGGGCGATCTCAACTCCCTCTGCTTGAGCCGCCACAAAAGTATCCGCCTGAATATCATCACGGTTCTGAAGAATATCCGTAATCATGCCGGCGGTTCCCTGTGTCGGTGCAATCACCAAAAAGCGCAACTGATCCATTACGAACTCCCTCCTCTCTGAAATATCGAAAAATGCCATCCGCAGCAGAGATTACCCGACCCATTCGATCATTAGACCGGCACCTGATGAAAAATGCGGAGCAAACAATAAGGCATCCCTAAAAACCTTAAATCCCAAACAGACCGGCAGGGTAAACCGTTCTATAAACAATCCTGCTTTCTGTTCAAAATGGAAAGACAGCCTTTCCCCCGAAGGCCAAAAAATACCCTTTCGTTTATTATAAAAATGCCCCGGCGTTTAGGCAATGCCAAAACCGGGGAAAAACGTTTAACAATTAAACATGCGTTGAAAAAGTTGTCTGAAGTGATTCGATTCTAACGTATCAGTAAACACAGCGTCCTGCTGTATGCTGATATTATATTTTGAACGACATACACGCCGGACGGAATACTAAGGTGTTATTTAAGAACCGGAGCCTCGCCAGAATCCTGCCGCAAAGCGGCGGAAGAAATATCCTGCACGGCCCAGGGATTTGTGCAGCTTGCCCTCCAGTCTGTTATGAAGATCCGCTATCTCTTCCAGTTCTTCCCGGGACGGTTTTTTATCGCCGAAACGCAGTCGGTCCATCGTTTCAAAGACCGGATAAATCTTCATCTCCCACTCGGGAGGTTTGCTGCGCTCAGCACGCTCGCCGAAGGTCAGGAGCGTGTCGCCCCCCTGCGGCCGTATGCCGAAATACTTAAGCTGCTGCATCAGGTCTCTGAAATAATACTCCACGGCATCCGTCAGGTCAGGATACCTGGCGGTGACTTTTTCCAGCCGGTAGCGGCGGTCTAAAGCCTGCTGCCCCCACAGATAGAGGGCCGCAGCCGCGAGGACAAGGGCAATGACCCACCAGTAATCTCCAAACGAAATCTTTTTGGAACCGCGGCCTCCGTTCGGAATCACAGGCGCCGGCTCTTCTTCCTCCTCCTCTTCGTCGGGCTGTACTGCAGGCTTGCCCGAAGGCGGCCTGACCGGAGTCGGTTCGTGATTCGGCTGATTCAGGATAAAAACGGCTTCACCAAGCGCGTCCAACGGTACCCAGCCGATCCGGGACAGGTAGATTTCGGTCCAGGCATGGCCGGTGCACTGCAGGATCCGGAAGTATGTCTGCGTGGAATCCTGAATCATTCCGTAGCCGGTGACATAGCGTGCGGGGATGCCGGCCAGCCGGCACATCATGGTAAGCGCTGTCGCGTAATAAACACAGTAGCCCTGTTTTTTGGTCAGGAATTCTTCGACGAAATCGAGCTCAGGATCAGGATCACCGGGCTCCAGCGTGTATTTGAATTCCGGTTTTTCCAGATAATCCCTCAGCCTGAGGGCTTTTTCAAAAGGAGTTGCTGCGCCGCGTGTCAGGTCACTGACCAGGTATCCGATCCATTCCGGAAAGTCCTCGGGGACTTGCAGACAGACGGACGCCGCTTCATCATATCCTTTATCCGTGCCCTTGGCCATCGACTCCAGGGTCAGCATGCACTGGTCAAAAAGCGGATCATAGATGTTCCAGGTGTCAGCATCCATGAAATACAGGACGGGAACGGAGGGCAAATCTCCGAAAGAAGTCTCGCCCTGCTTATTGAAATAAAGATCCTCCTTCTCCTGCGAGAATTCGATGCGGCTGGTGCGATAAGGCAGGTAGGCGCTCAAATCACGGATGGACATGCGGACACGGGAATGAGTCAGACTGAGCCACAAATGTTCGGTCAGCCCTTGAGGAGTCTGGTTTTTCTTGGGCAGCTGCGTCCCCATGGCTTCGCTGCGCATACCTCCCCAAAGCGGGCTGCCCCAGCGGAAGCTCCCGTTATCCACCAGATTGGAATCGCGCCAGCTATGCCCCGTGTATTCGTCCATCACTTCTCCGCGGACCAGGAAGCCTGCGGGTGTCTCCACCGCCGCGATCAGCGTGTCTTTCAATTCGACATTGCCGCCAAGCCTGTCTCCCTGAGGCATCCAGGGCGAGCGCCGCATGGATTCGATGGGCAGATCCGGCAGATCTCCCACATAGTATTCCCAGAGATCCTGTACGTCATGGACGATCCGCTGTACAAAACGCGAAGTACGTTCCCCGTCTTTGGAGGGCGTCATGACCGTGGCAAGGAGCAGGATGGGGACGAGCAGGCCGCAGGCGAGAATCTGCGAACGGATACGGATATCCGGCCTTTCCTTATGTCCGCGTGCCAGGCACAGGAGCATGCCGACCGCGATCAGCAGGAGCAGCAGCCATCTCTGATCCGGCAGCAGAAGGCTCTGTACGACAAAACAAGCGACCGCGAGCAGCGTCGCCGCCCACAGTGAATACAGATTATGGAAGAAAAGTGTAAGAGTCAGCAATATGGGAAGCATGATCCCCGAATAGACAAGCACGTGCGTAAACCAGGTATCATAAGGCGACCCCTTTGGCATCATCTCCATAAAGGCCCAGCTGAAAAAGCCCTGCCATGTCGCCCTTACCTCCTCCACATGGCCGCCGATCCAGGCAAAGAACCAGACCAGTGCAACCGGAACCAGCAGAATCGTGGGCGGCAGCCAGGGTTTCAGATAGCCTGCCGCGAGGATCGCACACCAGAATAATATCAGTAGCAGCTGCCAGCCAAAGCCCACCTCGTGCCCCATCTGCGGGAAAAGCACCTGCAGGATCATCAGAGTAAACACTGCGGCCGTCAGCAGATCCAACAAAAAGATCACCCAAGACTGTTTTTTCATGCGTTAGGCCCTCCCAACTGGGTCTGCATAAAAAACAGCAGATCCTGATCTTCGAAGGAAGCCAGCCGGACATTGCCCGGAACATACAAAGCTTCTTCGGGGAGCTTGGCGGCGACCCAGTATTCCGTGGGAACCGCTGCGCGGTCCATCCATTCCAGAATCAGCGGATCCGCCTCGGCTCCGAGGACATAGATCTGATCGGGTGATAATTCTTTCTCATATTTGGTCAGGGCTGCGAGCGTACTCTCCGCGGTCGTATTTTCAAACGGAACCAGAGCCAACCATTCCCTCCAGACCGTGAAATTCTGCAGGTCGGACTGTCCCTCAGGATCCGCAAATGAAGGATTGCCAGAAGCAATCCTGGTAAAATCATGTCTTTCCAGATAGGCATAGCTGAGAGCCGTGGCGCATTCGACCAGGCGGTCCTCCTGTTTGATCCGCTCCCCGGCCGGTGTGCGGGTATCCAGAATGATCAGGCAGGATTCTCCTGAGGCCTCCTGATCGGCGCGGGTATAGAGGGAACGCATTTTGACGGAAGCCTTCCAGTGGATCCGTGACGCCGGATCCCCGGGCTGATACGCTTTCAGATGCGAAAGCTCATCATGCCCTTCCCGCCGGTACAAACGATTGCCCGTACCCGCAATCGCCTTGCCTGCATGAGGCGTCAGGCTCAGATGCAATACCCTGGGATATACCGTGATCGAGGACTGTCGGTAGTAGGAAAGCCAGCGCATATCGATATGCATAGGAATAATCCCGAACAGATCCTGAAAATCCATTCGGGTCATACCGACTTTAAATTCTCCGCGATAAGGAAGCGTGATCTCGTAATCACGGATCAGCTGCTCCTGCGGCGCAAGGTTGATCAGAAGATCCTGGCTCTCCTCCGGCAGAATCGCTTCCACGCGGATCCGCATATGGGTAAAGGGAAAAAACTTCTCGTTATCGATCTCCAAATGCAGCTGTGCCGTCTGCCCTTTTTCTCCGCGCTGCGGCGCAAGCTGCTGCAGATAGGTAAAGTTAATGACCGTCCAAAGGTTAAAAACCGCTGCAGTCAAAACAGTGCAGAACTGCAGGCAGAAGATCAGCCATGCCAGGCGGTTGCCGCTGTAGAGCGCATATCCGAGCGCTCCTGCCATCAGTCCGTAAAAGGCTATCCGATAGATCTTCATATCAGAAAGTGGATGGTATCGGCAGCTCCCTCATGATTTCTCTCAGTACCAGTGCGGGAGTCAGCTGTTTGAACAGCGCCTGAGACTGCAGCACCAGACGGTGCACCCAGACCGGTTCCAGAATTTGCTGCACATCATCCGGCTGGACGTAATCGCGTCCCCGGATCATGGCATAGGCCCGGCAGGCATTCAGCAGCGCGAGGGATCCGCGCGGACTGATTCCAAGTGAAATCTGCGGATGATGCCGGGTCGCATCCGCCAGATTGATAATATAATCGACCAGCGCCTGGGAACAGTGCACCTCCGCGTATTCTGCACGGAGCGCTTCCAGATCTTCCGGAACCATGACGGGCTCCAGCTGTGCGGGCGTCACCTGGCGCATGCCGCGCTCCAGGATCTCGCGCTCATCGGAATGACTGGGATAACCCAGCGAGATCCGCATCAGAAAACGGTCCAGCTGTGCCTCGGGCAGCGGGAAAGTCCCCGCCAGATCGGCCGGATTCTGTGTCGCGAGCACCATAAACGGATCCGGCAGCGGATAGCTCACACCGTCGATCGTCACCTGACGCTCCTGCATCGCCTCCAGCAGACTGGACTGCGTCTTGGGACCGGTGCGGTTGATCTCATCCGCCAGCAAAACCTGATGAAAGACGGGCCCCCTGTGAACTTCTTTCTCTCCCGTCGCTATATTATAAAGGGTATAGCCGGTAATATCCGCCGGAAGCACGTCCGGCGTGAATTGAATCCGCGCGAAGGATAATCCCAGTGTTTTAGCAAAAGAAGAGACAAGCGTCGTCTTGCCGAGTCCCGGGACATCCTCGATCAGAACATGCCCGCCGCAGACCAGGGCGGTGAGCATCAGGTTCAGAGAGTCCTCGGATCCGACAAAAACCTGTCTCACCTGTTCGCGGATTCGCTGCAGAAGGTCTTTATTCGACATCGATGGTTGCACCGTCACTGTAGACTTCGTCGACTTTCTTGCGTGCAGCCTTATTCTCTTTCTCCTTTGAGAATCCGTTGGACACACGATCCAGAATGTCGGGAATCATATCCATGACCTTGCTGACCGTGTCCTGATTCTGCACGGTCACCATGCGGACATTGCCGTTGTTGATGACCAGAATCGCGCTGGGGCTCATCTTGGCTCCCGCGCCGCCCATCGTGCTGACCAGGCCGTTCTTGTCATAGTTCTTGTCTTTGGCTCCCGCGCCGACGCCGAGCGTCACATCTACGAGGGGCAGCAGAATCGTATCGCCCATGTGAATGGCCTCGCCCACCACTGTCTTGGTCGTAATAAATCCCTCGATCTGGGAAAGCAGATCATTCAGTCCGTCTTTTGACTTCATCATTCTTCGTCCTTTCTGTTAGAGAGTTCTTTCTGATCGGCCTTTGAGCCGGTTTTTTTCCTGGATTTACGCAGGCGGCGGATCACGTAGAAGATCAGCCGGAGGATATATCGGTTCAGAAGGAAGCACAGGATGGCATGGATAAACGCCTGTATGCGGATGCGCAGATGCAGCGTGCCGCCTCCTTCTATCAGCGACTGCCCGAATTCGGGCTGCAGCAGGAGCGAGAGCTCCTTTGAGGGAATCATATGATTGAGCATTCCGGCCGCTCCGAGAATCAGGCCCGTCGCGGACGGGTCATCCAGACCGAGCCGCAGCCACAGCCTTGTATCGCGGAAGCGGAACTGACGAATGATCCTCCAGAGCATGCGGCCGAGAGCCTTCATCACCTGACGCTTCTCGGGATAAAAGCGGAATTCCTGATAATAGGTGTCCGCCTTGGCCAGAATGCCGCCGAACTTTTCTTCCAATTCGCCGATCTTGGCAGAGATCTTGTCTTCCAGATCGGGGCCGATGGGCTTCATGCACTCTTTGGCCCAGTCCGGAATCTCTTCCTCCTGCGGTTCCTCCGGTTCGGCCGGCTTCGGCTTGACGGAAGGACCGTGGATCTCCATGGTCGGCATGCCGGTGCTCTGTTCGGAGGCTTGCGGGGAGGGATTGTCCGCAGGGCTTTCGGAGGCGGACGCTTCAGCCGGCTCCTGATCTTGCAGAGCCGGATTCTCCGCAGGCTTTGCTGCTTCCTCCGCAGCCGGGCTCTCCGCGGGCTTTGCCTCTTCCTCCGCAGCCGGATTTCCCGTAGGCTTTTCCTCTTCGGCGGAGGCTTCCCTGCCCGATGAAGCAAGTACCTTGCCGAAGAGCTTCACCTGCCAGGCAAGGATCTTCTCCTTAAAGAACACCTGCACATGCAGCAGTTTCAAACAGTAGGTGACATGTGCCTCCACCTCTGTCTTTTCCTTCGTATACTCTCCCTCCGCGCTGACGCGGATGGGGATGGACAGAAAGATCACCAGCAGCAGAATCACCAGCAGGATCAGTCCCAGGACGATGCCGATAATCCACAGCAAAATGATCCCGATCCACTTCAGGATCGTCAAAATGACGCCAAGTACTGCGCCCACGGCATCCCCTCCTTTCTTGACCCGATAATTTAGGATTTGACCGATTTACGGTCACGATGGATCCAGATGAAACTGGCAGCGATCATCAGGACAAAAACGATCGTAAATCTGATGACGGTATGGATGGCAACATCCCTCGAAAAGACCTCCGGCACGATATTCATCAGCAGATCCGTCTGATAATTCAGCTGCCACAGATCATTGGTGAAAAAGATTTCGTGGAACAGTATAAAAGCTCTTTCAAAATCCGCCGTGAGGGCCACACCCAGCACTGTCACGATCAGCAGAAAAACGACCGAGGCTGCCAGGAACCCCCTCGGCAGCGCGCCTGCCACGTGTTTGCCCCGTGACTTGACCAGGCAGACCACGAGGATCAGCCCGAGTGCCAGTGGAATCGCATAGTTCCGGATCTTGAAGCCGGCCACAAAGAGCCCCTTCACATCCACCATATGCAGCAATTCCTTTTCATAAAACGCATCCTGCTCCTGCCCGTAGCGAACGACCCGGATGTTGAGATCCTCCCGTTTATCTTCCAGATATTTCAGCATCTCGTCATACAGAACCATCAGCGACGGCTGATCCATCCCGATCGAATCCGCCACTTTGTATTTCTGCATTTCGCGGTCCACAAAGCCCCGGTTAAAGATCACCGACTGGAAACTCGTCAGAAAGAGGATCACCAGCAGCGCGAGCGACGCGATAAACGAGGCTGCCAAGGCCCAGAATGGATATTTCTTCATGAGTAGAGGGCCTCCACATCCCGTTTGAAATGAGCGAGCTCAGGATCGCGTTCCAGCGCCGCGCGGACAACCTCCTCCACAAAGTGGAGTGCATCCTCGCGGTCGGCTGTCGTCATGACCATTTTATACCGCTTATCATATTCCAGCACCCGCTCCAGATTGGCACCGGAGAATATCTCCAACACGCTGCTGTGATCGGGATGCGTGCAGACATAATAGCGGTCCTTCTGCAGCTTTTCCATTAATCCAGCTTATGGCCGCAGGCCACACAATTCGTTGCAGTCATAGCATTGCCTGCATGGCAGTGGGGGCAGAATTTCATCATGGGGAAGCCGTCGTCCTCTTCCTCTTCCTCAGGCTCCTCACCGGCAGCTGCGAAAAGCTCTTCTTCCTCTTCCTCGGGGCTCTCGGGCTCCGGTTCGGGCTCCTTATGACCGCCCCTCTGCTCCTCCAGCTCCTCCAGGCGCTTCTTGCAGCGGTCGATCCTCTTGACCGAGGCCTGCAGGATCGTATCATCCCGGCGCAGCAGACCGCTTTCGATCGAATAGGAAAGCTGACCCAGCATCTCATATTCATCCTTCAGAATGCCCTGAACCTTCTTGATCTCACGGTCCAGCTTAATGCCGTCCATGGTTTCTTTAGTCTTCTTCTGCGCGGCCTCGGCAAGCGCAGTCGCCTGCTGTGCTACCAGATTCGCCGCCTTGCGGGAATTCTCACGCAGGGAATCCCAGAATTCATTCTTATCGGCCTTACGGTCCGTCTTTTTGTCAGCCATGCTGATCCTCCTTTTCTGTCATGCAATTAAGAAGTACTATCAAATTTAATTATATCACAGGAACGGATAATTGTCACTACATAAAACAACCGGAAAAAACGGTATCTTCTTTGTATGAGTGCCGCGGCCTCAGACCACGTCTATGCTGCCGTCCATCTTCTTGGCAAAGGGTCTGTGCCAGGGCTCGTACTTCAGGCTGTCCAGATATTCGAAGTTCAGGTCGACGCCCCAGCCCGGACCATCCGGGATCGGGAGATATCCGTTCACAGGACGGAGCACTTCCGTCACCAGATCATTGGCCGCCGGAATATTACCCATATTGTGGTCATGGGTCTCCAGAATCAGGAAGTTCGGCACGGCCGCCGCGAAGTGCACATTGATATAAGTGGACAGCGGGCTGAGCGGATTGTGCGGCGCGACAACTTTATAATGCGCTTCCGCCATGGCCGCGATCTTTCTGGCCTCGGTCATGCCTCCGCACAGCAGAATGTCCGGCTGCAGGATATCCGCGCCCTCTGCCATCAGCAGATCATTGAACTCAAACTTGGTATACAGGCATTCACCGGTCGCAAGCGGTGCGCCCAACTTATCCTTAAGCTTTGCCATCTGGTCGATATTCTCCATCCGGATAGGCTCCTCGATAAAGAAGGGACGGTATTCACGGATCGCTTCCGCAAACCAGACCGCGCGGTAGGGCTCAAAATTGCGCGCGTGGAAATCGATGCCGAGTTCGAAATCGTCGCCCAGCGCCTTGCGGAAAGCCGCATACTGGTCCGCAAGCTTCTTGCGGCTCTCATCCACGGGCATGTCCCCCGAGAAATGCTGGAAGAGCTTAAGCGCGGTATAGCCGTATTTTTCGATCAGCTCCTGCGTCTTCTCGACAGCTTCCTCCGTCGTCGCGCCGCGCCCCGATCCGGTATAAGCCCAGACCTTGTCGCGGCTCTTGCCGCCGAGAAGCTGCCAGACGGGCATATTCGCGGCTTTGCCCGCGATATCCCAAAGCGCCAGATCAATGCCGGAGATGGCCGAATCCACGATAGCGCCTCCGGGGAAGCGGGAGTAATTGTAAAGCATCGACCAGATATATTCGATTCGCAGCGGGTCCTGGCCGATCAGCCAGTCCTTGAAGTACTCGATGGTTTTGACCGTCGCGAGATCTGGACCGCAGGAATAGGCCTCGCCTATACCGTACAGACCCTCGTCCGTTTCCACCTTGACATAGACATAATTGCGGCGTACCGGTGAAACACACCAGGTTTTGATATCGGTAATCTTCATGAAAAGTCCCCCTTCAGCGTATATTTTTGTTGAATTCAGTATATCACAGGATAATAGTACTTGACAAGTCCTTCCCGAAAATATATGATAGAAGCAATAAGATCGGACAGGGGATGCTCCGTGCCCGATTTCACAGATAAAGGGGGTAAAAAAATGCGTAAAAAGATTCTGATCACCGGCGGGACGGGCCGGATCGCGACCTGCATAGCCCAGGGCCTTGCCCAGACAGACGACTACGAAGTCTTTCTCGGAACCCGCGGTGAAGGCGACGGTGACCATCTGATCCATCTGGAATATCATGACCTGGAAGCGATGACCAAAGCGCTTACAGGCATTGAAGCCGTCATCCACATGGGTTTTTATATGCGGAACGATTCTTTTATCGAGAAACACATCAAGGACAATACGGTCACTTCCTACACTCTTTATGAAGCCGCCCGGATCGCAGGCGTAAAGCGTGTGATTTTCGGCTCTTCCAATCATATATTCGGCTACTATCAGAAGGGAGATCATGTCACTTCCGATTCTCTGTACCGTCCCGACAGTCCTTACGCGCTCGCCAAGGTATTCACCGAAATGATCGGGCGCTATTACTCGGACCGCTATGACATCTCCTGTATCAATGTCCGCATCGGCAATTTCAGGCAGCAGGGCAACCTCCAGCCGGGTGACATCCGCTCCTCCTATATCTGGCTCTCCAACCCGGACTGCCAACAGCTTTTCCGCAAATGCCTGGAATATGACGGAGACCGCAAATACCTGCAGATTTTCGGCATGTCCGCAAACGAAGGCTGCTATTTTGACACCTCCGACAACGCCTTGATCGGCTACGAGCCCCAGTCCGACGGCGGCATCTACCGTGAAGAATTAAAAGGCCAGCCGGGTCATTTCTTCCGGAGCGGAGTGGACAGCAATACCCTCGCGAATCACAATTTCCTGGGCGGTTACAGTGTGACCATCGATTCAAGCGGAGAGATCGATCTGGACTACCTCGAGAAAATCAACCGCGAGTACCCGTCTTCGAACTAATCCCGGCCATTGTCTGAATAAAGCTGCGAATTCCCGCGCCGCAAATCCTGATTATGCAGGATTTGCGGCGTTTTATTGCGGTTTTGAAGTCGGGAAAAGCGTGTGGGGAGTTTCTTTGCCGGTCGCTATGCACGTGCATAGGGTTTCCTGCCAATCGCTATGCACGTGCATAGGGTTTTCCACTGATCTCTATGCACATGCATAGGGTTTCCTGCTGATCGCTATGCACGTGCATAGCCTTTCCACTGATCTCTATGCACGTGCATAGGGTTTCCTGCTGATCTCTATGCACGTGCATAGACTTTCCCCGTGATCGCTATGCACGTGCATAGCCTTTCCCGCTGATCCCCTTCTCCGGCAAAAAAACAGGAGCCCCTGGCTCCTGTCTCCTGTTTTTGTCTGTTTTCAATGCTTACGGCTGGTAGAGCCTGCCGAAGGATTTGCCGTCCCACCAGGGCAGATAGTCCTGCAGGTAGGAGTAATAGTCCTGGTACATCACGGCTTCGGACATGATGAACTGATTATTGATTTTAGCCTGCATGTTCTTCAGGTATTGGTCGATCTGCTCCTGAGACCATTCTTCACTTCCGTAATACCGGACCTCGCCCGTGGAGGCGTTATACAGCATTTTGTCATCGAAAAAGCTCTTGTCCGCCATTACGACCAGCGGGGCGCTGTCCGACAGCAGATCGCGTCCCATGTAGAAGCGGGAGTCGACCGGGAGATTGAAAAGATTGGCGAGCGTCGGGGCGATGTCCATGCTGCAGCCGAGTTTGTCTACCTGCACGGGTTCCTCCATGCCAGGGCAATAAAGGATGAACGCGTTCTGGTACAGTTCAAAGTCCACCGAGAGGTCCTCGCCGGTCAGCCTGTGCAGCTGCTCCATGTTCAGTCCGTACGGATAATGGTCGGCCGAGAGTGCGATCACGGTGTGATCGGCCACGCCGGCTTCTTCCAATTGCTTCAGCAGGCTCTCCATCGCGAGCTCCACTTCCATATTGGCTGCAAGATAGGCTCTGGCTCCGAGGCTGTTGATCGGGAGATTTTCCACTTCGGATTGATGCTTGATACTCATTGCGTTGCTGGTAAAGTCCCAGACACAATGCCCGCTCACGGTGATGTAGTAAATGTGGAAGGGTTCCTGCCCGACGTATTCGGGAACGGTCAGCTCCATCATCTCCAGATCGGATTCCGGCCAGGTATGCGTGACATTAAGGCCGTTGCCGTAGGCTTTCCAAATATACCCGACATTGGGGTGGGACAGGTCGCGCCGGTACATATCAAAGTCATTATTATGATAGCCGTAGCACAGATACCCTCTGGCCGAGAACATATTGCCGAATCCGAAAGGCATCTGGTTATTCCGCGTCAGATAATAGCTCCAGACCCCTTCCTTGGGGATCAGGCTGTTCATCGTCACATACTCGCCGTCGGTCGTACTCATGGCGAAATACGGCGTGTAGAAATTGTTAAAGACAAAGCCGTTCGTCGCCATCTTATACAGGGTCGGCGTCCTCTCCTCGTCGATCACCCATTTGGAAAAAGCTTCGCCGATGATCCAGATCAGATTATATCCCTCAAACATGCCCGTATACTCATTGGTATATGTCGGCTCCACATTGCGGAAATACCGGTGCATATCAGCGATGGTCTGATTGGGCGCGGTCTCGATCAGATGGTCAAAATCAATATCAAGCACCCTCGGCTCCGGGACGAAAACCGGCTCCTGGATCTCCTCGCTGCTCTCATGAACAGACTCGGCCGCCGACTGCTCCGCCGTGGACTCCTCGCGGGACAGATGGCTTTCCTCCCGGGAGGGAACCGGCTCCGGGCGGCTGCTTTCGGGGACCAGCCCCGAAAGGCCGGACGTATTGTTCTCTTCTTTGCCGAAGAAATAGTGCTGGGCATCCAGCCTCAAGCTGGTCAGCACGCCGAGCTTCTGATAGGTCTGCAGGAGATTCCCCTTGCCGAAATACTGCTCATAAGGGGTGTTGGGACCCTTGCCCGGGATCTGGAGCGCCCACTCCGCGCCAAAGAAAGCCGCGACCGAAAGCACCAGAATCACGATGGCAGGCACAACGCGCATCGGCCTGCCGCCTCGGGACCACAGGCATATCTGATAGATCACAAAGGGCAGCATCTGAACCAGGACTTCCCACCACAGACGGCTCAGGCTCTCCAGCACGACCGGGAAAAACGCAAAGAGATTGCCCGCGCCGAGTCCGATCGAAAAGACCTGCAGGAAGGTCTTGAAGATATCAAAATAAATCCGCTGCGCGCAGAAGAAGACCGTGCAGCCGAACATGAACAATGTTTTCAGAATGCGGTTAGCGACCTTGGGCCAGAAGCCGGAAAGCAGTACAAAAAGGCCTGCCGCGGGCAGCGCGAAGAGAGCGCCGTACAGCATGCCCCAGGTCACGGTATGATATAACAGATACTGTGTGATTACCTCCTGGCCGGCCAGAACCAGCCACATTCCCAACCAGGCTCCAAAGCCTGTCTGACGATTACTTTTTGCCACTATACTCCTCTGAATGCATAACGGCAAGCCGTGAAGGCCTGCCGGAAATACGGACGGGGGAACTGCCCCCGTCCTCTAAAAATATCCGTTAACTTATTTTGCCAGCTTGTTGATCAGCCAGATCAGCAGGCAGGGACCGCCGATCGCGATAATCAGGGAAGAAATCCATCCGTCGCCCAAACCGATCAGGTTACCGAGCCAACCGCCCAGTGCGCCGCCCACAACACCGATAACAACATTGCGCAGCAGACCGCCTTTGCTATGCATAATCTGACTGGCAATCCATCCGCAGATTCCGCCGACAACAAGGGAAACAAGAATTTGAATCAGCATAATGTACCTCCGATAGTGGATTTGCTTGGGGCAACTCTCACCCCATAATAATTATACTCCATTTCCGGCCGGGGTGCAATATTTTCGTGAGATTATTTCAAAAGCAACGGTACTCTGAACGCTCAAAACCTGCGGACTTCGATATGCAGCATATGTCCCAGGATTTCCAGGCTGTCGGCCGCATCGCCGTAAAGCACGGCATAATGCGGTTCCCAGCCTTCTTCCACGGTCCGGCGGACGATCGATGCGGCATCGGCGTCCGTCTGCACCGAAACCGAAGTGCCCAGGAACTGCTTTGCTTTATCCAGGGCTTTGCCAGAGGCGATCAGGAAACGGAAGCTGCCGTCAGGTGCCCTTCCGACGCGGAAGATCGTGATGTGGGGCGCGGCCTTGCAGCCGAATTCCATCGTTGGGCCTATGTGCCGGTTGCAATGCGTGCCGACTTCTGCGCCCGTATCCTCGCGTGCCAGTGAACATGGAGCCATCCCGCAATGCCAGAAGGTGATCGTGTTTTCCTTTTCATCAAGTGAAACCGGGTCTCCGAAAAACGCGGGGCGCCCTGTCAGCTGCATTCCCATATACATGGACAGCGCGCCGTAGGTGTCGGTCTCGCAGCTCGCGGCGATCCCCAGATCGTTCAGAATGCTGAGCACCATGCAGACGGGCGTGCCGAATGAAGTAAAGAAATCGGGCCAGCAGCGAGAAGCGAAGGCGCCGATCCGGTTCTCGCGCAGATAGTCCGAATAGGCCTTATAGAGCCGCGCAAAGTCCTTCTGATTCCGCTCCGGGATCTTTTCAAGCCCCGCTGTCCGTCTGAAAGCATCCTCCAGGTAGGCCGCACATTCTTCATCCGTATAGGCCTTGGCCTTTTCGATCAGCTCACGTGCCTCGATGGATTCCAGATGCACGCCGAAGACTTTCTGCATCTCGGCATCCATAGCACGTCCGAATCCAAAACCCTGGGGCGTATGGCCGATGGCAGCAAGCCTGAGAGACCGCAGATTCAGCCGCAGCCGGGCCGCCTCCACCGCCGCCGTGATCTTGCGGACGACTTCTTTTTCAAGCGGCGAACCGAAGACAAATTCCACCGGACCTTCGCGGAACTGCCGGATCGTATTGGCAGCGGAATAGGCGCCGGTCAGCGAATTCAGCCGCAGCCGCCCGCCGTCGATCACCGGCTCTCTGAGTGCCCACAGCAGAACCGGTGTGTCCGGGAACCGGTGGAGCACCTCCTGCGCATAGGCCGCATTCGCAAAAGTCACATTCTGCAGCACGATCAGATCGGGCTCCAATGTATCCGCGAAAGCCTCCAGTTTGGCTGTGGATAGCAGCATTTCGTCCGGAACCCGCGTCCCGGGACAAATGCTTCTCAGTAAAGCTGCCGAGTCCTCAAAGGCTCTCCCGGCACTCTCCAAGTGAAACGTCGGTACACCGATCGGCAGATACGCGACTTGAAACTCTTTCATTGTCAAAAACCTCTTTTCTCCGGCATCCGCCGGCTTGCCGCCCGCCGGGATTTATTTCAGAAACAGGCTGATTCCCGAGAACAGGAGCAGAATATACGTAATGATCATAAACAGTCGCTGGTTCATTTTCCGGTACAGGAGACTGCCGATCGCCATTGCAAGGAAGAGCACCGGCAGTGCGGTAAGCTGCACTCCGAGGAGCCGCAGGGTCCAGTCCCCCGCGATGATCTGGGTGATCAGCAGGATCCCATTCAGAAAGATCCAGATCGTGGAAAGGGTCGCCCGGAAGGCTTCTTTCTGCCGCAGGCGGTCCGCCAGATAGATGATCAGCAGCGGTCCTCCGCAAACAAAAAGCCCGTGCACTATGCCTGCAAGTGCCAGCGAGCCATAGGCAAGAACGGGTGGCAGACGTTTCGGCTTTCCGTCCGATCGGATCAGGAAGGTCTCGATGATCCCCTTGATGGCCAGGGCCAGCACAATGCCGCCCAGGATATAATACAGCGTCCGCTGCTCTCCCGCGAGGAGGCTCCGCAGCGCCGCGCCAAGCAGCATGGCCGGAATCATGACAACCAGAGCCCGGATCAGTTCATGCCGGTCGACCCATTTCCGGTTACCCAGCCAGACATAGATCCCACTTGCGAGACCCAGTCCGTTCAGAACCGGAACGGCCGTCCCCATGCCCACCAGGCGGAGGGAGAGCGGCATGGCCAGAAGCGTCCCGGCAAAACCGGTGATTCCCTGAATAATATGCGTCAGAAAAATCGTCAGGTAGAATAACAGATACTCCATACAGCCGACCGCCTGTTACGCCTTTCCCGCGCGGACCACCTTCATCGTTGCGCTGAAATCTTCTTTACCGATCCCCTGCTCCATCGCTTTGTCATAGACCCTGGCCGCGTTCTCTTCGCCGGGCATCCACAGCCCGCTCTCCCGGGCCAGATTCAGGCAGATATGGACATCTTTGTGCTCATTCTCGATCGAGAAGGCCGTGGTATAGTCTTCTCTTGACAGGGCATCTTTCTTGGAATCAAGATACCAGTTGCCCGCCCCGCCGTAAGAGATCGCCTTGGCATAGGTCAGGATATCGATGCCGTTAAGTCCAGCCAGCGTCGCGGTCTCGTTCACACCGTTCTGGATCTGGGATACCAGAGCGTTATGGCAGATCTTCATGACCAGACCCTTGCCGTTGCCGCCCAGGCGGATGATATTCTCGCCCATGTAGGCCAGGATGGGGCGGATTTTCTCATAAGCTTCCTCGGAGCCGCCGACATAGATGCCCAGCTTGCCGGCGATCGCCGCCGGTTTGCTCTTGACGACAGGCGCGTCCAGGAATTCGGCTCCTGTCCGGCGCACCATTTCAGCGAGTTCCACGGAGACAGCCGGATCGATCGTGCTCATGTCGATGCAGATTTTCCCGGGACCGAGCGCCGGGAGGATCTCCTCATAGACGGTCCGGGAATGCTCGGACTTGGGAACCATCGTGATAAAAACGCCGGCCTCCTCCGCCACTTCGCGCGCACTGCCACAGGGAACGGCCCCGAGTGCCGCAAGCTTTGCGGTCTTCTCGGGAACAACGTCATAGACATATACCTTGTCATCATGCTTCTGAATAATATTGGCGCACATGGATTCTCCCATGATGCCCAGTCCCACAAAACCGATTTTCATAAGCTGCTCCTTTATTTGGCCGTATGATCCCAGGCATTTCTGAAAACGTCCATGCCCTGGCGCGTGTAGGGATGCATCATCGCATCTTTATATACTTCAAGCCCTGCGGTAACGATATCGGCGCCGGCCACGGCACAGTCCACCATCTGCCTGCCCGTTCTTATCGCTGCGCAGATGATCTGCGTCTTGCCGTAGTAACCGTAATTCATGTAGATATCCACAATATCCTGAATATACTGTCTGGTATCCTCCCCGTTCGCCTCTTTCCAGCCGATGAAGGGCGAGACAAAGAGCGCGCCGTTCCGGGCTGCGAAAAGGGCCTGCGCCGGAGAAAAGACCAGAGTAACATTCGTGCGGATGCCCTCCGCCTCCAGCCGGCGGGAAGCCGCGATCCCGGATGGGATGCAGGGGATCTTGATGGCAAAATTCGGAGAGATCGCGGCGATCCTGCGGGCAGCCTCCACCATTGCCTCTGTTTCCTCCAGATACGGATCGATCTCGACCGAAACCGGGAATCTCTCAATGCCCTCCAGGCCCTGCTGTCTGACCCATGCGGCAATATCCGTAATCGCCGTCATAAAGGGCTTTCCCGAAAGCATGATATGCCTCGGGTTCGTGGTAATGCCGTCAATTCCGAAAGAATTGTACGCCTGGTCGATCTCGTCCAGCTTGGCACTGTCCAAAAAATATTTCATCACAAAACCTCCTTAAGAAAATCATTTATGTATGATAAAACATGGCTTTCCTGACGTATAAAGACCGGCGGACGCCCGATGGGCGCCTCGATATAATGCTGTCCGCCTCCGTACTCGCGCCCGGTAAAGAGCTGGACCCACCGGTCCTCCGGCAGCCAGACATCCCGTCCGGCGGCGCCTTCCTGCAGAACGGGGGCAACCAGAACATCCTTCCCCAGCAGGTACTCCGTGCTGTCCGTATAAGCCCTCTCCTCCTCATAGTGATAGAAGAGCGGCCGCATGACGGGGGTCCCGCAGCGCGTATTCTCCTGCTCCAGCTCCTTCAGGTAGGGCTTCAGCGCGGTGTGCAGCCGGCTGCAGCGGCCCAGATGCTCCAGCAGCTCTTCATCCCCGTCGAACTGGACGTTCCGCGAGGGCTGGTTTCCTTCATGGAAGCGGTACAGGGGCGAGAAGATATTCATTTCCTCCCACCGCAGCAGCAGCTCTTTACTCCGGGTCATCCGCGAGATCGTCGTGTAGCCTCCGACATCCGAATGTGTAATGCCGAATCCGCTCATCGCAAGCGACAGCGTGGCGGGAATCACCGAAGGCATCCCGTCATCCACGGACCAGTCCACATGCTGATCCCCGGTCCACATCATGGGTGAGTACCGCGGCGTCCCGGTATAGCCGGCCCGGGTAAAGAAGAAAACCTCATCCTCCTTGCCGGCCTCGCGGACCGCCTCCGCATTAAGCTGCGCCCAAAGCGCCGGCCACCGGTTATGCAGGAACTCCGGATCTTCCCCGGAATGCAGGACGCAGTCGGTCGGCAGGTATTCGCCAAAATCCGCCATCCATCCGCCCAGACCCAGTCCGATCATATTCTTCTTGATCACGCCTTTATACCACTCCCATGCCTCGGGATTGGTCAGATCGATCATGGCGGCCGGGAAAGTCGTGATCGTTACCAGATAATCCTCTCCCTGCTTGTTCCTGACACAGTATCCCCTGTCCGAAGCATAACGGTAGAGGTCCTTTTCGATCGCCATAAACGGATTGATATAGCCCAGGAAGCGGATCCCCTCCGCTTTCCATTCCGGGATTCTGCGGTCCAGTTCCTGATACAGCTCCCGGTCCCACTCCCAGTTCCACATGACCTGATAGCCAAAGCCCGTGCGCCGGCACCCGCACCAGTCCTGCGACCAGATGCCGCAGACTTTCGCACCGTGCTCCCGCGCGGCTTTGATCTTTTTCTCGATCACTTCCGTTCCGCCCTGCACGGCCAGGATTGCCCCGTCGTACACCCAATCGGGCATCGCCCTCTGGCGGCCTAGCAGCGAGGTGAGTTTTTCTGACAGGTGTGCGTACGAATCCGCCTGCCCGATATAAATGACCGGCGGCTCCTGAGTACTGAACGTAATCACCCCGGGAACTGTAAAGTCAAATTCACTGAAACCTTTGGTGTCCGCGTGGAAAAACCACTTCCCGCTCGTTGTGAAAGTGGGCTGCGCATAATAGGATTCGTATTTCCGAAGCGGCTGCGGCTTGCGGTCGGTGATCCCCAGCACTTCTTTGCGGATGATCTTGCGGCTGATCCGCTTGGCATTCTGGTGCTCCGCCACAAAGATCCGGACCTTCTCGCCCGCGAGGTCCCATACCGAATGCAGCTCGCCGCATCCGTAAATATGCAGCCCAGGGTCGGCCGGGAAACTGATCCGGAACCGGTTATACGCCGTCTGTGCGGGAGGGATCAGTTCGGCACGAATGATGCCGTCCGCCTCACGCACTCGCCAGATAAATTCCTCTCCGTTCTTCGGGCTCTCGAGAATGACATCAAAACCGTCCCCGCTCTCCCTGATTTCTTTCCGGGAAAGCGCGGACCGCCTGCGGGTTTTCCCCCGGTACCGGAAACTGCCGCGCTGCATCGTAAAATGATACTCCCCTGCGCCGGCAGCTATCCTGACCTCCCTTAAACTGTCCAACATCGCTGATACTCCTCTCAATGCGGAAAAACTATTATAGGCAGTATATCACATTTTACCGTCCGTTTCAAGGGAAAGAACGGTATTTGCCTTCTATTATCGACAATTGGGCCGATCCGGGCGACGGTTTTGGGTCAATGCCCGGCATGCTGATTGTTTATTGACTTTTTTCTCCGTCCATGGTACGATAAAGCCGGTTCCGATACCGGTGATTAAAAGGAGGCATTCATCCATGAATGATTTCTATAGTGAATATCGTGCGAAGCTGCGCACCCCCGACGAGGCGGTCCGGGTCGTCAAAAGCGGCGATTGGGTCGATTATACGACCAATGTCGGCTTTCCTATTCTGCTGGACCGTGCCCTGGCCAGACGCCGCGATGAACTCTGGGACGTTAAGATCCGCGGCAATCTGCTGAACGGTCCTCTCGAAACAGTCGAGGGAGACCCCAGCCGCGAGCATTTTTATTATAACAGCTGGCATTGTTCCGCCTATGAACGCCAGCTCTGCGACCGCGGCCTCTGCAATTTCATCCCGATGATTTTCCGCAACCTCGTCCCTTACTATCACTATTTCCTGGACGTCAATGTCGCGATGATGTGCGTGACCCCCATGGATAAACACGGTTACTTCAACCTTTCCTGCGCGACCGGCATTGCCAAAGGCATCCTCGACAAGGCCGACGTCGTCATCCTCGAAGTCAACGAGCACATGCCGCGGATCCTGGGTGGTTTCGACGAAAGCATCCATATTTCGGAAGTCGATTATGTAGTGGAAGGCGAGCACCCTCCCCTTCCCGAATTTCCGATCCATCCGCCGACTCCTGAAGATCTCGCGATCGCAGGCCACATTCTGCCCTTCATCCACGACGGTGCGACGCTCCAGCTGGGCATCGGTTCCCTGCCCAACGTGATCGGTGCCGAGATCGCCAAATCCGACCTCAAAGACCTCGGAATGCATACCGAACTCTGCGGCGACGCCTACCACCGCCTCTTCATGGCCGGCAAACTCACCAACAAGCTTAAAAACATCGATCGAGGCAAGGGTGTCCTGGGCATGGCCTTCGGTTCCAAAGACTTGTATGAATGGGTCGACCAGAATCCCGGCGTCATCGCCTGCCCCCTGGAATACGTCAACGCGCCCGAGACGATCGGCCGCCTCGACAACATGATTTCGATCAATAACTGCATCGCCGTCGACCTCTACGGTCAGATCAGCTCCGAGAGCGCAGGCATGCGTCAGATCAGCGGTACCGGCGGTCAGCTCGACTTCCTGACAGGCGCCGCGATGAGTAAAGGCGGCAAAGCCTTTATCACCATGACCTCCTACTACAAGGACAAAGCAGGCGTCCGCCACTCCCGCATCGTCCCCCACTTCATGGGTGACATCGTCACCAGCCCGCGTAGCCAGGCCTACTACGTCGTTACCGAATTCGGCGCCGTCAACCTCACCGGCCGCGCCAACTGGGAACGTGCGGAAATGCTGATCAGCATCGCCCACCCCGATTTTCGGGAGGACCTGATCGCGGCCGCAGAGAAACAGCACATCTGGCGCCGCTCGAATAAACGCTGAAAAAGCCCTGCGAAGACTTCGCAGGATCCAAATGAAATAAACCTGCGTGAGCATTACACGCAGGTTTTTTAATGCGGTCAGAGTAGAAACAGCAGGAAAAAGCGGCTCCTTTCGGGTGGTCACTCCGCGCCTGGCGGCTTATTCCCGGGAAAGCAGCTCCGTGATGTCCAGCGGTAATTCCATCCGCCGGCCCTCCCGTTCATAGGTCAGGCGGCTGCCTTCGTCAATGTGGACGCGGACATTCGCGGCGGACTGATTCTTCCGCAGTTCACGGTAGAGAGCTTTCGCTTCTTCGCTGTAGCGTGACATGTCGTCCGAATGGAGCAGGACGCCGCCCAGCAGGGAGTTAAGTGTGGCGAGGAGTTTCTTGCGCGGGGCGCTGAGGTGCAGGTTTTCGTCGCGCAGGAAAAAGACGTCCGGGTCGTTGTAGAAGGCGCGGCCGTTCAGCTCTCGGCGGAAAAGGGTGTTGCCGAGGGACTGCCTGGTGGAGACACGTTCGCGGTTGATCAGGTGCATAATGAGCTTGTCGTCCCAATCCCGGCCGACATCGCAGCCGATACGGCAGTAGTCCACGAGGCCGAAGGCGGGCATCAGGGGGACGCCGCAGCCCAGGATCAGTTTGTCGCGGCAGAGGCGCCGCAACAGCTCCATGGCGCGGATCATGCGTCCTCCACGGGTCTCATGCTCCGTCCCGAAAGGCGCCGCAGCGTAGAGGAAGTCCAGTTTGACCAGATCGAAGCCCCATTCGTCAAAAACGCGGTCAAAAACTTTCTCCAGATAAGCGATGACCCCCGGATGGTCGATATCCAGCGAGTAAAAGCCGCCCCACTGGCAGCCGCTGCTCCACTTTCTGCCGTCGTGCTGCAGACACCAGTCAGGATGTTCGGCCAGAAGCGCGGAGCCCCTTTGCGCGGCAAAGGGTGCGAGCCACAGGCCGGCTTTGAAGCCTTTTTCGTGGATCGCATCGGCCATTTTCTTCATCCCGGCGGGGAATTTGGCGGCATCCGCCTCCAGCCAGTCGCCCACATACGGCTCCCACCCGTCGTCAATCTGGAAAAGGTCGCCCGGCTGCAGCATGCTTTCGCATCCGCTCAGATCCTGTATGATCGACTCCCGGCTGATCTTCCGATAGCGGTTGTACCAGCTGGAATAGCCGGCGATTTTCTGAGCGGTACGGGGCCTGGCCCCCATGGCGGCGAACCATGCGTCAAAGACCTCATCCTCGCTTCCTTCGGCATAGAATAGGTCGAAGGCATGGTATTCTCCCCCACACGCGAGTCCCGCGCAGTCGCGCTCCACGCTCAGGACTTCGCTGTTAGCGTCATAGCGGAAGATCGTATATCCCGGGCGTTCATCAAGCGACGCGAACAGGCGGTAGCGATCTCCGTGCCGGAAATAGCAGTAAGAGAATCCGTGTGTCCGGCCCGGTGTCCTGTCATAATCCACGAAGTGATAATCTCCGTAGCGGTCCAGCCGGAAATGCCGGACCAGGAAGCGCGGCAGCAGCCCGTATGGACGGATCGAAGAGCGCCTCGAATATTCCGGACAGTAGGTCCAGGACTGATAGCCGTTCATGAAGATCTTTTCATCGTCCTTGATGCCAAGCGGCAGGGACGCCGTCACGCTCTCCAGGTGCCCCTCCGGGAGGTCCCGGACAATGCGAAATTCTCCCCGTTCTTCGGGAACAGGCGCCTCACCACCCAGGCTGAAGGCCTCTCCATCCCGAAGAACACGGATCAGGAAACTAAGCAGCTTCATCAGAAAACTCCTTTGATGGTTTATTTATCCCTACGGCTGCGCACAGCCACCATTCCTTTCAGGACATCCCCGGCGGCAAACCGGCTGTCATTCTCCAACCGCGGCATCAGAAAGATCCACACGAGCAGCCGCATGACGGATGAACAGAGGAAAATCATTTTATAGCGGTCAAAGTAGCCTGTAAAAAGCCCGATCTCCTTCCAGTAGTCCAGCAGGGCACCGCCCGCAAGCGATCCGAGCGTCGTTCCGAGCAGGGCCGTGACGCACGCGAAGACAGCGATATAGGAGGCCCGGGTCTCGTCCGGCGAATAATTCAGCTGCATATTGTTGGCGCACAGATTATTGCCGCACCAGAACATGGCTCCCAGCAGATTCATCAGCAGCATGGGGACAAAGCTTCCCTTAACCGAGAACAGATATACCAGCGGGATGACGGCCTCCACGAACATGCAGACCCTCATTACCGGTTTGCAGCCGAAGCGGAAGATCGCCTTGCCCCACCGGGGCTCCATCATAATGATGGACAGGGCCGCCGCGATCGTGCCGAAAACCATCATCTGCATATAGGTCAGCCCTATCTCGTTCATGTTGTAGGGATTCATGTAGACGGCGCCGAAATTCACCGCGAACGCCCAGACCGTCCAGGTGATCAGGAAGCGGCGGAAGCGGCGATTGCCGAAGACGTCTTTGAAAACGCCCAGGATCGTCTGTTTGCGCGGCGCGGCATTGAATTTTTCCTCACAGAATGCGAAGCAGACCATATCGATCACCCCGCAGGTCCCTCCGATCAGGAAAATGATGATATAGCGGCTTTCTTCGGGCAAATGGTCCAGCAGGAACGCGACCACCAGACCGAACACCACACTGCATGTCTGGTTAATGGCATCCCTCATCGAGAGCCAACGGGAACGGATACTGATCGGTGAAATATCGGAAAACCACGGGAACCAGCAGACATTGATCAGGGCATTGCCCGCGGAAATCAAGCCCGTCAGAAAGATCAGCGTCCACAGCCTCAGATTGATCACGCCGCCCAGATCAGGTATGATCAGCGGAACAAAACCGAATAACAGCCAGAGGACGCGTGACCCCAGGCCGAATGTCAGCATATATCTCTTGCGTTGATGCGTACGGTTCACCAGGATCGAGAAAGGGATCTGCAGCAGCGCCGCCACCTGCGTGATCGCCGTAATGATTCCGAAGAAAAGATCGTTCGCGCCGAGCGATGTGGCGAGGCCCACCATTGCCGTCGTACCGCTTCCGCAGATGATACCGCAAACCGTTCCGAAAAGGTTCCCCATCAGGATCGCGTTCATGCTGCGGCGCAGAGAGCCGGAAAGCCCGGCCTCCGCGTAGAGTTCTCCCATCGGGTTCAGGAGCTTGCTTTTCATATAATGATGACCACCCTTCTACCTGTGTATTTGTATGGCAGAATCTGTTATTATCCATTCAAGACTCCTGAGGAGCGGCAAACTGCGCACAAGAGTCTTGTGCTGTCATTATACCCTGCCGGGATCGATTTTGCAACGAAAAATACAGTCTTTTATCCTTCCCGGTTCATAAATTGCATGGCGCCCTTCAGCCCTTCCGCCTGCAGGACGCTTACCAGTCCCGTAAATGTCTCTAACGGCAGGGACCGGTCGGATGCGAACCACATCCGGTACACGTGGAGCATCCCGTAAATCAGAAACTCCAGCACGATGTCTGAGAGCATTTCTTCCCGCGTCATCGAGCGCGGATTGGTTTTCAGAATCTGATTCTTAAGGATGCGGATGATCCGGTCGACCAGATCGTCCGACTCGGACGCAAAAGCGATATTGCCGAAAAAATCCACGTCGTCCCGGATGATGTCCCCAAGCGTCGCGTTTACAAGATAGGGATCGCGCAGGCTTTCGGTGAAATGCAGATCGCTCACCAGCTCTTCCAGAGACGAGAGAATGTCATTCTCGATCTCCTCTTTCACCTCGTGTATCCCCGAGTAATAGTTGTAGAAAGATTTGCGGCTGATATCCGCCTCCTCGGCCAATTCGCTGACCGTGATCTCATTCATTCCTTTTTCGGCGAGCAGCCTGGCAAAAGCGTGCTGGATCGCGCTCTTCGTCCTGAGGACACGGCGGTCGGGCCGTTTATTTGTCTTTTCGTTCTCCATGAGCTCCTCCTTCACAGTTCGATGCCCTCTGTGAATGTGATTATACCAGAGAGGCTTTTCTTTTAATACACATTATAGCATTGTTCTGTATATTATTCAACAAACATCCGGCTAGATTGTGAATTATTTTTCTCATCCGCTCTATTCCTACTTTTCTTTTGGCGAAAAAAGTAGTATAATACTCGCGTATGTGTAATTTTTGCTCCGTCACCGGAATCATCTTTCCGGGGCGGGGACTGATTCTATGCGAGGCATTATGAATACTGAGTTTATCGACAGCAAAACCTTCACCTCTCTGCTCCGGAATGGAGCCGACAACCTTTATCAGCACCGGCAGACCGTTAATGATCTGAATGTTTTTCCGATTCCGGACGGGGACACAGGCGACAATATGTTCATGACGTTTTCGAGCGGCGTGGACATGCTCTCCGATGAATACGGTTCCCTGAGCGAAGCGGCCAGAGACGCTTCCAGAGGCATGCTCCTCGGGGCGCGCGGCAACTCGGGTGTGATTTTGTCGCGCATTTTCGCGGGCATCTCCAAGGGACTCGCGAGCTGCCAGGAGGCGGATGTTCATGCATTGGCCTCCGCGTTCCGCTGCGGTGTGGACGAAGCATACGGCGCCGTCGCCGTTCCGGTCGAAGGTACGATCCTGACCGTTCTCAAGGATTCCGTGCGTTTTGCGGACAGCCGTGTCAGCGAGACCAGCACGTTGGGCGATTTCTTTGAGGATCTGACCGCTGAGATGCACCGTTCCCTGCAGCGCACGCCCGAGCTTCTGGACGTGCTGAAGCAGTCCGGGGTGGTCGATTCAGGCGGTGCCGGCCTCCTGTATATCGCTGAGGGAATGAAGAACGGGCTGGACGGCAAGCAGGCCGACGCCCCCCGCCAGCAGGCTCAGACCGCTCACAAGGTCAATATCGACCTGTTTACCGAGGATGACGTCCTCGAATTCGGTTACTGTACGGAATTCCTGCTGCGCCTGACCCGGGCCAAAACCGACATTGATGCCTTCGATCTCGCCGCTTTCAAGGCCTACCTGGAGAGCATCGGCGATTCCATCGTCTGCTTCCGTGAGGGTACCGTGATCAAAGTCCACGTCCATACGTTCAAGCCCGGCGATGTGCTGAACTATGTGCAGCAGTTCGGTGAATTCCTGACGCTCAAGATCGAGAACATGACGCTGCAGCATCACGAGACCATGCCCGTTGCCTCCAAGCCGCATAAACAGTACGGTTTTGTGGCCGTAGCCGCCGGTGAAGGCCTCAAGTCCACCTTCCTCTCGCTTGGCTGCGACGAAGTGGTGGACGGCGGCCAGAGCATGAATCCCTCTGCCAAGGATCTGTGCGCCGCGTTCGAGAACATCAATGCCGATACTATCTTTGTGCTGCCCAATAACGGCAATATCATTCTGACAGCCGAGCAGGCGGCCTCCCTCTATACCGGCGCCGAGATCCGTATCATTCCCAGCCGCACCGTCGGTCAGGGCTACGCGGTCCTGTCGATGCTCGATACCAATCTGACTCCCGACGAGATCGTAAACGAAGCCTCCGAGGTCATGTCCTCCGTCGTTACGGGCGCGGTCTCCGTCGCCTCCCGCGTTGCGGACAATAACGGCTTTGCCATCAAGCCGGGCGACTATCTCGGCTTCTCCGGCGACGAAGTCCTGGCCAAAGAAGCCACCAGGAACGAGGCCTGTCTGGCTCTGTGCGAAGCCATCTCCACCGATAAATACGGCGTTATGATGGTCATCTCGGGTAAAGATGCCACACCCGACGACCGGGAAGCGCTCAAGAGCGCCCTCGCATCCCGTTTCCCCGAAACCGAAACCTACTTCATAGACGGCGGCCAGCCGATCTTTGACTACATGATTACATTAATGTAAAGGAGTTTTATCATGGTTGTACTGTTCACCGATACCGATACCGATATCACGCCGGAAGTCTGTGCCCGTTATGGCTATCATCTGATCAGCATGCCCTACTCGATCGAAGGAGTTACCTATTACCCCTACGAATCCTGGGACAGCTTTGACTGCCACGAGTATTATGAGAAGCTTCGCGCCGGCCTGATGCCGACCACCAGCGCCGTCAACGAGGAGCGCTATATCGAGTATTTCGAGCCTGTTTTCGCGGAAGGCAACGATATTCTGTACGTGCATTTCTCACGTCAGATGTCCGGCACCTTTGAGAACATGGAGCGTGCACTGGCCCGCCTTAAAGAGAAATATCCGGAGCGTCATTTCTACGAGATCGATACCCGGTCCATTTCGATCGGCGCACTGAATATCGTCGAAGAGATCGGTGATATGTATCTGGCCGGCAAATCGGTCGAAGAGATCCAGGCCTGGGCCGCGGAAGAGATCGATCATTTCGCATGCTATTACTTCGCGGACGACCTGAAGTTCTTCAAGCGCAGCGGCCGCGTTTCCGGCCTCGCTGCCACCATGGGCACCTTCCTGGGCGTTCGCCCGATCATCTACATGACTCCCGACGGCCGCATGACCAATATTGGCAAGGAAAAAGGCCGTATCAACGCGATCAAGCGCCTGGTCTCCTATGTGAAGGAGCTGGGCGACGATGTGACCGGTCACCGTGTCATGATCGCGAACGGCGATATTCCTGACGTTGTCGAACAGATCAAGCAGCTCCTGATTCAGGAATTCGGCGACAAGCTCCGGATCGAAGTCTACGACGTCAATCCGGTTATCGGGGCTCACTGCGGCCCCAGCTGCTCGGGAATCTGCTTCCACGCGATCCACCGCTGATACCGCAAGCCGTATAGAAAGGGGTTTTCATCATGATCGAAATCCGCGAAGCCCTTACCGGGCGCGAACAGCGGGCTTTTCTGAACTTTCCGCTCAAGATGTACCGCGATAATCCCTATTTCGTCCCCCCGCTCTACAGTGACGAAAAAAAGATTTTCCGCCATGATTATGTTTATTACGATACCTGCGAGGCCGTCTATTACAATGCCTACAGGGACGGCGTTCAAGTCGGGCGCATTTCGGGCATCCTGCAGAAAGCCTCCAACGAGAAAACCGGTGAGAAGCGTGTACGTTTCACTCGCTTTGACAGCATCAATGATCAGGAAGTCGCCTCCGCCCTTTTCAAGGCGGTGGAAGACTGGGCCCTGCAGAAAGGAATGGATACGGTCTGCGGTCCGCTCGGCTTCTCCGATCTGGAGCGTGAAGGTCTGCTGATCGAGGGTTTCGACCAGCTCGCCACCTTTGAGGAACAGTACAACGCTGATTATTACGGCGCCCTGATCGAGGCCTGCGGCTACGGCAAAGAAGTCGACTGGGTCGAGAGTCAGATTTATCCTCCCGAGAAGAATGATGGTAAACTGGAGCGGATGTCCGAAATCCTGATGAAGCGCTACAACCTGCACATGGGTCCCGCGAAGAACATCAATGATTTCATCAAACGCTACGGCAAAGGATTCTTCGAACTGCTGGATGTCGGCTACAAGGATATTTACGGAACCGTTCCGTTCACGGACGGGATGCGCAAGATGATGATCAGCAATTTCCGTCTGATCGTGGATATCAAGCACGTCGCCGTGATCCTGAATGAGAAGGACGAGATCGTCTGCCTGGGAATCTGCTTCCCCTCGATCGCCAGGGCCGTACAGCCCTCCGGCGGCCGCCTCACCCCTGCAGCGCTCATCCGCCTGCTCAAAGCGATCAAGAAGCCCGAGATCCTCGATCTGGGCCTGATCTGCGTAAATCCCGCGTATCTGAATACCGGTATCAGCGCGATCATCTCCGCCGGCCTGCTCCGCATGCTGCAGGAGGACGGGATCAAGTACGCCGAGACCAACCTCAATCTGGAGAATAATTACGCGATCCTGAACCAGTGGAAGCGTTTCAAGGCGGTTCAGCATAAGCGTCGCCGCAGCTATGTCAAGAAGCTGACAAATACGGAGGAAACAGCCCAATGAGACTGATTATCGATACCCTGGGCGGCGACCGCGGCTGCGCGGCAACCGTGCCGGGCGGTATTGCCGCGATGAAGGCCCATCCCGAGATCTCGCTGATCTTTACGGGTAACGAAGCCGATATCCGCGCCGCGCTGCGGGCTGCGGACCCCTCGGGATCCTTTGGCGAGCCCGCCGTCTATACCGTGCCGGAGGAAGGCAAGCAGCCTCCCCGCATCGCCATCGTACACGCACCGGAAGCCATTTCCGGCGAGGAAAAGCCTTCGCTTGCCGTGCGTGAGAAGACGGAGAGTTCCATGCTCCGCGGTATTCAGCTCCTCCGCTCCGACCCTACCTGTGACGCACTTGTCTCGACCGGCTCCACCGGAGCCCTGGTCGTCGCCTCTACGATCGGCATCCCGCGTGTGCGCGGCATCCGCCGGCCCGCTTTCTGCCCCATCCTGCCGACCATGACCGGCGGCATCGTGGGTGTCTGCGACAGCGGCGCCAACGTCGACATCACCCCGCAGATGCTGGTGCAGTTCGCCATCATGGGCAGCCGCTACCTGGAAGGCGCCTTCGGCGTCAGGAATCCGCGCGTGGCCCTTCTGAACATCGGGACCGAGAGTGAAAAAGGCGATGCCCTGCGCAAAGCCGCCTATCCGATGCTGCAGGCCGCCCCAGGCGTCAACTTCGTGGGCAATATGGAGAGCCGCGATCTCCTCTCGGGCAATTACGACCTGATCGTCTGCGACGGTTTCGCCGGCAACATCCTCGTCAAGACCACCGAGGGCACCGCGCTCGAGCTGCTCCGCAAGATCAAGAAGGACATCTATTCCCGCAGGATCTACCAGCTCGGCGCTTTCTTCATGCGCAAAATGTTCGCCGAGCAGAAAGAGTTCCTGAATTATCAGAATTACGGCGGCAGCGTCCTCCTTGGCCTCGACAAAATCGTCGTCAAAGGCCACGGTTCCAGTGACGAAAAAGCCGTCGCCCGCTGCGTCGAACAGGCCCTCGCCATGCAGCAGAGCAACCTGAACGACCGTATCAAAGCATCCCTCGAGGCCCTCAAAGCCTTGGAAAAAACTACTGAGGAAGCCTGACCATGCCTGATTTCTCATCCGGATTCGATATCGTCCAGATTCTCTTCTACGTCGTCTTTGCCGTCGTCCTCTGCGGATTCGTCTTCGTGGCCGTCAAAGGTATCAGCACCTGGCGCAAGAACAATCAGTCGCCACGCCTGACGGTGGAAGCGTTCGTCGCTTCCAAACGTACGGACATCCGGCAGCACCACAGCACCACCGGTACTAACTTTGCCAGCACGCAAAGCTTTTCCACCACTACCAACACCAGGTACTACGTCACCTTCCAGGTAGAAAGCGGCGACCGCGTTGAGTTTGCCGTCGACGGCTCCGAATACGGCATGATCGCCGAAGGCGACTCCGGCCGTCTGACCTTCCAGGGTACCAGGTATATCTCGTTTGAGAGATATTGAGGATTATTGGACATTTACGCGGCAGAACCCCCGCCGAAAGCCCTGAATTGTAAAGGGCTGTGAGAAATGATTGACTCATTTTTCACAGCCCTTTTTATTGTCTGCGCAGTCTGATCACGATGCAGCAGAATCTGTCTTCAGCCCGATGTGCACTCAGATCAATATTCCTTCCAGATGGTCGCATTCATGCTGGATGATCTGAGCCGTCCAGCCTGTAAATTCCTGCGTATGCTCCTTCATCTGCTCATCCTGATACCGCACCGTGATCTTCCGGTACCTGGTCGTCGGGCGCACGCCGCTGAGAGACAGGCAGCCCTCTTCCGTCCGGAAGGCGCCATTTGTTCGCAGGATCACTGGATTCAGCATCACCAGGTCTGCCAGCCCGAGCGATACGATAATGATCCGCTTGGCGGAACCGATCATATTGGCGGCCATGCCGACACACTCCGCGCGGTGCGCCGCCAGTGTGTCTCTCAAATCCTGTGCGATCGGGAGATCCGCCTTCGTCGCCGGCTCGGCCTTCCGGGACAGGAAGAAAACGTCATGAATGATTGGTCTGATCATGGGATACCTCTGTCAGAAATTGTCTTTCGAATGCTCGCCTCAGTCCTTCAGCTGGTTGGATTCCGGCGTGTACTCGTGGAATTCGATCGGGTTATTGTCCGGATCGAGCACCCAGATCTGCAGCGAATTGTCTTTGCCGCTGCGCACCTCGCGCTCCGGCGGGAAGCCGTTGTCGGCCAGGAACTTCGCGTAAGCCCTGATGTCATCCACCTGCAGGCAGAAATGCTGGTACCCCAGATGCGGCACCTTACGCGGATCCGTCTGCTCGGGCAGATTGTCCGGATCATAGAACAGCTCCAGGAACTGCAGCGGCGCGAGCTCCAGATATGTGATCCACGGCCCGCCCTGATTATTCGTCAACTCAAACTTGACCTTGGCCCCCAGCAGATCGCAGTAAAAATGCTTACTGGCCTCCAGGTCGTGCACTTTGAACGCAACATGTGCAATTCTCTCGATTTTCATGGAATCGTCCTCCTTATGAATTAATGATTCGCACCGGGATTTGAGTAACCATCTTCCCCGGGCAAGGTCACTCCACCTTCCTGATACTCTCAAATACCATCCACAGCTGGTCGCGCAGCCTCCAGTAGAGGTCTTCGTTTTCCTCGCTGACGGCGCCTTCCCGGCCGTAGGCGGCATAGATGTAGCGGTCCTCTCCGCTCTCATAGCTCAATTTGCAGAGGAACTCCGTGTACTCGTCCGGCCGGGAGATCCTGCGCTTCAGGCACTTCAGGCTTGCCAGGAGACCACTGCAGCCGGTATCCTCTTCCCACAGCAGGACCAGGTCCACGCGCCGGCTCTTTTTTACGACGCCGACAAGGTCTCGCCAGCGCTCCGGCAGTTCAAATGAATAATACTCCGTAATAATCTGCATAACGGGCCTCCTCAAAAACAGATGATGATCCGCCATTGCGGCCGCCGCTTTCTAATTATGACTTTGCCGGCTTTCTGAACATGAACTTGCGCGCGGCGCTGATCGCGATCTTGTACGGCAGCGGGCGCAGCGCCTTGTCGGCCTCTTTCAGCTTCTCACGGATCGGGATGTTCTGCGGACAATGCCGCTCACACTTGCCGCAGCCGATGCAGCGGTCGGCAAAGGCAGGCTCCCTGGTGAGTCCCACTGTCTGAATGAACTGCGAGCGGCCCTGGCTCTTGGACTCCAGGTACATCGCGTTGTAGCAGCGGAAGATCCCGGGGATGTCCACGCCTTGCGGGCAGGGCATGCAATAGCGGCAACCGGTGCAGCCAACCTTCTCGCCCTCGCGGATGCAGCGCTTGACCTCCTCCAGCAGCTTAAAATCGGCCTCGGAGAGCTCACCTGTCTCCGCCTCCGAAGCGATCCTGCAATTCTCTTCCACCATTGCGAGCGAATTCATGCCCGAGAGCACGACCGTGACCTCCGGCTGATTATACAGCCAGTGCAGGCCCCACTCCGCAGGCGACCAGCCTCTCGCATGATCCTTCATGGCCTTGCGCGCCTTCTCAGGCAGCATATTCACCAGCTTGCCGCCGCGCAGAGGCTCCATGATCATGACCGGGATTCCTTTCGCATGCGCGGCCCTGAGGCCCTCCGCCCCGGCCTGCGTCACTTCGTCCAGATAATTATACTGGATCTGGCAGAAATCCCAATCATAATCCTCAAGGATCTTTAGGAAATTATCCGTATTGCCGTGATACGAAAACCCGATATTCCGGATGATCCCCGCCTTTTTCTTCTCTTCGATCCACTCCGGCACACCAACGGCTTTGAGCTTCTCCCACATGGCGACATCCGTCAGATGATGCATCAGGTAATAGTCGACATGATCCGTACGCAGCCTCTCCAGCTCCTCCGTAAAATACTTGTCCAGAGACGCATGATTGCGGATCAGATACTGCGGCAGCTTCGTCGCGATATTGATCTTGTCCCGGATCTGATTCTTCTCGAAGATCTCGCCGATCGCGGCCTCACTCCCGGGATAGATATACGCCGTATCAAAGTAATTCACCCCGGCCCGGTACGCCGCCATGATCTCCTGCTCAGCCTTCTCGATATCGATACCCCCGCCTTTCCTGGCAAAGCGCATGCAGCCGTAGCCAAGCACCGAGAGATCCTGCCCGTATTTATCCTTTCTGTACTTCATCATTGCCCTTCCTTTCGGTCCGCACCACGCTTCAACACCCTTTGCGGCCCTTCTTATGGTCCTCGATCGAGCAGGCCTCCACCGAGCCATATTCGATCAGGCCGGCATCCGCAGGATCGATTGAGATCCTCCCGTCCTCAAATACAAAAGCCGGGACTCCGACATCACCGATCTCCTTACAATGATCAAACACAGGACTGCTGTCCCGCATACGCATAAAAGCGCTCAGATTCCGGATGTTCTCACCGATATTAATGTATTCGAACTCATCCTCGCGCCCCGCGATCTGCTCATAAACATAATCACAGTAGGGGCATGTCGGCATCCCGAAAATTTTAATCATCTTCCGCGGCCTCCTTTAATTGAACTGTATTCGTAAAATCCATGTCCATTATAACGCATCCAGATATAAGATGTCAAATAAAAGAGTACAAGGCTTTCCAAACAGATTCTCCTTAAATATTACTCTTAAAAGCATTGTCTGCGCAAAAATATCCGGCCGGAACGATAGCCGGTGAAACAGCAAAAGGTATAGATAGAGGACTTTTCCTCTTCCCTTTCCATCAGTAATCAATAAAGGAGTCTGGAACATGAAAGTAACGGTATGTATCGGTTCGTCCTGCCACATCAAAGGGTCCCGCCCTGTGGTAGAGCAATTGCAGAAGCTGATTGCTCAGGAAAACCTGAGCGATAAAGTCGAGCTGGGAGGCACTTTCTGCATGGGCAAATGCCAGCAGGGCGTATGTGTTACGGTGGACGACGTATTCTTCTCCGTGTCCCCGGAAACTGTCTCTTCCTTCTTTGAAAAAGAAATTAAATCAAGGGTGTAAAAAATGTCGAACTGTTTGACGCTTAAGAAATCCAACTGCAAAAACTGCTACAAATGCATTCGCCATTGCCCGGTGAAATCCATCCGCTTCTCCGGCAACCAGGCGCATATCATTGGCAACGAATGCATCCTGTGCGGCCATTGTTTCGTGGTCTGTCCCTAGAACGCCAAGGAGACCGTGGACGAAACCGAAAAGGTCAGGGTACTCATTCAGAGCGGCGACCCGGTGGTCGTGTCCCTGGCACCGTCCTTTGTGGCGAACTATGAGGGGGTGGGCATCGAGGCCATGCGGGAAGCGCTCAAAAAGCTGGGCTTCCTGACCTCTTCCTGCTGCCCCGCCTTCCTTAACTGATCGTATTTACAAGGCGGCAGCTCATACTGCCGTTCCATCAAAAAACCTCGGAGAACAGCTCTCCGAGGTTTTCTTTTTTATCGCACATACTACTTGGAATAATACTTCTCTTTGTCGAGCAAGCCTTCCTGGTTAGCAACGATCAGCGAGCCTACCATGTCGCAGACCGCATTATTCGCGGTTCTCAGCAGGCCGGCAAATACTTCAATGCCCAGTACCATGGCCACGGCTTCCGCCACGGGAAGTCCGAGCGTCTTAAGAAATGCCGTCAGGCAGATGATGGATGCTCCTACCACGGGCGGCGCTCCGGCCGACAGCATGAGGATGGCAAATGTCATTGTGAAATAGGTCGGAAGATTGATCGGGATGCCGTAGAGTCTCGCGAGCAGCAGTCCAAACACAGCTACATAGACCGTCGTTCCGTCCATATTGACCGTTGCGCCCAACGGGATGGAAAGGGAATAGATCTTTTTGTCGATGCCGAGGTCATCGCAGATCTTCATGTTCAGCGGAATCGCGGCACTGCTGGATCCTGTGCCTACGATCTGAAGGAGGTAAGGCAAGTATTTTTTGGTAAATGTGAGCGGCTTGAGTTTCCCGAGGATCATCAGCAGCAAGTGATAGAATACGAGCAGTACGACGATCGCCAGTAGATAGACGCCGATACCGGCAATGATGGGCAGCCCCATACCGTTTTTCTCGGTGCCACCTCCGAGAATGGTTTTGGAAAGAATGCAGAAGATCAGAACAGGCATGAAGCCGACGAGTGCATTCGTCAGTTTGAGGAATACTTCGTTACCCGCACTGATAATTTTCTGAAAGGCCTCTGATTTGGCGCCGACAGCCGTGATCGCGAGTCCGATGATTACCGCGAGGAAAATGATCTGAATGGTATCGGCTTCCAGAAATGACTTTATAATATTATCCGGAATGATATTGATGATCGAATCCTTAAAGGAGAGCTTCACCGCGGGCTGCGAGGTTTCGACCGTTGAAAGCACCGTGGAACCGAGGCGGTAAGGCTTAAAGATCTCAACCAGGATAAAGCCGAAAGCCGTGGCAAATACTGTCGTCATCGCATAGATCCCCAGGATCTTGCCGCCGACGCGGCCAAGCTGTGAAGTATCGCCAAAGCTCACAATGGCACTTGCGATGGAGAAGAAGATCAGCGGCGGGATCAGCATATTGAGGCAGTTCATGAACAGCGTTTCTCCTGTTGCCATGATCTCGGTCGCGATCCACCTGCATGTCTCAGCCGGGGCAGCGACTTTAAGCAGGAGCGAAATCAGGAGTCCCGCAAGTCCGCCCGCGACAAGCCGGTAGATCAGAAGATACCGCGACTTGTAGGCGCTGATCGTAATGACATTCGTTCCCTTCTGGTTCTTGGAGCGGATATCTCCTGCAAAGGACTTCATCAGAGCCGCGCGCATGGGATTGTCATCATTCACTTCGAGCGGGTCAAACGTTTCACCCTTGGCTACGAGCCGAATCCTCAACGTTCCTCCGATATAGCTGACATTGATCGTGACCTCTTCGCCGGTCGTATGCTCGATCATTGTCATGAGCGTCTCCTCGGCCATCAGGAGAGCCCTGTTCTCCTCACTCTGTTTCAGCTTGCTCTTGCGGGTATAATCCGTAATATACGTAAGCATCCCGCCGATATCCTTTTTAGTAAAAACCTTTTTCATTGCTTCAAACCTCTGTAATAGATACTTGGTACTGAATTCGATTAGATTATAGCACAATAGCACCTGATTCAACAATACTTACGGGTGTCTTTTTGCCGGATCTTCCGTAATTGTCAACTCAGCCGTCCACCCGGATGGTCAGATCTGTCACGGCATATGGCAGCAGATCTTCGGCTTTTACAGCAGGATTGATCCATGCGCCGGTCAGCTCCTCCGGCAGGATGAGAGGCATTCTGTCATGGATCTTTCGCAGTTCCTCCGTCGGCTCCCTGGTGATCACCACGAATACCGGAAGCCCTTCCTCCATCCTGTAGAGTCCGCAAAGCCAGGTCAGGGATGCCCCCTGCGGCCGGATCGCATATCTGTCCCCCGTCTTCTTCTGCCCTGAAAGGCTTACCGAATGCTCCCACTCATAATACCACGAAGCCGGAATAATGCACCGGTGCTGCTTCCAGGAATCCATAAAGGTGGGCTTATCGGCTGCCGTCTCACTCCTCGCGTTCACGATCAGGGATCTCCCGGGAATCCGGAAACCCCACTTCATCGGAAAAGCCGTCCGCACACCCAACTGATTCAGCGCGATCACCGGAGCCACATCGGCCGGACGGATCTCCCCGGAAGTCAGGAGCTTACTCCCCGCATTCATAAACTTCTGCGTCAGTACGGACCTCTGGACTTTCGCAACGATCTCCTTCAGTTCTTCATAATATTCACTCTTCGGTTCAATGCAGTATCTGGTACACATAAAAATCACTCCTGCCCGATGTGGCACTCGTTATAAAATAATATGATCTGTATCCTTAACTTATATTGATATAATCCGGGACATCCTTTTCAATACAGGGCTTCCGCGGTTTTGCCTATGGTTCTTATCATGGTATAAACAATTTCTACCTTCCAAACACCCCGAATGCGCTCAGCAGGATGACGAAAAGCATCAGGGGCGCGATAACTTTGATCATGAGAATGTAAAGGCGTCGGCGGTGAAAGTGCTCGCCGTTCTTGGTGGCTTCATCAATAACGACTTTGGGATAGACTACCCAGCCAATCAGGATACAGGTCGCGATGCCCAGTGAAGGCATCAGAATATTGTTGGCCGCGTAGTCAAATACATCCAGGATCTGGGCGTAGACGCCGTTCGGCAGCTTAAAATCGAAATACAGGAGATTGTAGCCCAGACAAATGATAACGGCAAGCACCAGCGCGACACAGGCATCCAGAAAGGTTGCTTTCCTGCGTGTGATTTTGAATTTGTCGGTAAGTCCGGAAATAATGGCTTCAAGTATTGAGATGGAGCTGGTCAGCGCAGCAAAAAACACCATGATAAAGAATGCCGCTCCGAGCCAGTTGCCCACGGGCCCCATGTCGGCAAAGACTTTGGGCAGCGCCTCAAACATCAGGCCGGGGCCGTGGGACATGCCTTCGCGGCCCATAAAGACGTAAACCGCGGGGATGATCATCACGCCCGCCAGGAAAGCGAACACCGTATCGCAGATCTCAATCCGGCTGACAGATTTCATCAGGTTGCTCTCATCGGGCAGGTAGGATCCGTAGGCGATCAGGATGCCCATGCATATACTGATGCTGTAGAAGAGCTGCCCCATGGCGTCCATCATTACTATTAGAAAATCCTTTAATCTCATTCCGGAGACGTCCGGAACCACATAGAGCAGGAAACCTTCGATCCCGGTCCGGGCGGAGGCGCCCTCTCCGCTGCGGAGCGTCAGCGAGAAAACCGCGATCCCGATAACCAGGAGGAACAGAATCGGCATCAATATCCTGCAGATACCCTCGATACCTTTTTTGACGCCAAGCAGCACGACCAGGGAAGTGAGCACGATAAAAACCAAGGTACAGATGAGCGGCTCGAAGATACCGCCCACAAACGCGTCAAAGAAGCCCTCGCCGGCCGCCTTTACACCGTTTCCCGTAACAAAAACGATGGCGTATTTGAGCACCCATCCGCCAATAACACAATAATACGGCAGAATCAGAAAAGGAATCACCGATGCGACCGTGCCCATCCACTTCCACTTTTTGTGGATCTTCTCATAAGCCGCGAGCGGTCCCAAATGCGTCTTGCGTCCGATTGATACCTCCGTAACCAGCAGCGTAAAGCCGAATGTCAGCGCCAGGGTGATATACATTACCAGGAAAATCCCGCCGCCGTCCTTAGCGGCCAGATATGGAAAACGCCAGATATTGCCCAGCCCGACAGCACTGCCTGCCGCGGCCAATACAAAGCCAAGCGTACCGGAAAAAGTATTTCTGTTTGACATGATCAGCCCTCCTCCAACATGTCACGGATTCAACTCTATCCGAAATAACCTTCAAATAACAAGTAGCCAAGAATGGCGCACGCTATTCCCAGGCTCTTACACAGAAATGAATAAATAAACGGAGGCCCATCCGATCCAAGGTACAGCCAATCTTCTATTTTATGCCAAATAATCGTAGAAAAGAGCCCAAGCACAACTCCAAGTATGAGCAGGAGAACTCCCGGAATTACGGTCGGTCTCATAATATCCCTCCCGCCTCTCCATTAAAAATACCACAATCAACGATTATAGTATACATCAAGTCCGCACAAAGCGCAACCATAATTATTCATACTTATCGGAGTATTCAGTCAGTCGCCCCGGCAGACAGAAAGCCCGTAAACACCGGATACGGGGAATATCCAGCGTTTACGGGCTTTTTCGTGCAGATGGTGTACGCTTACTTCAGCATGCTCTCTTCCCAGCTGTCGTAGGGCTTGATGCCCATCAGGCCGACAACGGTGGGAGCGACATTGGCGAGGCCGAATGCGCCTTCCTTCATCTCGTGGCGTTCATCCTTATCGTAGATGATGAACGGTACAGGATTCAGGCTGTGCGCGGTGCGGACTTCAATCTTGCCTTTCTTGTTCTTCTCAAGCATCTGGTCGGAGTTGCCGTGATCGGCTGTTACGATCAGGATGCAGTTCTCTTCGTCTACGACTTTCTTGATACGGGCGAGCTGCAGATCTACGCTCTCAACCGCGATCTCGGTAGCATCCAGGCTGCCGGTATGGCCGACCATGTCGCCGTTCGGGAAATTGCAGCGGATAAATCCGTACTGATGACTCCGCATCGCTTCGATCACCTTGTCGGCGATCTCGGTGGCTTTCATCCAGGGGCACTCGTCGAAGGAACGGACGTCGCTCGGGATCTCGCAATAGTCTTCCAGCTCTTCGGACACCTTGCCGGAACGGTTGCCGTTCCAGAAATAAGTCACATGACCGTACTTCTGCGTCTCGGAAACAGCATATTCCTTGATGCCGTTGGCAACGAGCAGCTCGGTCAGCGTCTCGCGGATCTGCGGCGGGTTGACCAGATACTTGTGCGGGATCTTGAGATCTCCGTCGTATTCGAGCATGCCGGCGTACTTGACAGCCGGGATGACTCCGCGGTCAAACTTATCGAAGGAAGCGTCGCCGTCAAAAGCCATAGAGATCTCCAGAGCGCGATCTCCGCGGAAGTTGAACAGGATCACGCTGTCTCCGTCCTGCATGGCACCGACGGGCTTGCCGTCCTCAGCGATGACGAAAGCGGGCAGATCCTGGTCGATCGCGCCGGTCTCGGCACGGAGCATCTCCACCGCCTCAAGCGCGGAAGCAAACTGACGGCCTTCGCCGTGGACATGGATCTCCCAGCCGGCCTTGACCATCGGCCAGTTCGCCTGATAGCGGTCCATCGTGATGCACATACGGCCGCCGCCGGAAGCGATTCTGCCGTCGAAAGTCTCATCGTTCAGCTCCGCCAGGACGTCTTCCAGCTTCTTAATGTACTCAGGAGCGCTGGTCGCGGGTACGTCACGGCCGTCCAGCAGGATGTGCACGCGCGCATGCTTCACGCCTTCCGCCTTGGCTTCTTTCAGCATGGCGAAAAGGTGGCTGATATTGGAGTGAACATTTCCGTCAGACAGAAGTCCGATGAAATGAAGCGTGGTTCCGCCCGCCACGACAGAGCTGACCAGGTCTTTCCACGTCGCGCTCTGGTAAATGGAGCCGGACTCGATGGACTCGTTGACGAGTTTGGCGCCCTGGGAATAGATCTGTCCGCAGCCGAGTGCGTTGTGGCCTACTTCACTGTTGCCCATATCGTCGTCCGTCGGCAGTCCGACAGCGCCGCCGTGAGCCTTGATCTTCTGCCAGGGGCAGTTCTCCTTGAACCAGTCAAGGGTCGGGGTATTGGCCCGAAGCACCATATTGCCGAGCGTCTCGGGAGTCTCACCGACACCGTCCATGACGACCAGTACGATCGGTTTGTTCATGATTTCTATACCTCCGTAAAAATGGTTTGAGTATTGGATTAAAACTGTTGCAAGGCTAATTGTAGCATATCGTTTAATTTCTGTCAAGGAAAAGGATGAATTGCTCAAAAAGCCTTCGGGCATGCAGGGGACAGATGCATTTATAATACCTTTTGCTGAAGACAAAAAGCGGCGGTAAACCTCCGCCGCTTTTAAGTAATCCCTTCGCCATCCGCCATTTGGGCATTCATCGTGCCGGGCAGAAAAAAGTCAGCCGCAGCAACCAATCATTCCGGATAATAGACTTCGACACTTTTCAGGAGCTTCTTCTCCCTTACGAGATTCCAATCCGGTTCAAAGGTGGAGCCGGGCGTGGCCGCCACTTTCATATAGCTGCCATGATCCTCCGCCCTCGTCTTCATCAGATCGTATGTGGGCTTGTGATTGGGACGCAGATACTCCATGTATACACTGTCATCACCCAGGACGGAGAACCAGTCCGCTCCGCTTGTATTGCCGCTGAAAACAATGCCGTATTCCTGACAGATCTGATACACTTTGATCCAGTCCCAGTACCCCCAATGCGGCGCATTGGCCTGCAGGACGCCGCAGCCTGCCTCGGCATATGCTCTGAAGAAGCAGCTGTTGCGCAGTGATTCACCCATGGAGATCTTGACAGGGGACATTTTGCACAGTTTTTTCAGCTCCACCAGGTCGTGAGAATGAACGGGCTCCTCGTACCACCAGATATCATATTTCAGCACACGGTCCAGGAAGCGCATGGCTTCATCGGCGCTCCAGAGCTGATTGGCATCGATCGCGATCTTCGCATCCGGCCCGATAAGTTCGCGCATGATCCGCACACGCTCAACGTCCCAGTCCTGCTTCGTGCCGAATTCACTTGCGACCTTCATCTTGTAAAAATCATATCCGAGAGCGACTTCTTCCTCGACTTCCCTGATCATGTCTTCGATGGAAGTACTGCTGCCGTGTCCGCTGGCATATACTTTGAACGTATCCTGCTTTGCGCCGAGATAGCGGTTCGTCTGCATGCCTTTACGCGCCGCGAACAGGTTGATTGCTGCCGCATCGAGCTGCCCCAGCGCCGCAAAGCTCGGAGAAGAATATCCATCGTTGCGGTTCTTCCAGAAAATACGCTGATACACATCCCCGTACTTTTCGCGTCTCCCGGTAAGAATAAGCGGCAGGATCTTACTCGCCACCAGGCCGGAACACCGTCCCCAGCCCACTGCTCCGCTTTCATCGTACAAATACAGCACGCAAGCGTTTACGTAATGATTGTGCGGCATCGTGGCGTCGGCAAATTCGTGATAGAGCGGGATCGGGTGCAAAGTATACAATTCTGCACGCTCGATCTTCCACTCCTCTTCAAAATAAGGAACTCCGCAGCTGAAATCCATATGTGACCCTCCTGTTATGTATTATATTATTATATAAGCAATTAATCAGCCTTACGTCATCCTCTGCGTGTTTCGGCATTGTCATAGATGGTGATCGTCCAGATGGATGGTCCGTTACTTGTCATCATGCAGATGATCTCCATCTGGTACCAGTCTTTGGCCCAGTCTTCACCATGTTTGTCGTAATAGAGGATCAGCTTCTCCGGATTCCAGCCCTTGGCTGCCCAGTCTTTGTCAGTGGTTGACATTTCGCCCATTGCTTCCCAGCCATTGGCAAGGAGTTTCGGTTCAAAATCCTTTCTCAGGCTGTCGACCTTCGCACCGTCCGCTTCGACCAGATCTGTCCCGATGATAATGCAAAGGGACTCATGATCCTTAAAATAGTTGAGGGTTACCTTATTGCTTTCGATCGGATCCGCAGAGAAAGTCCCGTTATCAAAAAGCCTGCCTGTGATGCCGACTTTCTGGCAGAGGTCATCGAAATGTGCCCAGTAATCCATCACGTTTACGGAATCCGGATCAGTGTCCGTTTCAGAAGCAGATGCCGCGGAATTCTTCCCAATATTCTCTGCTTTAATGGCATACACGGTCGTATCCTTGAAGCTGCTGCCGATATCGAAGATCGACGCTTTCACAGTCCCTGTGCGGTCCATGTACAGACCCCGGTCGGGAATGTAATTCATAATCTTATCGCCGCTGTTTACAGGGCAGCGGTAAGTGATCTCATCCGCTTCACCCGGATCAATGACAACGGTCAGGGTGTGCTGCCCACGCAGGTCAGCGACATCGACATCCGCAAACAGATTCGCATTCGCACGGCAGAATTCCGAGACCTCTTTCCCGCTCATGGGCTGCATTACCTGGGCGGGAATCACCTTTCCGTCAGGCGTGACAATATCGGACTGCTCATAGACGAAATGCATATTATCCTGGCGAAAATAGATCTGAGAACGTTTTACGGAGCCTTTCGGGATATCCTTGCCCGAGTATCCTTCGACGGCCGTATAGCACCAGCAGGGAATTCCGTTATAGTCCGTCATCTCAGGTTCGCCCTGGATATAGCCATTGAAACTCTCCAGCATGGTAAAGAGTCCCGTGCGGAGATCGGCGGAATAAAGGGAATCCTGATGAAGGATATCTCCGGTATCCGCGACAGCATAGAGATTTCTGACATCTGCCCCCGGAGGGTTAAAACCGATGTGATCGACGGTGATCCAGTACTGGCCGTTGGTGTGGCGCAAGACGGACCAGCCTCCCGTCTGTCCGAGTCTCAGTGAATACGCCCGGTCTTTGAAGAACAAATCGACAGTGCGGGGTTCGGCATGGTTATACCGGGTCGTTTCTACCCCAAAAGCACCATCTGCGTCGAAATATTCGTCGGGACTGATAGCGATCGCCTGCTTAAAGCTCATCAAGGGTGAAGGTTGCACCTCTGCCCTACTCGTTTCCGACGGATCACTATTTTCTGCAGCGCTCGCAGCCGATGGCTTGCTCCTGTCATTTTCAGCTTTATTTGATGAATTCTTGGGGGCAGATTCGCTCGGCGCTTTGTCTGACCGCTCATTGCCGGAACCGGTGCAGCCCGCCAGGACGAGGGCCAAAAGTAGCACAAGAAGAACAAATCTCAATTTCTTCATTCGAAAGAAGTCCTTCCCGATTACTCGTATTCCACCGTCGCGGGGGGCTTGGGTGTGAAGTCATAGAGGACGCGGTTGATGCCGGGGACTTCGGTGATGATGCGCTGTACCAGATGATCCATCAGTTCAGCAGAAAGATGCTCGACAGTGACTTCCATGACGTCCGTGGTGTTGATCGCACGGATGATACAGGGCCAGTCAAAGGTGCGCTTGCCGTTCTTGATGCCGGTGGATTTGAAATCGGGCACGACGGTAAAGTACTGCCAGACCTTGCCTTCCAGGCCGTTTCTGGCGAATTCTTCACGCAGGATGGCGTCGGATTCGCGGACGGCTTCCAAACGGTCGCGGGTAATGGCTCCGGGGCAGCGGACGCCCAGGCCGGGGCCGGGGAAGGGCTGACGGTAAACCATGTTGTCGGGCAGGCCGAGCTCTTTGCCTACCATGCGGACTTCATCCTTGAAGAGAATGCGGACAGGCTCGACCAGTTCGAAGTGCATGTCGTCGGGCAGGCCGCCGGCATTGTGATGGGCCTTGATGCCGGCCTCGCTCTCCAGGATGTCGGGCCAGATCGTGCCCTGGGCCAGGAATTCGATACCGTCCAGCTTGCCGGCTTCTTCCGCGAAGACTTCGATGAACTCGCGGCCGATGATCTTGCGCTTCTGCTCGGGATCGGTCACGCCGGCCAGTTTGTCCAGGAAGCGGTCCACCGCATCCACATAGATCAGGTTGGCATTCATCTGGTTGCGGAATACCTCGATGACCTGCTCAGGCTCGCCTTTGCGCAGCAGACCGTGGTTGACGTGGACACAGACAAGCTGCTGCCCGACAGCTTTGATCAGCAGAGCAGCGACGACGGATGAATCCACACCGCCGGAAAGGGCCAGCAGCACCTTCTTGTCTCCCACCTGTGCCTTGATGTCGGCGATCTGCTCATCGATAAACCGCTGGGCCAGTTCGGGGGTCGTGATTCTTTCCATTGTTTCCGGACGTACAAGTAATGCCATTTTCTAACTTCCTCCTATGTATGATTATTTCAGATACTTATCGGTATTGTTTCAGGATCCGGTCCATATCCGGGTGTTTGCGCTCCATATCGAGTGCAAGCATAAACTGGGACTGCGCGCGCTCCAGGTTCTGGCGTTCGCTGTAGATACGGAAGTAACGGTCGCCCTGCAGATAATCTGTCAGGAAGCGAATGCCGCATTCCATCGTCATCAGCCATGCGCCCCGCGGGAGCATCTCGATCTCCGCATCGGTCAGTATGTGACGGGCTGTCCGCATGAAGCCCCCGGTAATCGCTTCATAACGCTTCAGATCAAGTCCGGAAGCCGGGATGCGGTAGCCCTGCATCGAGACGGCGGCCCCTGAACGGATGGCGTCTCCGAAATCAAACAGGCTGCTGCCCTTCATGACCGTGTCGAGATCCACCATGCAGATGCGCCGGCCGCTCTCCGGATCCACCAGCACATTGTTGATCTTGGTATCATTATGCGCGGTGCGGTAAGGGAGACGGCCCTCCTGCAGTGCATTCGCTACAACACTTAAGCCCTTACTCCGCTGCAGGATAAAGCCGATCTCGGGCTCCACTTCCGATACGCGGGAGTAGGAATCCCATTCGATGGCGTTCCTGAACTCATAGTAGCGGTAGGGCGTATCGTGAAAATGTGGGATCGTCTCCTGCAGACTATCCGGAGGCAGGTCACTGACATCGGTCAGGAACTGCCCGATGGCTTCACCCGCCTGCTCCAGCTCGGATAAATTATCAGGATCTTCACCGGCGCTGACACCCGGGATAAACCGGAACAGCCGCCACCGGCTGCCGTCCTCCTCTTGATGCACATAGCCGCCTGCCCTGGCCGGGATCATGGAAAGAACCGTTTTATCCGGATCCTCGCCGCGCTCCGCAGCTTTACGCTGCAAAAGGTCCGTCACCTTAACGAGATTCTCCGTCATGGCCGGCACATTCTGAAAGACGAGGGTATTGATCTGCTGCAGCAGATATTCCTCTCCCTCTTCCATCGTCACACGGTAGGAGCGGTGAATATGCCCCATGCCATGCTCTCGGACCCGGCTGACCCGGCCTTCCGCCGCAAAAGCGGCTGTGATCCGGATCATTCCGCCGCTTCCTCCTGGTGCTTATCCAGCCAGGCCAAGATGTCCTCAAAGACCTTCTGGCGGTTGGATTCGTTCAGGATCTCATGACGGTCGCCCGCATACATGAGAAGCTCCACATCCTTAACGCCTGCCTGCTGCAGCTTTTCCGCGAGCTTGCGGGGATCATCCCCGTAATGGCCTACAGGATCCTCTTCTCCGCTGGTGACCAGAACCGGCAGATCGGCAGGAACGCCTTTGATCGCCTCGGGCGCGCAGACCGACTGGATCAGCCGCACCACATTGGCGTACCCGGACAGTGAGAAGCTGAACCCACAATACTCATCGGCGTCGTATTTCTGCACTTCCCCGGGGACGGTGCTCAGCCAGTCATTGGTAGAAGAAGGATTCTGAATACGGTTCAGGTAGCTGCCGAACATCAGCTTTTGCACCATGGGGCTGTGATATTCTTTGCCCTTGAACAGGGAAATGGTCTTCATCACGCCGAGGCCGGCGGTGCAGGTCGCGTTATCCATCAGACCCGTTCCCATGATGATCGCTCCGGCCAGATCTTTGCCGTAGCGCGTCACATAGGATCTGGCCAGGAAGGAACCCATGCTGTGGCCCATCAGGAAATACGGCAGATTCGGATACTGTTCATGCATGATGGCATACAGCTGATGCAGATCCTGGACCAGGGCCATCCAGCCCTCTTTGCCCGGGATATGGCCGAGCTCATCTTTGGAACCGACGGATCTGCCATGCGCCAGATGGTCGTTGCCGCAGACAATATAGCCATGCGCGGTCAGGTACTCAATGAAGGGCTCATACCTCTCAAGATGCTCGGCCATGCCGTGCGCGATCTGCAGAACCCCTTTGTATTCAATACTTTCAAGCGGCAGATAAATGTAATAGGTAATCTGCTTTCCGAGAATCGTGCTCTCGAAAGAATCCGTTTTTTTAAGGAAATTCATGACTTCTGCTCCTGTCCCGATCAGAGTTTCAGACCCTGTACAATGTGCTCAAGCGTACCCGGCTCGAAGGGGCTGTCCAGATGTGCACACTCAAGCGACTCCTCGAAATCCTTGCCCTGGACCGTTACCAGGGTCAGATAATCCTGCCATGCGGCCGCGAAATCCCGGTCCATTTTAACTTTGAACTCGAGCGCGCAAGTCTGCGCCAGGCAGTAATCGATATAGTAGAAAGGCGAACCGAAGATATGTCCCTGACGCTGCCAGTAGCCGCCGTTGCCGAAGAATTTGTCTCCGTCATAGTCCAGATGGGGCTTGTACTCACGCTCCAGCACGCTCCAGACGGCTTTGCGCTCCTGAGGCGTCATATCCGGATTCGCGTAAACAATGTGCTGGAATTCGTCCACCATGCATCCGTAAGGAATGAAGAAGATCGCGTCCTGCAGATGGATCAGGCGGTATTCGTCCGCGCGGTCCCCGTAGAACAGGTCCATCCACTTCTCAGTAAAGAACTCCATCGACATGGAGTGGATCTCAGCCGTCTCCATCGAGAGACCCTGCAGGGCGGATACCTCCGCATTACGTACGCGATAGCCCTGGAAAGCGTGTCCACATTCATGTGTCAGCACATCGGTATCTCCGCTCGTCCCGTTGAAATTCGCGAAGATAAAGGGCGATTTGTACTCGGGAATGAAGGTCATGTAACCGCCGGCCTTTTTATTCTTGCGGCCCAGCACGTCGAACAGCTCGTTCTCGGACATAAAGTCAAAGAATTCGGCCGTCTCGGGCGAAAGCTCGCTGTACATGCGTTTGCCGTTCGCCATGATCTCCTCGGGCGTGCCGATGGGGGCGGGGTCGCCCTGCGGCAGATGCACCAGTTCATCGCAGAAATACAGGTGATCCAGTCCGAGAGCCTTGCGGCGTTCATCATGCATCTGCTCGGCCAGAGGCACCAGGAATTCCTTGACCTGCGCGCGGAAAGCCTCGACCTTACGCTGGTCATAGCAGCTGCGCTGCATTCTGAGGTAGCCGAGCGGCACATAGTTGGGGAAGCCCAGCTGACGGGCCTGCTCGGTACGGTTCTTGACCATCTGGTCATAGATCTCATCGATCTCATCCGTCACCGAAGCAAAGAATTCGCTGACCTTGGCGCAGGCGCGGCGGCGCACCTCGCGGTCGGGATCCATCATGTATTTGCGCATCAGGGAGAGATTAAGCGTCTCACCCTCCCACTCGATCCGGGCACCGGCAATAATCTTGTCATAGCGGCTGACCAGAGCGTTCTCCTGCTGCATCAAGCCCACAACCTTCTCGTCGTAAGCCTTTAAGGACATCTCGATATTGGCGATCGCCATGCGGCCCAGCTTCTGCCTGAACTGATCGAGGAAAGGCGACGCGATGAGCTTTTTCTCAAGCTCCTGCATCGTATTCTGCACCATGGGCAGGATCTCATCGTAATAATCCTGCTCGGCCTCATAGAACGGGTCGTCCATCGCGATATCGTGACGGATATAGGCCAGCGTCGACTGGGTCGCCAGGTCCTTCATCACATCGTCGGCCTCTTTATAGAGAGCATATTGCTCCTCAAAAGTCCCGGCCAGGTCAAACTTAGCGCTGACCGCCTTTAATTTCTCGTCAATCGATTCAAATGTGATCCGATGATAAGGCATCTCACTGAATTTCATGATCATCCCTCCTACAGTCTTTGATAACTTGTAGTATACCATATTTTGCCGAATTAGGAAACTATCTGACGAAATCTTTTTGAAAAATCGGAAAAAACGTTTCTGCGCTTGACATTTCGGCCGTCTTCTTCTATAATCGATAAGTACCTTTTTATAAGGAATTACGGGGCCGGACGGCCCCAGGTTGAGGAGAGATTGTAATGGCCAAGACTAATAATCAGAAAATGGTGGACGCCATCACCCCCATGGATCAGGATTTTGCCCAGTGGTATACCGATGTCGTCAAAAAGGCCCAGTTAGTCGATTATTCTCCCGTCCGCGGATGCAATGTATTTCTGCCGAACGGTTACGCGCTCTGGGAGCGCATCCAGAGGACGCTGGATGATATGTTCAAAGCGACGGGTGTCGAGAATGTTTATCTGCCCATGCTGATCCCGGAGAGCCTTCTGCAGAAGGAAAAGGATCATGTCGAGGGCTTCGCTCCCGAGGTGGCGTGGGTCACCTACGGCGGCGGTGAGCCTCTGCAGGAGCGTATGTGCATCCGCCCCACTTCCGAGACGATGTTCTGCGATCTGTACAGTAAGATCATCCAGTCCTACCGTGATCTGCCCAAGGTTTACAACCAGTGGTGCTCGGTGCTCCGCTGGGAGAAGACGACCCGTCCCTTCCTCCGCAACATGGAGTTCCTCTGGCAGGAGGGTCATACCGCTCACGCGACCGCTGAGGACGCTGAGGCCCGAACCGTACAGATGCTGAATGTCTATGCGGATTTTTGCGAGAAATACCTGGCCATCCCCGTCATCAAGGGTCAGAAGACGGATAAAGAAAAATTCGCCGGTGCCAAGGCCACCTATACGATGGAGGCCATGATGCATGACGGTAAGGCGCTGCAGTCCGCGACCAGCCACAATTTCGGCGACGGTTTCGCACGTGCTTATAATATCCAGTTCACCGATACCAATAACCAGCTGGCCTATGTCCATCAGACTTCCTGGGGCCTGTCCACGCGTATTATCGGCGCCATCATCATGGTGCACGGTGATAATGACGGGCTGGTACTGCCTCCCCGCATCGCACCGGTACAGGTCATGATCATGCCCATCGCCCAGCACAAGCCCGGTGTGCTGGATAAGGCGCTCGAGCTGGTCACCCGTCTGTCCGGACTCTACCGCGTCAAAGTCGACGACAGTGACAAGAATCCCGGCTGGAAGTTTGCCGAACAGGAGATCCGCGGCATTCCGCTGCGTATCGAGATCGGTCCCAAGGATATCGAGAATAACCAGGCCGTCCTGGTTCGCCGCGACACCCGCGAGAAGTATTTCGTACCGCTCGATGAGCTTGAGAGTAAGGTGGGCGAAATCCTCGAGACCATGCAGCAGGAGATGTTTGACCGTGCCAAGGCGCATCTGGAGTCCAATATCTACGAGGCTCACGACTATGAGACCTTTAAGCAGACGATCGCCGAGAAGCCCGGTTTTGTCCGTGCCATGTGGTGCGGCGACGTAGCCTGTGAGAACAAGATCAAAGAGGATACCACTGCGACTTCGCGCTGCATGCCTTTCGGTGCGCCCGCGATCGATGACAAATGTGTCTGCTGCGGCAAGCCCGCGCACAAGCTGGTCGTCTGGGGCAAAGCTTATTAATCCTGCAAAGCCCGCTTCAGCACAACATAAAACCCGGAATCAGAATACTGATTCCGGGTTTTTGCTTTCTGCGTAGGTGCTAGACCTTAAAGCAGGCGGATCGGGCACGTGCAGCATCTGCCTCCATTACCAGTCTCCCCTGCTCTTCATTATCCATTCCGTCGTTAACGCCTCCAGCTCAGAGTCCGCTTTCTCGGATAATTCCCCCTCGTTATAAAACCTGACCTGGAGCCTGCCGATCGCTTTGTCCTTGTAAACAAAGACAAAATCATACTCACCCGCTTCACAGTCGTCGGGATTCAGATAAAAATCTCCCCAGTCGTTCTCGCCTCGCAGATCCATTTCATAGAGAGCGGCAAAGCCGGGCGTCTCCTCAGAGAACTTTTCAGTCTCATAGGATGCAGGATCCTCTCTGTGCTTCAGAACATATACTTTAAGACCGGAGGTGACACTGGTTGAGGGGATGACGGACACATACTCGTTCAGCTCGAAAATGCAGCGGATACCGGTGGTGGAGGCAGGTTTGGAATTATAATCAGTGGTGCCTGACCGGTTGCCTGAGATCGTGAGTCCGGTAATCACGGATGCGTCTCTGTCATCTCCCGAAATAGCATAATAGATTCCGGGAATCATTGCTGCAGCAGTTTTGCCGCCTTTGGAGTCCTCCGCTTCACCCGATTTGCCGCTGTCCGCGGGCTGGCTCTGTGAGCCCGGCGCTGAAGTATTGCCGGATGAGCCCGAGGGCGTGGATGAACCGGACGGTTTCCCACAGGCCGCAAGCGACACGGCAAGAACCAGCACTAACAGCAGTGACCATATTCTTTTCATCATTCATCCTCCTTTTTGTATATTCACGAAGGTTCTTTTTCTCCCGATCAAACGGAATTCTTCTTACAAAGGAACCGGTTTTAGCCCTTTGCAGGCCAAACCGGTTCCGGATTATTGATTCTGCGGAATATTTATTCTGTGATTCCGACTTCTACACCTTCGATATCATCCGAATTGGTCAGCAGAACCGCCACAACGGGGCTGTAGCCGGCCGCTTTGATCTTGTCGATATCGAATTCGATCAGCTTCTGGCCCGCCTTGACCTGGTCGCCGTCCTGGACGAAGCCCTTGAAGCCCTCGCCCTGCATATTGACGGTATCGATGCCGACATGGATCAGCAGCTCCATGCCATTGGCCTCGAGGGAAACGGCATGATTCGTATCAAAGATGCTCGCAATCTCGCCGTCGAACGGCGCGTAGACCACGCCTTCTTCCGGATCGATGCCTACGCCGTCGCCCAGAATGCCGGTCGCAAATGTCTGGTCGGGAATGTCCTCACGGGCGATGACCTTGCCGGGAACAGGCTGGATGACCGCTCCACCGGGCGTGCGGATGACGGAAGCGGTGGGAACCGGCTTCACAGGAGCTTTCTCCGCGGCAGTCTGGGGCGTCTCCTCTTTCCAGAGGACGAAGGTCATGAAGAACGCAACGCCGCCGGAGATCAGCAGGAGCAGCAGGTACATCGGGATATTATTGATCGCGGGGATGCCGGGGATACCGGTTACGCCGTAAGTCGTGGCGCCGAGACCGGTAAGTGAACCGAAGAGCGCACCGGCGGCCGCACCGATCATACCGGCGATGAAAGGCTTCATGTAACGGAAGTTGATACCGAAGATCGCGGGCTCGGTGATGCCCAGAGACGCGGACAGAGAAGCCGGGAACGCGACCGCTTTGGTCTTGCGGTTCTTGGCCATGATCGCGACAGCCAGGCAGGCGCCGAACTGTGCGAAGTTGGCCGCGGACGCGATGGGCATCCAGGTATTCAGTCCGGTCTGTGCGATCATGCCGGCCTCAATGACATTGTACATATGGTGCAGACCCATGACAACCGTAAGCGGGTAAATCGCGCCCATGATGGCTGCGCCGACACCATAGCCGACGGTAATCAGCCATTTTGCTCCGGCCAGCACCCAGTTCTCGACGATTGCGAAGACAGGGCCGATAACGGTGAAGGTCACGAAAGCGGTAACCAGAACCGTAACCAGCGGCGTCACAAAGAGGTCGATCATCTCGGGAACAACCTTATGCAGTTTCTTCTCGACAGTCGACATCAGGAGCACCGCCAGTATGACCGGTATGACGTGGCCTTGATAGCCGACTTTATTGACGTCAAAGAAGAACGAAAGGATGGGCATCTTGCTCAGATCGCCGAACAGATGCCATACAGGTATCGTTTCGGCTGTAGAGACACTCCAGGCGTTCATCAGGGACGGATGGATCATCAGGAAGCCGATAACACCGCCCAGGAAAATATTGCCGCCAAAGACGCGTGCGGAGGAAATCGCTACCAGAACCGGCAGCATCACAAACGCGGTATTGGCAATCAGGTCGAGGAACTGGAACCAGTCGGTGTTATCAAATCCGGGGATGAATTTGGGCAGTGCCTCAACGATGCCCATCATCAGGCCGGAGGCCACGATGGCGGGCAGAATGGGGACGAAGATGTCGCCCGGAGTCTTGAGAATCTTTTTCCACCAGGGCATGCGGGAGGCGGCAGCCTCCTTGACCTCTGCCTTAGAGGCGGCGGTAAGCCCGGTCACGGCGAGGAATTCGTCGTAAACCTTGTTGACAGTTCCGGTACCGATGATGAGCTGGAGCTGGCCGTTTGATTCAAACATGCCCTGAACTCCTTCTACATCCTCGAGCGCCTTGGAATTCACCTTGCTGTTGTCAGCAATGACCAGGCGCAGGCGCGTGGCGCAGTGTGCCGCGCTGATGATATTGTCCTTGCCGCCCAGGTTGGCAAAGATCTCCTCAGCGCACTTACGGTAATCGAGTGCCATGAGATAAGTCTCCTTTTCTTTTTATTGTTCTCAGCCTTGGCTGAAAAACACGTTTTAATGGTCCTCCATGCTGTGCCGGAGCGCGTCGACAATGGTGGGAACCACGTAGTCGGCAGCTTCCTGCACGGACTCGGGAGCGTATGGGAAGGTGTAGCTGACGTCTGAAGCGCGAAGCAGCGGCAGGTCATTGATCGAGTCTCCGATGCCGTACAGCGTGATCTCGCCGTACTGTTCGCGGTAATACTCGCGGAGCCGCTCCACACCCTTCCCTTTGGAGCAGCCGCGCGGCGCGATATCCACTTCGATCACATTCTGGAAAGCCTCGACCGCGTCGCCGAAATCACGGTTGATCGCGGCACTGACCGCGGCGGCGTCCTCCAGACTCTCGGTATGGATGCTGACCTGATGGATGAGCCCCGGCGGAGCGTCATCCACTCCGGTGATCACGTAGTAAAAACCGGGATAATCCATCTTGCTGAAGACGCAGATATCTCCCTCCACATCCAGTGTCAGACGGTACTTGCGGGGATCCATCCTGCGCACGATGGCATCGGCCACCCCGCGGTCGACGCCGCGCCGGTAGATCGGCTCCATATGGCGTCCGACAATATTGGATCCACTGGAAGTAATATAGAAGTCAGGCTCGACCAGCCCCGTAATAAAGGGGGTCAGGCCGCCCACCTGCCTTCCCGTGCAGAGCCCGAAGAGATGCCCTGCTTCCTGATAACGCCGGATCATCTCCACGTTCTGCACCGGGAGTTTATCGGGATCGGGCGCCTTGTAGAAATACAGCGTACCGTCAAAATCGCTCGCGAAAACCTTCTGCTTCATGATGATTCCTTTCCGGCGGGCATTATACCACGAATTCATCCGTCACGGAGCGGCTGTAGGCCCAGAGCCGGAGATTGGCGCCATCTGTAACTGTATAATGATGTTCCGCGGCAATGGGATAACTGTGCGTCGTAAATGTCTTTTCGCCTTCATTCAGGAAAAACTCGGTCGAACTGCGGTCGATGAAGACGCGGATACTCTTAAGCGGCTCATCCATCGGCACGTCCAGCACCTCGAAAACATGCTGATTAAAGCGCTTTTCCATGCCGCGCCGGTCGATCGTAACCGTGCGTGTCAGGCTGTTATAATGCAGCCGCATGCCCCCCGATCCGTCCGCGTGAGTGTAGAGATTCAGTTCAAAATCACCTGCGGGCACATCGACCGTGATCTCGCCGGCCTCGGGCAAATTGCCGTCCGCCGCGAGTTCACGCTCACGCAGCACCTCGATCCCGTTAATCGGCGTCTGCCACAGCCTGCCGTCGCGGATCCGGAGCTCCCTCGGGATGGTCATGCTGCCCTCCCAGTCCTCTTCTTCCGTGGGATAATGGTTATCGGGCAGCCCGATCCAACCCATCAGGATCGCTTTGTCCGGATCAGCCACATTGGCCGCACCCTGCGCCGCGTAGAAATCAAAGCCGTAGTCCAGGAAATGGTAGCCGCCTTCAGGCGTGAAGGTCAGCGTATCATAATCCATCCGCCCTATGAAATAGACATTATGATTGGTGCTCTCGCCGCGGCCGGGCAGCTTGGTATACTGCGGCGAGAAGATCAGCAGATCCCTGCCGCCGATGCGTGTAATATAGGGGCACTCCCACATACCGCCGAAGTGCTCATATCCCGGCACCTTCAGCTCGCCCGCAAAACGCCAGCCGGTAAGCGGTTTCTCGGACTCGTAGACCAGGACACAGCCGCGCATGTCCAGCGTCTGGGCACCGATAAAGATATAATATTTACCTTTTTCGGCATTCCAGACCACCTTGGGATCACGCTGGTGTTCACTGTGGTCCGGACGTGGCCCGAAGAGCGGTTCGTCCAGTTTGCAGATCTTTCCCTGCTCGTCCAGATAGGCGGCACAGGTCCAGGGCGTGCGGACCCAGTTCTCGTCCCGGTGGTTGCCGGTATAGTAGAAATACAGCTCATCGCCCACCGAGATTCCGCTGCCGGAGTGGTTGCCCTTATTATCATAATCACGGTCCGGAGCCAGTCCGATGCCCTCGTTGGTCCAGTGGATCAGGTCCGGACTTGTTACATGATACCAGTATTTCAGCCCGTGCACCGCGCCCCAGGGACACCATTGGTAACACAGATGCCAGAGGCCATGATGCAGGGCAAATCCGTTCGGATCACTCGACAGACCCGTAACCGGCTGCACATGATATAACTGGCGGTAGACGGAATGACGGATCTTATCATACAGCGGGCGGATCTCTTCCGGGTTTTGCAGCACGCGGTAACGTTCTTCACGCGTCCATTCTCTCATGCATAATCCTCCCTTCACGGTCTCCGCCATCCGCGGAAACCATATTCAGCGGCTCAGTCCGTGCGGCTCAGTGCCCACAGGAAACCGAACTCGGGTAATTCGACATTGGTTAAATCAAGCTTGCGGCCGCTGATCAGGTCTGACGCCTCTTCCCCTTCCAGATGCAGCGTCACGGGCTCTTCCGAGAAATTGAAGAGCGCGGTCAGCCGGTCGCCTTCACGTTCACGGCGGATGCCAAGGACCCGGTCAGACCCTGTGGGGAAGGCGAAAAAGGCCGCATCCGCACAGAAGACCGGCTGCGAGGCCCGGATCGTCTCCAGCTGCCGGAGCATTTCAAAAACCCTGCCCTGTATAGTGCCGGGGTCGTGGCGCTTCCTGGCAAGCGCCCAGTCAAAGCGCCCGCGGTGCAGATACCGGCTGTCCTCGCACTTGTCCGGATCATCGTGGTACGAATAATCATTCTCCTGCGCGATCTCGTCCCCGCTGTAGAGGACGGGAATGCCGCTCTGCGTGAACATCCAGGCATGAAGCATACGGTCGGCCAGGAATCCCAGCTCCTCGTCCACCTCCATCCCGCAGAGGGACGCCGTCGTGCCACAGAGACGCGCGTCGCCGAGTGTGGGATCATCATTGTAAAGCTCGCCGCGGGACCGGCTCCCCGGCCATTTCCCGGTGAACCAGTCGTTCAGGTATTTCTTATGGGCCACTTCCTTCACGCCGAACTGTTCCAACCATGGGTAATCCAGGCCCCAGCCGATATCATCATGGCAGCGCAGATAATTCTGGAAGGAGTAACTGCGCGGAAGTGCGCTCAGTTGATCCATCTGGCGCATCAGCAGACGGACATCGTGCGTCGCCAGGCAGCTCCAGGTGGAGCACATGGTCGTCACATTGTACAGCAGATGACATTCCGGCTTCTCGCGTGTACCGAAATACGGCGCAACCTTGGCAGGCTCCATGACGACCTCACCGAGCAGCAGCACGCCCGGGCAGACGATCTCACACGCCATGCGGATTAGCCTGGAAAGTGTGTGTACCTGAGGCAGATTCCTGCAATCCGTTCCGAGCTCCTTCCAGATATAGGGGATCGCGTCCAGCCGGATCACATCCATCCCACGGTTCGCGAGGTACAGCAGGTTCTCGGTCATATCATTGAAGACCATCGGATTGGCATAATTCAAATCCCACTGGTAAGGGTAGAAGGAAGTCATAACGTACCGTCCGCAGTCCTCCAGATAGGTGAAATTACCCGGCGCGGTGGTCGGAAAGACCTGGGGCACCGTTTTTTCAAACTGATCGGGAATGTCCCGGTTATCGTAAAAGAAATACCTCGCGGCAGCCACGGGATCCCCAGCGCGGGCAGCTCTCGCCCATTCATGATCCTCGCTCGTGTGATTCATGACAAAATCAAGAGCCAGCGAAATCCCGGCCTGCCGGCAGTCATCCGAAAGTGCTTCCAGATCCGCCATGGTCCCCAGCTCGGGCTGCACTTCGCGGAAATCCGCCACCGCATAGCCTCCGTCGGAGCGTCCCTTTACCGTCCTCAGCAGGGGCATCAGGTGAAGATAATTGATCCCGCATTCCTGCAGATAAGGAAGCCTGACCCTGACGCCCTGCAGATCGCCGGCAAAATTATCCACATACAGCATCATTCCGAGCATCCGGTTGGAACGGAACCACTCGGGATCGGCCAGGCGTTCATGATCCAGGTCACGCAGCTCCTGTTTACGGTCCGTGTACGAACGGCGCAGCATATCCACAAAGTAGCGGAAAGCCATCATATCATTCTGATATAATTCACAGTACAGCCACTTCAGCTCGTCATAGTGCTGATTCAGGCGGGATACAAATTCGGCGTAGTCCATGGGCGCCTCCTGTTACATAAAGCAGTCGTTATTATTGTTTAATCATACCACACTTATAGACTATTTGCAAGGGGATTTGAGACTTTTCCTTGTCAAATTGACAAGGTAATGTAGAGGTTTCAGACGTGATAATCGTCAATATTGACAAAAGACAATGGCGTATATTATGCATATTCAACTATGGACAGTGGGTGCAAAACCGTGTACAATGAGTTAGGGAATGAATGCGGATCGTGATGCCGGTTTCATTTCAGCACTATCATCGGAAGGAGAAATCTAACACATGAAGCAATTCGATTTTACGATTCAGGATCCTCTGGGCGTCCATGCCCGTCCCGCAGGTATGTTTGCCAAGCTTTGCAAGGGCTTCGGTGATACTGTAGTCACCATTTCCAAGGATGGCAACACCGTAAAGGCTTCCCAGCTGATGAAGGTCATGGCCATGGGCATCAAGAGCGGCCATACCATTACGGTAGCTGCCGAAGGTCCCGATGAGGACAAGGCGATTGAGGAAGTCCGCAAGTTCCTCGAAGAGAATCTGTAAACAACGCGTGAGTGAGGCGGGGCACTGTGCCCCGCCTTGTCATTTAATATGAAAAGGAGAATTAATTATGATTTTACTGCAAGGCAAGGGCGTTTCCAAGGGCGTGACCAGCGGCCCGGTCTATTTCTTCCGCCGCAGCGATGCCACCGTCGTTAAACGCGACGTTACCGATCTGGAGGCCGAGAAGGCCCGTCTGGCCGAGGCTCAGGAGAAGTCCATTGAGCAGCTGAACCGCCTGGCGGATAAGTGCCGCGAAGATGCCGGTGAAGAGGCCGCCATCCTCTTTGAGACTCACGCCATGTTCGTGGAAGACGAGGACTATGTGGAATGCGTCATGGATACGCTGGAATCCGAGAGCTGCAATGCCGAGTTCGCGGTGCAGACCGCCGGCGAGCAGTTTGCCGCGATGTTTGCCGCGATGGATGACGCCTATATGCGTGCCAGAGCAGCTGATATCAAGGACGTGACCGGCCGCATTATCAACAATCTGCTGGGCGTGGTCGAGGGCGGCATCGATTCCGATGTTCCTGTCGTACTCGCCGCCGATGACCTGGCGCCTTCCGAGACACTGCAGCTGGACAAGTCCAAGATCCTCGGCTTTATGACGCAGGGCGGATCCGGCAACAGCCATACCGCGATTCTCGCCCGTACTATGGGCATCCCCGCGATCTGCGGTCTGGGCGACAGTCTGCGTCCCGAAATGGAAGGCCGTATCGCCTATATCGACGGTGAGACCGGCAAAGTCGCCCTCGATCCCGACGAGATCACGCTGGCTTCCTTCCAGGCCAAGCTCAAGAAACAGCAGGAAATGAAAGTGCTGATGGAGACCATGAAGGGCAAAGAAGACGTTACGCTCGACGGCCGTGAAATGATGGTTTACTGCAATATCGGCTCACCCGAGGATGTATCCGCCGTCCTTGCCAATGACGGCCAGGGCATCGGCCTCTTCCGCTCCGAATTCCTGTATCTCAAAGCATCCGATTACCCCACCGAAGAGGAACAGTTCCAGGCTTACAAAGCGGTTGCCGCCGCGATGGAGGGCAAGCGCGTCGTTATCCGTACGCTCGATATCGGTGCCGACAAGCAGGTAGCCTATTTTGACATGAAGAAAGAAGAAAATCCTGCCCTCGGCGTCCGTGCGATCCGCATCTGCCTGAACCGTCCGGAAGTCTTCCGCACGCAGCTCCGCGCACTCTACCGTGCCTCCGCCTACGGCAAGGTCGCCGTCATGTTCCCGATGATCACCTCCGTATGGGAGGTCCGCGAGTGCAAGCGCGCCTGCCAGAAAGTCATGGCCGAGTTGGATAAAGAAGGTATCCCCTACAACAAGGATACCGAGATCGGCATCATGATCGAGACCCCCGCCTCCGTCTTTGTTGCGGACGCTCTGGCCAAGGAAGTCGATTTCTTCTCGGTAGGTACCAATGATCTGACTCAGTATACACTGGCCTGCGACCGCCAGGCTAATGACCTCGGCAAGTTCTTTGATCCGCATCATCCCGCGGTGCTCCGCGCGCTTAAGATGGCGACCGACGCCGCCCACAAAGAAGGCATCTGGATCGGCATCTGCGGCGAACTCGGCGCCGATCTGTCACTGCTTGACACCTTCCTCGCGATCGGCATCGATGAGCTCTCGGTTTCCCCGAGCTCCGTTCTTCCGCTCCGCGCCAGGATCCGCCAAAGCATTGCCAAAACCGCTACGCTCGAAAAGCTCGAGAGCTGAGCGGCCGGCGATACACGACAAAAACGCGCTTCATGCGAAATGAAGCGCGTTTTTTTGCGGGATCGGGTGGTACCGGGGTCTATGCACGTGCATAGAGATTGCCTGCTAAAGCTATGCACGTGCATAGGGATCACCCGCAAAAGCTATGCACATGCATAGGGATCGTCCGCAAAAGCTATGCACGTGCATAGAGATCACCCGCAAAACCTATGCACGTGCATAGGGATCGTCTGCAAAACCTATGCACGTGCATAGAGATCGTCTGCAAAACCTA
>JAFRZL010000039.1 GCA_017442535.1 Bacillota bacterium | reverse complement strand
CCCCATGATGGGCCATCGCGGCTGCCGTCTGACGGTTACCTATCCTGAAATCGCCAAGATGCAGACCAGCGCTGTTATCCGCGCTGCTATTGAGGTCAAGAAAGAGCATCCGGAATGGAATATCGAGCCCGAGATCATGATTCCTCTGATCTGCGACATCAAGGAACTCAAGTTCGTCAAGAAGGTCGTTGTCGAGACCGCTGACGCCGAGATCGCCGCTGCCGGCGCTGACCTCAAGTATCAGGTCGGTACCATGATCGAGATCCCGAGAGCCGCTCTGACAGCTGATCAGATCGCCAAGGAAGCTGACTTCTTCTGCTTCGGCACCAACGATCTGACCCAGATGACCTAGGGATTCAGCCGCGACGATGCCGGCAAGTTCCTGAACGCCTACTACGACACCAAGATCTTCGAGAACGATCCGTTTGCAAAGCTGGATCAGGAAGGCGTCGGCAAGCTGATGGAAATGACCATCAAGCTGGGCAAGCCCGTCAATCCCAACCTGCACATCGGCATCTGCGGCGAGCATGGCGGCGACCCCTCTTCTGTGGAATTCTGCCACAAGATCGGTCTGGACTATGTCTCCTGCAGCCCCTTCCGCGTTCCGATCGCCAGACTTGCTGCCGCTCAGGCCGCGATTGCTGACAAGGACGTTGTCGAGGAAGAGTTCGACAAGATCGAAGAAGAAGTCGAGCGCAAGGTAGAAGCCGCTAAGGCTGCCTTCAAGGATGCTACCGACAAGATCTCCACTATCGCTGTAGAAGCCGGGTCCGAGCTTAAGGACATCCTGTCTGCCGGATTCAAGAGCCTGCTTGCCGGATGGGAAGAAGCCAAGAAGACTTTCGGCGCGGAGAGAAAGGATAAGTAATTCATCCACTCAAGTTCCTTCAGGGAGCGCGAATAACGTGAGAGCGTTGTTCGCGCTCCCTTTTCAATTCGGATTGAATATTACCCCGTGATATGGTATAATAACCGGTAAGGATTAAGAAAACAAGCGGTGTTCGGACGGCAGACCGCATGGCGGCTGCCGGGCTTTTCCTAAGGCATTTACCTGCCTTCATCCGAATGCCGCAACAGGGGGATTTTATGAAGTTCAAACATACGGACAGGCCGGGGTTCTGGCTCGGCTTTATCGATTTCTTCACGGCCGGTCTGTTTTTCCTTTTTTACATGCCTTTGGGACTCCAGGACGAACTGGAAGCAGTCCTGGGGCATAAGGTGCAGAAGTATTATGTGGCTTATCTGCTCGGCATCCCGACCCTGTTCATTTATACACTGGTCTGGATGGCGAGGATCGCGGAGGAGCTCAAAGCCAGGGCGATCGAGCTGGGGATCGAGGGGCCGCACACTTCCTGGCGGCATATGTTCTGGTGGAATATGCTGGGCTGCCCGTGCTGCGGGCCGATGATCGCGACATTCAGGTTCTTCCGGACACTGAATCTGATCGAGAAAGAGCTGAACAGGCAGAGCGCTTTGTAAGGGTCGGAGGACGGATGAAATGATACAGAGAAAAAACAGCCGGATCAACCTGACGGAGGGGCCGATTTTCAGCAGTCTATTGCGTTTTGCGGTCCCGATTCTACTCGGGAGTATCGTCACACAGCTGTATAATGTGGCGGATTCGGTCATCGTGGGCCGCTTCGTCAGCTCGGACGCACTGGCGGCGGTATCGGTCAGCGGACCGGTAATGAGCTTGATCAATATGTTTATGATCGGGCTTTCGACGGGATCCAACGTCGTGATTGCCCAGAGAATGGGGGCGAAGGATATCCCGGCCCTGCAGAAAGCGGTCTCCACGGTAGCCTTTCTGACCCTTGTCTGCGCCCTTTTTATCACAGGTGTAGGGCTTGCGGTAAGCCGGCCGCTGCTGAACCTGCTGAATACACCGCAGGAGATTTTCTCCGATGCCCGGCTGTATCTGATGATCATCTATCTCGGGACGACCGGCAATATGATTTATCAGATGGGAAGCGGGGCACTCCGGGGGATGGGCGACTCATCCTGGCCTTTTTATTTTCTGACGCTCTGCAGTATTCTGAATGTTATTCTGGACCTTGTGGCGGTCCTCGTCCTGAAATGGGGCGTACCGGGCGTGGCACTGGCAACGGCCCTCGCGCAGGGCGTGTCCGGCATCGGCGTGATCACACGGCTGAACCGCGGCAGCTACGGAGTGAAGGTCCGTTTCAAAGGAATCCGGCCGGACCGCGAGGAATCCGGCAAGATCATCGGTATCGGCCTTCCGGCTGCGATCCAGAATATCGGCAACCTTATCGCGAATCTTTTTGTCCAGTCATCCGTCAATTTCTTCGGTCCGACCTTTATCGCGGCCAACAGCATTGTGAACAAAGTGGATGATGTGATCAATATCCCGGTCGTCGCCCTGAGCACGGCACTTTGTACGTATGTGGGGCAGAATATGGGCCTGTTCAGGATGGATCGCATTAAGAAGGAAATCAATTACAGCATCCTCAGCCTGACAGTCCTCGGTGCAGGTCTCTGCGGCGTCCTGATCGCCTTCCGGGGCATCTTTCCGCGGCTTTTCACAACGGACCTGGCGGTCATCGCCATTGCGGCGGACGGCCTGATGATCATGTCTTTCCAGTGCCTTTTCCACGGGACGGACCGGTGCCTGGTGAATGCCATGCGCGGCGCGGGTAAATCGGTCGTACCGATGGTCACGGCCCAGTTCGGCGCCTTCTCGCGGATCCCGCTGGCGTATCTGCTGGGAGTCCGCACGGGGGACTGGCACGGGATCTTCTGGGCGCTGCTGATCGCCTCCTTCCTGCGTTCGGCGGCCATCGCCATTTACTATTACGGTGGAGGATGGAAGCGCGCCGTGCAGCGATTTGAGCAGAAGCACAGAGAAAGTCAGGGGACGGAGAGCCCTGCGGATTGAACTGTCCGGACGATTATTGTCAACCCCTTTATTTTGTGGTATAATCAGCACGTTGAACGATCACCAGAATCCGGCGGATCGAATCGTTTTTGAAATTAAACCGACCGGCGAATCTTTTGGCCCGGCTGCAGGAATGGGGAGAATCATGAGCGAATCTCAAGTGAAGACCGAAAAGGTCAGACGCAAAAGACTAAAGTTTTACGATACGGAAAACCGCAAGGATATGCGCTACCGTGGTCCTTTTTCGTATCGTGTTTTTAAGATTCTCGGATGGCTGTGCCTGGCGGCTTCCCAAGTGCTTGTGATCTATAATACGTGGATGAGAATCAACCCTGAGTTTCAGCAGTATATGGTTGAAGAAATGTCGGGGCAGCTGCTCATTCTGACCGGTATTGCAGGCATGGCCCTGCCTTTCTTTCTGATTTCGAATATCAGCCGGATCCTTAATGCCAGTGAGAGTTATCATAAGCAGATTTTAAAGTTCGGGGGACTGGCAGGTATCGTAATCGCACTTTATCTGCTGATTTACTACCGATATCTGATCGGCGTCAGCGATATACTGTTACAGGGAATCGACCTGAAGACGGATTCGGTCAGAACGCTGTTTTCTTCGCTTTTTTCCAAAGGATTTATTGCTTTTAACGCTTTTATTGACTTGTTCCTTTTCTCGGTACTGGCTTTCTTTGTACTGTACAGGCCCAAACGTTTTTTTGCCGGAAAGAAACGTATTATTTTCCGCTTGTGTGCTTTACTGCCGATTCTGTATGAGGTGGCATCCAATATTTTAAAGATACTGGCGGCACAGCATATCGTCATCCTGCCGGCTTTCGTCTTTCCGTTCCTGACGGTAAAATCTCCCATGGCTTTTCTGGTTTTTCTGGGCATGACTTTCTATCTCAAGATTCGGGAGATCCGTTTCCTTCGTCATGGGCACACTTATGAGGAATACCTTGATTTCCTGAAAACAAACCGGAATTCGTTCCATTTTTCGCGGTTTACCGCGATCATCCTGGCCCTGGCAGGACTGATGGATCTGCTTGTTCTTCTTGGCATGTTTTTCATGAATGCGTACAGCATGATGAATGGCGGAGGCATGGAGCTCAGGAATTTTGCGGATTTACTGACGACAATAGGATGCGGACAATCCATCATGTTCCTGGTGTTTTGGCCGCTTGTGCTATTGTTCTCGTATACACGTGAACACGCCAGCAGTACGGTGGATACGCTGATCCCCTTTGTGGGGATCGCATTGATCGTGATCGTCTATCTGGAGGGAGCTTATCAGTTTATCCTCAGCCTGCATGAATTTGTCAAAGGGATGGTTATGGGGTGGCTGAGTAAACTCGGGGGATGACCCGGGCGGGTCTATCCACCGATGGATTATGCGGATGAAAGGATGGTAAAAGGATGAGGAAACGGATTAATTGCTTGCTGTTAGCGGTTTTGCTTGTATTATCCTGCGGGCTCGGCGGCTGCACAGGCTATGTTTCGCATTATAAGGCGGTCGGGTTTGTGCATTCCAATGGTGCCGATTCCGCGTCGATGAGCTTTTACTCTTTTGAAGGGAGCATGGTGTTTAAGGTCAGATCCACGAATGGATCCGCGGGCCAGTTATTTTATTCCGGCAAGCTGGAAAACGGCAATGCGACGGTTTATTATGATTATAACGGCAGTAAAACCGAGTTGTTCAGGATCAGTTCCGGCGGTGAGATCAATGCCTCCATCGGTCTGATCGAGATCGGGACGGTTTATATTATTGTTGAGACGGACGGGTCTTGTCAGAACGGTGCATTCGAGTTTAAGATAGAGTAGCAGGAATTCATTCGGGAGAAGGAGTTTGGGTAATGAGTATGGATATCGCAAAATGTGCTCAGGAGATCATCCTGCATTTAGGCGGTGAGGGTAATATCTGGTCCGCCGCGGTGTATCCGGGCGAGCTGAGGTTTGAAGTCGATGACGAGGACAAAGCGGATAAACCGGCGCTCAGAAAGATCGCGGGCATAGTGACCGCCTATGGCAGAGGGGTACAGGTTAATATTGTTCCTGATGAGGGGAAGGCGGAGGAGATCTTTGCTGAAATCACTCGCCTGGTCGGAAGCAGGCCGGAGGGCAGGCAGCATATACGGGAGGACTATCCCGCTGCCAAGTCTCTGGATGAAGCCTGTGTCGGTGAGAAAGTTACTTTCGGCCGGTATGAACAGAATCATGGTGTTGAGCCGATCGAATGGGTGGTTCTGGACCGTACGCATGACCGGCTCCTGCTGATCAGCAAGTACGTGCTGGATAATAAGCCGATGTATTCAACCGAATCTTCCGGAGTAGGGAGAGATCTGAATTTCTGGAAGAAAAGTAATATAAGAGAATGGCTCAATTCTGCTTTTTACAAAGCTGCCTTTAATTCGTCAGAAGCCACTAAGATCTTTAAAAAGCCTACCATTGAGGATGAAGCGGAGGCATCTCTGCCGGACGGCAATAAGGAGCAGAATACGGGTGACCGTATTTTTCTGCTGAACAAGGAGGAGGCAGAGAGGTTTTTTGCGGGTGATGATGCCAGAATGTGCCAGGCGACCCGATATGCGCAGGATCATGGCGCGGAAATGGAGGAGAATCATAGCAAGTATGCAAACTATCAGTACTCCTGCCGATGGTGGCTTAAACCTTCCAGGCTGTTTGAATGTCTCGAAGTCAGACCCAATGGCGCCATCGATAAGATTAATCCGGCGTTAAACTCTGACTACGCTGCAACCGGGCTTGGTGTGCGTCCCGCTATGTGGATCATAGTTAAGCCGGTGGCAGGCTATACGAAGCCGCAGCTCTCCGGATTGGAGAAAAAGATGGCCGAAGAAGAGGCCGCCGTCAGAAAGCAGCTGAATGATGTTAAACAGAAGCTCGCACAGCTGAGGACGGGCAAGTTTGAATGGACAAGTCAGGAGAAGAAGGAATGGACGGAGCTGAAGAATCAGGCATCCAGTGCCAGAAAAGAGGCTCATACTTATAAAACCAGGTACGAGTCCATGCCGGAATGGAATGAAGTTAAACGTCTGGATCAGGAATTGCAGAGTCTGGACACCCGCCTGGACAACCTTTCGGACGAGGATTACCTGAATACCTTCGATACGGTCAACAAGCAGATCAAGGATACCGAAACGGCGCTGAACCTGGCCAACGAACGGATCATCGCCGCCAGAAATCAGTATGTAACCAAGCTGAGGGCCAGCCAGGAGGCACAGCAGGATTACGGCAATTATCATTCGATACACGCAGCGGCCCGGGAGAGGGAATTGTGTGCCCAGGCGTATGACGCGGTTTTCGGGACGGAACAAATCGGCGAGAAGCTGTCCCTTGGCCGTTATGAACAGAACGGCATCAAGCCGATCGAATGGAAAGTCCTGGAGCGCAGAGGCTCAAAGCTTTTGCTGATCAGCAGATACGCTCTTGATTTCCAGCCGTTTAATCGCTCAAACGATCACAGCAGTACCTGGGCCGGCAGCGACATCAGAAAATGGCTGCACCATGACTTTTTCAAGGCGGCGTTCAATCAGACGGAAAGCGCCTTTATTGTTGAAACCGAGCATGAAAATGAGACCTATTCAGAAAGCGAGGATACTATAACTTTACCTGAAGGCAAAACACGCGACAGGATCTTTTTGCTGAGCTATTCGGAAGCTAACCGGTATTTCCCCTTGTCGGGCAGTAAAGAACATCCTAATCGCAGAGCAGGTGCCAAATGCGATGTTACAGTGTATGCCGCGCAGCTGTTTCGCTCCGGTAAAGGTGATGATCCCTACGATTATCTTAATGGATACTGGTGGCTTCGCACCAGACACTATACAGATGAGAACGACAATGTGGCTCTTCGGTCCAAAGTGTCATGCAAATTTGGCTATATCCAGGGTAAGAGGGGATATGAATCATCATCGGCCTACGTCCGCCCGGTGATATGGATCGATTTAGGCACTTTTACTTCAGGTTATGCTGATATCAAATTCAAGGTCACGGAGGAAGAAAAGCAGGCTGCACGGGCGGAAGAAGAGAGCCGGGAGATCAACCGGATGGAAGAGCATGCCAGGACGGAACAGAAAGAATCCAATGCGCGCGATTCCAGGCGGAAAGCCCGGAACGCCCGGGCTTCCAGGCTCAAAAAGCAGCGGGAGAAAGAGCAGAAGGAGCAAAAAGCATGGGAAGAGCGCCAGCGCGACTTCCCGCATAAGGGCGGTGTGTTTTCGTTCGTGCTGAATCTGATCCTGGCTCTGGCTATCATGTGGCCGGTCCTCTCGCTCGCTCATGTTTTGCCTCAGGCGGTTTCGTTCGAGCCCGCCTATCTGTGGACGGAGTATGAATTCGAAGCGAGAAAAGCAGAAGGAAAAGGTACCAAGGCTTCATCCCATCATCCTTTCCAGGGCGAGGAGCGGAACGGGTGGCCCGTGGCTGATATTTTTGCCTACAAAGCAGCGAATTATTATGCTGATGACGTGGTCAGCGCCATTCTGTATAATGAAAAAGGCTATGTATATGACGGCAATATTCTGTGGAGTATCAAGTACAGTGAGGGTGGATCCTATTATCCGCTCAAGATTCATCAAAATGGACGTTCATTTATCGCACCCCATCCGGATGATAAAAACGTGGAGTCGGTGATCGTGATGACGGAAGATGCCATAGCCGGATGGAGAATGAATTTTGGCGCTCAGTACTTCAAAGGAGATAAGGACTGGAGCGGGGAATATGCTAAGCTGACAGGTCCCGCCCGGTATGCGTATGTTTTCAACATTCTGACTGAGGCCTCCGCAAACGGCGACCGGATTATGAAAACAGCGGATTATCAGGTCTGCCTGATGTCGTATACCAATGGGGAGCTGCTGATGTACCGGAACGGTACGGCGTGGTTCGCCGAGGAAGCAGAGGGCGGGATCCTCCTGCATAAGTACGAAAAAGACGCTGGCAAGACAATGACCCGCACCTACGAACGCCAATATGACGGCCACGGCGCCGGTTATTTCCTCTACGGGACAGACTTCTATTACGTGAACGGGAGCAAGGTGATGAAAGCTTCCCTCCTGTCCGGGGCGAAGGCGGAGACGGTGGTGACTGCCAATACCGCGATCCATGCGGTCAATTACATCACGACCGACAGGGGCCTTGCGATCTTTTACACCATGCCGGAAGCGAAGAAATGCATCATGCTTCACACGGATAATAACGAGAAAGAGGAGATCGATCTGGACTATCCGGATCCGGTGATCTTTGCGGGTAACGGCAGGCTGCTGTTATACTACGACGGGATCCGGCCCTCATGGATCGGGCCGCTGCAGAACGAGTATCGCAAAGCCGCGGTCATGTCGCGCATCCAAGGGCTCAAGAATCCATTGTTCAAGCGGCTTCTGGCCGATGATTACTTCGACATAAACGGCTCATGGGCGGGTTATTCCATCAAAAACGCAGCGGACTGATTGAAAGGAGGGCATGATGATGAAACTTAAACATATTTCTGAAGATGAAAGCAATACTCTGTGCCTGCTCAGCTTTGCCGCTGTGATTACGTGGGCGATCGTGACGGTGCTCGGTATCCTGTGGAACGGCAAATTCCTCTTCCGCCTTTTCTCGTGGATCAGCCTGCTGGCAACGGCTGCCTGCCTGGTCATGAACGCGATCAAGATCTCTGCCGGGAGCTTTCTGAAGATCCTACTCGTTCTGCTGCTTACAGCGGTCTGCGACGGCGCGGTCTTCCTTTTTGCCGCCAAATTCCCGCTCTTTGGGCTGATCGGTATTGTTGCAGTGGCAGGGATCTCGCTTGTATCCCTGCTTATCCTGAGGCGGATGTACGGCAACCCGATGCTGGCGTAGGGCCGGAGGCATATTTGACATTGGCCTTAGTGTTTGTTAAAATTGAATCGGATAGTATTACGATTAAAGGAGGATAAAGCATGTCTAAAGTTCTTTTACTGAATGGTAGCCCGCGTGCGAACGGATGTACCGCGGAGGCACTGGCGGAGATGATCAAAACCTTCCGCGAGGAAGGCGTGGAGTGTGAACTGATCCAGGTCGGCAGCAAGAATATCCGTGGCTGTGTCGCTTGCGGATCATGTAAGAAGACCGGGAAATGTGTGTTTGACGATCTGGTGAACGAGGTGGCGCCCAAGCTTGCAGAGGCGGATGGGCTGGTCATCGGTGCGCCCGTGTATTACGGCTCGCCCAATGGTACGATCCTTTCGTTCATGGACAGATTATTCTACAGTACCGGCAGCATTTCCAAGCATATGAAGGTGGGGGCAGCAGTCGTCACGTGTAGGCGCGGCGGCAATACGGCCTCGTTTGACGTGCTGAATAAGTATTTTACGATCAGCGGTATGCCTGTCGCCTCGTCCACGTACTGGAACCAGGTGCATGGTTTTACGGCGGAGGACGTGCGTAAGGATCTGGAAGGGCTGCAGGTCATGCGTAACCTCGCCCGGAATATGGCTTTCCTGATGCGTGCGATCGCGGCGGAGAAGGAGCGCAGCGGCTATCCGGTCATGGAGCGCAAGGTGTCGACCAGTTTCCCGGATGGGAAGTGAGGAGCAGGATGGCTTTGAAATTTCTTGACATGGAGCAGTATCCGCGCAGGGCGCATTTTGAGTATTTCCGCTCGCTTTTGTACCCCTATGTGGGTGTGACGGTGGACGTGGATGTGACGGATGCGCTCCGCTGCTGCCGGACGCATAAGCATTCTTTCTATCTGACATTTCTGCATGCGGCGGCGCTCGCGGCAGACGGCGTTCCTGAGCTTAGACAGAGGATCCGCGGCGACCGGATCGTCGAGTACCCGGAGTGTCCGACCTCTCATACCGAGCCGGTGGAGGGGGGCGCTTACTGTTATTGTACGCTTCACCATCACATGCCTCTGCAGCGGTATTATGAGCTTGCCGAGCAGGCGCGCAAGGCCTGTGCAGCGAACGGGATCACCGAGGATGAAGATGTGGAAAGTATGTATTTTATCTCCACGCTGCCGTGGCTGAATTACACTTCGCTGATCCAGCCGGTCGCGGGCGGTGACGAATCCAACCCCCGCATCACTTGGGGCAAATACGAGACCGGTCCGGATGGCAGGACAAGGATGCCTGTCTCGATCCTGGCGCATCATGCACTGGTGGACGGAGCTCAGCTCGCGGCATTCTACGAGAACCTGGGCCGTGAACTGGCGAATCTGGTGATGGAGGAGCAGGGAGAGACCGAAGAGGATGCCTATACAGGATGAGATGAGCCAGGCAGGGGGGAGGATAATGGCTAAACAGAGTATTTTTGAAATGAAGGTGTCCAAAGTCTATCCGCTGCTGCTTCAGAAAGTGGAGCGCAAAGGCCGGTCGAAGGAAGAATTGGATACCGTCATCGAATGGCTGACCGGCTATGATATGAATAAGGTCGATCAGGAAATGACCTACGGTGATTTTTTCGGGCAGGCACCTGCCATGAATCCGAGAGCAGAACTGATCAAAGGCAAAGTATGTGGAGTACAGGTAGAAAGCATCGAAGATCCGATGATGCAGAAAGTTCGCTGGCTGGACAAGCTGGTAGACGAGTTGGCAAAGGGCAGACCGTTGGAAAAGGTGCTGAGATGAATGACGGGGAACGATACGAATATGACGCAGTTCTCCACGAGATGGATGATAACGGCGGCGCTTACGTAGCCTTCCCGTGGGATATACGAGAGGAATTTGGGAAAGGCCGTGTGAAGGTTCATGCACTGTTTGACGGCATCCCCTATGACGGAAGCATCGTCAACATGGGAGTGAAGAATCCGGACGGCTCTGTCTGCTATATCATAGGTGTGCTGAAAGCGATTCGGACCAAACTGAATAAGCATGAGGGCGATTCGATCCACGTGGTTATTGAGGAAAAGGAGAGACAGGATGCGGGAACTTGATGCGGATACCCTGATGTTCTTTGACCAGCATATGGAAGCTCTTCCGCTGTACCGGGCTTTTGAGGAGATTCTCTTTGATTCCTTCCCCGTAGTGAAAAAGCGGGTACAGAAGACGCAGATAACGTTTTCCAACCGGCATGTTTTTGCCTGTGTCTCATTCGCTCGAGTGAAAAGAAAAGCCGAACTGCCGATGGGATACATGGTGGTTACGCTTGGCCTTCCTGTCCCACTGGATTCGGAGCGTGTTGCGGTAAAAACAGAGCCCTATCCCGGAAGATGGACGCATCACATCGTCGTAAGCAAGCAGGAGGAACTGAATGAAGAACTGCTTTCATGGGTCAGGGAAGCCTATGATTTCGCAGCGGCAAAGTGAGGTAACGCGAAATGATGGGTGAATTGTTACGGAAAGAGACCGGGACAGCCCTCTCAGACGATGTGAAGAAGGGGACGGAGATGTTTATCGCGGAAACCGACCTGACGGAAGAAGTCCTGGTGGCCCTGATCCGCCTGTCCGAAGCCTGGGCCTCCGAGAACAGCTGCTACGGCTACCGCGCCAACGTCCGCTCCGACATCGAAGGCAACCGCATCTTCCTGGCCCGCTCAGAAAGCCCCAACGGGCCTGTGATCGGCTATCTGTTCGGCCACGTGGAGCGTTCCGAGAAAGCGACCTCCATCATGCCGGACGGCACGCCGTACTTTGAAGTGGAAGAGCTCTACGTAAGGCCCGAACACCGCAGCAAAGGGATCGGCGCGAAGCTGTTCAGATACACCGAGAAAGCGGTAGCGGGTGAAGCGGAGTACATGATGCTCAGCACCGCCACCAAAAACTGGAAAGCGATCCTGCATTTCTACATTGACGAAGTTGGGATGCAGTTCTGGAGCGCGAGGATGTATAAGAGGGTGGAGACCCCGGACGAAGCAGAGTAATCCTTACGGACAGTGTGAAACACTCTTACATAATGATATGCTAATTTTAAATGAAACAGCCTTAAACATCGCCTGAATAAGACGACATCGGGGCTGTTTTTTGCTGCCTGGAGAGATTTGAGAATGGATAGAGAAAAACTGATCCGGGAAATTTGCGGAATTATTGTAAAAAGGGAGGGAGTGTGGTATGATCACCATAGCAAATATACTTCATAACATAGTAGTCGCGACAGCACCAATAAAGGGAGGGATACCGATGTCAGAAACGGAAAAAAGACTTTGGGGGATTCATACATATGATGATAACCTTTTCCTGAAACAAGGGAAGATTGCTATCGGATGGCGAGAAATGGGAAACTTAAGTGTTATTGATAATAATAGAGATGCATTTAAGATAAAGTATCAGACTGTTTATCCTGATGCTAAGAAAGGATCCATCCCTGTAGGGGCTGGAATGCTGTATCGTTTCTGCTATGAGGCTCAGGTTGGAGACTATGTCGTGTTCCCATCAAAAAGTAATCGAATGATAAATCTTGGAGAAATTACTGGTGATTATGTATACGAACCAACTCAACCAGAGTATGTACAGACTAGAACAGTAAAGTGGTTAAAGAGTCTTCCTCGTACTGCATTTACACAAGGAGCTTTGTATGAGATAGGTTCTGCCATTACATTCTTTGCAGTAAAAAGCTATGCTGACGAGTTTTTTGCAGCATTGGAGAAAGGCTTCAAGTCTGGGCTGTCAACCTCAGGTGAAGATCCTACAGTTGGTGCTACTGCTGAAGAGATTATAGAAAGCACAAAGGATTTTGTGTTGAAGGAACTAAGCCGGAACTTAAAGGGTTATGCACTCGAAGCCTTTGTTGCTAATCTTTTGCAGGCTATGGGCTATCGTACAACAATTTCTTCACAGGGCGGGGATAGTGGGATCGATATAACAGCATATAAAGATGAATTGCCCCCGCGTATTCTCGTACAGGTAAAAAGTCAAGACAGCGATATCAAAGAAACAACTATTCAATCTCTTAAGGGGGCAATGAGAGAAGGAGATTACGGCCTCTTCATTACACTATCCAATTATACAAAGAATGCTCAGAAATATTTGGAAAGCACCCCAATCATTAGAGGCATTAATGGAACTGAATTGGTCGATTTGGTCTTAAAGTATTACAACCTACTGGACGAGAAGTATCAGAAGATGATTCCATTGAAGATGGTTTATATTCCGGTGGAGAAGGGAAATTGACAAAGAAAAATAGCTATACGTAATTTGATGAGCGGCAACAAAATGTGTGTAGGAACACTTAACTTAAATATGTTTATTACGCTGTATTACAACTAAACGCGATTAGAACAGATTATTTCTGGAGGACTGAATACATGCTTAGCGCAACACTAATCCTTCAAGGCAGGACATCCCATGAGCTTGGACTTGATCGTTATGCAGTTATTATGAGCAGTAGCGATGTGGCTTCACCATGTTTTCAAAGAGCCTTTAATGGTTATTACCGTGTTCGGAGAAACGAGGAGTGGAGACGATGTTTTTATAGCCTTTTTGCCAAGGCACGGGATAACCATTATTCTTTTGAGCAGATTATTGAGGAGATGTTTTGCCAGACCGGTAATGTTGAAGCCTCATTCAGTTCAAAAATGTTGGCTACAATCGATGCATCACAGCCTATTTGGGATCAATATGTGCTGCATAACCTTGGACTCAGGCTTACAGGGACAACCAAGGAGGAGAAGCTGGTGAACGCAGTGAGCCTATATGGGCAGATTGAGAAATGGTATAATGAATATCTGCTGTCAAGTAATGCACGGGAAAACATTGTAATTTTTGATCGGATGTTTCCTAGTTATGCATGGCTTAGCGATACCAAGAAGATCGACTGCCTGCTATGGAAAATGAGATAAAATACGTAGGCAAAAATGATACCAGAGGGAGCTTCAAAAGGCAAGAACAATGCTGTGAAATTAGAGATGACGAAAGAAAGTCATGTCATATGGCTCATACAAGTTGCCTGAATGGGAATGAAATGTAGAACGAGGACAACAAGCCTATGCTGTGATTTTACTTTGTCTATTATTCTGATAGAGTACATATCCCGCCCTAAATCAGACATCAAAGAGAGGAGTCTCCCATGCCATTCGATTTCAAGAAAGAATACAAAGAATTCTACCATCCCCCTCAGAAACCCGGTATCGTGACTGTTCCGCCCATGAATTACATTGCAGTGCGCGGTGAGGGCGATCCCAATCAGGAGGACGGGGCCTACAAGCAGGCGATCGGGCTGCTGTACGGCGTCGCTTTTACCATCAAGATGAGCAAGATGGGCGGCCGCCGGATGGAGGGCTATTATGACTATGTCGTGCCGCCGCTGGAGGGCTTCTGGTGGCAACCCGGGGTCGCGGGCGTGGATTATGCGCACAAGGAAGACTTCCACTGGATCTCGGTGATCCGCCTGCCCGACTTTGTCACGCGGGAGGATTTTGACTGGGCGATTGCTGAGGCCACCCGCAAGAAGAAAACCGACTTCTCCAAGGTGGAGTTCTGGACATACGACGAGGGCCTCTGTGTGCAGTGCATGCATGTCGGGCCCTATGATGACGAGCCCGCGACGGTTGCGAGGATGCATGAGTACATGGAGCAGCAGGGCTACACCCTCGATATCACCGACACCCGCATGCATCACGAGATCTACCTGAGTGATGCGCGCAAGGTCGCACCGGAAAAGCTTCGGACGGTCATCAGGCATCCGATCCGTTGAAGCGGATCCGGATTATAGTGGCGTCACAGCTTCGGAAAACACGGATCCGGGCCAGGAAGCGCTTGACAATCGCGGCATCCTCAGTATATACTGATTAAAAGAGACGGCCAGCCACAGAGAGGGCCGGATGAATTTAAAACGGAATAAACCGGACATAGCCGATACCGGCGGCAGAAAAAATATAAAGGGGGCTATAACATGAAGTACCAGAATTTGGGCAGTACGGGCATGCGGATATCTAAAATATCCTATGGCGGCATTGTGTCCGCCGGATACTACGATCATGTACGCTATCTGTCCGAGGATCAGAAGGCATCGGATTATTATGTGTCCTGGGCGATCGACCACGGTGTGAATTACTTTGATGTGGCGCCGGGCTATGGCGATGCGCAGGAACAGTTGGGCAATTCCCTGCAGCCGTACCGCAAGGACGTTTTCCTGGCCTGCAAGACGAACCGCAGGGAGAGGGCCGAGGCCGAGATTGACCTGGCCAATTCACTGGAAAGGCTCAAAACGGATTACTTTGATGTCTACCAGCTGCACGGCATCTCATCCATGCGGGATGTGGACCGGGCCTTCGGGCCGGGCGGCGTGATGGAGCTGGTCAGCACGCTCAAGGACCGCGGGATCGCCAGGCACATCGGCTTTACCGCACACAGCGAGGAAGCGGCGCTCAGGATGCTGGATCTGTATCCCTTTGAAACCGTGCTTTTCCCGATCAACTGGTTCATGAACATGGCGCACGGCATGGGCAGCCGCCTGCTGAAGGTACTTACGGAGCGCGGGCTCGGCAAGCTGGCCATGAAAGCCTTTATCGAGCGCGCCTGGGAGCCGGGCGAGGATAAGGGGCCTTTCCCCAAGTCCTGGTGCAAGCCGATCAATACGGATGAGGAGCCCGAATTCGGCGTGGCCGCAATGAATTATACACTTTCACTGGGCGTCGATACACTGATCCCGCCGGGCAATTTCAAGAGCTTCCGCTTCGCGGTGGAGCATATCGACAGCTGCGACGCACAGCCCGACATGGACCTGCTGAGGGCCAAATTGGAGACGGTCCGCGGCAAAGAATTCTTTCAGGTGCCATAAGACGGCGGAAAGGCTGAATGATGAGTGAATTACTGAATATCATAAATACCCGCAGGAGCGTCCGGACCTACGACGGCAGGCCGTTGGAGCCCGCTGATAGGGAGAAGCTGGAACAGTATATGGCCGGGATCACCAATCCTTTCGGTGTGCCCGTGCGTTTCGTCCTTCTGGATGCGGAGGAGCACCATCTGTCAAGCCCGGTGCTCGCCGGAGAGACCTTATATGTGGCCGGTCTGGTGGACAAGGTCCCGCACGCGGACGAGGCCTACGGCTACTCCTTTGAAAAGCTGGTCCTCTACGCGTGGTCGCTCGGGATCGGCACGGTCTGGATCGGCGGCACCATGAAGCGCGAGGACTTTGAACAGGCCGCGGGGTTAGCCGAGGGCGAGAGGATGCCCTGCATCAGTCCGCTCGGATATCCGGCCGCAAAAATGTCACTGAGGGAGACCATGATGCGCAAGGGCGTCGGAGCCACTTCCCGCATGCCGTTAGACAGGATCTTCTTCGAAGAATCCTTTGAGCGCCCTGCTTCTGCGGAAGCGCTCGCGGCGCTGGGCGATGTGGCCGAGATGGTGCGGCGGGCACCCTCCGCAGTCAACAAGCAGCCCTGGCGCATCGTGATCACGCCTGAAGGATATCATTTCTATGAGAAAAAAGACCGTGGCTATGTCAGCGACAAGACCGGAGACTTGCAGCGGATCGACGTCGGTATCGCCCTCTGCCATTTCTGCATGGGCATGGAAGAAGCCGGCCGGAAAGTGCAGGTCAAGGTGCAGGATCCCGGACTGCCCGTTCCGGACAAAGTTGAATATGTCGCGACGGTGACCGCGGAAGTATAACTTAATTCATTACGACTGAGGAGGATTACCGTGAGAACAAAACAGCTGATGAATCGTGGATGGCTATATTACTTTGGGTCGCCTTCTTACAAGCTGCCCAAGTATACCAGTTCGGATCAGCAATACAGGGGCTCCCGCGCTGAGAACGCGCGTGGCCCGGCCCGCAGGGACTATGACGATTCCAAGTGGGAGGTCGTTCATCTGCCACACGATTTTGTGGCCGTGAACGGATTGTCCGAGACAGATCCCTTTGGCGGAGAACATTATGATTTTCCGAGGGACCGGGGCGAGGCGTGGTACCGCCGGTATTTCCGCCTGGAGGAGGATGACCGGGACAAGCAGATCTTCCTGCACTTCGAGGCCGTGGCTACTGTATCTGAAGTCTATGTCAATTCCATGCTGCTCAAAACGAATCACACCGCAGGCATCGGGTTTGATGTGGACATTACGGATGTGGCCAGATTTGGCTATGATTATAATGTTGTTTCCGTCCATGCTGACTGCCATGACTACGAGGCATGGTATTATGAGGGTGGCGGCATCACCCGGAATGTCTGGCTGGTCAAGACCGATAAGCTTGCCGTTGATCTGTGGGGGACTTTTGTTAAATCCACTCATCTGGAAGACGATTTGTGGCGGCTGGATATCGAGACGGAGGTCGCCAATCACGATAATGTGGACCGCCATGCGGAAGTAATTTCCCACATTCTGGATCCGGAAGGGAAAGAGGCCGCGTCCGTGACTTCGGAAGGCGATTTTGTGAAGCGTGAGCATGGCATGATCCGTCAGTCGGTTACGCTGCAGCACCCGCTGCTGTGGGATACCGAGCACTGCCATCTGTACCGGCTCGTTACCGAGATCGTGGAGAACGGTCAGACTGTGGACCGTTACGAAACGAATTTCGGCATCCGTGAGATCCGTTTTGACAGCGAAAAAGGTATGTTCCTGAACGGCCGGAACCTGACGATCTACGGCTTTGCCAATCATATGTGCTACCTGGGTGTCGGCGACGCGATGAGTGACTCGCAGCGCGAATTCCATATGAGAACGATACGCGACATGGGCGGAAACGGCTTCCGTACGGCTCACAGCCCGCACGGAGAGGCGACTTATGATTACTGCGACCGCTATGGGATCCTTGTGATGGATGAGAACCGTGTCTTCCATTCCTCCGACATTGTGATTGATGAGGTCAGGCGGATGGTAAAACGCGACCGCAACCATCCGTCCGTCTGTATGTGGTCTTTGTACAATGAAGAGGATACAGTCACGCATGAAACCGGACGCCGCATCTGGAGGACGCTTGCAGAAGAAGCCAGAAAGCTCGACGATACGCGCCCGATGACCGGCGCGACCTCCTACGGTATGTTTACGGAAGGCGCGGCTGATGATTACGATATCTTTGGATTCAATCATCAGACGATGAATTTTGACGCCCTGCATAAAGCCCATCCGGGCAAGCCGATCTACTGCTCCGAGATGGTGATCCCCGTCGGACCGAAGCGTACGGGCTTTAAGGGCCTGAATGTGCGGGCGGGCGAGGATGCGCACCAGTGCGAGAAAGATTATGTGATCGGAGGCTTCCACTTTACGGCCTGGCGCTACGGCGCGGAGAAGGCCGGTATCCTGGACGGCATCGGCGGCAAGGGCTATGGCTATTACGGCTTTAAGGCTTATCTGCGGCAGAACGAACCGTTCGCGCATATCTGCCCCGATTGGAATTTCCCAGGTCAGGAAGGGCAAGAGGTACAGCTTTTCCTTGCCAATAACGGGGATTATGCCGAGGTTTACGTCAACGGTGTGCTGAAGGATAAGGTGCAGACCGACATGTACGCGGTGACGCCGTATACGGCTGTCTATGAGCCGGGCGAGATCCGGATCATCGTCTACAAAGACGGACAAAAATGGGCGGAGGATGTATCCCGGACTGCGGGGCGTCCCGTCGCGATCAGGCTTGAGATGGAGAATCCTTCGCTGAAAGCGGATGATGACGATGTGGCTATTATCTCTGCCTATCTGGTGGATGAGAGGGGGCTTGTCTGCGTTCATGAGACCGGTCCGGAGGCGCATTTCCGCTCGAACGGGGCGGGTGAGTTCATCTGTGCCGCGACAGTCAGAGAGGATGGCTTCCAGGGCTATCACGGCCCGGATATCCGCTTTTTCGAAGGCAAGGCACAGGCGTATTACAGGAGCCTGGATGTACCCGGAGACCTGGTCGTCACGGTTACGGCAGACGGCGTTGCCGACGGATTGATCGTGGTCGAAAGGGAACCCGGTACACTGAGTCACGTTCCCGTCGTTCCGGGCAATTATATTACCGACTGGAGCATTTCCAAACTGTATGTGGGCTCCATGGATGATGAGAAGGTCATGAAAGAGCACCAGATCGACCGCTGGGAGCATATTGACACACTGGGTTCGCCCGACATCCTCTACGGAGCGGCCGGACGCGGCGGCAAATACCCGGATGGGACGTCCTTTAACTATGCGCTTCATGCCTACGCAACGGTGCCGGATCTGGGGCCGAAGCCGGAGGGCTGTAAACTCGGTCTGCACTTTGAAGGGATCGACGGCAAAGCCAATCTGTATGTGACGGATGGAAGCCGTACGGCCGTGGCCCATCATCCCGGAGATTCGCCATGGTTCGGGCATTACAGGCCCGAAATGATGATGACCTGCGATGAATTCAAGCCGGGTGACCGCGTGGAGATCTGGGCCATGATCCATGACTGCGGGCGTGTCAACGGTATCGGCTGGCCCGTACGCTGGACTTATACAACGGAGGAAGCAGTCCGTGCACTGGACGAAAAGACGGCGCGCGAGTGGGCAAGCAGTCGCCTGAATGACTGAATCGATCGGCGTCCGGAGATGTCCGGCATTCATACATGAAGCATAATTAATTGCATTACAATACACGGAGGTAAAAAGATGGCAGAAAAAATCAGACTGGGGATCATAGGCGCGGGGGACGTTACAGTCAATCCGGGCCGGCAGCTGGACTCCTTGAAGGAAGTGAAGGAGACGGATTGGGAACTGTACGCGATCTGCGACTATGTACCGGGACTTGCCGAAAAAGTTGCGGCACGCTTCGGCTTCCGGAAAGCTTTTACGGATTATCATGAGATGCTGGCGGATGATACGATCAACGCGATCGCGATCAATACACCCACCAATTCGCATTTCCAGATCGCGGTGGACTGCCTGCGCGCGGGCAAAAACGTTTATCTGGAAAAACCCATCACTACCAACGCCGCGGAGATGGAAGAGCTGCTTAAAGTCGCCAACGAGAGCCCCGGTGTCTTTGTCGCGGGTTCGAACGGCCTTTTCCAGAGCCAGATGTTCATGTTCAAGCGCATGATCGACGCGGGCGAATTCGGTGACGTCTATATGGTCAGTGTGGACCGCGCGGCCAGCCTGAAAGACCCTTATGGCAAGGGCAAGCGCAGCCGCAAATTAAATACCGGCATCAGTATCCACAGCGCCTCCCACAACGTGGAGTGGGCCCTCTTTATGCTGGATGATCCCAAGCCTGTATCCGTCGTCGCCAAGGCCTATTACAAAGAAGGCAATACGACGATCCCTGAGTCCGAGCGCGACGAGGACGATGACGGCTGCATCGCTATGGTGCTTTTTGAGAACAACGCGAGCTTTACATTCAAGGCTTTCCGTGCGGCACCGGCACGCGACCGCTACGAGATGCGTATCTACGGTGATAAAATGAGTCTGGAATACGATGTGCACCGCTGCTACAACGGGCATAAATTCGGTGTATTCAATCAGGACTGCATCCGCATGTTCAAGAAGGACGAGTTCTGTGGGCAGGTGGAGATCAATCCGCATTTTCCGGCGGAGCGCGGCCACGCGGCTCTCTACCGTCACTTCTTTGACTGCATCCGCCGTGGTGAAAAATCCACGATCAGCAACGGCGAGCGCGGTCTGGTCACGATGCGGATCCTCGACGCGATCCAGGAATCCATCCGGCTTGGCGGGAAGCAGGTCATGCTGCCATGATCCGCTGGAGCTGTCATAACGATAATTTCGGGAGATTTCCTGCAGAGGTGTCCTTCCCTTTTATCCGGAAGCTGGATTATGACGCGGTGGACGTGTCCGTGCGGAGTGCGGCGCCTCTTGCAGAGATCATCCGGGATCCGGAGGGACTGGGAGACCGGATCCGTACGCTGGGCGAGGAGAATGAGCTGGGCTTAAGCGAGCTTTTCCTGGGAACGATGCCGGTGAAGGGGCACAATACCATGCCCACCCAGCCGGCCGCCGAGGCGGAGGCATTTGCGGAGGCGTTTGAGCCTGTTTTCCGTTTTGCAAAGAGAGCCGGGCTTGCGAGTATCATGACTTCGGTCGGGGACGCGCAGCCGGATGAACCGTTTGAGCAGTGCTTTACGCGGGCCGGACGGGTGCTGGAAAAGCTCTCGCTCAGGGCGCTCGATTACGGTCTGAAGCTGCATGTGGAGCCCACGCGCACGTCGGTTCTGAACGAGGTGCCCCGGGCGCTTGAGATGATGCAGATCGCGCCGCACCTGGGATATACACTTGACCTGCTGCATTATCAGGTCAACGGAATCGGTGCGGAAGAATCCGTTAAGCTGCTGCCGTATTCCGGGCACCTGCATATCCGTCAGGCCAAACGCGGCGTGGGAAAATGCGTCTACGAAGAGGGCGAGATCGATTACCGCATTCTGGCTGCCGAGATCGTGCGGACGGGCTGGGAAGGCGATATCGCGAGTGAATTCTGGATCGATGACGCCATGCGGGCGGCAGGCATCCGGGCGGTGGAACAGAATATCATCATGCGCTACGCTTTCAGCCGGATGCTCGAGGAAGCCGGGCGGACGAAAGGGGTTTAAGCGATGAAATTATGTTTTCTGGGGACCGGGGCAGCGGATTACAGCCGCGAACTGCTGGAGACAGTACCGGACCGCTTTGCCCCGGACATTCGCAGGTGCTCGGCCGCGATCCTGGGCGGAAAGTACCTGATCGATGCCGGGCCGCATGTACTGGACAGTCTGCGGATCGCGGGATATCCGGCCGGGGCGGTCACGGATCTGCTGATGACACATCTGCACAAGGATCATTTCAATCCCGAGAATATCGGCACTCTGGCCGCCGGCCGCGAGCAGCCGCTGAGGATCTGGGTGCGTGAGGACGCAGAGCTGCCGGAGATCCAGGGGACGGAGATCCGCCGCATGAAGCTCTATGAGCGGTATCAGGTCGGGTCGGACCTTGCGGTCACCGGACTTCCGGCCAATCACGGGCAGGGCACCCGGCCCCAACATTTTCTGATGGAGTACGCCGGCCGCAAGATCTATTATGCACTGGACGGCGCCTGGATCCTGAATGGAGCCTTTAACGCACTTAAGGAAGCGCACCTGGATCTCCTGATCCTGGACGGGACCTGCGGCGACTATATCGGCGACTTCCGCCTGGCAGAGCATAACAGCATCCCCATGATCAGGATGATGCTTCCGTCCTTTGCAACGACCGGGGCAATCGACGACCATACCGTGATTTACATTTCACATCTTGCGAGGACCTTGCACAAATCGCATGCCGAAACCTCTGCCATCTGCGAAGCATCGGGCTTTCATGTGGCGCGCGATGGCTTGACGATTGAAGTGTGATTTAATATTACATAATGGAATAATCCATAGGAAGGAGAAACTATGCAGCTGCTTTTTGACGATTTCATGGGTTTTGCGATCGGCGACTTCCCGTATGACCCCGAGCATTCCGCCATGGGTGAATATCATTATTATCCTCCGAAAGGCTATGCCGGGCAGTGGTATGATCCGATCACTTCCTTTAATTTCCGCGGGCCGAGCTGGATGATCACCGAGGAGGACGGCAGGCACTATATGGAGCAGCAGAGGCAGAATCCGCCTCTGCCCGGGACGCCCACGCGGACGGCTCTGGTTGCTGGAGAGAAGGACTGGAGGGACTATACGGTTTCTGTGAAATTCCGTGCGTTTGAGCCTTCCGAGCCCTCGGGCCTGATGTTCCGCTATCAGACTGCCATGGCGACTTATGTCTTCACGGTGGGCGGCGGACGGGCGGCCTTTGAGAAGATCGAGAAGATCCATACCACGCTTCTGGCCGAGGTGCCGGCCCGGATCGACTGCGACAGCTTCCATACGCTGGCGGTCAAGGTGGAAGGCACTGTCATGACCGGTTATCTGGATGGGCAGGCGATTGTCACGGCAGAGGACGATACCTATCGTGAAGGCTGCATCGCGCTCACCGCGAATATGCCCACACAGTTCACGGACGTCTGTGTCGAGACGGATGAAGCTTCGTACGCTGAACTGCTTAAAAAGCGCGCCGCGAAGGCTGCCGCACTGGCGGCCAAGCAGGCTAAGTATCCCCAGCCCAAGCTCTGGAAAGTAATTGACCTGGGCAACTTCGGAGCGGGACGCCAGATCCGCTTCGGCCATCTGACGGGTACCGATGAAATGTTCTTTGTCATGGCGCAGCAGCAGAAACGCGTCTTTAAGGACCGCTATGCCAATATCAGCTGCCTGACCGCCGTGAGCGTGGATACCGGCAAAGTGCTGTGGCAGTGGGGCGAGCCGCGCGAGTGTGTCGGGCCGGATAACCTGACCGCCGACGTGCCGCTGCAGATCTATGATATCGATGGTGACGGCATCGACGAAGTCATCACTTCCCGCAATTTTAAGCTTTACATTCTGGACGGCCGTGACGGAAGTGTCAAAAAATGGGTCTGGACACCGGTCAATGACATTCCCGGCGACCAGCTTGTCGGCATAGAATTCAAAAAGCATGCGTTCGAGCGCCTGAACGTGGACGCCATCCGGATCGTCAATGTTTCCGGCAATGACCGTCCCGAAGAGATCCTGATCAAGGACCGCTACAGCCGCCTCTGGATCTATGACAAAGACCTGAACCGTCATTGGATGTTCACCGAGTACAATACCGGTCATTTCCCCTATGCGTACGATTTTAACGGTGACGGCAGGGACGAGATCTTCAGCTGCTACAATATGGTCAGCGCTGACGGCAAACTTGTCTGGAAGCTGCCGGTCCATACCGATCACACGGATGAGATCATCATCGGGCACTTCGATCCGGACCGCGATGAAGACCTGATCGCCATCGTTTCCGGCTGGGAGGGCTTTATGATCGTCGATACCAAGGGAAATATCGTTGCCCGTGACATCAACGGCCACGGTCAGCGCATCAGCGCGGGCAATTACTGCCCGGACCGCAAAGGCATGCAGATCTGCACGACCACTTACTGGGGACCGCAGGGCATCATCTACATGTATGACTGCAAGGGCAACGAGCTCTGGCACTGGGAGCCTTCTTCCAACGGCAATGTCATCGCCCCGGTCAACTGGTGCGGCGACGGTACCGAGCTGGTCCTGCTGAATGGCAATGTCAAGTACGGAGGACTGATGGACGGCGACGGTGATGTCGTGGTCAGATTCCCCGATGACGGCCATCCCGATCTGGCTGCCGAAGTCCTCTCGCTGACCGGTGACGCCCGCGACGAGATCGTCCTCTGGGACGAGAAGCGCATGTATATTTACACGCAGGACCGTCCGGCCCCTGCAGGTGAGAAGGAATACCGCCCCTTCAAGTATCCGCATTATAACGAATCCAATTACCGCGGCGAATTCTCCTTCCCGAACTGGGAATGAGGAGAGAAAGAAAAAAGCCTGTCCTCTGACGAGGGCAGGCTTTTTGATGGATTAATTCAGTTGAACCTTACTTCTTGATCTCCGCGGTCAGGAAACGAAGATGCTTGCCGATGTGGGATACAAGGCGGGCATAGTATTCTTCTTCCTTCTCGGCGAGGAGCTTGTAGAAGGCTTCCTTGAACCAGGGCTCCGCGAGCAGCAGGCCGTAGGTGATGTGCAGGGTCTGACGGGAGGCGACCAGGTGCAGGTACTCGGGCAGGTAGGCGTCGCTCTCCAGGTCGATGTTGGGGATCTCGTCAACTTTGGTGGTGACATGATAGTACTTCTCGGCCTCGGGACGATGCTCCAGGGCGAACTTGTGCGTGCGGCGGTACAGGTCGGGATCGTGCTCGGCGACGACGGCGACGGCTTCCAGCCAGTTGGTGCCGGCGGTCTTAACATGGACATGTCCCTGGGTCACGCGGCCAACGGTGGAGAAGACGGAGAACTTATCGGAGCCGGAGTGTACGGACAGCTTGTAGCCGAAATGATCTGCGATTTCCTGATGAACAACGAAATCACGCGCGAAGTCGTTCAGGTTGCCGGCATATTCCACGCCCTTCTCGAAGGCGCCAGAGAAATGCGGAGCAACGCTGTCGATCTTAACGCCCTTGGCGTAGAGCTCGTTAACGACGACGAAGTGCTCGGCGGGGCTGGTAATGGTCAGGGTCTCGTCGATCGAAAGCTCGAAGTCGACGTCAGTCGTGCGGGTGGCTTCGATATGACGGAAGCAGTCCTCAGCGTGAACAATAGCCTTCCAGAAGACCAGAACGATGGAGCGGAGCTCGGGCAGATCCAACTTGCCGATGCAGGGAAGCTCTTTGTTCAGGTAGGTCTCTTCATAGTGCTTGCGGACTTCCTCGGGAACCTCGGCGTAAGCGGCCTCGGCAGCTTCGGGGCTGAGCGCGGCAGCCTTGATATCAATGTGCTCGGAGCAGTCCAGCGTGATCATGGTGCAGCCGCTCTCCAGAGCATAGGTGATCTCGGGCTTGGTCTTCAGATGGTCACCGTCGGCGCCGTAACCGTCCTTGTAGCCTTCCTGGAATACACCGAAGGCAGCGGCAGCGATTACGTCGGCAAAGGTGCGGCTGGTCAGATTAAGCTCACGGATGGACTGCTGAGCCAGGATCGGGAAGGCACCGTAGCCGGCGATCGCGCGGACATGACCGGGGGTCGCAAGGCCCAGACGGTCGCCCAGACCGATGGTGAAGGGATGGCCGCGGTGGCTGACGGGTTTGGTGTAGGGGAAGAGAGCCATCAGAGCCTTGGCGTTCTCGGTGCTCAGCGGGCAGTACTTCACGCCGCCGGCTTCCTCACCGGTAAAGCAGCAGGCCTTGTCGCCGGCAACAGCCAGGCATTTGTCAATACCTTTGCGCACGATGGCAGCAACGGTACCTTCAGCTTCATCTACAGACTTGGGATACACATACAGACCGGCAGCTTCGACTGCCTGAATCAGTTCGTTCTTCTTGGACATAGGTAACCTCCTGTAAAGTGATAGATAAATTGATTATTGCTCAGCTTCGAAGCGCTCGCGGTTGATCCAGAGACCAAGCGCGGGGTTGGGAATGAAGTAGATCTCCTCGCCGTCAACGGTGTTGTAGCCGTAATGCAGCTTGGCAGGATCGTATTTGCGGACCATCTCGTCGTAGTCGGCAGATTTGAAGCCCGCGTTCTCGATCTCCTCGCGGCTGATATTCTTGACTGCGTAGGTGACGGTAAAGCGTCCGTCGGAGGAGCCGTGGATCAGATGAGCCGCCGCGCCCATGTTGTCACGCATATCCTGATTCTCGGGCTTGCGGAATTCTTCCAGAGTATGCAGACGTCCATGATAGCCGTACTTGCGGATCAGCTTGTCATTGGTCTCGTCCTCGCCGAACTTGGAAACGCCGGGGGCCAGCACGATCAGCTCGCCGCCGTCAGCCATGGCCATACGGGTACGGTAGACGGATTTGTTGCCGAGCCAGGTGCTCTGGAACTCGGAAGGATCCAGGTAGACAACGCATTTCTTAAGGCCATGCTCGACGAAATCGATATTCTTGACCTGAGCCAGTTTGATGGCCTCGGTCAGGCAGTCGCGGCCTTCACCGATGAACATGCCGTGCGTATGGATTACGCCGCCGGGCGCGGTGGTGACCGTCAGGACGAACATGATCGGACGGTCCTTGAGGAAATGCTCCATACCGTAGTCGAAGACTTTACGGACGGGGGTGTGATCACGGCCCATCATGCGCTCCATGCCGTACACGGCACCGACCATATGGGATTTGTTGATCATATCGCTGCCGCCTACGCCGACGAAAAGGTTCTTGGAGTGGTTGGCCATACCAATGACTTCGTGGGGCACGACCTGTCCGGGAGAGATGATCAGATCATAGCTTTCGTCCATGATCCGGCGGTTGACCTCGACGCTCACGGGATCGGTCCACAGACCTTCCGTGATCTCGGAGAGGTATTCGCCTGGTACTTCACCCAGGCGGACAACGTCCGTACGCCAGCGGTGGACCAGCATTTTGTCATAGGGGATATCGCCGAACATCGCGTCCCACTGCGCCTTGGAAACAGGCTCATGCGTGCCGAGAGCGGGCAGAATATCGACTTCCACACCGCGCTCCACCAGCGCGTGATAATAAACATTGGTGATAAAGCCTGCATTGGAGTGGAAGCGGGTGAAATCCGGAGGGATAATCAGCACTTTATGCAGATCGCGGCCTTCGAGGCTCTGAAGCAGAGCACCGCGGATCTCCTCGGGACTCAGACCGGACTCGGTACCGGCAATCAGATAGATGTCTTTCATGGGAGCATCATTCCTTTCTCAAAGATTCAGAAAATGATCGATGGCCTTGGCAACGCCATCCTCGTCGCAGCTTGCGGTAATATAATCCGCGTGGGCTTTGACCTCATCCACCGCGTTGCTCATGACGACGCCTATAGCGGCTGCGTCCAGCATCGCGAGATCGTTCAGACCGTCGCCGAAGCTCATAGTCTGCGAGATATCCAGACCGAGCACACGGCAGAGCTGATGAATGGCATTGCCCTTATTGGCATCGGGATGATTGATCTCGATATTGTTGACGACGGAAGAGGAGACCAGATGGTTGGGGAAGCGTTTGGGCAGCTCCTTCAGCATTCTGGCGCGCAGATCCATATCGCGGAAGAAAAACTGGGTCTTCTGGATGTCCTGTTTGCGCTCGGCCAGGAAAGCCTTGAGCTCGGGGACGGGCTGACGCAGTTCGTAAAGCATCTTCCGATAGTGTTCGTCAGGGGCAAATTCATCGATATGTTCTTTGAATTCAGCAGTCATCCAGGCCTGGTCATCCATAAAGCAGTCATAGATCACCGGGAGAGTATCCAGATATTCCATGATATGGATGGCGTCCTGCCAGGCGATTTCAGCCCGATAGAGAACTTGGTGGGTCCAGGTATCCAGAATCTCCGCACCGTTAACCGCGATGACATACCTTACAAAGGGCAGATCCTTAATGACCACAGGCATGGCGTCATAGAACCTGCCTGTGGTCGGGATAATATGGATGCCCATATTGGCCGCCCGTTCCAGGGCGGCATAGCTCACAGGAGTGAGTTCCTTGCGGGAATTCAGGAGCGTGCCGTCCAGGTCCAGAGCGATTAAACCGATATTATGCATTATACGTGGAGGCTGCGGTATTGCCGCCGTGGCCGGTCCAGTTGGTGTGATAGAACTCTCCGCGCGGACGGTCCACACGCTCATAGGTGTGAGCGCCGAAGTAGTCGCGCTGCGCCTGCAGGAGGTTAGCGGGCAGACGTCCGGAGGTGTAACCGTCGAAATAATTCAGAGCGGAGGACAATGCGGGCATGGGGATGCCGGCCTTGGCCGCGTAGGCAACAACTTCACGCCAGGCGGGAACCAGGGTCTTGATCACGCTGCTGAAGTAATCGTCAAGCAGCAGATTCTGCAGGCCGGGATTCTTGTCGAACGCTTCTTTGATCTTGCCCAGGAAGACGGAACGGATGATGCAGCCGCCGCGCCACCTCAGGGCGATGCCGCCGTAGTTCAGGTTCCAGCCGTAGTGACCGGCCGCCACACGCATCAGCTGATAGCCCTGTGCGTAGGAAATGATCTTGGAGGCATACAAAGCCTTGCGCAGGCTCTCGATGAAAGCTTCCTTATCGCCTTCGAAGACGACCTTCTCATGAGGATAAACCTTGGAGGCCTCGACGCGCTCTTCCTTGATCGCGGACAGGCAGCGTGCGAAAACAGCCTCGCCGATCAGCGTCAGCGGAACGCCCTCGTCCAGAGCGGCGATGCCGGTCCACTTACCGGTACCTTTCTGGCCGGCGGTGTCAAGGATCAGATCCACGGTAGCGTTGCCGTCCTCATCCTTGTAGCCCAGGATGTCACGGGTGATCTCGATCAGATAACTGTCAAGCTCGGTCTTGTTCCAGGCGGTGAAGACTTCATGCATTTCCTCATTGGTCATGCCCAGACCGTCCTTCATCAGCTGATAGGTCTCGCAGATCATCTGCATGTCGCCGTATTCGATACCGTTGTGAACCATCTTGACAAAGTGGCCTGCGCCGTTCTCGCCGACCCAGTCACAGCAGGGGGAGCCATCCTCAACCTTGGCACAGATCGCCTGGAAGATGGGCTTCACATAGGGCCATGCGGCCGGGCTTCCGCCGGGCATCATGCTCGGGCCCTTCAGAGCGCCTTCTTCGCCGCCGGAAACACCGGTGCCGACGTACAGCTTGCCCTGGGACTCAACATACTCGGTGCGGCGGATGGTGTCGGGGAAGTGGCTGTTGCCGCCGTCCACGATGATGTCACCGTCCTCGAGCAGAGGAAGCAGCTGATCGATCATGCTGTCAACCGCCGAACCGGCTTTGACCATCATGAAGACCTTGCGGGGCTTGGCCAGATTATCAACCAGCTCCTGAAGGCTGTGGCAGCCGATAATGTTCTTGCCGGCAGCGCGGCCGTTTACGAAATTATCAACCTTGGAAACAGTTCTGTTGTAAACCGCAACAGTGAAGCCCTTGGACTCCATGTTCATGACGAGGTTCTCGCCCATAACGGCCAGACCGATAAGACCAATGTCTGCTTTTTTCATAGTGAATGAAATCCTTTCTGAGTGTTTTTTATTGACGGCACGCGGATCACTCCGCGTGCCTTGATTCCTGAATCAGCGCTGTACGCGGGCGTTGCCTGCGTAAACCGCCCAGACCTGCGCCTCGTCGGCGGGCTCGGCATAGTCGTTCAGCGAAGAGGCAGCCATGGCGCCCGTCGCCCATCCGAACTGAACCCATTTAGCGGGCTCCCAGCCCTGCAGAATACCGTAGAGCAGGCCGCCGGTAAAGCCGTCGCCGCCGCCGATACGGTCCAGAATGTCGATCTCACGAGGCATCTCGACGAACCACTCGTCGCCTGCCAGCATGATGGCGCCCCACATATTGCGGTTCGCGGAAACAACCTCACGCAGCGTTGTCGCGAAGACCTTGGCGTTCGGATAAGCTTCTTTGACCAGGGTGATCATGCCCTTGAAGCCCTCGATTTTGCTGGAAAGATCCTTGCCGCCTGCTTCGGGTCCCTTGAAGCCCAGGCAGAGCTGGAAGTCCTCTTCGTTGCCGACCAGGATGTCAGCGCAGGAAGCGATTTCCTTGAACGCGGCGGACAGTTCCTCTTCGCGGCCCTTCCAGAAGGTGGCGCGGTAGTTGAGGTCAAAGCTGACCAGCGTGCCGTACTTCTTGGCCGTGCGGGCAAGCTCGAGGCAGCACTTGGTGGTCTGCTCGCTCATGGCGGCGATCAGGCCGGACAGGTGCAGAATGCCTACGCCTTCCTCACCGAAGATGCGGTCCAGATCATACTCGTCAGCGTTCAGATCGCGGCCGACTTCACCGGCGCGGTCATTCCATACGCGGGCGGCTCTCAGGCCAAAGCCGGAGTCAGCGATGTTGAACTGATGACGGTATCCCCAGGGGCCGCCCTGCGGTACGTCGGGACCTTCGAAACGGATGTTGCGGGCACGCAGCTGCGCCTTAAGGAAAGCGGCGATGGGGCTGCCGGCCACGAAACGGGTCAGGACCAGGCACTCCGGGCCCAGGCTGGAGGTAATGTTCAGCACATTGCTTTCGGCACTGGTGGACTGCAGATAGAACATATTGCTGTTATGCACGGACATGCGGTTCACGGGAGTGATGCGGACGCCCATGCTGGTGGGGCAGGCAATCGCGTACTTGTAGTTTCTGATTTGCATAGTGATGATCCTTTCTGGTGATTATACGCCTGAATAAGCGGAGAATCCGCCGTCGATCGGCAGAGTTACGCCGGTGATAAAGCTCGCGGCATCATTGTTGAGCAGGAACAGAACAGCGCCGGCCAGTTCCTTCTCACTGTCGCCGAAACGGCCCATCGGGGTAGCGGCCAGAATCTTGCCGGTACGGGCGGTGGGGCTGCCGTCAGGATTGAAGAGCAGCGCAGCGTTCTGCTTGGTGGAGAAGAATCCGGGAGCGATCGCGTTGCAGCGGATGCCGACATGGGAGAAATGAACAGCCAGCCAGGCCGTAAAGTTGGAAATAGCCGCCTTGGCGCCCGAATAAGCCGGGATCTTGGTCAGGGGCGTATAAGCATTCATGGAGCTGATATTCAGAATATTGCAGCCGGGACGTCCGACCATCTGACGGGCAAAAGCCTGGGTCGGGATCAGGGTACCGATGAAGTTCAGGTTGAATACGAATTCCACACCGGACTTCTCCAGATCAAAGAAGCTCTTGGTATCGCCGTCCAGATCGCCGAGCTCATAGTATTCCTTATCCGTGGTGGCTCTGGGATTGTTGCCGCCGGCACCATTCAGCAGAATGTCGCAGGGCCCGAAATCCTGAAGCACCTGATCGGCTACGCTGTAACAGATATCCTTATCCAATACGTTGCAGGCATATGCCTTGGCAACGCCGCCCTCTTCGACGATTTCCTCGGCAAACTTGTTGGCCGAATCGAAATTAAGGTCCAGAAGAGCAACCTTGGCGCCCGCGCGGGCCAGAACCTTTGCAAAAGCAGAGCAAAGCACGCCGCCGGCTCCGGTGACCACCGCAACCTTACCACTCAGGTCTGTGTTAATAACGTTACGTTCCATGATATGTCTCCTTTTCTGAGATGATTGTAGTACTTACCTAAATCATATCTTATTTTATTTTCTGAAACCATTGTTTTGGTTGTTGCAATTATTGCAAAACTTGCTATAATAGTAGCAGATGGACCAATGAGGAGGTTGAAGCGATGAAAAAGCGCCTGCAATCCGATTTTCTTACCAGGCAGTACATGCTGTCCCGGGACTTCGAGGTTTTTTACTACAGTGATCTGCATTTCCACAGCGTGGGCAGCCACAGCCATGATTATTATGAGTTTTATTTCTTTGTGGAGGGCGCGGTGCAGATGGAGATCGGCCGCCGCCGTTTTACGCTGCATTCAGGGGATTTTATCCTGGTGCCGCCCGGGATATCCCACCGTGCCGTGATTACGAATAAGGATATTCCGTACCGCCGTTTCGTACTCTGGATCAGTAAGGACTACTGTACGGCGATCGGAAAGCAGGCTCCGGACTGCCTGTATCTGCTGCGCCGCGCGGAGAAAAAACAGCAATATGTGCAAGGTTTTAATGCGCTTGAATTCAATACCCTGCGCTCCAGGCTTTTCGCACTACTGGATGAAATACATTCCGAACGCTACGGCAAGGAGACGATGGTTTCGCTCCAGCTGATGGATCTGCTGCTGTATCTGAGCCGTGTGGATTACGAGAGGGACAATCCCGCTTCCAAGCAGGAGGGGCGCTCGCACTTCGATTCCATCACCAATTTTATCGATACCAATCTGGAGGAAGACCTGTCGCTGGACCGCCTCGCCAGAGAATTCTTCCTGAGCAAATACTATATCGCGCACCTGTTCCAGCGCAGCACCGGTCTGTCCGTCCACCAGTATATCGTGAAAAAACGCCTGACGGCCTGCTGCGAAGCGATCCTGGGCGGCTCCCACATCGGGGAGACTTACCTGCGCTACGGTTTCCATGATTATTCCAGCTTCTACCGCGCGTTCAAAAAAGAATACGGTATGACGCCCTCCATGTATCTGGAGCTGCATCAGCAGAGTGCAGGAGAGCAGATGGGTCGGCAGGGGGAGCAGTAAATTGATAAAAAGGATTGACGAATAGATACAGGTAGAGTATAGTATGATTCAGATATTATTCCATAGTTTGGTAAATGTATTTACGGGGAGTGAGCAGCATGTTCAGAGTCCGTTATGTCATGCCGGGAGACCGGGATTTCTGGTTCAGTCTTGACAGACACCTGTCCACTGAAGGTTTTGACGAGAAGGTAACCACGCGCCGCGGATATGTATTACTTAAAGATGAAGAGCCGGTTGGGATTCTGCGTTACGGGCTGTTCTGGGATGAGATCCCTTTCTGCAATCTGCTTTATGTGAGGGAAGACGCGCGCGGACAGGGCGGCGGAAAGATTCTGATGGAGCACTGGGAACAGGACATGCTTTCACAGGGATATAGTCTTGTCATGACATCGACGCAGGCAGACGAAGAGGCCCAGCATTTCTACAGAGCGATAGGTTACCGGGACTGCGGAGGGCTGGTGCTGAATAACAGGCCCTATGCACAGCCAATGGAATTACTAATGGTTAAAAACCTGCACGCAGAAAGGTACAATATTTAATGAAGAAAGAATTGCACAATATAAATGTTTGGAATGATGAGAAGAAAGCTCTCTTTGCAGAGATCATGCGTCTGCTGACCGACGATCGGGGAGCCCTGGAGCGCTTTGAGGCATTGCTGGAGGATCCTGATTCCTACTATGAGAACCATGTGAACGGATATGAGGAGAAGTTTTTTAATCCGAATGAGACGGAAGATGAGATCTGCTGGCAGGAGCTTGCAATGGAGCTGTATAGAGCCGGCTGTCTGCAGTATCTGGACTGCGATCCGGATTTCGAACCTTGGGAACCGGAGCTGCGCAAGATCCCTGGGATGGAAAAATATCTGGGCTGGCTGCCTGAGAAGGGCAGCGGCCCCGAGAGAATGAAGGCGCTTAACGGACATCTGCGGGAGGAGAACCTGGTACTCGCCGCGATCGATATCGACAGCGAGAGTTATCCGCTGATACTGATCACACCTGCCTTGCTGAGGGAAGTAAACACTCTGGCGGAGTGGGCAGGACACCGGATCGTCCCGGCCGAGTGTTTGTTTGAGGGGCAGCCGAGCGGCGGGTCCGAGACATAACCGAGGGGTGACATTCTATGAAAAAACAGGAGAAAACCAACGTCATGCGGATCCTGGATCAGCATGGCATCCCATATCAAAGCTATGATTATTCAGGAACCGGGGCTGTCGGGGGAACCGAAGTTGCCGAAGTACTGGGAGAGGATCCGGCACACGTGTTCAAGACGCTGGTCACGGTGGGTAAGAGCGGGCAGCACTATGTTTTTGACATCCCCGTGGCAGAGGAGCTGGACTTAAAGAAAGCGGCCGCCGCGGTCGGAGAGAAGAGCATTGCCATGATTAGGGCCAAAGAACTGCTGCCGCTCACGGGATATGTTCACGGAGGATGTTCTCCGGTCGGAATGAAGAAACCCTTTCCGACGGTCTTCCATCTGACGGCGGAATCTCTGAATATGGTATTTGTCAGTGCCGGCAGGATCGGGAGCCAGATCGAGGTTGCACCCGGAGACCTGCAGAAGATCGTACCGTTTTCATACGCAGATGTTTGCGTAGATTAATCATAATTATATTCAAAGGAGTCTTACTATGAAACGTGTTGAGAGAATCGCTTATTATGAAGAACTGCTGAACCGGACCGAACCCGTTCTGGCCGATTTGGCCAAGGCACTTGAACAGTATGCGGAAGCCCGGGAAGGACTCCGCAAGCTGGAAAAATACCTGGGCAGCGCTCAGTGGCGCAAGGACTTTGAAGCCGATGAGGCCGGTAAGCTTCCGGAAGATCTGCCGCGCGGTGTACTGAGTGAGGACGGCATCTACAATCTGCTGGAGGAGAACAGGGAACTGCTTGAGACCATGAAAGAACTGGTTAAATAAGAGCTCAGAAAGGGGGTCAATCCATGCTTATCACAGAAGAAGCAAGAGCAATCGAAGTCCTGGATCAGGTTGATGTTCTGGTCGCAGGCGGAGGCATTGCAGGATGCACGGCAGCGATCAGCGCGGCGGACGCCGGAGCCAGTGTCCTGCTGATCGAACGGAACGGTTGTCTGGGAGGGGTGCTGACCAGCAATATCATTCCCAATCTGCTGAACAACCGTGTCAGCTTGGAATTCAACCAGCTGCTGGACGGTGTTCCGCGCCGCATCATCCGCCGTCTGGAAGAAAAAGGCGGATGCACGCCGGGCTGGGATCAACCCATGGCCAAAATCGTTGTGGATGAACAGAAGCTAAAGATCGTTCTGATCGAATTGCTGCAGGAGGCAGGCGTCCGGATCTATACCCACGTTCTGGCGGCCGAGCCGATCATGGAAGGCAAATCCGTCAGGGGCCTCTATATCGAGACCAAGATCGGCCGCAAAGCGGTGCTTGCGCATACTGTCATCGATTGCACCGGAGAGGCTGACATCCTCAGCCGAACCGGCTGCCCGATGCGCGTCACACAGGGCACCGCGACACTCGCCTTCAAGATGAGCGGATTCGACGGCGAAGCTTTTTATGAATACTTCAAAGCTCATCCCGACGAATTCCCCAAAAACCACGACGGTATCCGGGATTTCCGTGATTTTGAGGCCAACTGGAAGGAATACGGCGACTTTTATTTCCCGCACCGCGGCGGGCGCAAGTTCCCGCTGGTGCAGGAAGCCATTATCCGCGGTGAATATACCAAATCGCAGGGCAAGGTCTTTGGCCTGGATATGATGTGTCTGATCGGCTTGAAAGGCTTGAACGATCTGTCTGTCAATTCCATGCTCTGGAGACTGCCATCCCTCGCACCGGCAGACTATTCGGAAGCCGAGCTCGAGACGCAGAAGATCTGCTATTATATCGCGGAGTTCCTGCAGACGCATATCCCGGGCTTTGAACATGCCCATATTTCACAGATTTCGCAGGATCTGGGCATTCGTGTCAGCCGTGCGATCGAAGGCGTGGAGACACTGTGGATCGAGCAGGTGACCAGTGAAGAGCCTGTGTATTCAGATCGTGTGATCGGCGTTCGGAGCGCCAAGCCATGGGTGGATGACGGAGCTAAGGATCATCCCTTCGATCATGATGATGCCGGGCAGGTCCAGGAAGTTTCAGTCAATGGGGAGACCACGAAGGATGGCAACCGCTTCCTCTACGTCCATACGGTGGATATCCCCTTTGGCGTACTGGTGCCTCAGGGAGTCGAAAACATCCTTGCAGGCAGCGGCAAAACTATCTCGTGCCAGCCGCAGACCACCATGCGCTGCGGGACCAACAGCATGAAGCCCGCGCAGGGAGCGGGTGTCGCCGCCGCGGTTGCCGCAAAGACGGATACACGCGTCCGGGATGTCGATATTCATGCAGTACAGGCCGAACTTCATCGCCAAGGCGTGTTCCTGGGTGAGGCAGAGAGGCTGAGAGAACTGGGCCTCGAATAATCGGCTGGCCATGAGTTTAAGCACAAAAAAACCGGTCATTCCTTTTCGGAGATGACCGGTTTTGTATATGAACCGGACAAATTCTCTTATACCGGATCCTTGGCGAGCGGAACGGTGATATCGTAATGACCTGCGCCGGGGATCTGGACCTCCAGCAGATCGCGGTTCATGACCATGCCGGCGGGAAGGCTTGCCGGATGATACCCCTGCGGCAGGCGGATACCGTAGCGGATGGGGTAGCTGAAATCATACTGCAGCTCGAAATGCAGTTTGTCATCACATACCGAAAGATCCGCCAGCTCCGCACCGAAAGCAAAGTGACCGGTACTCGTAAGTACCACGGGAGCATCGGTGTCGCGGCAGACTTTGTAAAGCGCCGCGCCGTGGGGCGGGATCGAAGGCATCTCGCAGCGGCTCCCCGCGGGGACATGCTCGCGGATCACACCGTCAAAGAAGCTTGCGACGGTGTAGCTTTCACCGGAGGTGCAGTAATTGCCCAGCAGTGCCGCATCCGGAACAATATCGCCGGAGATATCTTCGGTATCGGACCAGTTGATGATGGCGACCAGATGGTAGGTGCCGTAATCCAGGTCGATGAGGCCGGGATAGCGGCTGCCCGTGAAGAGGTCGCGGGGATGGCAGATGCCCGGCACGACAGGCATGACGTGGCGCAGCAGGGAGAGACGGTCGTCTTCGATCTCGATCAGCTTTTCTGTATCGCAGCAGAGGCCGCAGCCCAGGAACATATTAAGGGTGCTGGTGCGGGCTTCCCGGTCCGTCAGCAGGCCCAGGGAGAGCACGCCGCCCTTATCGGGCTCGGTGCGGCGGCGGAGCATCAGGGCATCGGGGTCGGCGTCCCAGAAGTCGCGGAAGTAGTAGCGCAGCAGGTTCTGCTTGACGGTGAACGGTACGGTTTTGCCGTTCTTGCCGATGTTGACGCTCCACATGCTCTTGACGTCCGAGCCGGTGCGCTGGGCGTCCACCAGGCCGAGGATGGGATCGTACAGGCCACCGCACATCAGGAAATATGCATCTTCGCCCATCTGTTCCCGCAGGGCGGCGACGGCTTCGCGATAGGCCTGCGCCGGCGAAATATACGGATTATGCCGGACCGCTCCGGGATAGATGACCGCGGCGCGGGTGAAGTCCAGTTTATGATACATATAGCCCATTTCACGGAGCTCGCGGTACAGATCGGCTGCCCAGGCCACGGCGTCGGGATGCGTGATATCCAGCACCCAGTATACACGCGAATTCATGTTAAAGAGGCAGGGCAATCCGTCGGGGAATTTCAGGAACCAGTCGGGGTGCTCCGCAGCGACGGGCGTATCCTCGCCGGCGATAAAGGGACTGGTCCAGATCCCGGGGATCATGCCGGCCGCACGGATGTCGTCGGCAATTTTCTTCATGCCGGACGGAAAACCGGGATTGGGTCTCCAGTCGCCCAGGACGGTTTCCCAGCCTTCATCGATCTGGTAGACTTCAAAGGGCAGATGGCGGTCCTTGATCGCCTGAAGGTTTTCGTAGACATCTTTTTCATCGACTGTGAGACCGTAGTAATACCAGGTGCAGTAAACCGAGGGGATATGAGCGGCCTTGCGGGCATGATACAGGGCGGCTTTACGCGCCGCGAAGGCATCGATGGCCGCAAGCTCGTCAGCGGGAGCGGCTATGCGAAGGACTTCGCTGCAGCAGGTTTCACCCGGCGCGAGCAGACGGTCGGGCAGGTCGGCTGCCTCAAATGATACGAAGGAATGATCCTTGCTGAGCTCGAGACGGGTCTCCACCAGATGCCTGGCACCTGTTTCGAATGTGATGAGCAGCTGGTCGGTACTCTGCGGACCGCCGGTCACAAGCGTCATGCTGTCGCTGATCAGCAGAGGCCGGCTGTCGCTGTCCTCCGTACCCATACCGTTCTCCAGAACGGAAGACTTGGCGTCCTCAAAGCAGGCCCCGCGGTCGCCCAGGCGGGTGATCGCCGGCAGGTCGTTCTTATGCCGCCCCTGCCTGTAAAAAAGCCAGTCCCCGGACGGTTTATCCCCGATCACCAGATCATCCGTGTGGAAAAGGGTGATGCGGTCCAGCCAAATTGGCTCGCTGCCCGTATTGGTGACCTCAAGCGTGAGCTCCAGCGCCGCGGGATCATCCGCGGGTACGGTCTGACTCAGCTTTGTCAGGATTCCGGGAATGGTTTCCGCCAGGGAATATGTCCGATGGTTGATCTCTACGCGGGGTTCTCCGCTGAAGCGGACACTGCCGCACTGAAACCGCACGTCAGCGGCCGGTGAATTCTGTAACATTGTATGACCCTCCTTTGCTTCTTTGGCTGTATTATATCATAATCCGATGGATTTGGGAATTGTTTTCGCAAAAACGCCGCACATAACCAATTACGTCCCCGGTTCTTGACAAAAAGCGGAAATGATAGTACTATGATGGTGAAATTTTGAATGCAAGGGAGGTTACTTTGAATGAAACACTATTGCAAAAACAAATGGCGTTTTACCTTGGTAATTCTTCTGATGGCGGGCATTTGCCTTTTAAGCGCCTGCCATAATAATATCTTTACAGAGGGGGATGCCACCTATACGGTGGATGCTTCCGCGCATACGATTTCCGATAACCATACCGCTTATCAATATGAGTATAATGTGAATCAGGATGGAAGCTATGGTCTGATCAGCTACCCCGATGGTTGTACATTCAAGTGGGAACGCGGGCTGAAATGGGACAGCGGGACCTATACCGGCACTTTCCGGGAAAAAGAGTACACTGACGGGGCCACACTGGTCAGGATCCTGGGCACCTACTACAGCCAGGAAAATGCGGACCGGAGCAGCCGCCCGATCTGGCCAGGACTGCTCGTGATCATTCTCGGAGGCATTTATGCTTCTGTCCCGGAACTGGCCTGGAAGATGAATATCGGCTGGCTGTTCAAAGACGGTGAGCCTTCACAATTTGCCCTGATCTTTTTCAGGGTGCTCGGATGCATCATGGCGGTTCTGGGTATCGTTTTATTATTCGTGTAGGAGGAGATTCATTTGCAGATTTATCTGATGGAGGATAAGCTGGTTCCCATAGAGCCGGAGGATTGGAGCAAGACATCCTCCTCGCCCTATGTGGCCATTTTGTCCGAGCAGGAGTGGAGAGATCATAAAGAGATGTTCGAGATGGGCCTGGAATGGGACGTTAACGCGATGGATATTCATAATACCAAAGCGGAGGTCAATTATGACTCGCTCACCGGGACATTCTTTATTCCCGACCGTGAAAACATGACGCATAACAGCCATCAGTTTGCGTTTGCCCTGGATGAAAAGGGCATAGTTCTGGTGGATGAGAGCGGCAAGGCGGAGGAAATGGTGCAGACGATCCGCATGTCCAAGCGTTGGAAAAAGCCTTGTCTGGAGCGTTTCCTGTATGATTTTCTGGAGCAGATCATCAGCAAGGACCTGGTGATGATGGAGTATGACGAGCTGGAACTGGACCAGATCGAGAACCAAATCCTGACTGAAAAAGACCAGGTGGACCTGTCCCGCATTAACGAAATCCGTGGTGAGATCCGTGAGCTGCGAGTGCATTATGAGCAGCTGATCGATATGACCCAGGAGCTGGAAGAGAATGAAAACGGCTTTTTTGACGAGGATAATCTGCGTTATCTTCATCTTTTCATGAACCGCATGGGAAGGCTTCACGATATGGCGGCTTCGCTCTGGGAGCACACGATCCAGGTGCGCGATCTGTACCATACCCAGCTGGAAGTGCGGCAGAACCGTATCATGACCCTGCTGACGGTCGTGACGACGATCTTTATGCCGCTGACGCTGATCGTGGGATGGTACGGCATGAATTTCCGCTATATGCCGGAGTTGGATAAAACCTGGGGATATCCGCTGGTGATCGTGGTCAGTATCGTGATCGTGATCGTCAGTCTGATCTTTTTCAAAAAGAAGAAATGGCTGTGAGGGCAGTGATGGAGCAAGAAAAATTCCTGGAGATACTGGGGCAGGCCGGACGCCTCAAAACCAATACCAGACATTGTTATACCTCTCCCGACCGCAAGGAGAGCGTCGCGGATCACAGCTGGAGGATTTCGCTCATGGCGATGCTACTCTCGCACGAATCCGAATTTGCCGGGCTGGATATGAACCGTGTAATACGGATGTGCCTGATCCACGACCTGGGAGAGAGTTTTACCGGAGATATTCCGACTTTCCTGAAGACGGAGGATGACGCCGCTTCGGAGGATGATATTTTCATCCGCTGGGTGCAGGGATTCCCTGAGCCGGAGCGTACGGAGTGGATGGGGCTTCTGGAGGAGATGATCGCCCTGCGGACACCGGAAGCGCAGCTGTATAAGGCGCTTGATAAGTTGGAAGCACTGATCTCGCATGATGAGTCCGATATCGGCACCTGGCTGCCGCTGGAGTATGACCTGCAGCTCACCTACGGGCAGGAAAACATGCGCTTCTCACCTTATCTGACGCGTCTGCGGCAGCTGATCGATGACTGGACGCGGGACAAGATCCGCCGGGAGGCGCCGGAGCATGTCTGAGATCATCGAAATTACCGATTATGAGGCGCCCGAACTGGATATTTATGCCAGATTGACCGAGGGGCAGCTGAATCATTTTATGGAGCCCGACAAGAGGGGACTTTTTATCGCGGAGAGTCCGCATGTGATCGAGCGGGCGCTGGATGCCGGGTGCGAGCCCCTTTCGTTCCTGCTTGAGAGAAAACATATTCACACCCAGGCGGCGCCACTGCTGGCGCGCTGTCCGCAGGTCCCGGTGTATACGGCGGATCTGCCGGTACTGACGCAGCTGACCGGCTTCCCTCTGACCAGGGGGATCCTCTGCGCTATGCGGAGGCCCGAGCCTAAAGTTGCAGAAGAAATCTGCCGGGACGCAAGGCGGATCGTAGTTCTGGATAATATCATGAATCCGACCAATGTCGGTGCGATCTTCCGCTCGGCGGCCGCCCTGTATATGGAGGCAGTGCTGCTTACACCGGGCTGCAGCGATCCTCTGTACCGGCGGTCCGCCAGGGTCAGCATGGGAACGGTGTTCCAGATTCCATGGGCAAGGCTTGGCGAGACGCCTGAGGATTGGCCCGGTAAAGGCATGGAGAGGCTGCGCCGCATGGGCTTTAAGGTAGCCGCGATGGCTTTGCGGGATGATTCGCTCCGGATCGATGATCCGGTTCTGACGCAGACGGATAAGCTCGCGATCCTGTTGGGTTCGGAAGGATATGGGCTGGAGGAACGTACCATTGAGGCGAGTGACTATGTGGTACGGATCCCCATGAGCAATGAGGTGGATTCACTGAATGTGGCTGCCGCGAGCGCGGTCGCTTTCTGGCAGCTCAGTTTGCACAATCAATAGGAGGCTATGATGAAACAAAAAGTTTTCCGGCAGGAATTCAGGGCCTGCCTGAATACGGATGATCAGGGGATGATCCGGAACGCAGTTGAACGGTGCCGTGATCTGGCGGAGGAACTGCGTGCCGCGGAACGGATGATGACGGTGGGGCTTTACTACCACGGAAGGCAGCTTTTTCTGTACTATGAGGCCCTCGGTGAAGCTTATGGTCCGGAGACCTTTATGAGCCCCTTAGACGACCTGCTGATGCCGTGGCCGGAGAAAGGCGAGCCCGTCCTGTGGGCGCCCATGTATCCGATCTACTGGCACCAGGTGCCGGAGGACAGTGAGGACTGGATCCGTCCGCACGCACCGGAACGCCGCGTTGGCCGCATCGCCTACCTGAATCATGATCTGATGTTTGAATATGTCTATCATCATTTCGCGATCGTTCGGGAAGGGATCTTTAAGGGCGACCGCTACCAGTTTATTTCTCTGCATGAGGACGTGCTTTTCAGCTATTTTGAGGAGCCGCGCACCAATGTCAATATCCGCAGGACGGAAGAGGGCGATTCAGAGGCGATCCGGGACTGGATGGCGGTGAATCCTCCCAGCCATTTCGACACCATTCCCGGAACGAACGGCGGCTTCCTGATCCTGCCGGATTATTTCAATCTCGGATAAACCATGGACAAGTGGATGATCAGCCAATTGGAGGTGCCGGCGGAAGCCATGCCCGGTGCGGAGGCGCTGCTGCTTTGGCCGGAAGAAGGAATGAACGAAGAGAGGATCCGGCAGGAAGCGGCGCTGATCCGCACACTGACAGACCGGTCCTTCGTCCTGGCATGCTATCCGGTCAAAGACTGGAACAGGGAGCTGTCTCCCTGGGAAGCCCCGCCGGTCTTCGGTAAAGAAGCCTTTGGCAGCGGCGCGGCCGGGACGCTTCAGAGCATCATCGGGGAGGTTCTGCCCGCGATCAGGGACCGTTACGGCCTGTCCGCGGCAATTCCTGCGATTGTCGGAGGCTATTCGCTTGCCGGCCTTTTCGCCCTCTGGTGCGGGTACCGGACGGATGTGTTCCGGAGCGTAGCGGCGGCATCGCCTTCCGTATGGTTCCCGGGCTGGAAGGAATTTACCGAAACACAGCCCTTCCTGGCCGAGGCGGCCTATCTGAGCCTCGGAGACCGCGAGGAACGTACCAGGAATCCGCTGATGTCAACGGTGGGAGAGGCCATCCGCCGGCAGGAGCAGAACCTGAACCTCGCCGGGATCCCCTGTGTCCTGGAATGGAATCCGGGTAATCATTTCCGTGAGCCCGAACTGCGCCTGGCCAAAGGCTTTGCCTGGTGCCTTGGCCGGCTTCCGGCAGAAAGGTAAGCAAATTCATGAATTTTACGTTTGATGTAGATATCCCTGCGCTTTCCGTCTTTGTGCAGGGCCTGCTCAGCTTTTTCTCACCCTGCGTACTGCCGCTGATCCCCCTCTATATGGGGTATTTGTCGGGCGGCGCGGCGGTCAGGGACGAGCAGGGGCAGATGTATTACCCGCGTGGGAAAGTAGCGCTGAATACGCTTTTCTTTACGCTTGGCATCAGCTTTGCCTTTATGGGGCTTGCGCTGGGAATGACAGCGTTAGGAAAGTTCTTCAACGCAAACCAGATGATTTTCGCTCGGATCGGCGGGGTCATCCTGATTCTCTTCGGGCTGTACCAGCTGGGTGTGTTCGGGCAGATCGGCTTTGTGGAGAAAGAACGCAGGCTCCCCTGGCGAACGGACCGCCTGACCATGTCCCCGTTCACAGCGCTCATCATGGGCTTTATCTTCAGCTTTGCCTGGACGCCCTGCATCGGACCGGTACTCTCCGGCGTACTGCTGATGGCGGCTACTTCAGCCTCGCGGGCCAGGGGACTGCTGCTTGTCGGAGTTTATACGATCGGCTTTATACTGCCTTTCCTGGCGGTCGGCCTCTTTACCACATCGCTGCTGGAGCTCTTCCGCAAACACCGGAAAGTGGTGCAGTACACGGTCAGGATCGGTGCGGTCATTATGATCCTGATGGGGATCCTGATGGTGACCGGCCTGATGAACCGGATGAGCGGCTGGCTTGCCCAGGCCACCACGGCAGAAGAATCATCTGCAGAGGAGTCTTCCGCCGTGTCTTCCATGGCAGAATCCGTTCCGGAAGTCTCTGCAGAGGAATCCTCCGCTGTGGAATCCATAGTGGAATCGCAGCCGGAATCTCAGGAAGAATCCTCCGGAGAGGAAAGCGGATCCGACCTGGAGCCGGCCCCTGATTTCACTCTCAAAGACCAGTATGGCGCGGAACATAGTCTGGCGGACTATCGCGGCAAAATCGTTTTCCTGAACTTCTGGGCGACCTGGTGCCCGCCCTGCCGCGCCGAAATGCCGGATATTCAGAAGCTGTACGAGAAATACAATACCGAAGACAGCGAGGTTGTGATCCTCGGACTGGCCTCGCCGGGCATGGGCAGCGAAGGCAGCGATAAGTATGTGGCCAATTTCCTCGCGGAAAACGGATATACCTATCCCGTTGCGATGGACATGGATGGAAAAGTGGTGAGAGACTATTACATCTCGGCTTTTCCGACGACCTTTATGATCGACAGGGAAGGAAATATCTTTGGCTATGTTACCGGCTCCATGTCGTATGAGACGATGGAGAAGATCATCGACCTGACGCTGCGGGGCGTTTATGAATAGGAGAGAGACATGGATCATGCGAATTTCTACGGCTGGGAAGAAGCCATGCAAGTACGTGCGGACGGCTGCCCGGGGATCCGGACGGCATACGACCTTTATGATAAACTGCTGAAATGCTGGCGCGCGGATACCTGTGCGCCGAGAATGCGCGCAGACTGGTCGGAGGCGAATCCGACTCTCGGGCAGTGCTCGATCACTGCATTCCTGGTGCAGGATCTGCTGGGCGGCAGAGTCGACGGCATACTGCTGCCCGACGGGAGCTATCATTGCTTTAACGTGGTGGACGGCCATGCATTTGACCTGACGAGCGAACAATTCCTGCCGCAGATCCTTGATTACAGTAACGTCACCGAGCAGTTCCGCGAGACTCATTTCGCAAGCGAAGAGAAGCGGCTGCGGTACGAGCTGCTGAAAGCGCGTCTGACAAGGGAACTTTATGATTAACTTCGGGGCACCGTCCCGGTGAGTTTTTCTCCCATTAATACGATTAAAATAGAGCCCGGATCCCGGGCTCTATTGATTTGTCTTTTAGATGCGGCGCAGATAGAAGAGACGCCTTGTTTCGGACTCTTCGTGCGGCCATGCAAAATGCTCCAGTTTATCCACCCTGTACCAGGGGGAGAAAATCTGTTCCCACTCCCCGTCCGAACGTGAGACGAGCCGCAGTACGTTATTGATATATAACAGTTTTCCGGCTGTCAGATCCATTCCTTTAGCGGAGGCCGCTTCCGGGGAAAGATAATAATTCATGCCGATCACGACAGTGGCGTCACGCCGGATGATCCGCGCGGATTCACGAATGATTTCAAGCGCGGTTTCCGGAGGAACCACATCCAGTACATCGGAGCAGATAAAGCCGTCGTAGGTGTCAGAAGGGGCTTGCTGCAGCCATCCGGATCGGGAGTATCCGTGAGGCCCTCATCCTTCATGGAGAAGGCTTTGTCCCAGAATGCGATCAGATTCTGATTATCGGGAGATAGTTCAGACATGGTGAGATCCCCCTTTCAGACGAAATGACGCTCCGGTCCTTCTTTATGGAGCGGCTTTCTTTTTTGCTTCGGGTAGGGGAGCTCTTCATACATCGCCTCTACCAGATCGCGCAGGAATCCGCGGTCTTCGACATCATCGACCAAGAGCATACCCTTGGCTCCCTCATAGGGTATTTCAAGGCTTGCTTCCGGCATCATGGCTGCGGCGGCCTTTACGGGTTTGACGAGAAAGCGGTCATCATAGATCCCGCCGAAGGCTTTACCGCGGTAGTAGAGGATGTATTCGCCCATCATGGGCCGGCAGGTGATGTCTTCCAACTCGGACAGCTGATCCAGGATATAATCCAGATATGCTTTGGTTGAAGCCATTTTTCGGTGCTCCTTTCTTGAAAAACGGCCGGCCATTTGAGGAAATGACCGGCCGGAATGAATACGGATCAGATAACAGGCTCTTAGTGATGCCTGATGACGATGGACTCGATCACGGGCTGCTCTTCATAAGGGATCGTACCGTTATTGTCTGTCGGTTTGGCGTCTGCACAGATCTTGTCCACGATCTCGATTCCGGAAGTAACATAGCCGAAGCAGGCATAATAACCGTCCAGCGTATTATTGTCCTGCTGCATGATAAAGAACTGGCTGCTCGCGGAATCCATGCTGTTAGAACCACGCGCCATAGAGATCGCGCCGCGCTTGTGGGAATTGGGATTCTTGACGCCATTTGCCGAGAATTCACCCTTGATCGTCTTAGCGCTGCCGCCGTAGCCGTTATGCTGCGGATCGCCGCCCTGCATCATGAAGCCGTTCATGATCCGGTGGAAGGTCAGCCCGTCATAGAAACCGCTCTCGGCGAGCTCGACAAAATTGGCGGTCGTGATCGGGGCATGCCGATAGTCCAGCTCCACGGTGATCGTGCCGTAATCCTTTATCTTGATATCCGCGTAGGTTTTGCGCAGCAGATTCCAGGGCTTGGTAGCGATCATCCAGATAATGATGCCGGCGATGACAATGACGCCTGTTACGATCCAGAAAAGCTTCTTGGTGGTAAAGCCTTCTTCCTCTTCCTCTTCCTCTTCCT
>JAFRZL010000038.1 GCA_017442535.1 Bacillota bacterium | reverse complement strand
TTGTTATAGGCGAATCAGAACACGAAATACTTTGTCAGCGGATAGGTTCGCTCCCAGTCCACGATTCCATAGTCAGGCTCATATCCTTGATGGACATTAAATTCATCGAACACCATAATCGGCCTGGTATCAGAGTTATAAAGTTCCCACTGTATGGCCTTCCCGGTGGGAGATTCCCCGGCCGTCAGGGAAGGATCGCCCGTCTTGGCAAAATTCACCCACATGCGCTGCATGGTATGATTGAAGGCATCGTCGTAAGCTCTTCCGCTGAAGAAAGTCTCCTGTGGATTATTGAATACCGCCGCAAGCTCAGCCGCATGACCGGAGAGATAATTCGTTATCGAGCTCTCAACCCTGAAATAATAATGATATGTCCGGCCGCCTGCCGCTGTATGGTTCTCAGACATACGGAACGCGGGCGTAATGAAGATCATCTGATCTCCAAAACTGCGGGTCTTATAAAGGGCATTCCCCGGAGTATTGTCCAGAAACGCCCTGGCCTTTTCCAGGTCCTCTTCGGACATGGCCGCAAACCGGTTCTCTCTTCTCGCGGTAAAGAATTCGGTAAACCCATCCGGCGTCATAAAATGGACGAACTCGCCCATTTCGTCCTTGTTGCAGCCTTCCAGGAGATCGATCTGACTGGCCTCTCCCTTGAGATAAGCATCGTAGGGATCCAGTGGAATGAGATTGCCGTCCCGCTCCGGCCAGACCTCCAGGGAGAGGAGTTCCCCGACCACATCGGCAATTTTCTCCGGCGGAAGGGCGAGAAGATCGGCCACAGTCTCACAGTTCAGTGCCTTCAGCGCTTTATCTGCAGCTGCGATTGCCTCCTCAGTGGAGCTTGTAAAGGCGGGCGTACCGCTCTCGGCGATAACGCGGCGGATATAGCTCCTGGCCTCGGGGATCAGTGGAAGCAACGTGACGCTGCAGCCTCCCGCAGATTCGCCGAAGATCGTGACATTGTCCGGGTCTCCTCCGAAGGCAGCGATGTTCTCATGAACCCATCTGAGTGCCATCACCTGATCCAGGATTCCCAGATTCTGGGCATCCGGGTAATCTGCGCCGTCCGGCAAATGGGAGAGATGGAGAAAGCCCAGGCCGCCCAGACGATATGCGATGGAAACCAAAATAACGTCTCCATTATCCCTCACGAAATTGAAGCCGTCGTACAAAGGATTGATCGTGCTGCCCTGGGTAAATCCGCCGCCATGGATCCAGACCATGACCGGTTTTTTCTCAGACGTATCCGCTGTGTTTTTCCATATGTTCAGATACAGGCTGTCCTCGCCGAGCACGGCAAGGGATCCCGCGTCGTCCGCACTAATTGGCTGAAGGCAGCCCCTGGCAAAATGATAGGCCTCGTAAACGCCCTCATCCACCTCGAACGGAACAGGCTTTTTGAACCTGTTTTCGCCGACGGGTTGCTGCCCGACATAGGGAATGCCTTTGTAAGAAACGACATCGTCTGTCTTTGTTCCCACGAAGGTGCCGTTCACGCACTTGACCGCCAGCGACTTGTCGTAGTCGTCGTCGGTGATCGGCTTATTCTCGCCGTAACGCGCCCTGATCTGCGCCATCATCTGCTTCGCTGCTGCCGCAGCCTCGGTGCTGACAGGCTCCCCCGCTATGCAGCCGGCATTAAATACAAGCAACACCAGCGATAAAGCCAGCGCCACCGGGAAAAATCTGAAGTGAACCCATCTTATCATGAAACCTTTTACCCTTCCTTACAATTTTAGAACCCTCTTCCATCAACGGACCTAGAATAATCCATTATTATTCCTTCTGCTTCAGCAGTCGGATCCACTTTCTTTCCACACGATCATCTTCATTCCTCCTGTGAGCGGTTTGCATCGGTTCTGTCCTCCGCCCGATCAGATCAATATCGCAATCAGCACCGCCGAATAGTAGATCACGGAAATCAGATTCATCCATC
>JAFRZL010000037.1 GCA_017442535.1 Bacillota bacterium | reverse complement strand
CCTCATACACTCGCGGGGCTTCGCCCCGCTCGTGTGTAGCGGCGCATATGCGAGCTTCGCTGCTGTCCCCGGACACTCGCGGGGCTTCGCCCCGCTCGTGTGTGGCGGTGCATATGCAAGCTTCGCTGCTGTCCTCATACACTCGCGGGGCTTCGCCCCGCTCGGGTGTGGCGGCCCTCATATGCGGACCGGCAAAATCAATCGGATTATCAGCCTGCCACCTGTGCTTTCGGCTCCGCCGTCAGCACAGTCTTTCAGCAGAAAAGGGCTGCAGGCTTGAACGAGTTCAATCCTGCAGCCCTTTGTCTGCTGAAAGGCCCTTGGGCCGATGGCCCAAGGGTGTCAGGCTGTTTTTTGTGGTTTTGGTTTGGTCCGCGCACTCGGGCCTTTTGTATCAAAAACCACCCTTCGGGTGGTTTAGGTCTTAAAAATGGTTACGACAATAGAAATCCATTTGGTAAGTGGATTGGCCCTCTCTATGAAATACATTGACAACCGGGAGGAGCCGATAAGTATTCGGCAGTGGAATCCTTTCGAATTTGTATGGAGAATACCTTATTGGCGCAGTAGAAAACGCTGGCCGGAGGCTGTGAAAGTGTCCGGTTAGAAAGAATAATCCGTTTTGAAAACGGAAAGTACCATCTGGCAATCCACCGTTACGATATGGGGGAGAGCACGCAGGTCGTTTACGAATGCTTCAAAGGTCGTCTGAGATTCGGTCAACACTTTGATGCCAAGGTCATAGGAGCCGGCCAGTGTGTAACACTCGACGATCTCCGAGCGGGAGCGGACAAAATCCTGCAGTTCCTGAGGAAACGCGGGCCCAGTCAATTTGACAAACAGGAGGACGCAGAAATCCCTCTTAAACGCGTGCGGATCCAAGATAGCGGTATAGCACTTGATCAATCCGGAAGATTCCAACTTGCGAATTCGCTCGCTGACAGCGGATACAGATAAAGATACTTTACTGCTGATTTCGGACAAAGAGGTACGCGCGTTCTCCTGTAATAATGAAATTATCAGCCTATCAACGCGATCCATGGACACACCTCCTCTTATAGGGGATTGGTTCGTATTTATATTATAGCTAAATTTTGAGAAAAAATCAAGTAGTTTATTCTAACTTTATCGAATTCACCAAAATTTACATGTTAGCAGCGGGTAATCCTCATTTGATAATAAGATTGCATTCGTTTCAAAACAGAAATCTCGCGGCTTTGCGATCTTGTAATTGAAAAATCCTTTTTTCTGTGATATACTGATATAGAGGTGAAATAATGCAGAGGATCATGGTTCCCGAGAATGTCGGGTTGATTTTGAAGGAGCTGGAGCAGCACGGCTTCGAGGCCTATATTGTCGGAGGCTGCGTGAGGGACAGCGTGATGGGACATGCTCCGAAGGACTGGGACATTACCACTTCTGCCAAGCCTCAGGATGTCAAGAAGATTTTCAGAAATACCTATGATACCGGAATCGAGCACGGGACGGTGAGCGTAAGGCTGGGCACCGAGACCTATGAGGTGACGACTTTTCGCGTGGACGGACAGTATACCGATCACCGGAGGCCGGATTCGGTACAGTTTACCCAACGTCTCGCGGAGGATCTGAAGCGCCGCGATTTTACGATGAATGCGATGGCCTGGCATCCCAGGACCGGGCTGGTGGATCTGTTCGGAGGCTGCGAGGATATCCGGGCCGGAAGGATCCGCTGCGTCGGTGACCCGATGGAGCGTTTTGAAGAAGACGCGCTGCGTATGCTCAGGGCATACCGCTTTGCCGCGAGGTTCGGATTTCTGCTGGATCAGCGGACGGAGCTTGCGATCAGCCGTAAGGCACCGCTGCTCGCGAATGTGAGCCAAGAGAGGATCCGTGAGGAGCTGGATCAGCTGATCTGCTCGGAGCATCCCGGATTGCTCAGGCAGGTTTACAAGAGCGGCCTGCTGCAGCAGATTCTGCCGGAATGGCAGGCCTGCGACGAGACGCCGCAGCATACACCGTATCACCTTTATACAGTCGGGGAGCATCTGATCCGCACAGCGGAAGCCGCACCGTGTGACCGGGTGGTGCGTTGGGCGGCGCTGCTGCATGATATCGGCAAGCCGGCCTGCCGTACGACGGATGCTCAGGGCACGGATCATTTTAAGGGACATGACGAGGTCAGCGCCCGGATGGCGGATACGATCATGCGCAGGCTTAAATTCGATAACGAAACGCGGCACGCGGTGGTCACGGCAGTTGCCTGCCACGATAATGCTTTTCCGGAGGATGAGAGAGAAATGCGTATCTTGCTGAACCGTCTGCCGGACGGGTTTTATCCCTATCTGCAGGCGCTGCAGCGGGCGGATGCCGCGGCCCGCAATCCGCAGTATCTGCAGCAGTCGCTGGATCAGCTGGACCGGGCGGAAGAATTGTACCGTAAGATCATCCGGGAAGGACATTGCTATAAACTGGCGGATCTGGCGGTTACGGGGAATGATCTGATCCGGCTGGGATTCAGACCCGGACGGAGGATCGGACAGATCCTGCAGGAGCTTTTGCGCCAGGTGCTGGATCATCCCGAATTGAATCAGAGAGAATTATTGCTGCAGGTTGCCGAGGCGCTGCCGAGGCAGGAGGATCCTGCGGCGGGAGATATATAAGGAGTAGAGAAAGGAATTGACGATGGATACGGATTGGAGCAGAAAAACTGGCTCGGATACCGCGAATACAGAGAGAAGACGGCGCGAGGAGGAGCTGCGCGCCGAGATGGAATTTGCACCTCGCAATGAGGCGGATGTGGCTAAAACAGGCCTGATTCCGCCCGAAAAAGTGATTTATAACGAGCTGCCGGCCTCGGAGTTTTTTGAAATGCCCGAGAGTGAGGCGCCCGCGTCTAAAGATGCGCGGCCCGCTGTGGCGGCGGCGTCCGTTGCTGCCGTGAGTGCCGCGGCCGCCGCCCCGGAGGAGCAGGTCCGTATCTATAAGCCGGAGAGGCATACGGACAGCCTTCACGCCATGAAGACCGCTTCTGTCCCGCGTGAGCCTGTGGATGATATGGAGCATACTATCAACCGGGAAGAGCCGGAGGAAGAAGACGAAGAAGAGGACGACGAAGCGGTGGACGCGGGCAAACCGGTCCGCATTGCTCTCCTGGTCGCTTATGTCATCGTCGCAGCCGCCATCATACTGCTGCTGCTTCTGTCCAAGCGCTGGCAGGATAACGCCAGGAGCGCGGCTCCGGATTCCTCTTCCGAAGAGGAGTCTTCTGAGGAAGAGAGCTATTCCAACGCATCGCTTTTCGGCATTATTACACAGTTGGATCTGGATAAGGATATCATCCGGATCTACTCGGCCGATCAGCAGGAAGAGATGGAATTCAATCTCGCGAATGCGGGGCAGATAATGGACGCGGCCGGCACGCAGGTCACGGCGGAAACGCTCGCGGTCGGCGATCTGGTGGAGGTTTCCTACCTGCACGGCGCTACGGATAAGATCCAGCGGCTCAGAATTTCGGCCGGCGCCACGATCATGAAAGATGTGATCGGAGCGGAAACTGACGCGGGCCGTCAGACCATCAAAGTTCAGAAGAAAACCTATCATTACGATGACCATCTGATCTGCCAGTATAAGGGCGAGGACCTGGATCCCGCCGAGATCACAGGCCAGTACGTTCTCAATATGACGGTGGTGGATAATCATATTTACATGATCCGCGTCACCCATTCCATCGGAACCGTAACGATCACCAATGCGGAAGAACTCGAAGGCATGATCATCTCCTTTATTCCGCAGGTCGGCAGTCAGGTCGAGACCGAGATCAAGCCCGATATGATGCCCATCGTACTGACAGAGGGCTTTAACCGTTACGAGGTCCGTAAGGATGACCAGGTGGTGGGCTCGGGGACCGTCTTTGTCGTGGCTTCGATCCGCAAGGAGCTGGAAATCCGCCTGGAAGAGGAAAAAACCGGTCAGGTCGTTCTGCAGATCACACCGGACGACGGGGCGCGCGTGACAATCGACGGTGAGGAACAGACGGAGCGAAGCTTTACGCTGACGTACGGTGAGCACACACTGCTGATCGAATCGGACGGATTTGAGAGCATCGAGGAGGTGCTGAACATTCAGCAGCCGTATTCCGTCTTTGAATACAAGCTCAAGGCTACGCAGTTCCGCGTATCCGTTTCGGCTTCGATGACGGGAACGGACCTTTACAGCAATGGAGAATATATCGGGACCTATAACGGGAACGCGCTTCGTTTCACCGTGCCCGTGGGGACTTATTCACTCGCGCTGATCCATCCCGGCTATGAAGTCCTGATGTATACACTGCGGATCGACAATAATTCCTCTCCGGTGATCGACCTGTATTTCTCCAAGTTTGTGCCGGTTGAGCAGAGCTCCGCCCCCGAAAGTTCTGAAGAAATCAGTTCGAAGCCCGAGAGTTCGGCCGAGGAGAGCTCGGAGGAGGAAAGTTCTGTAGAAGAAAGTTCCGCAGAGGAGAGCTCTATCGAGGAGAGTTCGGCTGAAGAAAGCTCTGCACCCGAGGAGAGCTCTCTCGAAGAAAGCTCTGCCGAAGAAAGCTCCGCCCCGGAGGAGTCCTCTGAGCAGGAAGCCTCTGAACAGGAATCTTCGGAGCCGGAGAGTGTGCCTGAAGATATTTCTGCTCCGGAAGTGCCCGGAGAGGTCAATTCACCCGAAGACGCCCCGGATGAGGTGGGCGGCTCCGGCCCCGCCGCAGGCGAGGATTCATCCGCGGAAGGTTAAATATTTATACGGATGATGAATAATCAACCGATCATTTACAATCCAATAAAGGAGGAATTGTATTAATGGAAGAGTACAGAACGAGGTATGAGCGCTGGCTCGCCGCCGATGCGGTGGACGAAGAGACCAAGGCGGAACTCCGGGCTATTGCCGGGGACGAGAAAGAGATCGAGGACCGTTTCTACCGCGATCTTGAATTCGGTACCGCCGGCCTGCGCGGCGTGATTGCCGCCGGTGCCAACCGGATGAACGTCTATACGGTGCGCCATGCCACACAGGGTCTTGCGAATTATCTGCTTCGCAAGGATCCCAAGTCGGCCGAAAAGGGTGTCGCGATCGCATACGATTCCCGCAACAAATCAGATTTGTTTGCCCGTGAGACGGCTGCCGTATTTAACGGCAACGGCATCAAGACCTACGTGTTCGAGTCGCTGAGACCTGTTCCGGAGCTGTCCTTCACCATCCGCAAGCTGGGATGCAAGAGCGGTGTCGTCATCACGGCCAGCCACAATCCCGCCAAGTATAACGGCTACAAGGCTTACTGGGAAGACGGATGCCAGGTACCGCCTCCCATGGACGGCGAAATCATCGATGATGTGATGAAGGTCGATATGTTCGACGGAATCCGCACCATGCCGAGAGCCGAAGCTGAGGCGAAGGGCCTGTACGTGGAGATTGGCGAGGATCTGGACGCCGCCTATATCGCGGAGATCAAGAGCCGCCTGATCGACCCTGAGACGCTCGCCAAGTGCGCAGGCGATCTGAAGGTCGTCTACACCCCGCTGCACGGCACCGGCAACAAGCCTGTCCGCAGGATCCTCGCGGAGTGCGGTTTTAACCAGGTACATGTAGTCAAAGAACAGGAGCTGCCGGACGGCAATTTCCCGACTGTAGTACTGCCGAACCCCGAAGATCCGCGCGCGCTGGAGCTTGGCCGCAAACTGGCGGAGCAGATCGACGCCGATCTGATCGTCGGAACGGATCCCGATGCGGACCGTGTCGGCATCATGGTCAAGACACCGGAAGGCTATAAGACCTTTACCGGTAATATGACAGGTATGCTGCTTACCAATTATGTGCTGGAAGCCCGCAAGAAAACCGGCCGCCTGCCCGCCGACGGCTTTATCGTCAAGAGTATCGTTACCACTGAGATGGTCCGCCCCATGGCCGAAGAATACGGCGTAGAGCTCCGGAATGTTCTGACCGGTTTCAAGTTTATCGGCGAGCAGATCCTGAAGAGCGAGCTGACCGGCAAGGGCACCTTCCTCTTTGGCTTTGAAGAGAGCTACGGATATCTGTGCGGCACCTATGCGCGTGATAAAGACGCGGTGAGTGCGGCCATGCTGATCTGCGAGATGGCAGCCATTTGCAAATCCCGCGGCCAGAGCCTGAACGATTATCTGGAATCCCTGTATCAGAAGTATGGATATTACAAAGAAGCCGTTGTATCCATGGCTTTTGAAGGCATTGAGGGCGCCGCTAAGATGAAGGCTATCATGGATGGCCTGCGTGCGGATCCCAAGACCGAGATCGCCGGCCTCAAGGTGCTGGAGATCCAGGATTATCAGAAGGGTTATCTGGATTATCCGAAGTCCAACGTCCTGCGCTTTGTGCTGGAGAACAACTGCTGGGTCTGCGTGCGTCCTTCCGGCACCGAGCCCAAGATCAAGTTCTACTTTGGCTCCAACGGCAAGACCGCAGAAGAAGCGGACCGCCTGACCGAGGCGCTGAAGCAGGAGATGACGGCGGGATATTGATGAGCATAATATCCTGAAAAATGACTTTCAGAGGGCGCTGCCGCGTGCAGCGTCTTTTTTGTTAATTTATTATATGCTTAAAAAATTCGGGTTTTTGGCGCTGCAGGGGCTTTTTGTCATGATAGCCGGCTGAATGTCAAAAACAGTTCATAATATTGTAACAAAAAGATTGACAAAGGCCGCATATTGTGCTATGATTATACTGCCCATGTGTGGTAATCTATGAATGAGGTCAAACGAATGAAGAGATCAGTACAAAGGTTGGGAGCTTGGATAATATGCTGCGTCCTCCTCTTTGCCGCCCTTCCCGGTCAGGCTGTCAAAGCCTATACGAACGGATGGGTGGAAAGGGATGGCGTTCGTTATTATCTCGATAACGGTCACCGCTTGTATGGCTGGCATTTCATCGATGGCCGCGCACAGTTCTTTAACGAGAACGGCGCCATGGCCAGTGTCTGGGGAATCGATGTTTCTGAATTCCAGGCCTATATCAACTGGGGTAAAGTAAGAGAGGCCGGATGTCAGTTTGTGATCATCCGCGCGGGATACCGCGGCGGTTCCACGGGCAAGCTGTTTACGGATGACTATTTTGAGGTCAATATGAAGGGGGCCGCGGCGGCCGGCATTCCCATCGGTGTTTACTTCTATACGCAGGCCATCAATGTGGCCGAGGCTATTGAGGAAGCCAATTATGTGGCCAAGCTGATCGCACCGTATCAGGTCAAGTATCCGGTATATATCGATGTCGAGGATCTGGAGGGCGGCGGCCGCGTGCTGCGGGCCAATCTTTCCAGGCGTCAGTATACGGATGTGGCGCTGGCTTTCTGCCGCCGCATCAAGGAGCTGGGCTATACGCCGGGTGTGTACTCCTATGAGAGCCTGCTGAATACCAAGCTTTATGCGGAAGATTTCGGCAAAAACGGTTATGACGTATGGTATGCCTATTATCAGTCCAATCTGGGCGATTACAAAAACGGCTTTACCATGTGGCAGTATTCCGGTGCTTCCTGGGGGACGATCGATGGCATCGCCGGTGCGGTGGATATGGATGTGACGCTGGTCGATTACGCCGGACGTTATCCGACCATGAGCACCTGGGGTTCCAAGAAGCCGCTCGACGGCGAGAATACAACGGATTCCGAGGTTTACAACCGTACCGGGATCGCGTCGGGGTATAATGATCCGGTCATTTCGGTGGTCGGCGAGATCAGTACGTATCCGACATTGACCAGAGGCGATTCCGGCGCGTATGTCGGCCGCCTGCAGAGCTGGCTAGCCGAGCTCGGATACGAATTCGGCGGGCTGGATGAGTATTTCGGGATCCAGACCAAGGAAGCGGTTATGCAGTTCCAAAAGGATCATAAGCTGACCGAATCCGGTATTGTGGATAAAATCACCTGGGCGGCCCTGGCAGCGGTGGTTCCCTCCTATCAGGAAGAACTGAGAGAGCGGGAAGCGTCCGAAAGCGGCAATGCCGGAACGGGTGAGTCCGGTCAGGTGCAGATTCCGGATGTTTCCAGATTCCCGCAGCTGTCCAAGGGCAGCAAGAGTACGGATGCGGTTAAGACCTTGCAGACCTGGCTGAACACGGTCGGTTACAGTGTCGGGCCGGTGGACGGAGATTTCGGCAATCAGACCTATAATGCGGTCAGACAGTTCCAGACGGCCAAAAACCTGACGGCTGACGGTGTTGTGGGACAGCAGACATGGAGAGCGCTTGCGGAGGCTTATGCGTACGCGACGGCTCCGGCAGGGACGGGTAACGGGGAAAATTCCGGCTCAAACGAAGAGCCTGTGGTTACGGAAGATCCGATCAAGATCACTTCCCAGCCTTCGGATCTGACAGCGCCGGTCGGTGCAAGCGGCTTCTTCAGCGTCAAAGCGACCGGTACGGGTCTGACCTACCGCTGGCAGTCCAGCCAGGATAACGGAGCGACCTGGAGCAATCTTAGCGTCTCGACGGGATATAATACCGATACGGTGTCGTTTACGGTGCTGCAGAGCTTTAACGGGCGGCTGTACCGCTGCATGATCAAGGATTCCAAGGGCAATACGGTCTACAGTAACGCGGTCAAGATGACGGTGGGGACTCCTGCCGGAACGGAGAGTACGATCAAGATCACTTCCCAGCCCTCGGATCTGACAGCGCCAGTCGGTGCAAGCGGCTCCTTCAGCGTCAAAGCGACCGGTACGGGCCTGACCTACCGCTGGCAGTCCAGCCAGGATAACGGAGCAACCTGGAGCAACCTGAGCGTCTCGACGGGATATAATACCGATACGGTGTCATTTACGGTACTGCAGAGCTTTAACGGACGTCTGTACCGCTGCATGATCAAGGATTCCAAGGGCAATACGGTTTACAGTAATGCGGTCAAGATGACGGTGGGTACCGCTTCAAGCTCCGGAGACAGCGGTTCGTCTTCCGGCAGCGGCAGCGGTTCGGGAACCTCCTCTGAGGCAGGCGTGCCCGATGTGAGCAAATTCCCGCAGCTGTCCAAAGGCAGCACCAATACATCCGCGGTAAGAACACTGCAGACCTGGCTGAACGCGGTCGGCTACAGTGTCGGACCGGTGGACGGCGATTTCGGCAATCAGACCGTGAATGCCGTTAAGCAGTTCCAGACAGCCAAAAAGCTTACGGTGGACGGCGTTGTGGGACAGCAGACCTGGAGGGCTCTCGCCGAAGCTTATGCTAAAGTCACGCAGTCCGGTTCGGGCAGCAGCGGCGAAAGCGGATCAGGATCCGGATCGGATTCCGGAAGCTCCGAGACCACGGCCGATCCCATTAAGATCACGTCCCAGCCTTCCAACCTTACCGCTCCGATCGGCGCGACCGGCTCTTTCAGCGTCAAAGCGACGGGTACCGGACTGAAGTATCAGTGGCAGTATAGTGATAATAACGGCAGCAGCTGGACCAACCTGAGTGTTTCCAAGGGATATAATACCGACACTGTGCAGTTTACGGTTTCGAATCTCTTTAACGGACGGCTCTACCGCTGCATGATCAAGGATTCCAACGGCAATACCGTTTACAGCAGCGCGGCCAGGATGACCGTGGGCAGCAGTTCTTCCACGACGCCCACGACCGGGCCCAGGATCACGACACAGCCCAAGAGTCTCACCGCCGCAGTCGGCACGACCGGTTCATTCAGTGTTAAGGCGACCGGCACCGGGCTCAAATACCAGTGGCAGTACAGTACCGATAACGGGGGCAGCTGGACCAACCTGAGCGCTTCCACCGGCTATAACACGGAGAAGGTTTCATTCAAAGTGACCTGGCTCTACCACGGAAGAATGTACCGCTGCAGGGTTACGGACGCGAATGGCAATACGGTTTATTCAAATGCGGTCAAGATGACGGTGACTTCGTCGTAAAGGCGGCCGGACAGATTCTGACGATTAAATCCAAAGGAGCTGAGCAAGGATCCGTTGCTCAGCTCCTTCTGCGTAGCGGCAGAATGGCCCGAGGGCTGTGCTTTTTGCGTAAATAGTGTGTTAATATTCTGTGAAAACTGCCCGCGCTTACAAGAATAAAATTGAAAAAAACAGGGGAATGTGTTATACTGTAAGCAGCTTTGGCGCAGCCGATATGGAGGGAAGACAATGGGGCTGTTTATTACGATGGAGGGCCCTGACGGATCCGGCAAGTCTCTGCAGATGGATTTGCTTGAACAGGATCTGGAACAGAGGGGTTTTGATATAGTCCGCACGCGTGAGCCCGGCGGGACCAGGATCAGTGAACGGATCCGCGATCTGCTGCTGGATCCGGAGTGTGCGGAAATGGATGCCCGGACGGAGGCACTTCTGTACGCGGCGGCGAGAGCCCAGCATACGGCTGAACGGATCCGGCCGGCACTCGAGGCCGGCAGGATCGTATTATGCGACCGCTTCACGGATTCCAGCTTGGTCTACCAGGGAATCGGACGCGGACTGGGTGTTGAGGAAGTGGCTGCGTTCAACCATTTCGCGACCGGAGGCCTTGCCCCCGATTTAACGATTCTGCTGCAGATCGATTATGAAGAAGGCCTGCGGCGCAAGAATCGCCAGTATGACGGTCATCTGGACCGGATGGAGCTGCAGCAAAACGACTTTCACCATAAGGTGCATGACGGGTTTGCCGTGCTGCAGCGTTTGTACCCTGAGCGGATCAGGATGGTAGACGGTTCGGATTCGCCTGAGGAAGTCCACAAGCATATCATGGAAATTGTGGAACCCCTGCTTTCCGGAGTAGGGATGACCACGGATAAAGACGAAAGGAGATGCAGAATATGAAACTGATCATGGCTATTATTCACGATGAGGATGTGGGCCGCCTGATTACCGCGATGAATAAAGAAGGATTTCAGGTAACCAAGCTGGCCAGTACCGGCGGATTCTTGCGCGTCGGCAACTCCACGATGCTGATGGGCGTGAATGAGGAACGTCTGGACGAGGCGCTCAAGATCGTGCACGAATGCTGCAAGACCAAGAAGCAGATGACGATCGCCAACCAGCCCTACACCTCTTCACCGGAAGGATATATTCCGTATCCCATCGAGATTACCGCGGGCGGCGCGACTGTATTTGTGATTGACGTGGAGCAGTTCCACAAGTTTTAATGGAAGTATCAGCTGATAAGGTCGTTTTGACCGGACACGAGGCCTGCGTGAGGCATCTGCGCGCGCAGGTGCTCTCGGGTAAGGTCAGCCATGCCTACCTGGTGGAAGGGGCTGAAGGAGCCGGCAAAAAGACGCTTTGCCGTCAGTTTGCCCGTGCTTTGGTCTGTCAGGCTCCCAGAAATGGAGAAGCGTGCGGCAGATGTGATTCCTGCCGCGTTTTTCTGTCAGAGAATCACCCCGACGTGCACTATATCCGCCCGGATGAGAAGGGCAATCTGCCGGTCCAGATGATCCGTGAGGAACTGGTGCACGATATTGATATTCTGCCGTATTATGAGGGCCGCAAGGTCTATGTGATCGAGCAGGCGCAGAATCTGAGCGTGCAGGCGCAGAATGTGATCCTTAAGACGATCGAGGAGCCGCCCGCGTATGCGGTGATCCTGCTGCTTGCCGAGAGTGTGCAGAGTTTCCTGCCCACGGTGCGTTCGCGCTGCGTGATGGTAAGGCTCCTGCCCCTGCCCGAAGACAAGGTAGCCGGGATACTGCAGAAGCAGTATGGCGTGGACCGCACACTCGCCGAGAAAAGCGCCGCGTTCTGCGGAGGCAGTGTGGGCCAGGCCCTGAAGGCGGCCGGATCGCAGGAGTATAAAGAGCTCCGCGCGCGCTGGATGGAGAGGCTGGGGTCTCTTGCCGGGGGCGATCCCTACCGGATCCTTGGATGGGATACGGCCCTTGAAGAAGATAAAGCGCATATTCAGGAGATCCTCAGGATGTGCATGGTGTGGTTCCGGGATCTGATCCTGGTACGCGAGACCGGCAGCACATCGGCCTGTATCTGCCGGGACCGGCAGGAAGCGCTGCGTCAGGCCGCGGATGCGTACGACATCCCCGAGCTTTACCGCAAAGTCCGGGTGCTTGAGGAAGCACGCCGCAAATTAGAACATAATGTCAACTACGCTCTTTGGTCCGACTGGCTTCTGATGAAGCTTTCGGTCAGGAGATCAATATAGGAGGAGATTTTTTGATTACGATTATAGGTGTCAGATTCAGACACGGCGGCAAGGTCTATTCCTTCCAGCCCGGGCCGTATGAGGTGCAGAAAGGCGACTATGTCGTCGTGGAAACGGCCCGCGGCGTGGAGTACGGACAGGTGATCCATGGGCCGCGTCTGGCTGCGGACGAGGATATTGTGCCTCCGGTCCGGACGATCCTGCGCAAGGCGACCGAACAGGATAAGGAGGCCAACCGCCGCAATATTTCCATGGAGAAAAGCGCCATGGATATATGCCGCGAGAAGATCGAGAAGCACGGCCTCGAGATGAAGCTGGTCGGCGCGGAGTATACGCTCGACGGCAACAAGATCCTCTTTTACTTTACGGCGGACGGCCGGGTGGACTTCCGCGAACTGGTCAAGGATCTGGCTTCGGTCTTCCGAACCCGGATCGAGCTGCGGCAGATCGGCGTACGCGACGAGGCGCGTGCCTGCGCGAGTATCGGTATCTGCGGCAGACCTTTTTGCTGCCAGACTTTTCTGCCGGACTTTATCCCGGTATCCATCAAAATGGCCAAGGACCAGAACCTTTCTCTGAATCCGACCAAGATTTCGGGCACCTGCGGCCGTCTGATGTGCTGCCTCAAATACGAGGAGAATACTTATGAAGAGCTGACTCGCAACCTGCCCTCCGAAGGGGATCTGGTCGAGACGCCCGACGGAGTGGGCGAGGTGCTGCATGTGAATATCCTGCGCCAGCTCCTCAAGGTCGGTATCCGCGAAGATGATAAGGATGACGTTGAGATCACCGAGTATCCGACGGATCAGGTGCGGATCGTGCGGCGCCGCAGAGGACGCGCCCACAGCAATGAAGAAGAGCCCATGGACAGCGAGGCGAAGCGCGAGCTGAGAGAACTGGAGCGTAATGGAGGCTGAGCTGCTGCGGGAGGGGGAGCGGATCGATGATCTGCAGCGTCAGGGACGGAGGATCATCCAGCATCCCGGACGTTTCTGCTTCGGCATGGATGCGGTGCTCCTCTCGGCTTTTGCCAGGGTTTATCCCGGTGAAAAGGTGACGGATCTCTGCACCGGGACCGGTGTGATCCCGATCCTGATGGACAGCCGCCGACCCGATGCTTTTTACCGGGGCGTGGAACTGCAGTCCGAATCGGCTGATATGGCCTGCCGCAGCGTCCGGCTGAACGGGAGGGATGACAATATCGTCATCTGTGAAGGCGATGTCCGGGCGCCGGATACTCTTGGGCGGCCGGGTTCGCAGGATGTGGTGACGGTCAATCCTCCTTACGTACGGGCAGCGAGCGGGATGCAGAACCGCCTGGATCCTATGAGCCTCGCGAGGCATGAGGTCAGCTGCACGCTCCTTGACGTGCTGCGGGCGGCGGCCTGGCTGCTGCGAAGCCACGGCAGATTCTACATGGTCCACCGCCCCGAGCGCCTGACCGAGATATTGACCGGCATGCACGAGATGCGGATCGAACCTAAGAAGCTCTGCCTGGTATATCCCAAAGCCATGCGCGAGCCGAATATGCTGCTCATCGAGGGCATGCGGGACGGTTCACAGGGCATGCGCATTACAAAGCCCTTAATCATTTATGAAGAGGATGGTACATATACGGCTCCTGTAAAGGCCATATATGAAGCGGATCATGTGGAAGACCAGTTTACACTATTGTGAGACGTATCAGGAGGAGGAACTCCGTGCGGCTCTGTCACAGGCTATTGAAGATCTGGGCGGCTTTGCCCCCTATATCGATCCGGGCGACCGTGTTCTGCTCAAAGTCAACCTCCTTCTGAGCAAAGGAGCGGACTCCGCGGCGACGACGCACCCGGCCTTTGTACGGGAGCTAGCGAAGCTTCTGATCGAATATGGTGCGAAAGTCGTGATCGGGGACAGCCCCGGCGGACTTTTTAACGAAGAGATCCTTAGGAGAAATTACCGCGTGAACGGAATGATTCAGGCCGCCGAGGAGAGCGGAGCGAGCCTGAACTACAATACCGGGTCGCGTACGATTTCCCTCCCCGAGGGGAAACTGCTGAAGCAGCTGACGCAGACGGCGATGCTGGGAGACGTGGACAAGGTGATCTCCGTTTCCAAGCTTAAAACGCACAGCATGATGACCTTTACCGGAGCCGTCAAGAATATGTTCGGCACGGTGCCCGGCACCAAGAAGGCCGAGTATCATTTCAGCATGCCGGATTCGGACGATTTCGCGGATGCACTGATCGACATCTGCCTGGCGGCCAAACCGGTGCTTGCCTTTATGGACGGCATTATCGGCATGGAGGGAAACGGCCCTTCAGGCGGTACGCCGCGCCGGATCAACGCGGTGCTGGCTTCGGATAATCCCTTCGCGCTGGACGCTGTCGCCTGCCACATTATCGGTCTGGAGAGGCCGGCTGTGTTCACGTGGCAGCATGCCTGGCAGCGCGGGCTTGCGCCGGACCGGTTTGAAGAGGTGGAAGTCACCGGCGAACCGGTCGAACGTTTCCTCTGTCCGGATTTCCGCATGCCGGACCACATTAACCCCGAATTGACGAGCGACTATGGGGTCATCGTTCAAAAACTGTCCCACACACTCAGACCCAAAGTCCGCTTTCAAAAAGATAAATGCATCGGCTGCCAGGCATGCCTCAGGAATTGCCCGGCCCATGCGATCCGGATGCAGGGGAAGTTCCCCAAAGCGGATTACCACAAATGCATCCGATGCTACTGCTGTCAGGAGCTTTGCCCCAAGACCGCGATACGAATCGAAGAATCTCTGATCATGAAGCTGGTGAACCGGCTGTGACACGGACCCAGGAGGGAGGAATAGCGGAATGAGCGGGACTTTAACCGTTTGCGCCACTCCGATCGGCAATCTGGAAGATATCTCGGCCAGAGCGCTTGAAGCGCTGCGCGGAGCCGATCTGATTGCCGCCGAGGATACCCGGCATACACTGGGACTGCTGAATCATTTTGATATCCGCACGCCCATGATCAGCTGCCATAAGGACAACGAAGCCGACCGCTCGGACGAGATTCTGGCACGGCTTAAAGAAGGCAAGCATGTTGTCCTGGTAAGCGACGCCGGGACGCCCGCGATTTCAGATCCGGGCGAGATCCTGGTAAGGCGCTGCCACGAGGACGGCATCAGGGTGACGGCTGTGCCCGGTCCCTGCGCCTTTATCACAGCACTCTCCATGTCGGGCATGCCGAGCCGCCGCTTTGTCTTTGAGGGGTTCCTGCCCGCGTCCTCCAAAGAGAGAGCAGAAGTGCTCGCACGGTTACGGACAGAGGAGAGGACGGTGATCCTCTACGAAGCCCCGCATCGCCTCCGCAAGACGCTCGAACAGCTGCTGGAGGCACTTGGCGACCGTCCTGCGGCACTGGCCCGGGAACTCACCAAGGTGCATGAAGAACTGCTCAGAATGACGCTGGGCGAAGCAGTGGAATACTACCGGACGACCGAGCCGCGGGGCGAATACGTCCTGATCCTGGGCGGAGCAGACCCCGGGGAACTGACCCGCGAGCAGCAGGCCAGGTGGGAGAATATGAGCTTTACCGAACATATGCAGCTGTATCCGGACCTTCCGGCCAAAGAGGCCATGAAAAAAGTGGCCCGGGACAGGGGCATTCCGAGGCGCGAGGTTTATGAAGCGCTTCTTAAAGAAAAAAAGACGGACGGGGACGGGCCTTCGGCCTGATCGCCCGCAGGGCGCCGACAGGCTGCCCGGAAAGGAGAATTATCATGGATGGTTGTATTTTTTGCATGATCGCCTCAGGAGAGATCCCCTCCGAGACAGTGCTTGAGACGGAGGACGTCAGGGTGGTAGCGGATATTTCACCGGCCAACCCCGGACATCTGTTGGTTATTCCCAAGCGTCACGCGGATGATTTCACCAAGCTTGACGAGGCGAGCGCCGTCGCTGTGATCAAGACCGCGCAGCGTGTCGTCCGCGCCATGAACAATACCCTTCATCCTGACGGGATCAATGTGCTGCAGAATAACGGCGAGGCCGCCGGACAGACGGTCAGGCATTATCATATGCATCTGATTCCCCGCTACGTGGGCGACACGGTCCGGATGTCTTGGGTGCCGACCGCCCCGGGCAGCGAAGCCATCCACTCCGCCGCGGCCGAGATCCGTGCCGGATTGGGGGAAGCCTGATGGAGACAAAGCATCTGCGGGTGATTCTGACCGGCGGAGGCACCGGAGGGCATGTCACCCCCAACATGGCTCTGATTCCCTATCTGCAGGAACGCGGGCATGAAGTGATTTATATCGGCAGCGAGGACGGAATGGAGCGCCGCCTGATCGGGGAGATGAAGATCCCCTATTACGGGATCGATTCCGAACGGCTGAACCGCTATTTTACGGTGGAGAACCTGACCATGCCCTTCCATGTGCTCAGAGGGATCCGTCAGGCCAAACGGCTGATCCGCGAGCTTAAGCCGGATGTGGTTTTCTCGAAAGGCGGCTTCGTCAGCGTCCCGGTCGTGATCGCCGCGCACCGTTACCATGTACCGGTCGTCTGCCACGAGTCGGACATCACGCCCGGTCTTGCGAATAAACTCTCCGTCCCCTTCGCGACCAAGGTCTGCGTGAATTTTCCCGAGGCGCTCGATAAGATCCGTCACGGCAAGGGCGTTTATACCGGAACACCGATCCGGGACAGTTTGCTTGCCGGGAGCCGTGAGCAGGGACTTGCGATCAGCGGCCTCTCCGGGACAAAGCCCATCCTGCTGGTGATGGGCGGGAGCACCGGTGCCAAGGCACTGAATGACGGCATCCGGGAAGCGCTTCCCAAGGTGCTGCCCGAATTCGAGGTCCTGCATCTCTGCGGCAAAGGCAATGCGGATCCGTCCCTTGAGGGCACGCCCGGCTACTACCAGATTGAATACGCGAATGAGGAAATGCCGCATTTCTACGCGGCGGCCGATCTCACGATGTGCCGCGCCGGTGCGAACTCGCTGGCGGAGATCCTGGCGCTCCGGCTGCCCAATGTACTGGTGCCCCTGCCTCTTTCCGCGAGCCGGGGCGATCAGATCCTGAACGCGGCATCCTTCACCGGAAAGGGCTTCAGTCTGACGCTTGAGCAGGAAAAGATGAATCCGGAGACGATCCTCGCCTCCGCCCGGGAAGTCTATCAGCATCGGGATCAATACAGAGAAGCGATGCAGCGCGATCCGGGACAGAACGGCAATCTGCGGGTACTCGAGATCATCGAGCAGGCCGCTTTGCAGGATAAAGAGAAGTAATGGAGGAAGTATCATGAAGAGAAAGATCATGGCGATCGTCGGGATACTGCTTTTACTGGCGGTTTCCGGCATGGGATGCAAAGATTCCAGCGTTTATAAACATTATAGCGATTCCTATTACGAAAAACAGTTCGAGGCTCCGGCAAAGGGAGATACCATGGCGCGCATCGAGACCAGTATGGGCAATATCGTCATCCGGCTTTTCCCCAAGGAGGCGCCCAAGACGGTCGAGAATTTCGTGACCCACGCTAAAGAAGGCTATTATGACGGACTGCTTTTCCACCGTGTCATCAAAGACTTTATGATCCAGAGCGGTGACCCGAACGGCACCGGCACCGGCGGCGAGAGCATCTGGGGCAAGACCTTTGACGATGAGAACTGCTCCTATCTCGGCACTTACCGCGGAGCCCTCTGCATGGCCAACCGCGGCCCGAATACCAACGGCAGCCAGTTCTTCATCATCACTCAGCAGGATAAAGATGTGGACTTCTATCAGCGCCTGAACCTCGACATCGCCGACAAATACAAGGTCGATGATGCCAAGATCAATAAATTCGCGGAAGTCGGCGGCGCCATCTATCTGGACTTCCAGATGTCCAACCTGCGTGCCAAGACCTACCCCGACGCATATTCGCAGTATACGCATACCGTATTCGGCCAGGTCGTCGAGGGCATGGATATCGTGGACGCGATCTGCAATGTCAGGACTTACGGCGAAAAAGAGATCAACGAAGCGATCATCAAGTACGGCAAGGATCAGACGGTCGCGCTCAAAGACAAGCCGATCGAGGATGTTGTGGTGCAGCACATCGAGATTTATAAGTTCGGCAGCTAAATAAATATTATTGTTTCTCTTTACAATTCCCGGAAATAATGCTATACTGAACATAGGTATGAAGAGATGCCTGTTATTGGCATGTTCGTGGCATCTTTCATCATAAACTCCAGGGCGCTAGCCCAGAAAGAAAGGATGTATCCAATGGCAAGAAGTATGAAAACAATGGATGGTAACCACGCTGCGGCGCATGCGTCCTACGCATATACCGAAGTAGCGGCTATTTATCCGATTACGCCGTCTTCCGTCATGGCAGAAGCCACGGACGAATGGGCGACTGCAGGCCGCACCAATGTATTCGGCCAGACAGTACAGATTACCGAGATGCAGTCCGAAGCCGGTGCCGCCGGAACCGTTCATGGTTCTCTGGCCGCGGGTGCGCTGACCACCACCTATACCGCTTCCCAGGGACTGCTGCTGATGATCCCCAATCTGTACAAAATTGCCGGTGAGCAGCTGCCCGGTGTTATCAATGTATCCGCACGTGCAATTGCCAGCCACGCCCTGTCGATTTTCGGCGATCATTCCGATGTCTATGCCTGCCGCCAGACCGGCTGCGCCATGCTCTGTGAATCCAGCGTACAGGAAGTTATGGACCTGACGCCCGTCGCTCACCTGGCCGCGATCAAGGGCCGCGTACCCTTCATCAATTTCTTTGACGGATTCCGCACCTCCCACGAGATCCAGAAGATCGAGACCTGGGATTACGAAGACCTCAAGGAAATGCTGGATATGGACGCGGTAGAGGCTTTCCGCAAGAACGCCCTTAATCCCAACCATCCCTGCCAGAGAGGCTCTGCTCAGAACCCCGACATTTTCTTCCAGGCCCGTGAAGCCTGCAACCCGTATTACGATGCTCTGCCGGCGATCGTTCAGACCTATATGGACAAGGTCAATGCCAAGATCGGTACGGATTATAAGCTGTTCAACTACTACGGCGCTCCCGATGCCGAGAAGGTTATCATCGCGATGGGTTCCGTCAATGATACGATCGAGGAGACCGTTGACTACCTGCTGGCCAAGGGCGAGAAGGTCGGTCTGGTAAAGGTTCGCCTGTACCGTCCGTTCTGCGCTGAGGCTCTGGTTGCCGCCATCCCCGAGACGGTCAAGAGAATCACCGTTCTGGACCGTACCAAGGAGCCCGGCTCACTGGGTGAGCCTCTGTATCTGGATGTTGTGGCTGCTCTTAAGGGCACCAAGTTCGATCAGGTTCCGGTATTCACCGGCCGTTACGGACTGGGCTCCAAGGACACGACCCCCACTCAGATCGTGGCTGTATATGATAACGACTCCAAGCAGAGATTCACGGTCGGCATCGAAGACGATGTGACCAATCTGTCACTGCCTCTCGGCGAGCAGCTGATCACGACCCCCGAGGGCACCATCAACTGCAAGTTCTGGGGTCTGGGCGCCGACGGTACCGTAGGTGCCAACAAGAACTCCATCAAGATCATCGGCGACAACACCGATATGTATGCTCAGGCGTACTTTGATTATGACTCCAAGAAGTCCGGCGGCGTGACCATGAGCCACCTGCGCTTCGGTCATACCCCCATCAAGTCCACCTATCTGATCCATAAGGCCAATTTCGTAGCCTGCCATAATCCGGCTTATATCCGCAAGTATAATATGGTTCAGGAGCTCGTGGACGGCGGCACCTTCCTGCTGAACTGCAGCTGGGATGCCCAGGGCCTTGAGGAGCATCTGCCCGGTCAGGTCAAGAAGTTCATCGCTGACCACAATATCAAGTTCTACACCATCGATGGCGTTAAGATCGGTATCGAGACCGGCATGGGCCCGACCCGTATCAACACCATTCTGCAGTCCGCTTTCTTCAAGCTGGCGAACATCATCCCCGAGGAAAAGGCGATCGACCTGATGAAGGCCGCTGCCAAGGCCACCTACGGCCGCAAGGGCGAGGATATCGTGCTTAAGAACTGGGCCGCGATCGAAGAAGGTGCCAAGCAGGTTATCGAAGTCACCGTTCCCGAGAGCTGGAAGGATGCCAAGGACGAAGGTCTTGACTTCACCGTTGCCAAGGGCGAGCGCCAGGATGTCGTTGACTTTGTCAACAATGTACAGTCCAAGGTCAGTGCTCAGGAAGGCAATACGCTGCCTGTTTCCGCTTTCAAGGCATATGTTGACGGTTCCACTCCGTCCGGTTCCTCCGCTTTTGAGAAGCGCGGTATCGCGGTTACGGTTCCCGTATGGAATCCCGACAACTGCATCCAGTGTAATTTCTGCTCCTATGTATGTCCGCATGCCGTCATTCGTCCGGCTGTTATGACTGCTGAGGAAGCTGCGGCTCTGCCCGAGGGCACCAAGACCCTGCCGATGACCGGTATGCCCGGATACGTCTTCGCGGTTACCGTTTCCGTTCTGGACTGCACCGGCTGCGGATCCTGCGCGAATGTCTGCCCCGGCAAGAAGGGTGCCAAGGCTCTGGCTATGGAGCGTCTGGATGCTCATCTGGACGAGCAGCCCGTATTCGATTATACGCAGGCTCTGCCCGAGAAGCCCGAAGTATTCGCCAAGTTCAAAGATACGACCGTAAAGGGCAGCCAGTTCCACAAGCCTCTGCTTGAGTTCTCCGGCGCCTGCGCAGGCTGCGGCGAGACTCCTTATGCGAAGCTCGCGACTCAGCTCTTCGGCAATCGTATGTATATTGCCAATGCTACCGGTTGTTCCTCCATCTGGGGCAACTCCAGTCCGTCCACGCCTTACACCGTCAACCAGAAGGGTCAGGGTCCCGCCTGGGCCAACTCCCTGTTTGAGGATAACGCGGAATTCGGATACGGCATGTTCCTCGCTCAGAGAGCGCTGCGTGACGGCCTGAAGTCCAAGGTCGAGGCGGTTGCCGCTTCCGACAAGGCTTCCGATGAAGTCAAGGCTGCATGCCAGGAATACCTGGATACCTTCAGTGTCGGCGCTCTGAACGGCGCTGCCACCGACAAGCTGGTCGCCGCTCTGGAAGGCTGTGAGTGCGAGACCTGCAAGGAAATCGTCAAGAATAAGGACTTCCTGGCCAAGAAGAGCCAGTGGATCCTTGGTGGTGACGGCTGGGCCTATGATATCGGCTTTGGCGGTCTGGACCACGTTCTGGCTGCGGGCAACGATGTAAACGTTCTGGTATTCGATACCGAAGTTTACTCCAATACCGGCGGACAGTCCTCCAAGTCCACCCGTACCGGCGCGATCGCTCAGTTTGCCGCTGCCGGTAAGGAAACCAAGAAGAAAGACCTGGCTGCCATCGCAATGAGCTATGGTTATGTCTACGTTGCTCAGGTTTCCATGGGCGCCGATTACAACCAGTGCCTGAAGGCCTTCCAGGAGGCCGAGGCTTATCCCGGACCGTCGATCATCATCGCTTACGCTCCCTGTATCAACCATGGTATCCGTAAGGGCATGAGCAAGGCGCAGACCGAGGAGAAGCTCGCGGTTGAGTCCGGTTACTGGAACAACTTCCGTTACAACCCGGCTCTGATTGCAGAGGGCAAGAATCCGTTCAGTCTGGACAGCAAGGCTCCGACCGGCGACTATAAGGAGTTCCTGATGGGTGAGGTTCGTTACTCCTCCCTGAAGAATTCCAACCCCGCCCGTGCCGACAGGCTCTTCGCGAAGTCCCAGGCCGAAGCGGAGGAGAAGTACGCTTACCTCAAGAAGCTGGTAGATCTGTACGCTCCGACTGCTGAGTAATTCTTTCAAGTCAGTTAATGGAGGCTGTCCGTCCGCGGACAGCCTCTGTTTTTAAGAAACAACCGCCGGGCATCTCCGGATGATCCGGCGGATCATCAAAAAGGGGGTTAAGCATTTGGATTATTTACGCATGCAAATTCAGACTCATGCTCCTCGCACGCCGCTTCCGGTCGATATGCTGGTACCGGGCCGCGGTGAGAAGGGGCCTTTTAAGCTGGCGATTCTGCTGCATGATGTGGCCGGCAACAATACTTCCTGGATGCGCCGTTATACGGTGGAATCCGTTTTTGAGGGGTCGGGAACCGTTGTCGTGATGCCCTCCTGCCTGAACAGCTTTTATGTCAATATGTATTACGGCTATGATATGCTGGACTATATTGTCAAAGAGATCGCTGCGCTCTGCAAGGGCTGGTTCAATATGTCCGACAAGCCTGAAGACCGCCTGGTCGCGGGCTATGGCATGGGCGGCTACGGTGCGGTCAGAGCCGCGCTGGAACAGCCCGTCGCGTTCGGCAAGGCCATTTCGATTAACGGTCTGCTGGAGCCGGACCGCTTCTACGACGATCCGATCCCCGCACTCAAAATGGAAGATGTATTCGGTCCCAAAGAATTCATGCTGCGAAGCGCCAATCATCTGCCCAATGCCGTCAGGCAATTGACACTGCTCGGGCGCAAAGGGCTTCTGCCCGAGATCACGCTCTGCGGAGGATCCGAAGAGGACCAGAGACTCTACGAAGCACTGCAGAAAGCCGGGATCCCCGCTGATCTGACAACGGAAGACCCCATGACGGTTCTTGCCGGGAAAGTGAGGGAGTAAGATGGCATTAATTGAAATGAATCTGTATTCGGAAGTCCTGAATCTGGATATTCCCGTCAGCATTATCCTGCCGCAGAATCCTGAAAAGCCGCTTAAGACCTTCTGGCTGTATCACGGCTCAACCGGTGATCATACGCTGTGGATCCGCTATACCAATCTGGAGCGTTATGCACGCGAGCGCGGCATCGCGGTCGTCGTTGTCACCGCCCATAAATCCATGTTCACCAACATGGTGCACGGCCAGAATTACGCTGAATTCCTGGGCGTCGAGCTGGTGGAGAGACTGAGGGAAGTCTTCCCCTGCCTGTCCGCGAAACGCGAAGACAATTATGTCGGCGGGCTCTCCAACGGTGCCTACGGCTGCCTGCGGATCGGCCTGGGATACCCGGAGACCTTCTGCGCGATCGGGTCGTTCTCGGGCGGAGACGCTGCCGATCAATACTTTACGGATGACGGCACCTACCGCGGACGCCGCCATGTCCTGGTCTTTGGTGAGGGTAACGCGGCCGAATCCGAGCACGGCGTCAAATTCCTGGCACGCCGTCTGGTGGAAAAAGGTGGACCATTCCCGAGCATCTATCATGCTGCCGGAGCACTCGAGCCAAGCGGCCAAGGCGACGGGCTGACATGGTTCTTTAAGGATCTGCCCTTTGAGTATCAGTTCGAGATCTTCCCAGGCGTTGCACACGAATGGAAGCTCTGGGACGCAGCACTGTTCAAGTGGATCGATGAGATTCTGGGGATCAAGCCGGTCACGCCTGTCTTCTACAGCTGACGCCGGATAATCTGCATGTTAGTATAAAACAAAGCCCTTGCAGGCGCACAGACCTGCAAGGGCTTTTGAATTCAATCTGTCGAGGCATTTTGAGCCGATTTCTCTTTTGGACTTGATTTTTTTCCTGAATTCGTGTATGATATTCTTCGTAGCATCAAGGAGGATAAGAGAGAGAAATGAATTCTACTGAGCATGAGGGTAAACGCAAGAGCAATTGGACGATTCCCAATATTCTGTCGGTTTTTCGGATTTGTCTGATTCCGGTCTTTATCTGGCTTTATCTGGGGCGGAATGACGGCCTGTGGACTGCGATCATTCTGATCGTATCCGCGCTGACGGATATAGCGGATGGATATATCGCGCGACATTTCAATATGGTGAGCGACCTTGGCAAGGCGCTTGATCCCATCGCGGATAAACTGACGCAGGCCGCTATGCTGACCTGTCTGGTACTGCGCGTACCGCTGATGGCCATACCGCTCGGACTGATGGTCGTGAAGGAGATCACGCTTGGTATTCTCAGTCTGGAGACGATCAAGCGCACCGGCGAGGTCCACAGTGCAAGGTGGTACGGTAAAGTGACGACGGTCCTCCTCTATGCCACCATGATCCTGCACCTGCTGTGGAGCGGGATGCCCAGGACGGTATCGATGATCATGATTTTTGCCTGTGTAGGCATGCAGCTGCTGTCGATGGCCCTGTACGGCATCTGGTTTTACCGCCAGCTGCACTGCGCACCCCGGGAAGAGGCTTAACAGCCGTTCCGGGCAGGTTTCTGACATACAATATATGACCCGGGACGGAGAATCAGCCGTTCCGGGTTTTTTAAGAATTTGCCATGTGAAGTAGGGATTGTTTATGCGAAAGAAAAAGAAGCAGGGTTCGCTTCTGGTCTATGCCGCGGCGGCTCTGGTCATGATCGTGATTGCGCTGGGCATCTGGTATATCCAGAATGACGCACCCGGATGGCCTTTCCACGAGTCGTCCGCACCTGCGGAAGTGCTCCCGGAGGATTCGACCTTCAGCATTCATTTCTTTGATGTGGGGGAGGGGGATGCCGCGCTGGTGGAGTGTGACGGCCGCTACATGTTGATCGACGGCGGGCTGCCGGATTATTCGGACTTTCTCTATGCCTATTTGGAGCAGCACGGGATCGGGCATCTGGATTATATCATTTGCTCCCATGCGCATATCGACCACGTCGGGGGCCTGTCCGGCGCACTGAATTACGCGACGGTCGGAGAAGCCTACTGCCCGGTCACCTCTTACGACAGCCGCTCGTTTAACAGCTTTGTCAAGTACTTGGCCAGACAGGGGAAAGAGATCAAAGTGCCTGTGCCGGGCGACACGATCCGGCTGGGCAGCGCCCTGATCACTTTTATCGGACCGGTCGATATGACGCTTGCTGCGGAGGAGGAGAATAATATATCGATTATTCTGCGGATCGAATACGGGGAGACATCGTTCCTGTTCACAGGCGATGCCGAGGCCGCGGAGGAGGAATCCGTGACCTCCTCGGGACAGGCTCTGCAGAGCACGCTTCTCAAGGTTGCCCACCACGGCAGCTTTTCGTCTTCCACCGAACAATTCCTCACGGCTGTCAAGCCCCGGTATGCCGTTATTTCCGTCGGCAGGGACAATGAATTCGATCATCCCCACAACGTTTGCCTGCGGAGGCTTGACCGGTACTGCAAAGAGGTTTACCGGACGGATACGGACGGTGAGATCATTTGCAGAAGCGACGGCCACACTCTAACATTTGAAACGGCTCCTAAAGAATAGGAGCCGTTTTGCTGTATCAGATCTCTTTTGTCGATTTGTTGAAAAGCATGAAGAGGGCCGTTACTGTAAATCCTGCGGAGCAGATAAGCAGGAGCGGCGTGCTGCCGGCATACTGCAGCACCGTACCTGCCAATACGGAAGCAATCGGAATCAGCCCCATGGAGAACAGATTGATAATGCTCATGACCTTGCTCAACTTGTCTTTGTCGACAATGCGCATGATCACAGTACTGATCGGAATATTGATATAGACGATCAGGAGGCCGATCATCAGACTTCCCAGACTGAACAGAATCAGGAAGAGGTTCAGAGAGTGTCCCCGGTCGACCAGGAGCCAGTAGAGAAGGGTGATCGTGAGCATGAGTCCGGCCATCATGCAGAGTTTCAGCGCGGTCTTATGCCCGCATTTATCAGGCTGTTCCCGTGTGCTCAGGATGAGGGAGCCCACCAGCATACTGATACCGGAAAGCATTTCAAAGACGGATGACCACAGTTCCGGCGTCAGGAGCTTGTCAAACAGATACGAGGATGCTCCCGCGATATCGGTTTTAACAAAATACGGGATGAAATTACCGGTGAGCGGAGAGATAAAGAAGTTGACAAACAGAATCGCGACCAACATGACTATAATGGCTTTCTGCATCTTCAGATAGCGGAGACCGTCACGCATATCGGAAAAGACCAGGCCGACCGTCAGCTTTTCGGCGGGAGCAGTATGCCGGTAGCGGATGAACATCTCGGATACGCCCGACAGTGTATAACAGATACCGACGAACAGGAAGAGGATCTGGATCGGGAGAGCGGCGTATAATACCCCCGCCAGCACAACACCCAGAATGCTCTGAAGAGAACTTTTCGCCGTAAAATACGAATTGGCCTGCTGCAGCCGCTCCTCCGGAACAATGTGGGGGAGCAGTGCGGCTGAGGAGGGAGAAAAAATCCCGCTGACCGCGTTGCCGAGGATCCCGACGATAAAGAGGATCACCAGCTGTACGCCGTGAGCCGGAAAGCACAGGATCCCCAGCGTAGCGAGCAGGATCAGTCCGCCCTTCAGATAATCGCAGATAAACATGATCCTGGCCTTATTATAGCGGTCGCCCAGCACGCCGCCGACCGGCGTACTGATCAGCAGAACCACACCGCACAGAGCCAGGTACAGACCCTGCAGAAAGGCATTATTGCCGCTGATCTCCAGGATATAGAAGCTCACTGCAAAACTGTAGAGCACGGCGCCCAGATCCGACACCAGTGCTCCGAAAAACACCAGGCGGAAATTACGGCCGGCAAAGACATTGGATTTGGCTGCAGCCTTATCAGACATCCTCGCACACCTCCTTCCACATTTGATCCAGATCCTGGTCCTGCAGCATCCGGAGCATATTCTCCACGCTCTCCTGCGCCGTCAGACCGAAGCAGTCATATAGACCGATATTCTCCTTAACTTCGACAAAACGAAGCGAGATCAGGCTGTAATGGGGGTCACTGTCAAAGCTGCGGACATATCCGGCGGCTTTACGAAGGGAGAGCCGGGCGTCCGCTGCTTTTCCGCTCCTGATCCCGGCATGCGCGAGCAGAATCAACAGCATCGCGAATGTTTTGTCCATGAAGGTCGGAACATCTGTTTCCTTAATGCCCTTCAGCATTTCCAGGCCCCACCGGAGGACTTCTTCCTCCATCCGGTAGTCGCCCTGTGCGTCGTAGACAAAAGCATATCCGTACACGACATTGATCGTTTGGGCAAGACTCTGCAGCAGGGCTGTCGTCAGATAGGGCTCCGCCTCCCCGGGCTGATGCATAAAAGCCGCCAGTGTGACTCCGATCATATCACTGAATAATGCGCCGGCATTGTGTGCTTTCATAAGCTCCAGCCCCTTATCATACTCGCCCATAGCGATATACGCAGTGCCCATATTGCCGTAAATCACAAATTCACTGATCTCCGGATCACGGTTCTGCGAGATCAGCAGGAGCGACTGCTCAAAAAGCTCCAGCGAACGGCGCAGTCTGCCTTTGTCATGGCTTACCGACCCCAGAATCAGATACGCGGCGGCGCACCGGAGCACCACTTCAAATGAATGAGGGTATTTCTTTAAAACCTTTTCCGCCTCGGTGAGCGCCAGCGGGTCTCCATTATACAGATATCTGTTGATCCGCTCGACCGTCCGGGAGAGGCTGTTATCCTTCATTTTGTAGCCCAGCAGAACGTCTACCGACGTGTCAAAGAAATCTGCCATTTCAACGATCATATCCAGTTCCGGCACCGATTGGCCGGACTCCCACTTGTAGACCGCGCCCGTCGTCACGCCCAGCACCTCAGCCAGCTGTTCCTGCGTCAGTTTCCGCTCTTTTCTGAACGCGCGGATATTCTCTGAAAGTGTCAGTTTCATCAGTTACACTCCTTTAACTGTTTTACAGCTCCTATTATAACCGAACGGAGGCCAAAAAGGAAGATACCGATAATACCAACAGGAAAAAAATAATTATACCGTCAGTATGGATTTGCCGCCGATGCATCAGCACGGTAAGGTCCATACTGACGGTTTCTTTATTCAATCTTAATTTAGCCGCAAAGCAGTTTAAGCACTTATGCCGGCTTCGTCCTGCAATCCGGATAACGGCCTGCCCGATATACCATATGGACAATCAAAAGCCCCCTCCTGCCGGAGGGGGCTTGCTGTAAGGAAAGTTTCGCTGCTTAGCGGATGGTTACGTCAGCGGTGGAATCCAGGTCGTAGATATTGCCCTTAACGCCCTTAAGAACGACGTTATTGAAGACAATGCCCTTAGCGCGGCGGACATAGAAGCCGGCCTGCTGCATTTCGGGAACCTGATCCGCCATGGCGGGAACAGCGGGAGCGCCGTTCGGATCCATGGAGACGGTGCAGTTGGTGAACTGGATATTCTCTACCAGAGACTCCGGCAGACCATCGATGAAGCCGGCGCAGGAGGTGATATTCTTCGCAATGATATTATTGATCTGAATATTGCGGAAAGCGGGCGTTCTCTCGGTTACAGGAGCCGGATTGGGGTCGCGCACGAAGGCATCGCGGCCACGCGGTCCGCAGAAATAATACATATTGAAGACGAAGGGGCAGAGGACCTTGTCCATGATGATGTTGCTGATGACGACATCCTCAACGGTGCCGCCGCGCAGACGTCTGGTCTTGACGCGGACGCCGCGGTCGGTCTCGTAGAAGACGCAGTTGGTGATGGCTACGTTGCGGACGCCGCCGCTCATCTCGGAGCCGATGACAACGCCGCCATGGCCGTGCAGCATGGTGCAGTTGGTGATGGTGACATTCTCGGTGGGACGCGGATTGGGCGTATCCTCGGTGCCGGACTTCAGCACGATGCAGTCGTCGCCTACATCGATGGTGCAGCCCTCAATGCGCAGATTGCGGGTGCAGTCGGGATCCATACCATCGGTATTGGGAGAATCCCAGGGATTGCGGATGGTGACGCCGCGGATCAGCATATTGTCGCAGTACAGCGGATGGATGGTCCAGGACGGGGACATGGTGATGGTCACACCCTCCAGACGGATATTGGTGCAGTACTGGAAATTGATCATGTAGGGGCGCACGTACTTCAGATTGCGGGCGCGGAGTTCTTTCCACCAGCGCTGGCCGCTGCCGTAGAGCGTACCCTGGCCCATGACGGCGATATTATCCGCATGATCGGCATGTACCAGCGGCTTGTAAGCCTTGCTGGGACGGCCCTCAAACTCGGTATCGATCAGCTCATAATTCTCGATATCATCGGTGAAATGGATCTCGGAGCCATTGTCCAGATACAGCGTAGTATTGCTGAAGAGCTCGATCGAACGGGTGTAGAAGGTGCCGGCGGGTACAAAAAGCGTGCCGCCTCCCTGTGCCTTAAGCTGCGCAAAAGCCTGCTTAAAAGCATCGGTCCAGTCCGTCCCGCCCTTGGAAGCTTCCTCAAACGTACGGATATTCAGAAAACAATTGTCCATAAGCATGACCTCCTTATTGATTTCGGATAGATTCATTATAAGCGATTCCGGCCCGATTGTCAATGAGGCGGCGAATTTTTCATGCGTGAATCCGTCCCGCGGTTGCTTTTAGTGGTGGGCTATGCTATACTGTGAATATCCCAAATGAAAGCGGGTGCTGCGGTGATACGGGTCTGGATCGTGGACGCGGATGCGATGGTGCGCAGGGTCCTCATGGAGCAGGCGGAGCGGACAGAAGGCTTAAAGGTATGCGGTGAATCGGCCGATGCCATACAGGCGCTTCAGGCGATCAGGAGTTACGATAGACAAAATCCGTCAAGACCTGACAGATTCGGTGCGGCCTTTTATCTGCTGCTGGGGGAGACGGCGGAAGGTTCGGACTGGGATCATGAGCTTGCTGTCTGCCGTGAACATTTGATACTGGATCTGCTGCCCGTAACAGGGGACCGGTCTTACAGGCACCTGGTGCAGGCACGCCGTGACGGTACGGTGGATTATCTGCTGAAGCCCTTTGATTTTGAGAGGCTCCGCGAGGGGCTGAAGCGTTACGTCCGCTTCAGAGCGGAATGCCGCCCCGATCTGGAAGTGACGCAGCAGGCCGCGGACCGGCTGTACGGCTTTACGGGAACTGCCACAGGGCCGATGGCAGCCTCAGAATTCGCGGCTAGGCTGCTGCAGTATGCCCGGGAGCGAGGACCGGAAGGCTTTGGCGCAAACGAAGCCGCTCAGGCGCTTCAGATTTCCAGGGGAACAGCCAAACGCTATCTGGATCAGCTGGTCCGCCAGCATAGCCTCACGGTCGAGGCACGTTACGCCTCCCGTGGACGTCCGAGCCACTGGTACCGAATGATTTATACCAAGACGGAGGAATCCAATCATGAATCAGAATCTACCGAATGAAATCATTATCGCGACCGGTAACGCCGGCAAGGTGCGCGAATTCAAAGAGATATTGACGGGCTTTATCGTGAGCTCTATGGGCGAACGCGGCATCCATGCCGAGGTGGAAGAGACCGGCACGACTTTCCGCGAAAATGCCTACCTTAAGGCCAAAGCGCTGGCTGATGAACTCGCCAGGCGCGGGATCTGCGCCATTGCGGTGGCGGACGACTCAGGCATCGAAATCGATGCATTCGACAAAGGCCCCGGCGTGTATTCCGCCCGCTTCCTTGGCCATGACACGCCTTATGAGATCAAAAACAAGATCATCCTGGACCGCCTGCGCGACACACCTGCAGAGGAAAGAACGACCCGCTACGTGGCGTCCGTCGTTGCTGTCCTCCCGGACGGACAGGTTCTCGATGGCTACGGAACTGTAGAAGGCCTGATTGCCTGGAAGCCCGAAGGTGAGGGTGGCTTCGGCTACGACCCGATTTTCTACGTGCCCGAATTTGGAAAAAGTATGGCCTGCCTGACCCCTGATGAGAAGAATTCAATATCGCACCGCGGACGGGCGCTGAGAGAATTTGTGCGGAAGCTGAGGGAGGAAGACAACACCGATTGAGTGGTAAAAAATAATCGTGTTATTATGCAGATTATGTTGACAGCATCTTCAAAATATACTATGCTTTTTGCAACAAGAATAAATAAGCGGTGAGGGAGCTTATTTGTTCGTTTGAATAATTGGAGGGAGGTTGTTTTTATGTCTGCACTTAAAAGAAGAAGCTTAATACTAGCTTTCATTCTGGTGTTTGTGTTCTCTATGTTACCGGCATCTCTGATCGCTATGGATTTAGAGCAGGAAGAGATAGAGGAGATAACCATCATCGAGTCATCGAGTTATGCGCGCACAGACAAATGCAACCACCGGCTGGGGGCATTATTATATCTGGGTTAATATTTGATATGAACAGTTCAAGAAGGTATCACATTGTCCTCTCGCTTGTTTTCGCTTTTTTATTGCTTTCCGGCTGTTCCGGGGCAGGTAGCTTCACCGCCATCGACACGGAGGCGCCCTCCAGGAGGGCGTTCAGCTATCCGATGAATTCCCTGATGGCCGGGAGCGGGTGCGCACTGGACGAGGAGGGCCTGTATTATCTGGTCCAAGGCAGGCAAAGGAATGCTCTGACGTATCGCAGCGGCCGGGATAATCAGGAGACAACGGTCTGCTGGACCCCGGGCTGCGCGCATGATCCCGAGAAAAACCCGGATTGTCCTGCGCTTTTTGACTTGCAGAGCATGGTTTTTGCCGCCAATGAATCCGGTATCTTCCTCTACCAGCTGACAAGAGAGACCGCGCTGGAGCAACAAAAAGATGTCACGACGCTTCGCTTTCAGATCTGGTCCGTGAATGTGAACGAACGTAAGCGTGACTTGTACTGGGAGTATGCGCTGAAGCTTGACCCCTACCAGACGGGCTATACGTCTCAGATCTGCCTGTGCGGCGACAAGCTGTATGCCACCCTCTCACTTGACACGGTCGAGGCCACTTCCGATGGTACTAAATATACGGGCGAGAAAACACATTCCGTCAGCATCGTGGAGATCGACCTCGCCCGGAAGAAGCTGAACACCCTTGTCCGTGAGCCGATCGATATCAATGGCAGCTACGGCTATTACCTGTTGGGATCTACGGCGGACTATGTTTTCTGGAAAGCGGAAGACAGCGAACACTGCACCTACTACTGTTATCAGATCCGGAATAAAAAGGTTGAGCAGCTCTCTGCCACTGCGGACGAGCCCGCAGTTTTTACGGAGGATAATGCATTGGTTTACACGAGACGCGCCGGAGGCCGGACAGAACTGGTGAAGTATTCGATCCCGACCTCGCAGGAAAGCGTCCTGGCGGTGCTCGACGGTGAATACCAGCTCCGGAAAGCCGACGCGGATAACCCCGGGCTTCTGCTCGCAGGTATGATCAGCCTTGATCAAGCTGGCGCCTTCTCGCCCTTTGGCTACCTCTACTATGACCTGCAGGATGCCTGCCTGCGCGAATTCAGCGAAGAACGTACTGGCTGGCACGCCCAGACCTACAACGGCAAAACCATTGCCTTCGTCCGCATGCAAATGGGGACGGACCAGAAAGACTGGCTGGTTCAGTTGGCCGGCAGGGAGCAGGCCCATGAGTTCTTGGCGGAAGAGTTTTTGAGAGTTCAGTAATATAAGCGCCTCTGGGGCCCACGTTCTCGGCGATCGTTAGAAGCCCCCGACCCCACGTTCTCAGCGCTCGGTTTTGCTACGCAAAAATATCGCTTCGAACGGGGGTGCGGGGGCTTTGCGGGTTGTGATGTTGATGGCCTTGTGCCGGCCTTTTTTTGTTGGAGCGGGAAGGGGTGGGGTGATCTCTATGCGCCCGCATAGCCCTTTTTTCCGGCATTTTCTGGGCCCTCGCCACTCTTATTCTCCCCGGACTTCGCAGCTTGCACTCTCAAGCCCAGGGGAGGTGACGGTGATTTTGACGGTTCCGGGCTGGCGGGTGCGGATGACGGCAATGGCGCGGCCGTCGAAGGCGTGGCAGATGGGGGAACCGTACTGGTCTTCGTTGCAGGGGTCGCCGCTGAAAACGGCGAGGAGTTCGCCGCCTTCGACCGTGCAGGTCAGCTCGGCCAGGGATTCGGTGACGCGGCGGCCTTCGTGGTCGGTGACGAAGACGTCTATATAGGCGAGGTCGCGGCCGTCAGCGCGGAGCGTATTCGTCTCAGGCGTTACGGACAGCAGGGCTGGTTCACCCGTCGTTGTCAGGGAGGCTTCACGGCGGACTATGCCGCCGGAGATTTCCTGGACGGATACTGTACCGCGTGCGTAAGGGACGTTCATGCGGGCGATGCCTTTTTCGGGGACACTTTCACCTAAGCACCGACCGTTCAGGTACCATTTGACAGCGTCCGCGGTCGTGTAGACATGGCATTCGACGGGCTCACCCAGGTAGGCGTCCTCGAAGGTCCAGGTCTCGTGCACGTCGTAGAAATGCCAGGTCGTGCCGGAGAAGCTGTCGCCGTTGTGCTTCGGGTGGATCGTAAAGATTTTAAGATCGCCGTCGCCCAGCCAGATGGCGCGGCGGTAATAGGCCTGGGGGCGGAGGTAGCCGCAGAGGTCCAGGTCACCCTGGAAGCAGGAGCGCCAGGGGTAATCCGAGTGGCCGATGCCTTTGACGACGACGCCTTCGCCGGCCCAGCCGAAGCGGCCCGCGCCGGCCTCACCCAGGTTGTCGTAGGCGGTCCAGGTGAAATCGCCGATCACGTAGGGGAGTTCCAGTACTTTTTGCCACGAGTCATAGAAGTAAATCGTATGGGTCTCCGAACCCCAGAAGACGCGGTCGGGGAAGAGTTCGTGATGGTGTTCATAGTGTCTGAACAGGTAGTTGTAGCCGCAGATGTCCAGCTGTTCATGGTAGGGCGCGGCACGCTTGATCCATTCTTCCACCCTGTCCTCGGGCTCGGGTGCGGTTTTGCCGCTGAGGTACCGGTCGCAGAAATCCTTGCGGTAGTCCTCGGGGTCCAGTGGGTCGGGCTGCGCGCCTATGCAGCAGGTGCCGGAGGTGACAAAGCGCGTATCATCAAGGCGACGGATTTCCGCGGCGAGCCTGGCTGCCCAGATTCCCGTGTCCGCAAAGCCGCGGCTTTCGGGAATCTCATTGCCGATGGAGTAGGAGATCACGCAGGGATAAGCGCGGTCACGCAGGACCATCGAGGCTATGTCGCGCTGCCACCAGTCGGCGAACCACAGATGGTAATTGCCATTTCCGCCCTTAAAGGCCAGCCAGGTGTCGAAGGCTTCGTCCATGACGAGGATGCCCATGCGGTCGCAGAGTTCGAGCAGCAGGCGGCTGGGCGGATTATGCGCGATGCGGAGCGCGTTAAAGCCGGCTTCTTTGAGCAGGGTGAGCTTCCTGAGGCAGGCGGCGGGGTAGTCGGCCGCGCCCAGGGCGCCATGATCGTGATGGATGCACCCACCCCGCATTTTGACGGTCCGGCCGTTCAGGCGGAAGCCATTCCGGACGTCTGCAGAGACCGTACGGATGCCGAAGGTGCGGGTATCTTCATCAGCCGGGCGGCCTTCGACCTCCAGGCGCGTGCGGATCGTATAAAGATACGGATCTTCGAGGCTCCAGGGACGCGTGTCTTCAAGGGTAAAACGCAGGATCAGTCCGGTTTTGGTGCTGCCGTTAAGGTCGGCATCCTTGAACTGCGAGGCGAGGAGACGTCCTTCATGGTCGAGGATTTCGACAGTCAGGCGCGCACGGACCTCTTTATCGGCGCTGATATCCACGGCTACGTTGATATCTTCCAGTGTGGGCGTCGTGACGAAAACATCGCGCGGTTCGATGCGTGCGCCGGTCTCGGGATCACCGCCCGTCCACAGGAAGACGTCGCGGTACAGGCCGGCGCCGGAGTACCATCTGGAGGAAGAACGCAGCGCATTGGTCTGGATCTGCAGCTTATTGGTGCCTCCACGGCGCAGATGGTCCGTCAGATCCACCAGGAAAGGCGTGTAGCCGTGCGGATGCATGAGGAGCGTCTGCTCATTGAAAGTGACGAGCGCACACATATAGGCGCCGTCCACATCAAGAATATAGTGCTTGCGGTCGTCCGGTACATACAGATATTTGCGGTAGGCACCCACCCCTTCGGGGAAATACCCGTTCGCCATGGTGCCCTGCGGCGTGCGCGGCTGCGTGATGGAATAGTCGTTCGGGAGATCTACGGGCACAAATTCATCGCTGCCGGGGGCCTTCAGGAGCCAGTCTTTGGAAATGTTCTGACAGATCATAGGGATCATCCTTTCTGCGCGTCTTGGCGGATAGAGTTAAAAAACGATCCGGCCAATAAGGCCGGACCGGTGCGGATTACGTGTTTTTGACAAAACTATGGCTGCAGTGGGGGCAGGAGATCTGAACGCGCCCGTGACCGCGGGGAACGCGGAGCTCCTTATGGCACTTGGGGCAGCTGTAATAACGATAGCCACCGGCGCCGAACAGATGTCTCCACAACTTACGCAGGCCTTTGAGCAGGCCATCCGTGTACTTCTCAAAGAAGGCATTCTCACGGCTGCGCGCGGTGATGTTTTTGGACACCATGCGGAAAACGGCATAGGCGAGCGCCAGGACGATCAGGATGCGCAGGATCCAGGAATGGACAAAGAGATTCAGCAGCAGGAGCAGGCAGCTGAATACGAGAAGCGCCGTATTCAGAGGATCGATCTGGCCATAGCGTCCCTCCATCAGCTGTTCATATTTGGCCTGCAGTTTGTTTAAGAAATCATTCATGATATTTCTCCTCCAATCGGTATGTATCAGATAAAGGGACGGCGGTCCAGAACAAGCTTCAGGGGCTTGTCGCTGCGCAGTTCTCCGGGCAGCGCGGCCTGCAGTTCAGCCAGGGCGCAGATGCAGCCGAAGAGGCGGTGCAGATCATTCAGACCGTCATCGGTAATCGGATCAAGCATTTCCAGATATTCGATGAATTCGTTCGCGAAATCGCGCAGGGCGGCTTTGGCCTCTTCAAAGCGATGGCCGCACTGGCGCAGGGATCTGGTCAGGCAGTAGGTCCAGTCGATCTCGGCGAAGCTGACCGAATGCCCCAGGGACTCCCACTCGTGGTTCCGGTAGATGGAGAGGCAAGTATCCACCATTTTGTCGGGATAACGGAGAGGACGATGCGCGTACTCATGATTGAACAGATAGTGGAAGGTGGAGGCCAGGTGCGGGAAGACGGTCGGGACGCTGAGGGGCTTGGAGAATGAATCCGCATGTAGAGTGGGCCTCACCGCGCCTTTGCGCCAGAAGCCTGTCTCGGGGTCGGCGTTCTCATACAGCCATTCGAAATACCAGTCCTGCCATTTGAGCGGGGCTTCGCCCTGCAGCACCAGCGCCGCGAAAACACCGGCACCCTGATGGGAAGCGGTCCAGGGATTATTGACCCAGTCCAGGCCTCCGAGGAACTGCCACAGAGCCTCTTTGTCAAGCAGCGGATGCATGGCCGTCAGCGGATGAACGGCTTTATCCTCGAATAATTCCAGCGCCGCGATGCAGTGAGCCGTTGTGTGGAAGGGATGATGAGTCGCTTCTACAAATAACCCGGTATCGGAATGCTGGAATTCCTGCAGGTGCCGGACCCATTCGGCCCGCTCGCCCGCATCCGCAGGAAAACGCCCTACCATGTACAGAATATTGGCCGCGTCGGCACATCCGTACTCATTCAGCCCCAGTTGGCGGCTGCCGGTACTATCCTGCCAGAGCCACCGGCTGTAAGCGCCGGTCTCCAGCTGGTGACGCTCGATAATATCCACGGCCTGGTCCAGAAACGGTTGAAGATTTCTCATGAATACAAGTCTCCTTTATAATAATCTTTACAAGCCCAGCAGCATGAACTGGGCAAAAGAGGAAATACAGAATAAAATGACAAAGAAGTCGGGAATGCGGGTGCGTTTCCGCTCCCAGAAATACGCAAGTCCCGCGATACCGATGAAGAGTGTCGGCACGATGTATCGGAAGCTCTGTGTGCAGACATGCGGATATCCGAAGCAGAAGGCGATTCCGCTTAACATAACCAGAGCATAGGTCGGGATCAGAGCCAGCCGCGTCAGGACATCCTGCCTGCGGATCCCCCGGATCATACCGATGACCGAACAGATGACCAGCCCGGCCTGGCCGGCGAAAAGGGCCGCCGAAACCGGCTTGACAAGCGGGTTGTAGCGGATCAGCGTCTGCTCTTCAAAGACTGCGCTTTTAAGAAAAGCAAGAGGAATATTGTGCTCCAGATACTTCGCGCCTTCCTTGCCGTAAGAGATGTACAGATAGCGGAAGGACTCGCCGCTCCAGTCGAAGAAACGCTGCAGGACGGAATACTTGCCGCCCAGATACTGGCTGCTTGTGGCAGAGAGGGCGGGGACATAACCGATGGGCAGGCCGAAGCGTACATAGCAGCGGACGTACCACCAGATTCCCAGCGGAATGCAGATCACAGCAAAGACGGCGAACTGCGGCAGCAGCGTACGGACCCAGTCTTTGGTCTTGATCAGCTTGTAAAGGAAAACGAGTGCCGCTGCGGGGGCCAGATAGGCGACCGAGAGCTTGGTGGACATGCCCAGACCGATCCACAGGGCCAGCAGAACGATGTTTTTCATAGTCGGCTGTTTGGCCCAGCGAAGCGTGTACAGCATGACGAGCAGCATAAAGGTGATGCTTAGCGTATCATTATTGACGCTGCCCGACAGAAAGACAAAGTACGGATGCAGGCAGAAGACGAGCAGCGCGATGAGCATCCCGCGGCCCGAGAGTCCCAGTTCGCGCAGGAACTGCACCATCAGGATCATGCAGCAGCCGGTCCAGAAAAGCGAGAGGACCTGCAGATTCTCCCAGGCGCTCTCGATGGGCAGCCCGATCAGCGTGTTCAGATGCGCCCAGAGTGCCGCGATAATGTGATAGAAGGGCGGATGATAGAACTGGAACTGTTCCCGCGGGTCAAAATCCGGGAGCCTGAGCTGGTAATACAGGTATTTGATATAGCCGGCATGGCCGTCCGTATCGTCCGCAAAATTATGGACATCATGCTGGCGGGTGTAAACACTCGTATACAGGCAGTACAGAATCTTGAGCATGAAGCCTGCCGCGAGGATCAGCAGGATCCACTGATCTTCATCCCTGATCCCGTTCCGGAGCAGGGCGCAGAGCCAGAGCGTCAGGAGGCTGAGCATGATGACCGCGGGCAGCGCCGGAGAATTCACGCGCAGGCTGAAGAGGAGCCAGCCCAGGACCGCGCCCGGGATCAGAAAGAGGAACGCGGTGCGCGATACATTCGGTTTACTTGGACTCATGGTATTCCTTCTCGGTATTGACATTCCATACGGAGGAGCGGTCGGAAATCCCCTCGATCACGCATTTCGCGGCTTCCATCGCGGAAAGCATGGAATGATCCATGTTATTGTAGCGGTGCTGGCCGTTCCGGCCGATGCAGTAGAGATTCCCGAAACCGTCCAGATATTTGACCAGCTCGTCCATCCGCGAATAGGTTCCGAAATAGGCGGGATAAGCTTTCTTAACCTTCTCGCGGTGCGCGTCCAGCACCTCGTCAGCGCTGGAAAGGATCCCCATTTTGACCAGTTCATCGGCCGTCAGACGGATACATTCCTCATCGGAAAGGTTCCAGAAATCATCGCCTTCATTGCAGAAATATTCCAGACCGACCCAGACATGCTTCTCGGGATCCTGTACCAGATAGGGGGACCAGTTGTTGAAAATCTGGATCCGGCCCATCCGGACATTGGTCTCCTGCACATAGATCCAGCAGTCGGGCACGATATTGCCGAGCGTCCTGACAGCGGTCTCATTCCTGAGATTGAGCTTGTTGGTCAGAATGCCCACCGTGACAAAATCGCGGTAGGGCAGCTCGCGTGCGATATACTGAATATCTTCCGGCACCTCGGTTCCGGAGAGGCCCGCGACCAGATCCTTGACCGGCATGGAGCTGAAGAAAATATCGCCGGCGATCGTGCAGTTTCCTTCGGGGGTCTCACAGACGACTTCGGTGACACGGCCGTTTTCACAGTGGATCTCCGTCACCTTGTGACGGGTATACAGAATGGCGCCGCGGTCGACCGCCTCGCGTGCAGCTGTCTCCCAGAGCTGGCCGGGGCCGAGCTTAGGATACCAGAACTGCTCGATCAGCGAAGTCTCGGTCTTGGATGCGTCCTTGCGGCCAAAGGCTTTGCGGAACATGTCTTTGAGCATGGCGACGATGGACAGACCTTTGACACGCTGCGAGCCCCAGTCCGCGGAAATCTCGGACGGATGGCGCCCCCAGACCTTGGCCGTATAATCTTCAAAGAACATGCTGTAGAGCATTCTGCCGAAACGGTTGATATAGAAATTCTCGAGTGAAGTCTCGGGCAGCTTGAAAATCATGGACTTCAGATAGCTGAAGCCGACCTTCATCGTGCGGATAAATCCCATGTTGCGCAGCGTCTGCCATTTGAGGCTGACAGGGTAGTCAAAAAACTTCTTAAGATAATAGATCCGGCTGATGCGATTGCGCACCAGCATGACGCGGTCCGTGCGGTCGGGATCCGGCCCGCCCTCGGCAAGGACGCTCTCACGTCCGAGAATCCGGTCATCCATACTCGGCGCTCCCTGCAGCGGCAGCAGATCGGCCCACCACTTCATCACACGGTCATCTTTGGAAAAGAAGCGGTGGCCGCCGATATCCATACGATTCCCGTGATAGGGGACGGTCCGCGAAATGCCGCCGATGGCATCACTTTCCTCCAGAATAATGACCTGATACTCCTCAGGGGCTTTACGCAAAAATTCAAGCGCGGCGGTGAGTCCCGCGGGACCGGCGCCGATAATGACAATCTTTTTCATAGGACCTCCGGCAGATTGCAAACGATTCATACAAGAAGAATGCGGTGTGAAAACACACCAGATTAAGTATATCATAATCCGACGGAAAAGTCCATCCTCTGGGGAATCTTTTTTGAAAAGGAGCAGAGGGGGAATATTCGTTATTTCGTGTTTTCTCTTCTTGACAGTCCATGTAATTATATGTTAAACTCAAAACAGATCATAACAAAAAGGGGAAATCCTGACATGAAAAGAATGAAAAATGTATTAGTTATTTTGATTGATATCCTGCTTGCCGCACTGCTGGTTTTTCTTGGCATCAGAGAAAGAGATAATGTCAGATTTAATGAATATCTGAGGCTCGTTGGGACGGAGCGCAGCCGCACGGTTTCCGAGGAGAGGCAGACTTTCTACCTGGAAGAACTGCATAAGGAAATAGAGAATCATCATGACCTTGCCAATTCGTTCGGGGATATTCTGGGAGGATATGCGCTTGTCAGGGTGGAAGAACAGAAATGGGAGCTGCCATTTGATGTGAATTATTATGTACGGCCGGGGGACAGAGAGCCCGCTTTAGTCCTTGAGAAGGGAACCACGGTGATACTCGGAAACGAATACCGCGGGCACGGCTTCTATTCTTTCCCTACGGAGAATAAAGCGTGGCGCGCCGTGCATCCTTTCGTTACCGGCAAGGATACACAACTGCAGGGCCCTTATTATATCAAGTGGGACGATCTCTGCAGGCTCTTCGACGCCTGCGACGTCGGCTTATATAAAAATCCCATTATGCTGGAGCGGCGCCTGGGTCATACGGTTTCGGAAGAAACCATGAAAAGAGCCACACTTTGCAGTGTGGACATCGCACTCCTGCGGGGCGGCCTGTATCATTCTCGGAACATGTTTACCGTTTCGCTGCCTGCCTGGCTGCTGGCTGTGGCAGCGGCGCTGCTCGTGGAGATCAATATCTGGCTGATCTGCCGCAAATTCATCCTGAGAAAAAGAATTATCGCACATAAAAAGCCCGCGGTCTGGCTCGCAGGCATTTTTGCCGCGGCGGATATTCTTCTGGGCATTCTTGTCTTAATGAATCTGAGGCATGCGGCGTATAACGAAAAAGTTAAGGCAGCGGCGCCATATCACACGCCGGTCACTACTAATTCGAATAAACCGGATTATATGACAGAGATTACGGAGGCTCAGGTACTCCTTTATCTGCTTGGCAGCAGGACCTCCTCGGATCCTCAGCCCGGCCTGAATCAGATGGAGCTCCCGGATGATCTGCATTATTATGCTTCGCCGGATGACAAAGTCCCCGTACTGACTTTACCCAAAGGAACGATGGTCTATCTCTCCAACATGACGCCATCAGCAGATTCCTCCATGGACAAACGCGTAAATCAGTTCGCTTTTCAGCCCAATATCGGCTACGGATTATTATCCTTCCCGACGGACCGGGCAGGATGGCGTCTGGCACATCCTTTCTGGACGGAAGATAACAGGAGCCTCCAGGGACCCTACTATGTAAAACTCCATGAGCTGATGAAAGTCGCAAGCGAACGGTATGATATCGACAGGGAAGCCATTCCCTGTGAAGAGCGCTGGGGTTCGAAGACTCTCACGTTCCGGCAGTTTCTGGAATCCTATGCGGAGGGATCGAAGCTCTCCGAACATGACGCGATGCGTTTCTGGATGACAAGAGCGGATGTCATGCTGATGCGTTCCGACAGATTCGGGTCACCGGATCTGTTTAAGAAAGCGCTTCCGCTATGGGCTTCTGCGCTGGCGGTACTATTGTTTGTGGAACTCAATGTCATCGCGATCGCTTGTGTAGCGAGCATCGAGCCGATCAGAAAACGTTCCGGACGGCATTCGCGGAAAAAAACCTGAACGGCATCGTCCCTGCCGCAAAGAATGGCTGCGGTACTTAATTTTCATTTATTATTCTGTTGAGGGGTAAAGGAGAGATAAGGGACACATTTTAATTCGCGTGCCTGCGAACATAAAAGTAGAGGAATGAAACCCTCTTTTCCAATTTGCTACTTGTGTCCCTTACAAATAGCTTTTATAATAATGATAAGATCAAAGTCCGGTATTGTCTGCGGCACTGCGTCGGCCCATCCGGACATCGTTATAAATTGAATAAAGGGGGAGCAAATACCATGTATAAGAACATCACGAATCACTACGATCCTTCACAGAAACGGCCCAAGCTTGTCACGGAGCAGAAGGTCCTTCAGGATCCGGACGATCAGTTCGGCTTTGCTCATCATCCGCGTATTGCGTATTTCAAAGGCAGAATCTATGTGATATACAGTACCGGATATATGCATGAAGATGATGTGGGGCAGCATGTCCGGATCTGTTCGACCGATGATTTTGAAGAATGGACGGAACCAAAGGTTCTGGTTCCTCCCTATCCCGGAGAGTTCAGGGAGGGGACAAGCAGTCCTTCGGGCCTGTACAGTACAGGAGACACGCTGATCTGTTATTACAGCCAGTCCGAGTATAAAGAAGAGGTCCTGATTAACGGCCATCGCGGCTCAAAAACCGGCGGCAGAATCCGCCGCGGATTCTGGGCAATTACCTCCAAAGACGGAGAGCACTGGTCCGAGCCGATCGAAATCTGCGGAGGCTTCGGCGCGAATCACTCTCCCAAAATGCTGAAAAGCGGCAGGCTTCTCTACAGCGGAAGCTTTGCGCACCCTTATTCCGATAATCCGGACGGGATTCACGGATGGGTGGTCAATCCGGCCTATCCTCCCGGATACCCCAACAACCAGGCCTTTGAGGATGGTGAAGGCGTCTTTACGGCAACCGGTGTCGTCTCTAATACGAAAGTCGGCCTGTGTGAGGGATCCTTCGTACAGGTAGAAGACGGCACCATCTATATGCTTTACCGGAGTGGAACGCCCTACCTTTGGGCGGCCGAAAGCCATGACGACGGCGAGACCTGGACGCTTCCGCAGCCCACATTATTCACAGACAACCGGACCAAATTCCATCTGGGTCAGCTGCCTTCGGGGAAATACTATTACGTCGGCACTCCGGATCCGTTCCCGCCGCGGACCAGACACGTCCTTGCCCTTTCGCTTTCAGATAACGGCCTGGACTACAATCAGCATTTTCTGCTGGATGATACGCAGTACAAGGGAAAATACCTGGGCTACGATAAAAACGGGATCTACGGATATCCCTCCACCATGATTCATAACGGTTATCTATATGTAGCATTCTCAATCTGCAAGGAACAGATCCGCTGCCTGCGGGTCCCGATCGACACACTGTAAGGCGGAAGGAGGTCATCACCCATGTATCAGTTCACTGTAGACACCCCTTTTCAGGAAATCTATGACATTCCCGAAGTAAAGCCGTTTATCCCCTATTTCATCGGCCGCAACGGGTCACCCGTTTCGATGCCAGGGACGATGACGCTGCGTGAGCAGAATCGCCCGGACCCCAACCGGGATATTTACGCACAGTGCGATGGCGTGAATTACCTGCTGGAGAGGATTTTCCGGGGCGAAAAGGTTCTCTATGATGTATACACTCCAGAGGAGATTGCGGTGGAGCCATCTAAAGTTTCCGTTAAGCTTCTGTATTTTGGGGTGGAAGAGGCCGGAAAGCCTTTTGTCATGCTCTGTCCCGGGGGCGGCTATAATTCCGTCTGTACGGTGATTGAGGGCTTGAGTACGGCTCAGGAATTCAATGGGTTGGGATATCCGGTTTTTATCCTGAATTACCGGGTCGGCTACCAGGATCTGCTGCCCGATCCGATCGATGACGTCGCGGCCGCACTTCGGTATATCTTTGCAAATGCAGAAGAATTTGGAGTATCCACGGATCATTACGCCGTCGGAGGGTTCTCGGCAGGCGGTCATCTGGCGGCGGAGTGGGGCACCGATAATCTGGGCTATGCGCAGTACGGGCTTCCCAAACCGGGCGCGCTTTTCCTGGTTTATCCGGTGATTGATCTGTTGATCCGCAAAGGCCGGGAAGCCGCGATGGACCGTTATTACGGAGGCCATACGCCGGAGATTTTGTCCAAATACTGTGTCAACCAGCACCTGTGGGAGGGCTACCCGCCGTCTTTCCTGGTGCACTGCAAGGACGATACCGGGGTTCCGCCCCGGAACAGTATCGCGGTCAGCGAAGGCCTGAACGGCCTGGGTATCCCCAATGAATTACTGCTTGGTGAATACGGCGGGCATGGTTTCGGCAGCGGCCGATCGACCGCCGTGGAAGGCTGGACTGCCAGGGCAGCGGCCTTCTGGGAAGCGCAGATGGGGTAAAGCGGGAAAGAAGAGTCGCGAGAAAATTCGAAGGGAAAGGCCACTGAATTAATAAATAATGAATAGGCGGCACTAAATTATTAATCCCCAAAGGGAAAATGAAAAATAATGCTATGGCCTTCAGCGCGGGCACTTTCACATGCTTTCTGATTAACACATTTTCTCAACTTAAAAATGCGGAAACATTGTAAACCAGACGTTCAGATTAATATCTGGTTAATATCTCACTTATTTTCCCCGATTCTCTATTGACAACCTCTCTGTTTCGTTGTACGATAAAAATAGATAAAGGACGTTCTTTCAACAGTGATCCTTAGAAGAGCCAACATGCTTTCTCAGAAGAATTGAAAGAATGGAGTTTATCCAATAATGTCGGAGGTGTTGGAATGGATAAGGCTTGTTATGCTCTTCTCCTTGCGTTAGCATTATGTATTCTTTCCGGATGTCAAAGTACAAACCATCAGAGCCGCGGTCAGGAAGTATCCACTGCTTCTGAATCACGTTATGATTCAATGAGCGAAGAAGCATCTCTTGCAGATGCTTCTTCGCAAGACAATAGCATTCCTTCACAAAATCCGCTCTTTCTGTCACAGGAGTATCTGCCTGAGTATGATATGCAAAATGACATTCAGCGCTTCGAATGGTTTTGTGAGACACCGTTGTTGGATTATTTCATTCCTGGCGATGGCTTTTTATGGTATTATGATAAATCCGTCGGAAAGTTGGGGAAGCTTTGTCCAAGGCCGGAGTGCACGCACGACGACAATACATGTAATGCTTTTTTACCAGGCAGTTTCAAGGGTGGAGGGCTATGTTATTACGATGGACTGCTATATTATCTCAGCGATATTCAAACGAAGGATATAATGAAAAAGCAGCAATTGTACTGCGGATTGTATAGTCTCAGTCTGGATGGAACACAGAGAAATTATGTGCAGGACGTCAATTTTAGTACAAATGGCTTCAACGGATTCTTTCGGCTTCACAGGGGATACATTTATCATGGAGTCATTAACACTATTGTTGCAGGTGGTGAGTCGCAAACCAGAATTATTATTCGTCGTCAAATTCTGGGAGATTCTTCCGCAGAAGCGGAAATACTATTTGAGAAGAAAGTTGAGCCCAACAGGGGATGTGACTTTTTCTTCCAAATATCCGGGACGACCATGTATTTGCTGATAGAAGAGCATTTGATTACGGAGGATATTCTTCAGTATGAAGATCTGGAAGCATGTACCATTGATTTAAGGGACAATGTTTGTAAGCCTGTAGGCTCGTATCATTTGGAAGATGGCTGCTTAACAACGGATATGCATGAATATGATGGAGTTATTTACATTGCCAGATACAATCCTTTTGAAAGCTTAGCTGACCTGACTGCAGAGTCGATCAACATGGTAACAGGCGATTGGAATAGGATTTGTACCGTTCCCAACAAATATGGAGTATACCCATTAATCGGCAAGGGTATTGTGACTGGCATAGGCGTACGCAGTGAAACTTCGGACGCGGAAAGAATGATAGTGATTGCAGATCATAATGGTAATATTCTTTCTGAGCTGCCGGTTGCTATGACAGAACCACAGCGTTCCAATCGAGAAATCATGACCAATTCAATTGTCAAATATACTACAAATGAGGTTTTGATATTGTTATATGGAGAAGTATCAGGAGTGCCAACTAAAGAAACAATTCGGTTATCCGAGGCCCTTCTCTCCTGCATTTCAATTTTCAATCAAAATGGGAACTGGGATTCGCGTATAATTACACCATAATCTGAATGACAATAGGATGAACTACTTGATAAGGGATTGTATCGGCACAACGCCTGCATAGAGGTAGGACTCTACATTTCTTTGTGGATCAACGGCCATTCCTCCGCGAATTTCCCCCTTGACAATTGCGGATTCGATGGTATAATAGCTTTGTTCCCTGACAGAACAAAGCGTCGATGAGGATAGTAGTATCGGCAGCGGGTTCAGAGAGAGCCGCCATAGGCTGTGAGCGGTTCCGAAGCCCCGGTATCAAGACCACCTCTGAGCGGCCCCAATCCGGCCCGGTGATTCCGTTATCATCAGAAGCATGCGCTTCAGTGAGTATAATAAAGGGTGGAACCACGAGATCATCGTCCCTTTTCAGCAATTTGTTTTGTTGAAAGGGGACGTTTTATGTTGCAGACCGCAGACGCGGATCAGAAAGGAGAAAATGACATGCAAATTACGTTAAAAGACGGTTCGGTGAAGGAGTACGCAGCCGGGATGTCCGTGATCGACATTGCGAAGGATCTGAGCCAGGGACTGGCCCGTGTGGCGGCGGTCGGTATGTTTAACGGAGAGGAAGTGGATCTGAGGACTCCGCTTACGGAGGACGGCGAACTGTCGATCCTCACGGTTAAGGACGCGGAGGGCCTGTCCACGCTTCGCCACACTGCCAGCCATGTGATGGCCCAGGCGGTGAAGCGTCTGTACCCGACAGCCAAGCTTGCGATCGGCCCGTCCATCGCCGAGGGCTTCTATTACGATATTGATTTTGAGAGTCCGCTTACCAGCGATGATTTTAACAAGATCGAAGCCGAGATGAAGAAGATCATCAAGGAGAACTACCCTGTGGAGCGCTTCACCCTGCCCCGCGATCAGGCGATCGCCTTTATGCAGGAGAAGGGCGAACCCTATAAGGTCGAACTGATCGAAGACCTGCCGGAGGGCGAGGAGATCAGCTTCTATCAGCAGGGCGAGTTCGTAGATCTCTGCGCCGGCCCGCATCTGATGAGCACCGGCGGCGTGGGCAAGGCCTATAAGATCCTGAGCCTTGCGGGCGCTTACTGGCGCGGCAGCGAGAAGAACAAGATGCTGACCCGCCTGTATGCCACTGCTTTCAACAAAAAGGAAGAGTTGGACGAGTATGTCCGTAAGCTGGAAGAGGCAAAGCTCCGCGACCACCGCAAGCTCGGCCGCGAAATGAAGCTCTTTATGACGGATGATCTGGTGGGGCGCGGCCTGCCCATGTTCCTGCCGAACGGCTATACCATCTGGCGCGAGCTGGAGAATTATATCCGCGACAAGGAAATCCGTCTGGGCTACCAGCACGTGATGACGCCCTGCGTCGGCACGGTGGAGCTGTACAAGACTTCCGGCCACTGGGATCATTACAAAGAAAACATGTTCCCGGCCATGCAGGTGGACGAGGAGACCTATGTCCTCCGCCCGATGAACTGCCCGCACCACATGCGGATTTACGCCAGGGAGCCTCACTCCTACCGTAATCTGCCGCTCCGTATCGGCGAGATCGCGCACGACTTCCGCTATGAGGCCTCCGGAGCGCTGAAGGGGATCGAACGCGGCCGTCATTTCTGCCAGAATGACGCTCACCTTTTCGTCACGCCCGAGCAGATCAAGGACGAGGTCAGCAAGGTCTGCGACCTGATTTTCGATACCTACAAGGATTTCGGCATCACCGACTACCGCTGCGTGCTCAGTCTGCGCGATCCGGCGGACAAGCACAAATATCATGATGATGACGAGATGTGGAACAATGCCGAGACCGCGCTCCGCGAGGTGCTGGTGGATCTGGGCATCGACTTTACCGAAGAGATCGGCGAGGCCGCTTTCTACGGACCCAAGCTGGATGTGAATGTGAAGCCGGCGGTGGGCGGCGAATACACGCTTTCGACCTGCCAGCTGGATTTCTGCCTGCCCGCCAAGTTCCAGCTCACCTATATCGACAAGGACGGCTCCGAGAAGACGCCCGTGGTGCTGCACCGCGCGATTCTGGGGTCGCTGGACCGCTTCATGGCATATCTGATCGAAGAGACCATGGGCAATTTCCCACTCTGGCTCTCACCCGTTCAGGCCAGGATCCTGCCGATCTCCGAGAAGTTCACGGAGTACGCGGATCAGGTGGAGGACGCGCTGCTTGAGGCAGGCATCCGTGCCGAATCCGATTTGCGCGCCGAAAAGATCGGCTACAAGATCCGCCAGGCGCGTATCGAAAAGATTCCTTACATGCTGGTCGTCGGCGAGAAAGAAGCCGAGTCCGGCACGATTGCCGTCCGCAGCCGTTATGACGGCGAACTGGGTAGCATGAAGGTGGACGAACTGATTGCGCTTCTCAAGAAAGAGATTCGCGAGAAGACCGTCCGCAAGGCGCCCGCCGAGGCGTAAGAATTTCACCGCGCAGGGGAGGACTCTGCGCGGTATTTTAATCATAAGGGGGTTCATCGCATGAAAACACTGAATCTGGAAGACTTTACCAAGTATACGTTTCTGTCGGGGCTGCAGTACGCTCCGTCCGGGAATATGTACGCCTTTGTGAAGGCGGGGACGGATCTGGACAAAAACCGCTATACATACGACTTGTGGCTGGGCTGCGGCGATGATTTGCGCCGGCTCACGGCGGGCGGAGAGGAATCGCAGTTCGTCTGGGAGGATGAGAGGCATATCCTTTTTGCCGCAAACCGCTCCGAGGACGAAAAGAAAAAGGCGGAGGAGGCTGCGGTCACGCAGTTTTACCGGATCGCGGTGGATGGGGGAGAGGCCGAGCCCGCTTTCTGCCTGCCTCTCCGCGTGCAGCAGATCAAGAACCGTGGCCCGCACGAGTGGTGGGTCCTCGGTGGCGTCAGCCTTGACCACCCCGACGAATACCGGATGGACGATGAGGCACGCAAGAAGCTCGCCGAAACCAGCAAAGAGGATGCCGATTACGAAGTCCTGACCGAGATCAATTTCTATCGGAACGGCGCGGGCTATGTGGACCGCAAGCGCACCGTGCTCTTTCTCTATGACGACAGGGACGGGTCGTTGAAGCAGATCTCCGAGATCCCCGCGAACGCTTCCATGCCTGTAGAGAAGAGCGGCCGGCTCTATTATATCAGCGTAACGAAGGATCAAAGTCCCATGGGCCGCCGCATGGAGCTCGCCGTGTATGACCTTGTGTCCGGCGAAACCATGTATCACCATGATGACAAACTGGACCCGCATGATGTATTCGTCATCGGAGACCGGCTGGTGGTGGCTGCCTCGAAACATTTTGAGTATACCGCCCAGGAGGATACGCGCTTCTATCTGTGGGAGGATGGGGAATACTATCCGCTGTCGGACGAAGCCGTGGCGCTGGGCGACGGGACGGTGACGGATGTCACGCTCGGGCATGGCCGTGACGTGCGCGAGACGCCTGGAGCTCTGTATTTTGTGCGCCTCGTTCGCCATTCGGACGTCCTTTCCGTCTTGACACCTGACGGTCGGATCACCGACCTGGTCACCGCATCCGGCGCGATCAATGACTTTGATGTCAGCGCGGACGGTGAGATCCGTCTGATCGGTCTCTACGGCCGCAAGTTGCAGGAGATCTATGCGCCGCAGGACGGTCATTTGCGGCAGATCAGCTCGTTTAACGAGGCCGTGCTGCAGGACGTCTATATCTCCGACTATCATCCGCTCAAAGTACAGAGTGAAGGCTGGGAAATCGACGGCTGGGTCCTTTATCCCAAGGATTATGATCCGGCGAAGCGCTATCCCGCGATCCTGGACATCCACGGCGGGCCCCGAGCTGCCTACGGCGAAATCTTTTTCCACGAGATGCAGCTCTGGGCCAACCGCGGCTTCTTTGTCATGTTCTGTAATCCCGTGGGCGGACTGGGCCGCGGCTACGACTTTGCCAACCTGAACGACCGTTACGGTGAAATCGACTACCGCAATATCATGGACTTCGTGGACGCCGTCCTGGCCGAATATCCGGCCATCGATCCCGAGCGCCTTGGCTGCACCGGCGGCTCCTACGGCGGATTCATGAGCAACTGGATCCTCGGCCACACCGACCGCTTCAAAGCCATCGCTACCCAGCGCTCCATCTCCAACTGGATCTCCTTCTACGGCGTCTCGGACATCGGCTATTTCTTCAACAAATGTGAACACGGCGCCGATATCTACAGCGAAGAAGGCCTGGCTCGCCTGTGGCGGCACTCCCCTCTGAAATACATCAACAATATGCACACGCCGACCCTGATCATCCACTCGGACCAGGATTACCGCTGTCCTCTGGAACAGGGCCTCCAGCTCTTTACCGCCCTCCGCGAAAAAGGCGTGCCCGCGCGCCTCTGCCTCTTCAAAGGCGAAAACCACGAGCTCTCCCGCTCCGGCAAGCCGAAGCACCGTATCCGCCGCCTGCGTGAGATCACGGACTGGCTGGAACATTACACAGGCCGGGAGGAGTAAGGTTTTTGGGGCTTTGTCTGCAAGGAGTGCAAAGGGCTGCAAGGTCTGGAAGGTTTGAATGGTATGAAAGGGTTGAAAGGGCTGCAAAGTCTGCGTCCCTGACGTCACATTTCTGGCGAAAGTCTATGCCACGGTCATAGAGAACCAGCGAAAGTCTATGCCACGGTCATAGAGAATCAGCGAAAGTCTATGCCACGGTCATAGAGAATCGGCGAAAGTCTATGCCACGGTCCTAGAAAATCTGCGAAAGTCTATGCCAATGTCATAGAGAACTAGCGAAAGTCTATGCCAATGTCATAGAGAATCAGCGAAAATCTATGCCACGGTCATAGAAAATCTGCGAAAGTCTATGCCAATGTCATAGAGAATCAGCGAAAGTCTATGCCACGGTCATAGAGAATCAGCGAAAGTCTATGCCACGGTCATAGAGAACTAGCGAAAGTCTATGCCACGGTTATAGAGAATCAGCGAAAGTCTATGCCAATGTCATAGAGAATCAGCGAAAGTCTATGCCACGGTCATAGAGAATCGGCGAAAGTCTATGCCAATGTCATAGAGTTCAAGGAGAGTGTGACACTTGGGACGGAGACGTCTTCTCGGCAGACGACAATTCAGCCAGGGACGGAGACGTCTTCTCGGCAGACGACAATTCAGCCAGGGACGGAGACGTCTTCTCGGCGGACGACAATTCAGCCAGGGACGGAGACGTCTTCTTAGGACGGAGACATTTTCATTCCTGTTACAATGTATATAGAGACACGCCCCGCAAAATCACCGCAAATTCCTGTTTCCAAACGGCGCGGGATGTGATATAATCAAAAAAAGAGAGGGGGACTAATATGAACTGGATTCAGGTACAGACTGCGGCGGAAGGGCCGCATACGCTGGTAGGAATCGATGTTTTTCTGCCCGGGACGCCGGAGCCGGGGAAGCGGTATCCGCTGGTCATCCTGCTTCACGGCCGCAATGCGGATCATACGGAGTGGATGCGCAAGGTGCGGCTGGAGCGTTACGCAGAGGAGGCCGGTGTGGCGCTTGCGCTGGTGCAGGGCAATCAGAACTTTTTTGTCAATAGTGTTTGGGGCTATAACTGGGGCGATTTTGTGGCCAAAGAGGTGCCGGCCAAGCTTGCCGGATGGTTCCCGATCTCGTCCGAACCAGAGGATATTACCGTGATGGGTGTCGATATGGGCGGCTATGGCGCGATGATGGCGGCGCAGCATTTTCCTGAGGCGATCGGTAAAGCGGTCGCGGTGGATCCGATCCTGGATGTCGCGAAGCTTTACGACAGCGGGATGGAACCCCGGCCTGAGTATATCTTCGGACCCAGGGAGGAGCTGGAGGCCAAGGGGTTCCGCTTCAGCAAGGAGGGCAGGGTGCCCGTTGTTCTGCTGGTGGGGCCGGACGGTGAAAGAGAGGCCCGGGATTTCGCGGCGCAAAGGCCCTATGTGCGGCTTGTGCGGCTGAAAGACCGTGATCAGGAGGAGCGCATGGAAGAAGCTTTCCAGATGCTGATGGGAGGTGCTTTCTGATGACATTGATGCAGTTTCATATTTATTCGGACGTTCTGCAGATGAATATGGATACGTGGGCGCTGCTGCCGGATCGGCCGCAGAATTGCACGAAGCCGCTGAAGGTGCTCTGGCTGCTGCATGGCGGCTCAGGGGATCAGACGGGCTGGGTGCGCAGCACGCGTGTGGAGGAGTATGCGGCCAAGTATCCCGATTTTGCCGTGATTTTGCCGAATGCTTACCATTCCTGCTTTATCAACGTGGCCAAGGGCCAGCGGTTTAATGATTATATCGGTTCCGAGCTGGTGCAGATCATGCGCGGGCTGCTGCCGCAGCTTTCGACGAAGCGCGAGGACAACTGGATCAGCGGCTTTTCGAACGGCGGCTACGGCGCGCTGATGGTCGGATTGAATTATCCCGAGACCTTCGGCGTGATCGGCGCTTACGGCGCGGGTGACAAAGCCGACGCGGATTTCGGCTATCGCAACCTGGATAAACTCAGGATGTTCGGCGAGGGTGATATGAAAGAGACCGAATACTGCACTCGCAAGCTGATCCGCGAGCTGCCGGCGAGCGGGCGTCCGATCCCTGTGGTGGATCACGGATGCGGCGAGTTCGACAACTGGGTCGGCATGAATCTGCAGGTCAAGGAAGAGTTCGAGGCCGTCCCGGGCGATCCGTATCAGTACAAATTCACCCTGGTGCCCGGGGAAAAGCATTCCAGCAAGGCGATGGATATTCTGATCGAGCAGTTCCTGCGGAGAATGTTCGGAGAGTGATCCGCGGCAAATCTGTTTTCTGCGGGTGGGAGGTAAGCCATATGAAATTCTGCGGCAAGACCTTTTGCGTCCTTGCGGTGTTTGTGATAATCTTTTTGATGGGAGGATGTATCCGGATGAGCGGACATACCAATCAGGAACGTGCCCTTCAGTATCTGGAAGGTAAATACGGAGACAAATTCACCCTGTATTCATCGATAGACGACAGTGTGGATCAGAGATTCCGGGAGTATTATTTTGTCGCCGAAGCTTTTCCGGGACAGATCGTGAAGGTAATCGAGGATGTGGATGGCTACCGGGATAACTATTATGGGTTCCTGGTGAAGGAAGATTTTGGCACAATGGTGCAGCCGGTCTGGGATCATTACTTCCCTGATGGCAAGGTGTTCTGGCAGTTTTCGGGCAGTACGTTTCCGGATGGTCTGGACCGCCACACGGATCTATCCAAGGCGATGCGGGACTATGAGGAAGCGCTCCGCGCCAATTTTGTTCTTTTTGCCGACAGAGATGCCCTGACGGATAGCATGTGGCAGGAAATGGTCCATGCGCTTGTCGAAAAGCATGTACATGGTCTGATCAGATATTACCGGGTGGATCCCGCGGACTACCCGTCGCTCACGGAAGATTCCTATCCTGCATATTTGTCTGAGAACTACAGGCTTGAGCCGGTCTATCACGGCGCGATCAAGTAAGGAGGCAGCGATGGCTTTATCAGAAAGAGAAATGCTCCTGCTGGACTGCTTTATGTATTCGGACCTGGCTCCATACAATTCCGGCCATCCGCTGGGAGACGTGATTGACGATTATATGGTCAACGGCAAGGTATCCGTGGAAAAACTGCAGAGAGCCGTGGACAACGGGACGATCCACCTGTCCGGTGATCTGGGGCCTAAGCCCAATAAACCGGAGGACCTGGCGGATATTATGCAGAAGATCTATGATGATCCCAAGCTGCGCAGACAGGAAATCAGGGAGACCACACCGGAATATAAGGGCAGTATCCGCGCGGCCGCATTTTATGATCCCGAAGATGGGGATGTCACGGTGGCTTTCCGCGGGACGGGAGGGTCATATCAGCAGTGGAGCAATAATTTTGAAGGCTTCGGCGATGAAAGTCAGCAGACCCAGCGCGACGCGGAAGCTTTTATCAACAGCCTTCCCTATGATTATGTGGATGTAACCGGTCACTCCAATGGTGGCGATCAGGCTATGTATGTAACCATCGTGTGCGGAGAAAAGGTTCACCGCTGCGTTTCCTTTGAAGGCCAGGGCGTCAGCAAGGAATTTATGAATGAGTATGCAGACGAGATCGATATTTACAGGCATAAGATCAAGAATATCTGCGGTGAGAAAGATTTCGTCAGTACGTTGCTGGTCAACATTGCGGGCGAGACCATCTATGTCGGAAGCGACAGTTCTCTGCTTGGCGGCCTTTTCTCCCATGGCAGCTACGGTCTGCTGACTTACGCGGAAGAACATGACAGCTTTGATGCGGACGGCAATTATCTGCCCAGTGCCGCAGGCGAACAGGCCTGGTACTGCAAAGCACTTCATGGAATAACGGTGATTCTGGCGGGTTTTTCGGATGTGCCTTTTGTAGGCCCGACGCTGGAACTGATCGCGGACGTGCTCGGTTTCATTGTTGGGGCATTCATCAGCGAGGGCTGGGATATGCTTAGGATTTGGGATCCTGAAATTCTGGAAGCCTGGGGCAGGATTTTTGCCGATTTGGGCAAGTCCCTGATGGAGTACCTGGAGGGTCAGTGGGAGTCTATCAAACAGGTCTATGAACAGGCGAAACTGGCCATCACACATATCGTAAATGGTATCAAGCAGTGGTGTAAGGAGAATTTCGACAAGGGCTATAAATATGCGACTTCGCATCCCTTTATAGTAGTGGATACGTACAGGCTGCGGAACTACGCCCAGAGGATTCAGAATGTCCAGAACAGGCTGTATAACGTTGACGGGCGGCTGGACCGCCTGTACAAAAATGTCGGAATCACTGAAGCCTGGAACATCCAGAAAGCCGATATGTCCATTGGCTACAGCAGCCGTCTGAAGCAGTGTGTGAATTATCTGTACGCGACAGCCGAGGATTTTGAGGAAGCCGAGAGAGAACTCAGCACGGTATTCTGAGAGAAAGGCAGTTATCAAACGGCGGTACGGCCATATGGCAGTACCGCCGTTTTTCATTGACAGATCTTCCAAAAAGACGGCACAAATCCAACGGTAATTCTGCACATATACCGTATTTTTTTACTTGCTATTATACGATATGTTTTATATAATGAGGGAGTATTAGCAGACTGGGAGCCTGAACCGTGCGTTGTTCGTTCTGATGAACCTATCGTCTGATGATTGTTTGTTCTGGAAAGGAAGCTGCCGTCAATGAACGCAATGAAGTGGGCCACCCAATGGATGGGAAAACACAAATGGAAGCTGATCGCTTCGATGATCCTGAACGTTTTCGGCGTGGTGCTGATGACGTATGAACCGTATATCTTCAAGGATATTGTTGATGAAGTCTTGATGCCGATGCAGTTTGACAAACTGATCCCCATGTTGATCAAGGCCTTCGCCGTAGGGATCTCCTTTGTCACGATCCGGTATTTTGTCAGCATACTGGCTGAGCAGGCTTCGCAGGAAGCGGTGCGCAATCTTAAAAGTGCGCTGTTCCGCAAGCTGATGGGGCAGACCTCGGAGTTCTACCGCCTGAATAAGGGGGGAGACCTGATTAATAAATGTTCTGGCGACGTGGAGATGATCGCGCATTTCCTGAACTGGATTCTGCCGCATGCCGTCGAGTGCGTGTTTATGCTGATCTTTGCACTGACCGTCTTTATGAGCATCAACTGGCAGTATACACTGATTCTGCTGGCCGTGACGCCTTTTACCGCAATTGTGGCGTCCAAGCTTTCCAAAACGGTCCGTCCTGCGTTCCGTGAGGCACGCGAACAGCTCTCCGCGCTGAATACCGTGGTGCAGGAAAACATCGGCGGCAACCGTGTGGTCAAAGCCTTTGTACGCGAGGATTACGAGATGGATAAGTTCCAGGCCGAGAACCAGCGGTACAAGGAACTCAATATAAGGGCTACTTTCCTGTGGCTGAAATACGGACCGATCATTGAATCGATCAGCTCGCTTCTCACAGTCGTCAACCTGACGGTCGGCGGTATTCTGGTCTGCAGCAATAAAATTACGCTTGGTGAACTGACGCTCTTCCTGAGTCTTGCCTGGGCGCTGAACGAGCCCATGAACATGATGGGTATGATCGTCAACAATATCCAGCGTTTCTTCGCTTCAGTCGAAAAGATCCAGGACCTGTATTACACGGGGACCCGGATCAGCAGCCCCGAAATCGACAAGTCCCCCGAGACGGTTCAGGGTGGGATCGAGTTCCGGGATGTATCCCTCAATTATGACAATACGAAAGTCCTGAAGCATATCAATCTGAGCATTCGTCCGGGAGAGACGGTCGGCATCATGGGCCCGACGGGCTCCGGCAAAACATCCCTGATCAATCTGATCTCACGTTTTGTCGATGTGTCCGAAGGCAAAGTGCTGATCGACGGCGTCGACGTACGTGATTACAATTTGCAGAAGCTCCGCGGCAGCATCGGTATGACGATGCAGGATGTATTCCTCTTCTCGGATACGCTGGAGTCGAATATCGCCTACGGCGTGCCGGACGCTCCAATGGAAGTGATCGAGCAGGCCGCCAAAGCGGCGGATGTGAGCAGCTTTGTCAAGGATATGGCCGAGGGTTATGATACGATCATCGGTGAGCGCGGGACCGGCCTCTCCGGAGGACAGAAGCAGCGCATCTCGCTGGCACGTGCACTGGCCGTTGACGCCCCGATCCTGATCCTGGACGATACGACTTCGGCCGTGGATATGGAGACGGAGCAGTACATTCAGGAGCAGCTCCGTGAATGGCCCACCAAAGCCACCACCATCATTATCGCACAGCGTGTTTCTTCGGTGATGCATGCCGATAAGATCGTGATCATCGAAAAGGGTCAGATCACGGAAGAGGGGTCACATCGCGAACTGATGCAGAATCCTAATGGATATTACTACAAGACCTGCATGCTGCAGCATGGCGGCATTGAGAAAGGAGGCGAGGCATAATGGCTAGAAATAAGTTCAATATTGATGAAGAGCTTGACGTCCCTTTTAACTGGTCGCAGTTCAAGAGAAGCCTCGTCTACATCAAGAAATATAAAAAGAACATTATTATCATGTTCTTCCTGAGTGTGAGCGCAAGCCTTCTGGCCTTGCTCACTCCCAAGATCCAGGCCTATGTCATCGACGAACTGATCCCGAGGAGCCTGAAGAACTGGATCATCGTGCTGGGCGTGAGCTATTTTGCCGTCAGCGTGGCGATCGTCTTTATCAACCGTCTCCGTGCGAAAACCAGTGCCCGGACCGGCCAGTCCATCATTACGGACATGCGTACGGATGTCTTCTCGCACCTGCAGAAGCTGAGTTTTGACTATTATGACTCGCGTCCGCACGGCAAGATCCTGACCCGTGTGATCAATTACGTCAATAATGTGGCTGATTTCCTGACGAACGGAATGATCAACGCCGTCCTGCAGATCATTAACCTGCTGCTGATTTTCGGCTTCATGCTCTCGATCTCGGTCAAGATGACCATGGTCGTGCTGGCCGGTCTGCCGTTCTTTTTCCTCTACGTGCGGATCACCAAGCCGCGTCAACGCCGCTTTCGCCAGCTCCGCGCCAACAAGCAGTCCAATACGACCGCCTATCTGGCCGAGAATATCAACGGTGAAAAGGTGACGCAGGCGTTTGTGCGCGAGAGCATGAATGAAGGGATTTTTGACGGCCTGCTGGAAGAGACCAAGAAGTATTCGCTCCGCGCGGCTTATCTGGCTCACGGAATGTGGCCGATCTCGACGATTCTGTCCAGAATGGTGCGCATGGCAATCTATATTACAGCAATCTATCTGTTCCGGGACGATTTCATCGTCGAAGGGGTTGTCCAGATCGGTGCGATCACCGCGATGATCGCCTATTCCAACCGCTTCTGGGGACCGATCCAGCAGCTCGGCAATATCTATAACCAGCTGATGGATACCGCCGCCTATCTGGAACGTATCTTCCAGGTGCTGGACGAGCCGGTGACGGTAGACGATGCGGAGGATGCTTATCCGCTGCCCGAGATCAAGGGTGCTGTGACTTTCGAGAACGTGATGTTCGAATACGAAAAAGGGACGCCCGTCCTGAAGAACGTAAGTTTCAACGTGAAGCCCGGCGAATCGATCGCCCTGGTCGGCCCGACCGGCGCCGGCAAGTCCACGATCGTAAACCTGCTCTCGCGCTTCTATAACGTAACCGAGGGACGCATTCTGATCGATGAACATGACCTTTCCAAAGTCACGATCAAATCCCTGCGGCAGCAGATGGGCGTCATGCTCCAGGATACGTTTATTTTTTCCGGTACCATTATGGATAATATCCGCTATGGGCGGCTCGATGCGACGGACGAGGAGTGCATCGCGGCTGCGAAAGCGGTCCACGCGGATGAATTTATCCGCAATATGGACCAGGGCTATCAGACGCCGACCAACGAGCGCGGCGCGGGCCTGTCCGCCGGGCAGCGCCAGCTGATCAGCTTTGCCCGCACGCTTCTGTCGGATCCGCGGATCCTGATTCTGGACGAAGCCACTTCCTCGATCGATACCAATACCGAGCGTCTTGTCCAGGAGGGTATCGCCGCCCTGCTCAGGAACCGTACTTCGTTCATCGTGGCGCACCGTCTCTCGACCATCCAGAACTGCGACCGGATCATGTACATCGAGGCCGGACGCATCGCCGAAAGCGGCAGCCATCAGGAACTGCTCGCGAAGCAAGGCCTGTATTATAACCTCTACATGAGCCAGCGCATGGCCTTTCTGAAAGAGTCCGCCCCGGTGGAAGAGGCTCTGCCGGAGGGCATACCCGGTACCGTGATGGGGTGAGGAAACGATGCGTATTGGCTAATACAGATAAAAAACAGAATAAGGCCCTCGGGACGCTGGAATGATCCAGATCCCGGGGGCCTTTTGGGGTGAGTGGAGTTGATAATATTACGAGCTAGAAGCGTAACCGAAAAGTATTGAGAAAAAAGATGAGGTGGGAAAGGAATGGTCTTGATATATCTACAGATATATCTAATAATATTCTAGAAAATCCATTGACACAATGTATATACAGATGCTATAATCAAATCGACAAAAATGATTCGGCTTATTATCATCTGTTTTTTAATGCTATCGTATAGTCCGGAAAGGAATTGTCATGAAAATCAAAACACTCAAACACCACTTTCGCAGTATTCTTGCTATTCTTTTAGTTTTCTCACTTCTTGCCCAGATTTTGCCCACTCCCGTCCATGCGGCAGAGACAGAGCTTTCTCCCATGGATGCTCCCGAGACTCCCGGAGAAGTAGATGAAATCCCCGATACCGATGCTCTGGAAGAAGAACCTGGCCTGAGATCCGCCAACTCCAAGACCTTCCTGATGGAGGATGGTTCTCACACTGTGGCCACCTATGGCATCACGGTT
>JAFRZL010000036.1 GCA_017442535.1 Bacillota bacterium | reverse complement strand
TAAATACAACGTTTTTCGCATTTTTTACCAACACGTTTTGTCCACCCTGTAAGTTGTTCAGAAAAAGATAAACCCGCCGAAACCCCTTTATTTATACGGGTTCCAGCGGGTTTTTACCAACACGTTTTGTCCTATAACTCATTTTTTAGTCATATCATTCAATCCGGTTTTACGGACTAGATCCAGCCGTTCTTCTTCATAACGGGTGCCATGGCGTTGTAGATCACCACAGCGACTACCACGGCCAGGATCGCATTGACAAAAGTCGTCGCGGCCTGCCATTTGATCAGGATGTCAGCGATCTGCTGATCCAGGCCCAGAAGGAAGCGCTTGCGCAGGTAGGAAAGGATCGGGTCAAACAGAACATTAAAGCCCATGCCCGCAGCTGCGCCCAGTAAGGACCATGTCAGGCGTTTGCCCGGTGCATTCTGTGAAGACAGGTGCCCGACCCGGTGCGCGACCAGTCCTACGATCAGGCCGATGCAAAGCTTCATGATAAAGGTCTGCGGTGCGCTGGTCACATAGCCGCTCGTCAGATCGGCGATGGTCATGCCGATCGCTCCGGCCAGGCCGCCTTTCAGACCGCCCAGTAAGAGTGCCGCCAGGACGCAGAACGCGTTGCCGAGATGGAAGGCCGTCTTGGATTCGCCGACGGGGATATCAATCCGGAGGAATTGAAAACCCACATAGCAGAGAGCCGCAAACAGTGCCGTCTGGGCAATCGTAACGGTTACATTGGATCGTTTAGTTTCACTCATTGTTCTCCCTCTTTTCTGTCATCTGTGCTTTCCTGAAACCCCCGGGAAAGTATGCATATAGTCTACAACAAAACTGGCCCTCTTTCAAGGGCCAATTTAATCATTTTTGAGTGGGCCAGTTGGTCCGAATCCATCTCATAAACGGACGGATATCAATTTGCGTTGGTGTCAATGATTTCACCGATGGGTGAAGGCGGGATGATCATCAGGTCTTTCCGTTCCACGATGCGGCCGTTCTCAAAGCGCACTTCCCGAATGACTTTGCCGCTGCGGTCCAGCTCCTGTGCGACACCGTCCGCCATTTTGCCGCGGAAACGGCTGATCGTGCGCGGGAGACCGGAATGCGGATGGTAGGTGTAATAAGTGCAGCCTTCACCCGCCTCGTCATAATGCCAGCTCATCCGCAGCGACCCGTCGCGGTCATAGAGTCTCTGCATCCCGGTGCGGCGGCCCAGATGGTAATGTCCTTCGCTCATGAGAGTCCCCTCGGGATAATAATACCGTTCGTCGCCTTCCAGCAGGAAGCGTCCGTCGTCTGCGATGCCTCCACAGTAAATTGCTCTAAGCGACCCATCCGGGAAGTACTCCTTGAATTCAGTGATTCCGTCCGGGAAGCATGTTGCCATGCTCTTCATCAGTTCCGCTTCGGACGGAGCTTCCTCCTCCGCCGCCAGCAGCCAGGCTTCGTTGAATTCCAGATGCAGGATGGGGTGGACATTGGTCGCGATAATGTGGATCAGACCGTCGGGACTTTGTCTTAGGACCGAATACCCCAGTGTAGTACAGTTGTCAAAAAGGTATGGCTGGCGTTTGCGTCCCTGGGCACCCCAGAGCTGCTTAAAATGCCAGCTCTGCCCTTCATCATCGGACCAGGCGACGTAACTGCCCTTATGGTCGGAACCCGCTGGTCTGCGCCCCAGTTTATCCTGATAGTCGCCGCACATGACGAGCCGTCCGGACATAAGCCGCTGCACGCAGGGACGCTGTCCGGAATTCAGCGCGGTGAAGGGCGTTTTGCTGACCTCAAAGGACTCTCCGTGATCATGGCTTACGGCCTGGGGCATGTAACCGTCGATGTCGGAGTTCTTGCCGCCAAGGGCCAGAATCGATCCGTCTTTCAGTTCGACCGCCGTGGTGTGGCGGCCCGCTGTCCGTCCTTGAGGATCCTCCCAGACCACCCTGCCGTCCTCATAATGCCCTCTCCACAGCACTGAGCAGGAGCCGCCCGATGAATCACAAACCACATAGAAATAGCCGTCGCTGCCTTCGATGCAGGTATTCACCGGCTGGCGGACCACCCGCTCGGCCCGGTTGACGAATTCGGGGAATTGCACGGGCCCCCAGGTCCGGCCGCTGTCATCCGAACTCATATACTGGAAGGGGAAGGAATTGTCGAACTGCTGCCAGCCCCAGAACAGTGTGATTTTACCATCGCGTGACGTATACAGCAGAGGTGCGTGGTCATTCACACCCACGGGATTGATGAACATGTCCGGCATTTCCCATTCATCGCAGCCGCGGCGCAGGCGGATGCCGGCCAGACCGCTTTCCGCGTCATATTCATGATAGGTGGAATAAATGACGGTCAGCAGGTCCCCGTTGGGGCAGGCCGTAAAGCCGGGTGAATGGTGATGATGCCGGAAGACCGGCGTCAGGCCGGCCGCCGTAATCTCTTCATTCGTGGCATTGTCGGGCGGAACCGTCATCACAAAGCGCTTGCGGAAATACGGCTTGTCTGCCGGAGGCGCGGCTTTGGCAAACTTGTCCGCGAGGGTGTCGTGAACGCCGGCCGAGGCCAGATCCACCGGGATCAGCCCGCTCGGGCAGGGCTCCGGACCGCGGACTACACGGAATCCGATAAAGTGCCGTCCGAAATCATTAAAATGATCCTCACGGTAATGTCTGTAATCCGGCGGAAGAGCGCAGCGCATCCAAAGTTCCAGCGGCTCTTCATTATAGCGGGCGGGGTTGTCCAGATACCCTCCTCGGATGCAGCGGAATTTACCCAGGACCGGACCGGCCGGATCCGTCACTTCCTCATCCGTATAAGGTGCATACCAGTCATAACACCATTCTCTGATATGGCTGTCGCACATGCGGTCCACCTTCAGGCGGCGGCTGTTCCGGGCGGTATACTCCCACTCCGCCTCTGTCGGGAGGCGGTAGGATTCTCCGGTCAGGCGGCTCAGCCACTTGCAGAAGGCGGCGGCTTCCTCCCAGCTTACGCCGAGCACAAAGCCGCGCCACTCATCCACATCGGCATCTCCCCGGCCCGTTTCGGCCCAGAAGCGCTTAAATAGCGCGGTACGGACCGGCTCGTCACTGATCCAAAAGCCCTCGCTGAGCGTGACTTTATGCCGGGGCAGACCGTCCGGACATTTCTCCGGATCTCCTCCGCCCATCATAAAACTGTCCGGCTCCACACGAACCATGTGCAGCCCGGCAAGGTTTGTATAATCTTCTGTCTGATTTGTATTCAATGTCTGCATTTGGAATCCTCCGTTCTTCTGTATGATCCTGACGTCAGCGGGCCTGCATCTTGACGGCGTAGTCATAGGCCGCGGCGAGGCTGCCGGTCTTGGCAATGCCTTTCCAGGCGATATCATAGGCGGTTCCGTGATCCACCGATGTGCGCATGACGGACAGCCCCAGCGTGACATTGACGCCGCCCTCAAAATCGAGCAGCTTCATGGGGATATGTCCCTGATCATGATACATGCAGACCACCGCGTCAAATTCACCCCGGTAGGCCCTCAGGAAAACAGTATCGGGCGGAACCGGTCCGGTAACCTCCATTCCTCTGGCTCTGGCTTCCTCCACAGCGGGAGCGATCTCCTCGATCTCCTGACGGCCGAATGCACCATTCTCTCCGGCATGCGGGTTAAGCCCGGCCACAGCGATCCGCGGACGGTCCAGGAAGCGGCCAAGGGCATCCTGCGTCAGCTCGATGACTTCCAGCACACGCTCTTTGCGGCAATTGTGGACGCTCTGCTCCATCGAAACATGGGTACTTACGTGAGTCACCGTCAGCGCCTTGGACGCAAGCATCATGGTATAGCGGGTCTCGTGACAGATCTCGGCGATCAGTTCCGTATGGCCTGTAAAGCCGGGATCGGTCAGGCGGATGGCTTCTTTATTGACCGGAAGCGTGCACACTGCGGAAAAAAGCTTCAGGTAAGCAGCTTCAGAAGCCCAGACCACGTATTGTCTGGACGCTGCGGCCACTTTGGCGGAGATCTGTCCCGGCGTCACATCCTCTGCCGTGAGCAGTCCGAGATCGGCCACATTCAGCACACCCGGCTGCACACCTTCGATCACACGCCTGACGTCCTCCTCGACTGCCTTCTGCGGATCGGCAACAACAAGGCGGTTCATCTTCACTCCGTAGCCCAGCTTTTCATTCGCGGCCTGCAGCACGGCATAATCCCCCACTGCCACAAAATCTCCGGCCAGTTCGCCCTGCTTAAATGATTTCAGCAGAATCTCCGGTCCCACACCGTTTCCGTCACCCATTGTAATCGCTATCATGTCTGTTCTCCTTTTATCTTGAATATAATGCTTCTTCCAGATGTTCGAAAATACTCATGCTGCCGAGTCCGCCCGATTTGGTCACCAGCAGCACCGGCCCGAGTATGGTGTCCGCCCTGCAGAGGGCGACCCCCTCCTCCGGCTGCCCCAACACTTCCAGCATCTCCGCACACAGAGCCGCGAGAACTGCCTGCAGCGTGTCCCCTCCAAAGACCGCGAGCCGCCGGACGCCGCTTTGCCGGAGCACTTCCACTGTCTGCTCCGCCATATGCGCCGCGAATTGCAAATGCTCCTCCCCTGTCAGATTGGGCTTCACATCCTCATGGCTGAATGCTGCCGCGAGGATGTAGGTTTCTCCCCGGCTGAGGGCTTCCACGGCCTGCGAAGAAACCTTGCCCTGCCGGTCGATCCGTTCGGCCCCTCTTGTACCGCGGGCCGCCAACTGGTCAAATGTGATCTGATTCGCGCTGCCGCTGAGGACAAGAATCCCCCGGCCGGGCAGACTGTCACTGCCGGAGGGCACCTGTGTTTTGTCCTCCTCCGTCAGGACTTCGGCCATGATCCCGGCTAGACCCGCGCAGCCGCAGACCAGCTGCGGGATCCCTTTCCGCCTCCACCCGTCCACGATCCGGCGCAGAGAAGCCTCACTTGTACAGTCATAGAGCATGACTTCCGGATACTCTCCGGATGTCTCCGGGGCTTCCTCCCCTTCGGGAATCAGATTCACGTGCATCGGATAATCCATTTTGAGCAGATTCACCCCTTCCGAAATCATCATCGGAGAACGGGGGTCTTTTGCAAAAACCGAGTCTGCGAGGGCTTTGTCACGGATATAGATGACACCGCCACGCAGGGTCCGACCGACCTGCGGATATGCGGGAAGCATGTATACCGGCTGCTTCAGGGCGGCGGAGCCGGCCGAGATCACAGCGGACAGATTCCCCCGCCAGGCGGAATCCGTCTTGATCATGACGATATCTCCGCATTGCAGCGGGATACGCTCCAGCCACTCCTCCATCTGACGGTGTGCTTCCCCCGGCAGCAGATGACGGCTGTATGTACAGATCACGCGTACGGACGCCTCCAGGAGATCCTCGGGGCTCTTACCCGGATCCACCTGAACCACCGTCTGCGCGCCTGCCCCCGCAAAACAGCAGCCCGTATCCAGTGCCCCGGTCAGATCATCGGCCAGGATCCATAAATGACGCTTCATGAACGGTACAACCATCCTTTCCATCTGCGGATCATCTCCCACGGTCAGGCGCTGATCCGTAAATAATCATTCGAAAAAAATGTCATTTTTATCGCTGACGGCTTGAATTTCGCCGCAGCGCGTGCTATAATATGCATAAATCTATCCAAAAAGGAGGACAATCCCATGAGCATGAAAGAAGAATTCAAGACCTTCATCACCCGTGGCAATATGATGGATCTTGCAGTTGGTGTCATCGTCGGCGGTGCTTTTAATGCCATCGTGACCTCTCTGGTCAATGATGTGATTATGCCCGTTATCAGTCTTGCGACCGGTAAAATCGACTTTGCCAATCTGTTTGTGGCACTGGACGGCGGCAAGTACGCGACGCTGGCAAAGGCCAAGGAAGCCGGCGCTGCCGTTCTGGCCTATGGTAATTTCATTACCGCCATTATCAACTTCATCATCCTGGCACTGGTCGTATTCTTCCTGGTCAAGGGCCTGAATAAGCTGCGCGAAAGCAATGCCAAGAAGGAAGAAGCACCCGCTCCGGCAGCTCCGACCACCAAGATCTGCCCCTTCTGCAAATCCGAGATCGCGATCGAAGCGACCCGCTGCCCGCACTGCACTTCCGAGCTTCCCGCAGAGGAGTAAACGTACTCTTGTTCTTAAACTGATAAAAGCGATTGCCTGTCCGGCGATCGCTTTTATTATACCATATTCTCTGAAATTTGGAAAGGCTTTTCTCCACTAAAGTCTCGCCAGCGGGACAACTCTGTCGGCCACCTCGCTCATATATTTACGGTCGTGTGAGACGCTGATGATGGCACCCCCGAACGATTTCAGCAGCCGGCGGATCTGCGGCCCCGATAAGGGCGAGAAATTACGGGTCGGTTCGTCCAGTATCAGGACATTGGCATCGGACAGGCAGAGCCCTAGCAGCAGGAGCTTGGCTTTTTGCCCGCCGGAGAGCTCTCTGATCGGATGCAGCATCTCATCGTGTGTATATTTTAGAGCTCCGAGGCGGGTGCGCACCTCGGTGATTTCTTCTTTCCGGCCCGAAGGAGCCAGGTATTCCACCGGGGAAATGTCCGGATCAAGAGCCTCTGCATAGTCCTGGGGCATATACGCCGCTTTCAGATCGGAGTTTTCCCGCAGAAGAGCGTAAATATGCCGCAGCAGTGTGGTCTTGCCCGTCCCGTTTGGTCCGATGATGCAGACCTTCTCCGGCCCCCGCATGGACAGGGTGAAATCCACGGGAATGGGCTCTGGATCACCCGGATAGCGGCTAAGCTCACGCAGATGCAGATCAAGGACCATCCGCCCGGCCGGGATCGTCTGCTGTCTCGCAAAGGTCTGGAAGATCGCTCCCTCCATCTCGGGATACTCCGTCATCTCCTCGTGTTCGCGTGCATAGCGGCGCTCCAGCGCTTTGACCGAAGCCATTTTCTTCTTCAGAAGTCTGCCGCCTGAAGGGTCTTGGCGTGAAATCGTATTCTGCTCGTGTTCCACCCGCTGCTGGATGCGCCTGAAGCGTTCGAGAGCGTTTTTTTCCTCACGCCGCTCGCTGTAAGCCTGCTGCGCCTGCTTTTCAAATGCCTCCTGCCTCTCCTGCATGAATTGCCGGAAAGGTATATTAGCGACGGTATGGCGGCACATCTGCTTATGCCGCAGCTGCTCCAGCAGAATGACCCTGTTGGCCGTCCGCTCGATCAGGGTTTCATCATGGGAAATGTAGAGGATACCTCCATCATAGTCCCGGATCAGCCCCTCCATCCACTCGAGGGTCTCCAGATCAATATCATTGGACGGTTCGTCCAGCAGCAGGATGTCAGGCTCGTCCAACAGCAGGCGGATCATCTGGATCTTGACCTTTTCTCCGCCCGAGAGCGTCCCCATCCGCTGTTCGCTGTAAAGCAGGCCAAGGGGGATCCCCCATTCGTGCGCCCTTTCCGAGAGGGTGGCGGGCGTCGCGCGGCAAAAAGCGTCGGACTGGCACATAAATTCATAGACCGATCTGTTTTTATCCTCCGCGGGCAGTTCCTGGGGCAGATAACCGATCCGCTCCCCCTGTGTGGACCTGATCCCCTCCGCTTCCATATAATCGTCGATCAAAGCCGGATCGGCCGCCCACTTAAGCAGTGAAGACTTGCCATTGCCTTCCTCGCCGATCAGAACGGCCTTGTCCCCCCGGTTCAGCACCAGGCTGAAATCATGGATAAGGACCCGGAGGTCTTTGCGGTGGATTAAGGTAAGATGTTGTATTTGCAGCATGGATTGCCTCCTTGAAGAAAGAATGTTCCGAAAAATGCCGCTCGTCTCCGCACGGCATGGCATAGAAAAAGACACCAAAACGAATGCCCGGCATGGGCTGATTCCGTTTTCGTGTCTTCATCAATCCTTACAGCTTCATTTCTTCACCTTCGCATCCGTGATGCGTCCTTATCCATTATCTTATCAGCCGTAAACCGGCCGATCGTGAGGCTGCCGCAGGAACTTACTCCTGTGCGGAAGCCTCGGAGCTCGTCCCAGAAGCTTCCGTCCGGCCGGATCCCTGCTCTTCCGCCGAGGTCTCCTGCGAACTTTCCTCTATCGAGGTTTCCTCGGGAGTGGACTCCTCATGCTCCGGCTCTTTGGATGATTCCTCGGGCACGGATTCCTCAACTGAGGATTCCTCCGTCCCGGAGTCTTCCGGAACCGATTCTTCCCCGGAAGATTCCTCCGCACTTGACTCCTGCGGAGGCGCTTCCACGGTGACATTGACCGAGCCTGAAGCGGAACGGCCCAGTGCGTCCATGACCGAATAAGTGATCGTATAGACGCCGGGCTGATAGGGATTTACCGAGCCGTTGATCTTTACGCTGGAAGTAATATCATTGCCGCAGGTATCATATCCTCTGACCTGGGACAGGGAGGCCGGGACGGCATCGCCCTGCGTCATGACAAAGTCTTCGGGAATATTCTCCAGATGCGGCTTGCATTTATTCCAGGGATTCGTGGGAGCCGGGTCGGTCGGATCCCAGTTATAGGTCGTATTGGCGGGCAGTCTGACAAAGGAGGGCTTGCCGAGAGGATCCGCGTCCGCGCCGAAGAATCCGATCTGGATCAGCGTCGAATACGCAGTGCAGTTATTGTACATCCAGTAGGCGTCCCCTGTCAGCAGTCGGACACATCCGGCCGAACAGGAAGTTCCCAGTTTATTGTATTCCGCGACATCCACGCCATCCTCACCCTTCCAGTGAGTCGGAACCGTGTGGAAGAGATAATCGCCGATGATATGCGATACATACTGTCCCCACTGATCATGGATCAGGCCGTTCCAGCGGGCCTGATAGCTCATGGTGTAAACGCCTTCCGGCGTGGCGGGGCCCGTCGAACAGATCATGGCGCGTACCGGGATCGTATAATTGCCGTTGCCGTCCTTCTCGAAAATCGTTACCACATTCGTGCTTTTGTTGACGCGGACCAGATAACGGGTATCGGACTGGGGCAGCGATCCGGATTCCGGTTTGCTGGATTCTTCCCGGGATGATTCGACTCTGGATTCGGACCGGGATTCAGTCCGGCTCTCCTCGCGGGATGATTCTCCGCTGTCGGAATGGGATTCCCCGGAAGGAACGGAACTGGAAGACTCTTCGCCTGAGGATTCTTCGATTAGGCTGCTCTCGGACGTTTCCAGAGACTCTTCGGCAGGTCCGCTATCCTCCGTTACAGAAGATTCCGCGGCGGATTCTTCCGCCGATTGCTCCGAGGATTCCTCCGCAGGCAGACTCTCCTCCGGCAGCATACTCTCATCGGTGGACGCTTCCTCGTGGGATTCCGCCTGTGATACCATGGAGACATTGGATTGTTCCGGCTCCGAAGCAGACTGCCTCCAGAGGCAGCCCGAGCCCAGAACGCCCGCCAGCATGACAATGGTCATCAGCCAGCTGAGCAGATGTCTTCTCTTCATAAAACATACCCTCCTGAAAAAACTTAGAGCTTCCACAGATCCCAGACAGCGTCGCTAGGCATCTGCCAGTCTCCGCGCGGAGACAGGGCTACGGTCCCGACCTTGGGGCCGTCCGGCAGGCAGGAACGCTTGAATTGCTGGATAAAGAAGCGCCGGTAGAAAACGGTCAGCCAGTGGCGGATCGTATCGGCGTCATAGACGCCCGCAAAGGCCTGATTGGCTAAAAATTCGATTTTTGCAGGCTCAAAGCCCCATCTGACCATATAATACAGATAGAAATCATGCAGCTCATAGGGACCGACCAGATCCTCCGTCCGCTGCGCGATCCGGCCGTCCGCCGAGGGCGGCAGCAGTTCCGGACTCACCGGCGTATCCAGAATATCATAGAGGATATCCCGGAGGGCCCAGTTGTCCGTCCGGTCAGCCTCGTGGCGTACCAGATGCCGGACCAGTGTCTTGGGCACGGAGCCGTTAACACCGTACATGGCCATGTGATCGCCGTTATAGGTGGCCCAGCCGAGCGCCAGTTCGGAGAGATCGCCTGTGCCGACGACCATGCCGTTGCAGCCGTTCGCGACATCCATCAGGATCTGCGTTCTCTCTCTGGCCTGAGCGTTCTCGTAAACCACATCGTGAAGGTTTTCGTCCTGTCCGATATCGGCAAAATGTACCCTGACTGCCTCCGTGATCGAAATCCTGCGGCAAGTCGCGCCGAGGTGGTCACAGAGGAGCTCCGCGTTGGAGCGTGTGCGGTCAGTCGTGCCGAAGCCCGGCATCGTGATCGCAAGGATCTGCTTACGGTCCCAGCCCAGACGGTCCGCCGCCCTGGCAATGACGAGGATGGCAAGCGTCGAATCCAGCCCCCCGGAGATCCCCAGAACCGCTGTGCTTGAATGCGCATGCTCCAGACGCTTGACAAGCCCTGCCGTCTGCATATTCAGGATCAGCTCCAGCCTCTCCTCATCTTCATGGATAAAGGGATGCCTGCGGATCCGGCGCGTCAGCTCCGCGGCGCGTTCGGGAAGCTCAAAGTCGATCCGCTCAAAACCATCCGGAGCGCTTTCCCAGGTGTTCTGGCGCCGGCGGTCCTGCACGGACTTTTCGGTATCGATTTCGGTAATAATCGTCGTATTCTCAAAAGGCTTGCTCTCGGCCAGGATCGATCCCGTTTCGGCAATCAGCTGATGGCCCGAGAAAACCAGGTCCGTCGTGGACTCTCCGTCCCCGGCGTTCGCGTAAATATATCCTGCCAACAGTCTGGCGGAAAGAGCGGACACTTGCAGCCGGCGGGACTCGATCCTCCCGATCAGCTCATTACTGGCGGACAGATTCGCGATCACCGTTGCCCCGGCCCGAGCAAGCTCTGCCGAAGGCGGAATCACAGCCATCATATCCGAGCCAAGCTCCACACCAAGCACGAGTGAAGGATGATTCACACAGGCAAAAAGGAGATGACGGCCCAGGGGCACTTCCTGTCCGAGCACCTGTACCCGCACGTTCTGCTCCGGCCCGGCCATAAAATGTCTGGTCTCGGCAAATTCCCCGTAATCAGCCAGATGGGTGCGGGGAACCATTCCGAGGATCCGCCCGTTCTGCACCACAGCGGCAATGTCCAGGGGCTTCTCGGCCCACACAAAGGGCAGACCGACGATCGCTACCATTCCTTCGCAGCGGGCGGAGCATGTCAGAACCTGCTCCAGTCCCTCTAACGCTCCCCGCATCAGACGCTGCTGGCGGAACAGATCGCCGCAGGTATAGCCGGTCAGACACAGTTCAGGAAAAATAAGGATCTCCGTCCCCTTCAGAAAAGCTTCCTCCATCAAACGGCAGATCTCCGCGGCATTATGCTGAACATCCGCCACTCTCAGACGCGGCGTCGCAGCCGCGGTCTTCACAAATCCATAATGCATTCGATCTCCTCCTTTCCTGTATACAGAGTTATTATACTACAAACTTTCTACATTTTCAACTGCTATTTTTGCGGCCCCCTGCCGCGCGGGTCTTCAAATCACAAGGATAGCCGACCATCATAAAAAGCTGGCGCAATCCAAGTTTTTTCCTTCTCAGAAAGCTTTTTTTATGATATACTATCGGTATCACCTACATGTGGAGGCATATAATGGAACGCAAACGCTGGTATAAAGATATGGTCTTCTATCAGATCTGGCCGCGCAGTTTTAAGGACGGCAACGGCGACGGCATGGGCGACCTCTGGGGCGTACTGGAGAAGCTCGACTATATCCGTTCGCTCGGGTGCGACGGGATCTGGTTTTCTCCGCTATACCCTTCTCCGGGAGCCGATTGCGGCTATGATATCGCGGATTACATGGACATTGCGCCGGAATTCGGAGGCATGGAAGCTTTCCGCGCTGTTCTGGAGGGGCTCCATGCCCGCGGGATGAAGCTGATCATGGATCTGGTCGTCAATCATACCAGCGATGAACATGAGTGGTTTCAGAAGAGCCGTCAGCGGATCGACCCCTATACGGATTACTATATCTGGCGGCCGGCCGGTCCGGGCGGCGCGCTTCCCAATAACTGGCAGAGTCATTTTGAAGGCTCCGCCTGGGAATTTGATGATGTCCGCGGCGAATACTATATGCACCTCTTCGCGATCAAGCAGCCCGATCTGAATATGGATAATCCACTTGTCCGTGAGGAGGTCAAAAAAATCCTCCGCTTCTGGCTGGATCTGGGGGTGGATGGCTTCCGCGAGGATGTCATCACCTTTATTTCCAAGAAGGAAGGTCTGCCGCAGGATCATCTGTTCCCGATCTACAAGGGGATGCGTTTTTATAATCACGGGCCTCATATTCACGAATATCTGACGGAATTCAAGCGGGATGTTCTGGACCATTATGACTGTTTTACGCTGGCGGAGGCTCCCCTGGTCTCTCCGAAGCGCTCGCTTGAGTATATCGATGAGCGGACCGGCCAGATCGATATGATGATCCAGTTCCAATGCCAGTGCGCGGATTGCTTCTTTACGGACTGGATGCCGCTTAAGTTCTCCCTGAGGCGCATGAAGCATGCTTTCTCCATGTGGCAGTACAAGCTGCAAGGCCGCGCCTGGAATATGCTTTATCTGGAGAACCATGATCACCCGCGCATCATCTCGCGCTACGGCAGCGAGGATTACCGCACGGAAAGCGGTAAGGCCCTGGCCGCCTCCTACCTGTTCCAGCAGGGGACGCCTTTTATCTACCAGGGTCAGGAGATCGGTATGACCAACTGGCGGCCTGACAGTCCCGCATTGTATGAAGACGTTCAGACCGTCTACCAGAACACGCACCGCGGCACCCGCAAATCCGCAGCGAAAAGACTGCACGCCCTCTGGCGCTCCTCCCGCGATTCCGCCCGGACACCTGTCCAGTGGGATGACGGGCCTCAGGCAGGCTTTACCACGGGGACGCCATGGTTCAGTATCAATCCTAACTACCGGGAGATCAATGTCAACCGCGAAGAAGCGGATCCGGACTCCCTCCTGCACTTCTACCGCCGCGCCATACAGCTGCGCAAAAGCCTCAGGGTGGTGCGGGACGGCCGTTACAAAGAGCATTTCCATCTGAATCCGCGCCTGTATGTCTACAGCAGGACCCTTCCGGCGGAGAAGCTCCTGGTCATCTGCTCCTTCAGCAAACATAAACAAAAAATCCGCTTCCCGAAAGGTTTCGATCCGGCAAACGGAAAGCTGATTCTGCAAAGTTACAAGGAATCGGCAGAGGATTACCTGAGGCCCTACGAGGCAAGGGTCTATTACTGGGAGAAATAAGCGCTTTCCGGAAAAGCCGTGTGTAGGCCCTGACGGAACAAAAAACGCTGCAGTACAATGCTGCAGCGCGTTTTTGTTATGAAAGCTTGACCACGTTCTCTGCGTGCAGGCCGGCGGGACCGTCTACCACTTCGAACGAAACCTTCTGGCCCTGGTTGAGCGTCTTAAAGCCCTCGTCCTGAATGACTGAAAAATGAACGAAAACGTCCTTATCATTCTCATCCAGCAGGAAACCATAGCCTTTCTTGGGATCAAACCACTTGACTTTACCGATCATGTCCAACTTCCCCCATTACTTCTCAGATTCACCAGCGAAAATATATATACCCGCTAAGCAAAAAAGAATATATCATTATTGTTGGATATTGTAAGCTTTCGAGAAAATTTTTTCAAGAAATCTTTTATTGGGCTTTGTCCATGTAAAACAAAACGGTAAACTCAAGCGATGATTATTTAATCTCTTTTATGACACATGAGAGGAAATCCGCATATCCGGGACTGATGCGACCTTCAAAATTAGCAGCAAAAATGCCGGGTTTGGCCCCCACCCAGCCTCCGGCGGAGGCTTCGCGGACGTCTCCGATCAGTCGGAAATCATCTCCATCGGTGCTGTAGGCGAACTGGGTCAGGCATTTCGGAATGCTGCCGCTGAAATCGCTTCTGACCTGCAGTCTCAGCCAGACCTCCGGACACTCCAGCAGAACGCTCTCCAGCGTTTCTTCGTGAACCTGTTCCTGATGCCCTCTCGGGAAATCCCTGGCATCCCCCTTGACGAGCTGCAGGAGATATCCCTGTGCGGTTTTCTCCAGACTGAGATACCGGTAATGGTAGCCCATCATCGCGAGACCCGCACGGTCTCCCGGCTCCTCCGCCGCGAGTGTCAGGCGGACCGTCATGTCGAAGTCGTAAGACTGCATCATCTGTGACAGGAACTGTCCTGCCGAGAAAAGGGTCTCGGTCCCGCCGATGGTGCAGGTGTTCAGACGCAGCGCATCGGGATTTTCGGTCATGCTGTACCATTCCCGGCGCGGGTTGGCCTGCCACTGCCACTGCAGCCCCAGACGGTCTCCGGTGAAATCGTCAGAGGTATAGGGCCTCGCGTCGGGCATGGGAAGGTCGGTCTTCGGCGTGGGATATTCCATGACGGGTTCGCCGATTCCGTCACCATTGATATCTTCGCCCATCAGGGGCCAGTCGTCCACCCAGTGCACGGGCTGCAGATGAGGAATACGGCCGTAGGCATAGATATCCTGGAAATGGATGAACCAGTCTTCGCCCTGAGGTGTATCCACCCAGCCACCCTGGTGAGGGCCGTTTACCAAAGAATTGCCCTGGTGCAGCACAACTTTCTGCTCATAGGGACCTTCAATCGTGCGGGATCTCAGAATCAGCTCCCAACCGGTCTTGACGCCGCCTGCCGGAGCCATGATATAATAATATCCATTGCGTTTGTAGAGCTTGGGGCCCTCCGTGGTGGGATGACGGAATTCCTCATGGAAAATCTCGCGGCCTCCATCGATCACTTTGGTGCCCTCCGCGTTCATGCGGTGCAGGTACAGACGGGAATCAATGCAGGAACGGCTGCGGGCCCAGGCATGGACCAGATAGACCTGTCCGTCATCGTCAAAAAGCACCGTCGGATCGATCCATCCCGTTTCGTTGGCCGCATGATACATCCTCCAGGGACCCTCGGGCCTCTGTGCGCGGAAAGCAAGCAGCCCCTCGTCCGGTGCGCAGACATAGACATAGAAATACCCGTTATGATAGCGAAGGCAGGGTGCCCAGATACCTTTCTTATGATTGGGACGGTCATAAACGGGCCATGGCAGGGACTCCGCCACATAGCCGATATGCTCCCAGTGTACCAGATCCGTGGAGTGCAGCATCGGTATTCCGGGGAAATAGGTAAAGGTCGAAGAGATCATATAATAATCGTTCCCCACCCGGATCACGTCCGGATCGGAATAATCCCCCTTCAGAATCGGATTACGGTAAGTATGATCCATTATAAATACCCCCTTGAAAGAATAGTCCAAGTACGATATAATCATACCATAGTTTATCCGGAAATGGAATGATTTTTTAGGATAAACTCTTCAGAAAGGCTGAGTTTATATGATATTAGCGGCAAATCACTTGCAGAAATCCTTCGGCATTACGGAAGTGCTCAAGGATGTGACCTTCCATCTGGAAGCCCGCGAGAAGGTCGCCCTGGTCGGGGCCAACGGTGCGGGCAAGACAACGCTGTTCCAGGTTTTAAGGGGCTTTTATGCACCTGACGGCGGTTCTTTGTATGTCCAGAAAGATCTGCGGATCGGTTATCTCCCCCAGCATGCCGAGCTGGAGACGACGGAGTGCGTCGAGGACGAGCTGCTTAAGGTCTTTGAGCCGCTGCAGCGGATGGAGGATAAAATGCGTCTGCTGGAACAGCAGATGAAGGGGCATGACGATGCCGGGCTGATGGCGCAGTACGCTTCTCTGCAGAATGCCTACGAAATGGCGGACGGCTATGCCTACCGCAGCCGTGTCCGCGGCGTCCTTAAGGGCCTTGGCTTTGAAGAGAACGAGTATAATATGTCGATCACGCTGCTTTCCGGCGGACAGCGTTCCCGCGTGGCCCTCAGT
>JAFRZL010000003.1 GCA_017442535.1 Bacillota bacterium | reverse complement strand
CAGTGATCGCTGTGCACGTGCATAGGGTTTGCCGCCGCTCGCTATGCACGTGCATAGGGTTTGCCAGTGATTGCTATGCACGTGCATAGGGCTTGCCAGTGATTGCTATGCACGTGCATAGGGTTTGCCGCCGATCGCTATGCACGTGCATAGGGTTTACCAGTGATTGCTATGCACGTGCATAGGGTTTGCCAGTGATCGACGTGCATAGGGTTTGCCAGTGATCGCTGTGCACGTGCATAGGGTTTACCAGTGATCGCTATCCGCGTGCATAGGGTTTGCCAGTGATTGCTATGCTCGTGCATAGCTTTTGTCACGCTCGCTATGCACGTGCATAGCTTTTGTCAATGATCGCTATGCACGTGCATAGCTTTTGCCGCCGCTCACTACGCACGTGCATAGGGTTTGCCTTAATTCATGATGGAAAGGACGTAGACAAGAACCATTATCAGATGCCATCCATCCCACTCCAACACACAAAGACCTGAGCCCCTCTTTCCCGAAGCTAAACCCGGCGTCAAAAAACTGAGGCTCTGGCCTTTTTTTCACTCGCGGGTCAGAGACCCGCTCGTGTTCTTGCGGCCCTCATATGTGGACCATCCAAGCCGCCGGATCAATCATCCGTTGCCAGTACTTCCGGTTTCGCCGTCTGCACTGGCTTTCACTACCCCAAGGGGGCCCGGTTTGTGCGAGCTCAAGCCGGAGCCCCCTTGAGGTAGTGAAACACCCGTGGGCCTTTTGGCCCACGGGTGTTTGGATGATTGGTTTGGGTTTGGTTTGGGTCCGCGCACTCGGGCCTTTTGCATCAGAATCCGTGGCTTCCGCCGCCGCCTGAGGATCCGCCGCCTCCGCCGCCACCGCCGCCACCGCCGCTGTAGCCTCCGCCACCACCGCCACCGCTATATCCGCCGCCTCCGGAGGAGGTGCTGATATAGTGGGTTCTGAGCAGGCGTTTGGAGACGCATTGGGCGACCATGATGGGTTTGGTGGTTTCACGGCCTTTTTCGAGGTTGCTGCGATTGGAGCGCAGGGCGATAAAATTGATCAGCAGGCCGAGGATCAGGGACAGCAGGGCGGTACAGACGATTTTCATCGGCTGCATCAGGTAGCCGTTCTGGAGCAGGTTGATGCTCTGGATGAAACCGTTGCGGGCGCAGTTGTAGTAATCGCCTTTGCTGGCGTAGGTGTAGACGTTGTCGACGATCGTGAGTGCGTACTGGCGGTCGATCGTGCGGTAGACGGCGCCGTCGCTGAAAATGGTGATGTTGCGGAGGTACATGTCGATCATGAACATCATTCCGCTTTCGGTGCCGAACATGTTGTGGTAGAAGTTCGAGGCGTAGGCGTCAGAGTCGCTGTTGGCTTCTTTGTGCGACAGGAAGAGGACGTTGCCGTAGGCCGTAATGTCATACATGTCCCGGACGAGTTCGGCTTCTTCGCTGTCGGTGAGGAGGTCGGCATTGTCCATAATGTAAACGCCGTAGCCGGTTTCGGGATTGACGGTGAGGGGAGTCTCCTCCGCGCGGACCTGCCGCGGCAGGATCAATACGCAGATCAGGAGGAGCAGCAGGATACTGATTTTATTCCTTGTCATCGTGCTTGCCTCCTTTCCGATCATAGAAGCCGGGCATGGGATGCGTGGTCTGCAGGTTATACATTTCGATCAGCTCGAGGGCGCCGACCAGGGTGCCTGCGAGAGTCAGGAGGGAGACCGCGTAATGGTATACGTCGTTAACCAGGCCCAGGGCCGAGACGGCCCATCCTCCGACGGCGGCCGCCAGGAACAGAAAACAGGTGATCACCAGACCGATCCGCTTGACCTTAAGGGCACTGCCGATGGACCGGATGAAACAGTAAACGATCAGGATGCCGGAGATGAACGGGAGCGTCGGAAGTGTGAGCTCAGAGAGCATATCAAGGAGCTCAGGCAGAAAATAGAGGCCGGTGACCACGAAAAAGATAATGGTGCCGACGCTGCTTGCGATAAAGGACAGGCAGCCTTTGGTCTTGCTGTCGCGCAGCTTGCTCGCCTTGCTCACCGCGTTTTCGTCGCCTTGCATCGCCTGGAAGCCGATATCGTCTTCGCGCAGCTCACGTTTTCTTAAGCGGGTCAGCTGTGAACGGAAGGCCATGAAAACGACGGCTGAGAGCAGCAGGCTCAGATGCATGGTCACTTTAGCCGTGGTGGTCATCAAGACATACAGGATTCCAAAGATCACGGCCGCGATGCCGAGGGATGCCAACAGGAATAACGATTTCTGCACCGGGACGTCTGCCGAGATCTTGCCGTTCCGTCCGTTCTCTACGATATAGGCCACACGGTCCTTGTTGCGGTAGGTCAGGAACCAGACCGGCAGGAGGACTTTGGTAGAAGCTTTTTCATTCACTTTGATGTCGGACCAGTTAGAGATCGAGCCCTTGATACTCTTCTCCATATCCGAACGGACGCGGTTCCTGATATCCTCTTTGTAGACGCCGGGGTCCAGATCCGCTTTGTCCGCGTAGAAGCCGGCCAGGTACCCCTCGCGGAACGGTTCGACCTTCTCCATGGAATCCGAAGTGGAGATCACATTGGAGATGGAGTCATTGAATTTGGAAGAGGCATCCTGTTCGTAATAGCCTTTCTTCTGATAGACGCTGTAGGTATTCTCGTAAACATACTGTGTGCTGCCGATCGTATTGGTTACCGTAGCCTTGGGCATGCCTTCGATCTCGGCGTCAAAGCCGAAGTACGGGATATAGATTCCTCTGAATTCGCCTATTCTCTCGGGATCCTTGTATTCCTTTGGAACATACCATAAGCCCTTGATCTCTTCGGCATAGACGTCGCGGGCACGCTGGCGGGTAACTGTAAAGGGCACGATGCCGTCCGGCTTTTCTTCCTTGATACGTCCCCTCATCATCATCTCCGAGCCGCAGTATTCGCAATAGCAGACCAACGAATCATTGGTCACTGTCTGCTCGGCTCCGCAGTTGCGGCACAGATAATAAATCGCATCATAAGTGACGGATTCCTGAACATCCGTCTCCTGGTCATAGTCCTCCACTTTAAAGGAAGACTTACAGAAATCGCAGACAAGCTTTTGCGTCTTTACATTAAAGACAAGCTTGCCTCCGCAGGATTTACATGAAAGCAAGGCATACACTTCCTTTCTTGTTTTCTTATCAACAGAATAACAGGAAATCCCGTTCATGTCAAGAGTCCGGGGCCATTTGCGGCCCCGGACTTGACAGATCGGGTATGATTCACTATAATTTCAGACAGTAAAACGGTTAGGAGGTAATCCCATGTTCAGACCCATGGTTAGAACGCGCCAGCAATTATCCGACGCGGAATGTGCAGAAATCCTGCAGCAGGAGGTACGCGGTGTACTCAGTGTCCTCGGTGACGAAGGCTATCCCTACGGTGTTCCCATTGATTACTGGTACTGCCCCGAAGAGGGACGCATTTATTTTCACAGTGGGCGGAAAGGGCATAAGGTTGATGCCTTCACCCGCGATAATAAAGCTTCTTTCTGTGTCTATGACCAGGGCTACCGCGTGGACGGAGCATGGCCCCTGCATATCCGCAGCATCATTGCTTTCGGGCGCATCGGCATTGTTGAGGATCCCTCATGGGGCATCGAAGTCTGCCGTCGGCTCAGCCTGCGTTTTACCGGGGATGAGCAGGAGATTCAGGAAGAAATCGACCGTTCCTGGTCCAGGACTCTCGTTTTTTACCTGCAGATCGAACACATGACGGGCAAGCTTGTCAAAGAATCCTGACGGGGACTCCTTCGGGGCGGATCCGTTCCACGTCCACGCCGGCAAATGAATCCCGGTCCACAAAGAGAGTGAAATCGGGGTGGGACTTCATCACCGTTGCCGGAACCAGATTGTTCGCATCCTGATAAAGGGTTTTCTGCACCGCGTCCGCCTTGACCGCATAAGGTACGACCGATATGATGGTGCGGCACTGCAGGATCTGGTGTACCGTCATGGAGACCGCCTGCGCGGGCACTTCCTCAACGGACGCAAACCACCCTTCTCTGACCTGCTGGTGTTTGCAGGTATCGTTCAGGTTGACGATGATATACGCTTCCCTCGTGTCAAAATCGGCCGGGGGATCATTAAAGGCAATATGGCCGTTCTCGCCGATTCCGATCAGGCCGATATCGATCGGAGCCGACCGGAGCGACGCGGTCAGAGCGCCGATGCCCTCGGCCGTCCCGTCCACCAAGTGGGCGGCCCCGAGTGGCACTTTAGATATAAATCTTTCTTTGAGATATTTGCGGAAGCTCGCGATATGCGTCTCGGGAAGGCCGACATACTCGTCCAGATGATACATCTCGACGTGTGACCAGTCGACCTTTTTTTGTATCAGAGCGTCCAGCATGGTGAGCTGGGAGGCGCCCGTGGACAGGACGATCCGGGCCAGCCCGTGATCGGCTATCGCCGCATTGATCCTGTCCGCGATGCGAACCGCCGCGTTCTCACCCAATTCGCGGGCGTCCCGGCTGACAATGATTTCCACGTTCTTCCTCCTTTACATTCGCTATGGTAAACGATGCGCTCAGAACAGACTCATCTGCATGGATTCCGGCAATTCGTCCAGAATATGGAGCCTGCGCATCAGCTCCAGATGCGTCTTACTGACCTTGGCGCGCGTGGCAAGATCGTCCACGGTCAGGATCGGCGAAGCTTCCCTCGCCTCCACAATGCTTCGGGCCGCGGATGCGCCCATGCCCGGAAGCGTGGTAAAAGGCGGCAGGAGATGGCCCTCGGGAGTGATCTTGAACCGCTCGGCTCCGGAATGCTCCAGACTGATCGGATCGAACTGCACGCCGCGGCAATAGGCCTCGATCACCAGTTCCAGCGTCGTAACCTCGTCCTTGTCTTTGTCGGTCGCTTCCTTGCCGAGCGCCTCGATCCGGGCCTTTTCCGCCCGGGCCTGCTGCTCTCCGAAACACATGGTCTCGTAGTCAAAGCCCGTGGCGCGGATGCTGAAGAACGCCGCGTAATAGGCTTCTTTGTAAAAGACCTTATAATAGGCTACCCGGAGCGCCATCATGACGTAGGCCGTCGCATGGCCCTTCGGGAAAAGGTATTTGATTTTCTGGCATGATTTGATATACCATTCCGGGACTCCCGCTGCCGCCATATTCTTCTCGTCGTCCGGCGTCAGGCCCCTGCCCTTGCGGACAGCTTCCATCAGCTTGAAGGAATACAGGTTGTCGAGGCCATGGCGGATCAGATAGGTCATGATGTCGTCACGTGTACAGATGACTTCCGAGATCGTCGCCACACCGTCACGGATCAGATCCTGTGCGTTGTTGTTCCACACATCCGTCCCGTGTGAGAGGCCGGAAATACGGACAAGATCCGAGAAACTCTGCGGTTTGGTATCCACCAGCATCTGCCGGGTAAATCGTGTGCCGAATTCGGGTACACCAAAAGTACCGGTGGGGCTCCCGATCTGTTCGGGCGTGACGCCTAGCGCCTCCGTCCCCAGGAAAAGCGAGAGCACCTGCGGATTATCGATCGGGATCGACATCGCGTCCACGCCGGTCAGATCCATCAGCATACGGATCATGGTCGGATCGTCGTGGCCCAGAATATCGAGCTTTAACAGCCGGCCATGCAGCTGATGATAATCAAAATGCGTCGTGATCGTCCCGGCCTCTGCCTTATTGGCCGGATACTGCACCGGGCAGAACTGATAAATGCTATAGCCTTTGGGCACGACCATCTGACCGCCGGGATGCTGTCCGGTTGTGCGCCGTACGCCCGTACAGCCTGCGACCAGGCGGCTGATCTCCGCCCGGTTCACATCCATATGATGCTCTTCCAGGTATTTTTTGACATAGCCGTAAGCCGTTTTATCCGCCAGGCCGCCCATAGTGCCCGCGCGGAATACCTGCTCTTTGCCGAAGAGTTCCTCGGTAAAAGCATGAGCGCGCGGCTGGTATTCGCCGGAGAAATTCAGGTCGATATCCGGCTCTTTGTCGCCGTCAAATCCCAGGAAAGTCTCGAACGGTATGTCATGCCCGTCCTTGGCCAGCATCGTGCCGCAGCGCGGACAGACTTTGTCCGGCAGATCAAAGCCCGATTTGCCCGCGTTCGCGCGGATCTCCTCCGAGTCAAATTCACTGTAGCGGCATTCCGGACAGTGATAATGCGGTTTAAGCGGGTTGACCTCCGTGATCCCGGCCATGGTCGCCACAAAGGACGAGCCCACGGATCCACGGGAACCGACCACATAGCCGTCGGCATTGGAGTGTTTGACCAACCGCTCCGCGATTATATACAGGCTCGCGAAACCGTTTTTGATAATGGATCCGAGTTCGCGGTCCAGCCTTGCTTTAACCGGTTCGGGCAACGGATCGCCGTAAAGTTCCTTAGCTCGCTGATGCGTGATCTGTACCAGTTCATCATTGGCGCCTTCGATTTCGGGCGTAAAGGTCCCGTCCGGGATGGGCTTGATCTTTTCGATCATATCTGCGATCCGGTTTGTATTGGTGATGACGACCTCTTTTGCCTTTTCCTCGCCGAGATAGGCGAATTCACGGAGCATTTCGTCTGTCGTCCGGAAATACATATCCGCCTGAAGGTCGGCGTCCTCAAAGCCTTTTCCGGCCAGAATGATCTTGCGGAAGATTCCGTCCTCGGGATTCAGGAAATGTACGTCGCAGGTGGCTACCACGGGCTTATCGTACTGTTCGCCCAGCGCCACGATCCGGCGGTTGATGTCCTCGAGCGCCTTCCGGTCGGGCACGGTCTTGTTGCGGATCAGGAATTCATTATTGCAGATGGGCTGGATCTCGAGATAATCATACTCGTTTACGATGCGTTCGATCGCTTCCGGGCCGTCCTCGTCCAGCACCGCCTGGAACAGTTCGCCCGCTTCACAGGCCGAACCCAGCAGCAGCCCCTCCCGCAGCCGGTTAAACGCGGATTTGGGGATCTTGGGGAAGCGGTAAAAATACTGCAGATGCGCGATCGAAACCAGTTCGTATAGATTGCGCAGGCCCGTCAGATTCCGGACCAGAATGATCGCATGGAAGGGCCTCAGGCGCTTAATATCCATATTGCTGCGGATATAGGCGTTAATATCCGCGAGCTTCTCCACTTTCTGCTCCGCAAGGGCTTCCATGCCCTTCGCAAAAATGCCTGCGCAGGCTTCGGCGTCATCCACCGCCCGGTGATGGTTTTCAAGGGAAATACCCAGGTGACGGCATACCGAATCCAGTGTATAGCGAGGCAACTGGTACAGGCCTCGGGCGAGCGCCAGCGTATCCACCACCGTATTTTCGATGGGAGGCAGACCCAGATCGCGGGCTTTGGCCTCGATAAAGCCGGTATCGAAGGACGCGTTATGCGCAACCAGACAAGAGTCCCCGCAGAATTCCAGGAACCTGGGGAGGGCTTCTTCTATACTGCCGCATCCGCGAACATCGTCGTCCGTAATACTTGTCAATTTGACGATGTGCTCGGGAATCGGCATTCCAGGATCGATGAAAGAACTGAAACGCTCCACCGGGTCCTCGCCGTGGATCTTGACCGCGCCGATCTCGATGATGCGGTCTTTTTCTTTATTGAAGCCGGTCGTCTCGATATCAAAAACCACGAAGGACGCGGACATGTCCTGCCCGTGATCTCTGCGGACGGCCTCCTGAAGATCATCCACCAGATAGGCTTCCACGCCATAGATGACCTTGATCGGAAGCTTCTCGGCAGCTTCCATCGCCTCGGGGAAGCCCTGCACCACGCCGTGATCGGTGATGGCGACCGCGGGATGTCCCCAACGGGCCGCCTGCTTCACCAGGTCGGACGGCGAAGAGACCGCATCCATCTCGCTCATCTTGGTATGCATATGCAGCTCGACGCGCTTCTCTGCGGCAGTATCCACACGCTCCGGCCGGAAATTCTTTTTGATCCGGCGGATCGCACTGGCGCGGATCATGCGGTGACCGCTCTTGTATTCATCCTCCAGCTCACCCAGCACCTGAATGGTACGGCCGGCTTTAAAATCGCCCGCGATAGCCTTAAAACGCTCTTTGTCGGTGCGGGCAAAGACGGCGATGGATCCGGAATAATCGGTTATATCGATCGTCAGGCCCAGCCTGCCGGTCCGGTCTTCTTTGGACTCCATCAGGATCACCTCGCCCTGTACCGTTACTTCTCCGTTCAGGGCTTCGATATTCTTAAGCGGCCGCTCATTGACCGGCTCAAAAGGCATACCGATGATCATCTCTTCCATCGCCTTGAGCACTTCGGGATCCACCTGGTAGGCCTCGGAGCAGAGGGTGATGTGGTTGGCGATCAGAGCGACTTCATGGGCATAATCGTCCATATGAGCCGTTCCTTTGACAAGGAGGGTGATGCCCGGCTTGATTTTATCCGCGAATGCTTTGTACTGCGGCTTGGGAATGAAGGATTTGACCGTGGTCTCATTCTGATAATCCGTGAGAACCATGGTAAGCAGCACCTTGCTGCCGTCCTGGATGTCTTTCTCGGCGGCGGAGGCCAGGATTCCATGCAGGACTGTACGCTGGTTGTCCTTCAGACCGCCCAGCGCCTGGATCTTGCCATGAATCGCTTTGCCGAAAAGGACCTCGTCCCTCGGGGCTTCCTCTTCCTCCTCTTCGATGAATTCCTCTGCCGGCAGCAATTCTTCCTTAGGCAGGGGAGATTCTTCCGGCAGCGGTACGGCATCGGCAACGCAAGCCGGCACAGCCTCCGGCTGCTCCTCCCAGGGAAGGGGCTCCACAGCGAGCATCTCGCCGCTGTCCGCGGGGATCGTATCCGTCTCCGCAGGCACGGATCCCTCTCCGGTTATGACTGCCGAAAGTGCCTCCGCCTCACGCCTTTTCAGCTCGCGCTCATGCGTTACGGCATCATGCTCCACAGCCGTTCCTTCCACTAAAACACGGACCCGGCGTCCGATCATCCGTCCCAGATCCTCTTCAAGATGTTTTAAAAAGCCGTTATGCTGAAGGACTTTCGCCTGATACATGGGCACGCGGACGATCACACGCCCGTCCGGCAAAAAGTCCGGATCCGTCCCGTTCAGGATCATCGCATGCAGCTTGTGATCGTTCTGAAGCTCCTGCAGAGCGAGCACCCAAGCATCCTCTAGGATGGCTGCCGTCTCCTGCTCCTCGTCCCCGGACTGCCCGGAGTAAGCAAGTGACATATGCAGAACCACTCTGTACTGGTGCAGCATGCCCTCTTCGATCTCACGGGTCAGCTGTTCCTGCAGCGATGCCTCCAACAGCTGACTACACTCCGCTTCCACCGTAATGGTGCCTTCGCCGCGGTCCGCGATCATTTCTTTGACCCGGATCATCGCGGCAAGCTCCTGCAGGGCGCCGTCATGAATAAAGCCGCCCAGGCACTCCTGCAATGATCTTTTTTGCTCTAATTCTTTATCCTGCACGATATTCTTCCTTTATGCGCTCTACTTCCCTGAGCAGGGCCGGGAGCAGTTCGTCTTCTGATACTTTATACAGTATTTCGCCTTTGCGGAAAACCAGGCCCACGCCGTCTCCGCCGGCAATGCCGAGATCCGCTTCGCGCGCTTCACCGGGTCCGTTTACCACGCAGCCCATGACCGCGATACGGATCGGCAGGTCCAGACCGGCCAGCGCCTCACGCGCGCGGTCCGCCAATCCGACAAGGTCAATGGATGTACGTCCGCAGGTCGGACACGAGATCCATTCGACTCCGAAACGTCTCAGCCCGGCAAAAGTCAGGATTCTGCGCGCCGCCTTGATCTCCTCGACCGGGTCCGCGGTCAGACTGACGCGGAGCGTGTCACCAAGCCCCTGATCCAGGAGAATGCCCAGCCCCATGGCGGACTTGATCGTTCCGTCATACAGACCGCCGGCTTCGGTAATGCCCAGGTGAAGCGGACAGTCCATCCGCTCGGCGAACAGCCGGTTGGCCTCAACACAGCCGTGCACATTGGAGGCCTTGATCGAGACGATAATATCCTCAAAATTCCACTGCCGCAGCAGTTCCACTTCATGAAAAGCGCTTTCCGCCAGTGCCTCCGGTGTGGGGCCGCCATAGCGGTCCAGCAGTTCCCTCTCCAGGGATCCGCTGTTGACCCCGATCCGGATCGGGATCCCGCGGCTCTTACACGCATCCACGACCGCACGGACTCTCTCGGGGGATCCGATATTACCCGGATTGATCCGGATCTTGTCGGCACCGTTTTCGGCCGCAGCGATGGCGAGCCGGTAATCAAAATGAATATCCGCGACCAGCGGAATATGGATGCGCTGCTTAATGGCACGAAAAGCCTCTGCCGAAGCCATGTCCGGAACCGTTGCGCGGACGATTTCGCAGCCGGCCTCCTCCAGCCGCAGGATCTGTGCGACTGTCGCTTCGACATCATAGGTGCGGGTATTGGTCATGGACTGGATCCGCACGGGATTTCCCCCGCCGATCATCAGGTCACCGACACGTACCTGCCTGGTTTGATTTCTGGTATACATAGCTTCCTCCATCAGCCTCGGAAAATACGGAGTATGTCATTGCCCGCCACAAAGATCATCAGTCCGATCAGGAGGATGAAGCCGATCAGGTAGATCATGCTCTCCACCTTCTTGTTTACGGGTTTGCCGCGGATGGCTTCGATTGCCAGAAAGACCAGATGGCTGCCGTCAAGGGCGGGGATCGGGATCAGATTCATGACGCCGAGGTTGACGGACAGGAGCGCGGTCAGGCTGATAATATTCAGGATAACGGCCCGGAAGCTGATCGCGGCAGCCTCGGTTACGGTATCATCCATTACCTGGACGATGCCGATCGGCCCCATCATATTATTAATACCGATCTGACCGGTAACGAGCTGTACTACGCCGCGGATGACCAGCTTGATATTGCCCGTCATCTCCCAGAAGGCCTGCCCGAAGGTATTACCCGCGAGCCGGGGCAGGATTCCCCAGCCTTCGGCGGAAATAGCGTCTTTCCAACCCAGATTGTCGGCTCCGACCGTGATGCCCAGCAGATAGCGGTTGTCTTCCTCCGAATAGGAGGGCGTCACCGTCAGCGTCTGCACACTGCCGTCAGCGCGGCGGACCTCCACTTCGATCGGACGCTCACCGATATCCATCATGATATAGCTCAGGTCCTGATACGTATGAATGCGCTTGCCGTCGATGCGGGTGATCAGATCGCCTTCCTGCATCCCGGCCGCGGCAGCACCCCCTGTCGGGGAAACACCTCTTACCTCCGTGGTATAATAGCCGCTCATAATAATCAGAACGACCGACAGCAGATACGCCATCAGAATGTTCATGAACGGGCCGCCCGCCACGATCGCCATACGGGCCCAGACCGATTTTTCGGAGAAAGATCCTTCCTCCTGTACCGCCTCATCCTCGCCCAGCATGCTGCAAAATCCGCCGATGGGGAAAGCCCTCCATGAATAGATCGTCCCCGTCTTCTTGGATGTGTGGCTGAGGATCCTCGGCCCCATGCCGAAGGCAAATTCATTGACGGTCACGCCATTCTTGCGGGCCATGATATAATGCCCCCACTCATGGATCATGATCATGAAGGCAAAAACAAGTATTGCAATCAGAATACCCATATTATCCTCTCTTCTGTGTCAGGAATTCGCGGACTCGCCGCTCCCATTCCCAAATCTCCTCTAATTCATAAGATCCGGACGTAAGGCCCTTTGCCGCGGCAAAGTCCATGGCCCGGCGGATTGCGTCATAGATTCCGGTAAATCCGATGCGGCGTTCCAGGTATTCGCGCACTGCCCATTCGTTGGCCGCGTTCAGGACTGCGGGATACAGGCCTCCCAGCCGCATCGCTTCCCTTGCGAGGGCGAGTGAGACAAAGACTTCCTCATCGGGTTCCTCGAACGTCAGGCTACCGTAGGCGGCCAGATTCAGCGGCTGCACCACGCGCCGGCCGCGTTCGGGATATTCCAGCGCCACCTGAATCGGCAGCCGCATATCCGGTACGGCAAGCTGTGCCAGCACCGAACCGTCCACCAGCTCCACCATGGAATGGATCACGCTCTGCGGATGGACCAGCACCCGGATCTGATTGGGTTTGCATCCGAAAAGCCACCGGGCTTCGATCATTTCAAGTCCCTTATTGACCATGGAAGCCGAGTCGATCGTGATCTTGGCCCCCATCCTCCAGCTTGGATGCTTAAGCGCCTGTTCCGGCGTCACTTTCCGCAGTTGATCATAGGTATATCCGCGGAACGGGCCGCCCGAAGCCGTCAGGATCAGGCCGGAAATCTGGCCTTCCCCCACGCCCTGCAGGCACTGGAAAATCGCCCCGTGTTCGCTGTCCACCGGAAGGATCCTCACACCGCAGCGGCGGGCAAGCTCCATGATATAGGCGCCGGCGCAGACGAGGGTCTCCTTATTGGCAAGCGCAATGTCTTTACCGGCCCGGATCGCTTCGACGGTGGGCCGCAGACCGATCATGCCGACGATCGCCGTCACGACGATCCCGGCTGATTCCAGCTGCACCAGACGGATCAGGCCCTCCATCCCGCACCAGAGGGCAGTATCCGGATAGGGCCAGTCACCGGCTGCCTGTGCATAGGCCTCCGGGTCACAGATCACTGCCGCCTCGGGACGGAACTCCTCCACCTGAGCACGCAGAGCTTCCACTGAGCTGTTCACTGCAAGCCCGGCAACCCGGAAACGTCCTCCGCTCTCCCGGACGACGGATAGTGTCTGTGTCCCGATCGACCCGGTTGAGCCCAGAATCACGATATTTTTACTCATCATCCGCACACCCGTCAGCCTGCCGTCCGGATAAAGAGATCGATCAGCAGCATGATCAGCGGCGTCACCATCAGCGTCGAGTCAAAACGGTCCAGAATGCCGCCGTGTCCGGGAATCAGTTGCCCATAATCCTTGATCCCCGTCTTGCGCTTCACCGCCGAGGCGAATAGATCACCGAACTGCGACAGCACCGCTCCGACAAGCCCGCACAGCGCGGCCATGATAAAGAGTCTGACCGGTTCCATGCCGACATGGCTCCGGATAAAAAGCGTGTAAACCAAGGAAAGCAGGATCCCGCCGGCCACGCCGCCGACCGCTCCCGCCACCGTTTTGTGAGGGCTGAGCTCCGGCACGAGTTTACGCCGTCCGAAGGCGCGCCCCGCAAGATAGGCGCAGGTATCGCATCCCCAGGACGCCAGAAATACATACCACACAAAGAATTGTCCGTCCTGCTGCCGCCTGATCCGGTACAGCAGAGAAAAGAAGACCGCCACATAGATCACGCCCAGCAGCGTAAGCGCCGCGTCCTCCACCGAACGTTCAGGATACCCGGTCACGCAGAGCACCATCAGCAGCACCAGCAGACCGATCACGAAATACAGGAAAAGATTCCCTTCAAAGACCTGCTTTTCCAGGAAAAATACACCGACATAGTACAGCGCGGCCGCCGCCATTCCCACGACAGCAAAAGGCTTGTGCGCTCCCTGCCGGAGCGCCCGGTAGAATTCATACAGTCCGATCATGCTCATGGCCAGAAGACCGGCAAGCATCACCGGCCCTCCCGCTACCATCAGCAGGATCATGATCACAATCAGAATAGCACCGCTAATTGTTCGTTTTAACACAATAATCCCTCTCATCCGCGGGGAAAACTACTTCCGTCCTCCGAAGCGTCTCTCCCGCCCCGCATAATCCAGGACGGCCTGTTCCAGATCGTCCTCTGTGAAATCAGGCCAGTATTTGTCCAGAAAATAAAATTCACTGTAGGCAAGCTGCCACAGCAGGAAATTACTGATACGAAGCTCTCCGCCCGTGCGGATCAGCAGATCAGGATCGGGCAGATCATGTGTATCCAGATGGCTCCTGAGCACTTCAGCCGTAATATCGGAGGGTTCCGGCCCCTCCTCCAGGATCCCTCGGACAGCCCTCACCAGCTCGTCCCTGCCTCCGTAATTGATCGCGAAAGTCAAATTGAAATCCGTCAGGTCCGCGGTCGAATCCTCCACATCCCTGATCAGTGCCTGCAGATCGGGCTTCAGATCAGCCACATTCCCGATCACGCGGATACGGGTGCGGCGCCTGATCGCATCCTGCTTATTCTTGATCAGATAGCGCTTTAACAGGAACATCAGGTACGAAACCTCATCTTCGCTGCGGCTCCAGTTCTCGGTAGAAAACGCATAGACCGTCAGGTACTTGACACCCATATCCATGCAGGCATAGGTGATGGTTTCCACATTATTGGCGCCCGCGAGATGCCCCTGGGACCGCGCCAGGTGATTCTCCTTGGCCCATCTGCCGTTCCCGTCCAGGATGATGGCGATGTGCTGCGGGATCCTCTCCGGCGGCAACGCCAGCACCTTTTCGAATTTACTCATGACGACTCCCTCCCGGACGGCCTGCGGCCGCCCTCCAGCCATAAAGTAGAAAAAAGGCCGATCCACGGTCGGCCTTTATGCCTGTTATACGGTCATGATCTCTTTGATCTTGGACTCAACGCGCTTGTCGACTTCCTTGATGTATTCGTCGGTCAGCTGCTGCATATCCTTCTCGATATTCTTGAGATCGTCCTCGGTAATGACGCTGTCTTTCTTTTGCTTCTTGAAAAGCTCCATGCCGTCGCGGCGGATATTGCGGATCGCGACCTTGGCCGCCTCGCCCTTCTTGCGGACATTCTTGCTCTGGTCACGGCGCTTCTCCTCAGTCAGCTCGGGGAAGACCAGGCGGATCGCTTTGCCGTCATTGGTCGGGTTGATGCCGATATCGGACATCTGGATCGCCTTCTCGATCTTCTTGATCAGTGTGGAATCCCAGGGCTGGATCATCAGCAGACGGGCTTCGGGAACCGTAATATTGCTGACCTGTGCGAGCTGGGTCTGGGTCCCGTAGTAATCCACGGTAATATTATCCAGGATATGCGGATTCGCACGTCCTACACGAATGGTATTGAACTCAGATTCCATGGAATCGATGGTCTTGCCCATTCTCTCTTCATAATCCTGCAGATCTGATTTAGCCATCACAATCACTCCTTTTCTGTCTTATGATTTATCCGACGATGGTGGTGCCGATCTTCTCACCATTCACCACGCGGATGATACTCTTATCTTCTTTGAGGGCAAACAGCACGGCGGGCATATGGTTCTCCATACTGAGCGCCGCGGCCGGCAGATCCATAACCTTAAGCCCCTTGGCCAGAATCTCGTGATACGTCATCTCGTCATACTTTCTGGCATTCGGATTCAGGTTGGGATCGTCATCATAGACGCCGTCCACATTCTTGGCAAAAAGCATGACGTCGCATTCTGTCTCCACCGCTCTGAGCGCGATCGCCATATCCGTGGAGAAATAGGGATGCCCCGTCCCTCCGGCAAAGAATACAATCTTACCCTCGCGCATGTCGCGGATTGCCAGATCCTTGTTGAAAGTCTGCGTATAAGGCCCGATCGGATAAGGCGCGTAGATCGCCGTCTCCATGCCCTCCGTCCGGAAAATCTCCGCGGCGTACAGGCAGTTCATCACGGTGGCCAGCATTCCGATCTGGTCGGCCTTGACCCTGTCCATCCTGTTGGAGCTGCGCCCGCGCCAGAAATTGCCGGCGCCGATGACGATGCCGATCTCGATCCCGGTATCATGAGCTTCCTTAACCTGTCGAGCCACCCCGCGGGCGGTCGCCTCATCAAAACCGGTGCCCTTATCCCCTGCAAGCGCTTCTCCGCTTAATTTCAGCATAATACGATGATATTGCATATCTGTGCCTCCTAAACAGCCGGAAATCCGTGTCCGTTTGAATTACATCATATCAGCAACCGCCCGATCTGTCAAGTTAAAAATACGTGAACAAGATGCCGGGGCGTTCAGGATCCGGCATGAACATGGATCGGGGTCAGGAGCGTCCCTTCCGGGTCAAATTCCAGTTCTGCCGGCTCGTCAAGCGCGGATAGCCCGGGATAGCGGCCTGCCAGAACATCCTGATAATAGGCCTCCGATAGCATGATCCGGTCCACATGCAGGCTGTTCGGAATGCGTACGACTCTGGCGAAAGCAGGATCCACTCCCACACACATGCGCAGGCAGAGCTGCAGGGCCTCTTTGTCCGTGGGAAGCACAAAGGGGATCTGTATGGATTTCACCACCCGGCTCGTGATGCAGTTCGGATACATTTTTTCAAAATCCAGTTTGTTGTACAGGCGCGATGTGATGGCGGTGCACAGGCCCACTCCCAGGCCGTTGCCGTGGGATTCCTCGGACAGATCCAGGAACGCGCTGTGCTGTACCCGGATGCCTCCGGAGGCATAAGGCGTGGAAAAGGTCCCCGTGATATTGGGATCCACGCCGGAACCGCTGTAATTTTTGCCGATTTCATCCACCACCAGCACATCGCCCTCTCCGACCAGGAGGCTCGGCATGTTGCGGAAAGCTTCCTTCAGCAATTCAGGTTCGCGGCGCAGAATGTCCTCCGGCAGGATGGATTCGATCTTCATCGTTTCGTCATAAGCGTTTTCCAGACAGGGGATCGCGGCGATGACACGCCCGGTCGAGAGCACGACTTCCGCCATGGTCGGTATATTTTCCGCCATATGGTTCATGCCGTCGCTGTGGACGATCGAGGCTCCCTGCTGTTTGCCGAGCCCTACGGTCAGCATTTTGCAGACGCCGCTTTCCACCGGCCCTCGGAAAGCGTTATGGGGCTTGATCCGGCAGGAAACGATGATGCCGTCTGATTCATAGGCATAGCGGTCCATATAGACGGCTTTGCCGCGGGAACTGGTTCCGACCCTGACCGTATCCATGGAAGCCAGGATCTTGCAGCCCATGGATCCTTCGGTAATGCCGTAACTTGCGAGCACCTCACGCTGTCCCTCCGCCGTCGCTCCGCCGTGACTGCCCATGGCCGGCACCAGAAAAGGTTCGGCTCCGCGGGAGCGGACATAGTCCACCACCGCCTTCGTGATCTGCGCGACATTGCGGATGCCGCGGCTGCCCGCAGTAATCGCGATGCGTTTGCCGGGGAGGAGCCTGGCATTGATCTCGGGGCGGTCCAGTTCCCGGAAGACCTCGTCCCGGATCCGTTCCGGAGGAATTGCCGTGCGGGGGAAATCCTGCCTCGCCCTGAACATACGCGGAACCGGTACGTCCGCCAGCAGCTTTGAAACCATTGACTCAGCCATTCCATCTCATTCCTTTCCGATAAGATCCCCTGCAGCTTCCTGCAGATAGTTCATGGAAGCCTTAAATTTATCCATATCATTCAAATGTTCGAGCAATACCGGAAGCTCCCGGCCGGTCTTCTTCTCGAGCTCCGCGATCTTCTCCAGGAAATACCGGACGGGAGCCGCACCCGTCCCCACGGTAACTTCTTTATAGGCCACTGTCAGACGTTCCGTCTGGAGGCAGTCTTTCAGGTGGATGCTCCTGATCTGAGGCCCGAGCAGATCGATGCACTCATCCATCAGCTCTTCCATATGAGTATAGCGATATGGATTATTGACAAAATTGATCATATCCAGATGCACCGCGAACCGGTCTCTGTCCACATCCTCGATCAGTTTGCGGTAGCTCTGCGGAGAATCCGGCACCATCCACTGCATGGGTTCCACGGTGTACCAGGTTCGTGTCGGTCTGACCGTGTCGATCAGTTCCCGGATCCAGCGGATGTTTTCTCTATACAGTTCCGGACTGTAATTGGCCGCGTAGCAGCCGCACCAGACAGGCCCGTCCGCTCCCGAAATATTCACGCAGCAAGGGATCCCCAGGCGGTCTGCCAGCGCCAGCTGCCGGAACGATTTCTGCCTGGCCGCCTCCCTTTCTTCGGGGTCGCGGGAGTGTACATGTGCCCAGATCCCGACCTCCGCCAGCATGATATCATGTGCGGCAGCCGCTTCTACGTAGCTTTGGATCAGTTCCGGATCCGCAGTGCCGTCCACCGGCAGGCTCGCCGCCCTGAAACCCATCTCTGACAGAATTTCCGCCCAATCCTCAGGCGACCGGTGCGGAGGCCTCCAGTTCAATCCGATTCTCATAAAATGACCCTCCTGTGAAATATTTTTACAATTATACTTAACTTCACATGCATTATAACATGCAAACAGCGGATTGAAAACCTTTTTTGGCAGAAAACCGTCTTTAATCGAATGATGGTGCGTGCGCATCCGCCGCAAACGTATATTGACACCTTTTTGTCCATGGTGTAAAATAATAATAAGCAAATTGGATAAAAAAGGAGATACCCGTCATGAATATAACCAGTACAGACCGGCTCTGGGCAGAGTCTGTATGGGAAGCAGTCTCGGCTAAACTGTCCGCCGTCAGAGAACGTTCCGCGTCCAAGATCCCGTTTACGACCGTTCAAGGAGTCCATGATGACCGGTCGCTGCCCGAGACGCGCAATTTCTGGACGAACGGCTTTTGGGCAGGGCTTCTCTGGCAGATGTATCAAGCTACCGGTGACGCCCGTTACGCACAGACGGCCCGTTTTACCGAAGGCATTCTGGATCAGGATCTGGAAGAATTCGAAAAGCTCCATCATGACGTCGGCTTTATGTGGATGGCCAGCAGTGTCGCCGATTACCGCCTGACCGGGCGGCCGGAGGCGCGGCACCGCGGACTACATGCCGCGTCGATGCTCTCAGGCCGTTTTAATCCCGCAGGAGATTACATCAGAGCCTGGAACGAGAAGCCCGATGGTGATACGACCGGATGGGCCATTATCGATTGTATGATGAATCTGTCCATTCTTTACTGGGCCAGTGAGGAAACGGGGGATCCCCGCTTCCGCCATGTCGCCGTCAGGCATGCCGACAAAAGCCTGCGGCATTTCATCCGTCCCGACGGCTCGGTCAAACACATCGTGGAATTTGACCCCGATACCGGAGAAGAAGTCTGCAGCTACGGCGGCCAGGGCTACGCCACCGGCTCTTCCTGGACCCGGGGACAGGCATGGGCCATTTACGGTTTTATGATCAGCTATCATCATACACATGATCCTCGCTATCTGGATGCCGCCAAGCGGGTCGCCCACTATTTCATTGCCAATATTCCCGAAAACGGCCGGATCCCGGTCGATTTCCGCTCGCCTGCCGAGCCTTTCTATGAAGATGACGCGGCCACCGCCATCGCCTGCTGCGGCATGCTGGAGATCGCCCGCGAAGTGCCTGAAAACGAAAGCGATATATACCTGAGAGCCGCCATACGGCTGCTCAAAGTGATGGCGGCCGAAACCTGTGATTTCAGCCCTGAGACGGACGGAATTACTACGTCCTGCTCGACCAGATACTATGAAGACCGACACAACTACAATCTGATCTACGCGGACTATTATTTCGTCGAAGCAGTGCTGAAGCTCCTGGACCGCGATTTCTGGCTCTGGTAACCCGCTCTGCTTCCCGCCATGTTCTGGAATTGACAAATCTGTTGCCGGCCGCTATAATGTACTTGAAAATCCGAGAAACCGGGCATTCGTGCCCGTGAAAGGAGTCACTGCTATGAATGCTTACCAACCCAACATTCCTCTGGAAGATATCCGCCGTCTTTGTTCCAATCTTGATTATTCCGAAGCGCTGCTGGTGCAGGCCACGCCCGAGATGGTGAAATCCGCCTGCCGTGATGCGCTGCGTCTGAAATATGCGGCGGTTCCCGTGTTTCCCTGCTACATCCCGCTGGTCGCCTCCGAGCTTGCCGGCAGCGGCATCGCCCCCCAGTGCGTCGTGGGCTTCCCCTCCGGTGCGGAGAGCACGGCCATCAAGGCCGCGATTGCCAAACAGGGACTGAAGGACGGCGCGCGTGAATTTGATATGGTGATCAATGTCGGGCGTCTGCTGGCGAAGGACTATGATTATGTGGTCGCCGACGTCCGTGCGGTCGTGGAGATCGCGCATGACGCAGGCATCACTGTCAAAGGCATTATCGAAACAGGCTTCCTGACGGATGCGGACAAACTGGCCGCCGTGGAATGCCTGGTCAAAGCCAAAGCCGATTTTGTCAAAACCTGCACGGGCTTTGCGGTGGGCCGCGCGACGGTCCATGATATCCGTCTGCTCAGGAACGCGGCAGCAGGGCGGATCCGCGTCAAAGCGAGCGGCAGCGTCACCACGATCGAAGACGGCCTGACCATGATGAGCGAGGGCGCCGACCGTGTCGCGGGACGCGGCCCGATCACGGCTCAGCTTGCGGCCATGGGGATTACCGAGCTGTAAAACACATATCCACCGATGTAAAAAGCCTCCTCACGCGGGTCATCCGGCCCCGTGCGAAGGCTTTTTCTGTATATGCCGGCAGCTTACCGCACCAGTGCGGGTTTCTTGGGATCAAATGTCCAGCCGGGGATCAGATACTGCATACCGATCGCATCATTGCGGGCCCCGAGTGCGTGCGCCAGATACAAGTTGTGAGCCTTATCGATCTGTGCGCGGTCGATCTCCACGCCAAGACCCGGACGCTCGGGCAGATCGATGCAGCCTTCCCGGATCTGCAGCGGTTCCACTGTAAGCCTGTTCCGGCCTTCCTGCCAGATCCAGTGTGTATCGATACCGTTCATCCGTCCCGGTATCGCGGCTGCACACTGTACCATCATGGCCAGGCTGATGTCAAAGTGGTTGTTGGAATGGCACCCCCACATCAGGCCGAAATCATGACAGAGCTGTCCAACGCGGACCGACCCCGCCATGGTCCAGAAATGCGGGTCGGCGAGCGGAATATCCACCGCGGACTGTGTAATGCAGTGACGCATCTCGCGCCAGTCTGTGTCGATCATATTGGTCGCCGTCGGAATGCCGCTGGCCCGGCGGAATTCCGCCATGATCTCTCGCCCGGAATAGACACCTTCCGCGCCGCAGGGATCCTCGCAGTAGGCCAGCACTTTTTTCAGGCGGGGGGCCAGTGCCAATGATTTTGCGAGACTCCAGCATCCGTTCGGATCGATGTTGACGCGTGCATCCGGGAAAGCCTCGTGCAGTGCTTCGACAGTCCGGACCTCTTCCTCCGGCTCCAGAACACCGCCTTTCAGCTTGAAATCCCGGAACCCGTATTTGGCCTGCGTGGCCTTGGCGAGGCGTACGATAGCCTCGGGCGTAAGGGCTTCTTCATGACGCTGGCGGTACCATTCGCAGTCTGAATCAGGCTCTTCTTCGTAAGGCAGATCGGTGCGCCTGCGGTCGCCGATGTAAAACAAGTAGGATAAAAACCGTACGCGGCGGCGCTGGATTCCGTCCCCGAGCAGGGCAGCGGCGGGCACCTCCAGGAGCTTACCGAGCAGGTCCAGGCAGGCCGCCTCGATCGCAGTCACGACATGCACGCCCGTCCGCAGATCAAAGGTCTGATTGCCGCGCACATCTCCGCTGATATGACTGTCCAGCCACTCACGGACGCGTAGCAGCATCTGCTTATAATCAGGCAGCGCCGTTCCGAGGACAATGGATTCCACGTCCTGCAGCGCTTTGGTGATCTTGCCGCCGCCGGGGACCTCTCCGACTCCCTCCCGTCCGCCGGAATCCGTCAGGATGACGATATTACGGGTAAAGAAAGGTGCGTGTGCTCCGGACAGGTTCAGCTCCATACAATCGGTTCCGGCAACCGGAATCACTTCCATTTTGACAATCTGCGGAATCATTTTAATCTCCTCTCGTTGTTGATTTCGTTCGGCCTCCTGGAATCCGGACTAAAACATCGGGCGCTGAGGCTTGCGCCCCTTTACATCATATTATACCCTGATCCGGTCTGCAAAACAATATGCGTTTTTTGCGCCGATTTGCATTTCTTCGCGAATTATGCTATATTGAAGAAGACGTTTGATCCGGGGACGGATCTGCGGCAGAAGACACTATGGAAAGGAATGCATGATGATCTCCACGATTCTCTTTGATCTGGACGGAACACTCACCGACCCCAAGCTCGGTATTACCCGCTGCGTGCAGCATGCACTGGCTCATTTCGGCATCATCGAGCCCGATCTGGATAAACTTGAAGTATTTATCGGCCCTCCCCTGCAGGAAATGTTCGCCTCTTATGCGCATCTTGACTGGGAACAGGCCGCAGAGGCCGTAGCTGTCTACCGTGAACGTTTCGCTCCCGTCGGTATCTTCGAAAATGAAGTCTACCCGGGGATTCCGGAGATGCTCGGGAGACTGCGTGAGGCCGGCCTTCATCTCGGCCTGGCCACCTCCAAGCCGGAGGTCTATGCCCGCAGGATCCTGGATCATTTCGGGCTTTCCCCGCTGTTGGATGAAGTCACCGGCAGCGAATTGTCCGGAGAGCGTACGCATAAGGATGATGTGATTCGGGAAGCGATGCGCCGGATGCATGCAGATCCCGGGAGCACCCTGATGGTCGGAGACCGGGAACATGACATTATAGGAGCACATGCCGCGGGAATCCCCTGCATCGGCGTCCTCTTCGGTTACGGTTCCGAGGCGGAATTATCCGCCGCCGGAGCACAGGCCCTGGCGCAGGATCCTGCCGATCTGGTTCAGCAAATCCTCACTATCTGCTCCGCCAGGCCCTGAAATGCCCGCGTTCCACCACTGCCGTAAAAAATTTTTTCAGAAAACACTTGCATGTTAGCGGTAAATATGTTAGCATAGCATGGTGTCGGAAGATGCTATTTTATCGGAAGATATCTCTGCGGATATGGCGGAATAGGCAGACGCAGCAGACTCAAAATCTGCCGATGGCGACATCATAAGGGTTCGACCCCCTTTATCCGCATCCAATTAGCCGGTTTTACCGGCTGCCCCCTTAACGGAGGGCCGCAAATCATTTTTAGAACAGGAGAATCAGTATGAGTGTAGAAGTTGGACAGGTTTTGAATGGCAAAGTTACCGGTATTCAGTCCTTTGGCGCTTTTGTCGCGCTTGAGGGTGAGAAGACCCAGGGATTAATCCATATTTCCGAAGTATCCAATACGTATGTCAAGGACATAAACAGCTTCCTGCAGGTTGGCCAGGAGGTTCAGGTCAAGGTTATCAAGGTTGATACCGAGAAGAATAAGATCTCCCTTTCCATCCGTGCCCTGATGCCCGAACCCGAGGAGAAGCCCCGCCGTGAGCGTTCCGAGCGTGGTCCCCGTCCCGACCGCAAGCGCGGTACCCTGGGCGCCCGCAAGCGTGCTCCGCAGCAGTTCAAGTCCGAGCCCGATGAGGAAGGTTACTCCACTCTCGGCGACGCGCTGCGCGAAGCCATGAACAAGTAATTCCCTCTTATCAGGGTATTCTTGCAAATTCAGCATTCTGAACCGGACAGGTATTGCCTGTCCGTTTTTTTTGCCTGCAGCCGGTCCGGGCGTTTTTTTCTGCAATTCTGCAATTATTATTGCATTCTCAGCCGGAATCGGTTATAATTCAATTATAAACAATATGATAAGGGGGATTTTGAAATGCAAACCAAATTTGTACCTTCGCTGAATACAACCGTTTCCCGTCTTGGCTTTGGCGCGATGCGCATGCCCACCGCCGACGGTGAGGTTGACCGCGAAGCTGTTAAGAAAATGATTGATGCCGCGATTGCGAGCGGTCTGACTTATTTTGATACTGCCTATGTCTATCATGGTCAGAAGAGTGAGGATGTCCTGCGTGAGTGCCTGGTGGAGCGCTATCCCCGTAACAGCTTTACCGTAGCGGATAAGATCCCGCTGTGGCTGGCGGAGACTCCCGCAGACGTCGAGCGCCTTTTCGGCGAGGAGCTGTCACGTCTGGGTGTCGATTATATCGATTTTCTGCTGCTGCACGGCCTGAATGCCGAGCGCTGGGAGAAGGCCAAGGAGTTTGGCGCCCATGAGTATCAGCTTAAGATCAAGGCCGAGGGCAAGATCCGTTTTGCCGGCTTCTCTTTCCATGACAAGCCCGAAGTCCTGCGCAAGATCCTCTCCGAGGGTACCTGGGATTTTGTTCAGCTGCAGATCAATTATTTCGACTGGGATGATTATGCCCGCGAGAATTACGAGATCGCGACCGAGTTCGGCGTCCCGATCGTCGTGATGGAGCCCATCCGCGGCGGCGCTCTGGCCAATCTTGCCAAAGATGTCAGCGAGCCCTTCCGCAAAGCCATCCCCGGCTCCACCGATGCCCAGTGGGCGCTCCGCTTTGTTGCTTCTCTGGACAATGTTGCCGTCATCCTCTCCGGTATGTCCAATCAGGAGCAGATCGATCAGAATCTGGAGACCTTCGCGGATATCAAACCTCTCACCGAGGAAGAACATCAGGCTGTGAACGATGTGATGGCGGCCATTCGTTCCAAGAAGATGATCCCCTGCACGGGCTGCCGTTATTGCATGGACTGCCCGTTCGGCGTCGATATTCCGGCCATCTTCCGCATCTACAATGATTATATGATGTTCAATGTCGTGGAACGCGCCAAGAATCAGTACGCGCGCCTTGTCAGTGAAGGGCACGGTGCGGATCAGTGCGTTCAGTGCTACTCCTGCGCCTCCCAGTGTCCGCAGACGATCGAGATTCCCGACCGCCTGGCCGAGATCCGCGAGATTCTGGAGGCTTGATCCCTGCCAAACCCATTTTTAAGGAGGTGATCCTATGTCGTGGGTACCACAGGATGTTCCCGAGAGCCTTGGCGTTCAGCCTTGGGAATCCGTCAATTTTGAGAACAATCTCCGCCGGGGCAATATTTCGTACATCTATGACTTCGTCATCAAGGTGCTCCGCAAACGTGTCACTTGGATCGTGGCGGCTGTCCTCATCGTCGGTGCTTTAGGACATATATTCGGCAAGCATTTTGTCTATGAAGCAAAGCCTACCATCTCGAACGAGCAGCTTGATGAGATGGTCCGTGAGCAGCTTGCGGAGAAATACCCTGCTCTGGCAAGAATGACCACCCGTTACAATGGAGTAAATCAACAGTTTTTCCAATCCCTCACTACGTTGGAGTATTTCTATCCCTTCGAAGAATTGTATGAGGATAATGAGCCTCAGGAACGGACCTACCTCGCCGTACTCGTTGATGTGAAAACAGGCGAGATCCTTTCCTGCTATGCATCCGACAACCTGACTTGATCCGGCCGATGACCAAAAAAATGCCGCAGAGCAAATCTGCGGCATTTTTTAGTGTTATAGGACAAAATGTGTTGGTCGCTAATCCCAAAACACAGGGTATTCTGAGGGCTTATGGAACTCTTCCCATACGATAGCATCGCCCCACATAGGGATAGAGTCTTCCAGGCGTTCCTTGTTGGTCATTCGTTTGTAGATGTCTGCAATGCTCTTATCTGTGGGCATGACCTTTAAGATTTCTGATTTTGAAAGCGGCTCTGGTGAGTGCATATAGCACCACCAGAAGACCGCTTTTATTCTTCTCTCCACGGATAAGCCTCTGT
>JAFRZL010000035.1 GCA_017442535.1 Bacillota bacterium | reverse complement strand
TAAATACAACGTTTTTCGCATTTTTTACCAACACGTTTTGTCCACCCTGTAAGTTGTTCAGAAAAAGATAAACCCGCCGAAACCCCTTTATTTATACGGGTTCCAGCGGGTTTTTACCAACACGTTTTGTCCTATAACTCTATTTCTTCAGCGCCTGAACCTTTTTCACCCATTCATCCACCGTAATGCCGGAATAGGGGTCTTTATTTTCATAGCCAGAAACGGAGAGAACATAACCATTATCGGTCACATAAAACATGAAATCAAAGATGGTTCCAAAGTATTCGGACACTTCCGCCAGGTCGGGGTGATTTGGACGGATTAGTCCAATGATGTACTCTTTGCCGTTCTCAAGAGAAGGCATAATCGTCATATCGACATCATAAACCAAGAGGGTAAAGGTATCATCTCGTTGCATGGTGCTATAATAGGAATCTTTGACCTTCATATGAAAACGATGAACTTCGTGGTCAATCGCAAAAGAAGTACCGGTTTTTTCTTCGATGGCTGCGATCGTGGAATCATCAGCTTCTTGCCCGGTTTTGCCCGATGTGTAAATCGGCTCGGCTTCATCAAGGCAGATAACCCTAACCCAGTCTATCACAAACTGATTACTGAGCCGCTCCATGTCGATTGGAAAATACTCAGCAAGAACTCCTGCTTCGTCAGTGTTGACTACAGGGAACTGATCTCGATAGGAAGCGATTTGATCCGAGGTTAGAGCGGGCTTGGATGAACAGGAGAAAAGACAGAAACAGAGGACGAGGGCTATTATCGATAACAGAATGCGTTTCATGATGCACCTCCATTTTATGAATATTTATTGCTTAAAACAAGATGGTCATAAGCACGAGGAGTCTCGTAATTATAATAACCTTGCTTCATGATTGAATCGTTTAACGAAGAATAAGCAACATGCCCTAAACATAAGGCATGTCCAATTTCATGAACCATTGTTGCTCTGATTTCCTCGGGACTACTAGGATAATTCTGACCGTTTGGAGAAAAGGCAATCATAGCATACTTGATTTTTTTAGTTGAACTGGCAGCAGCACTTGACGAAGTGATGACATTGTTATTTGTATCTGTAATTCGAGTTACTGCTGTTGCAATGCTCTCAAAAACACTGCAGTTGCTATTCCACCAGGTTGTTGTTACGGTTGTCATATCAACTTTCGAATAAGTAAACGATGTACTTTGACATAGAACATAAGAACAATTCCATGCAGATACAATTGATGAAAAGTATCCAGATGTACGCCAGTCCAAACCATCTCCATTAATTTGAAGATAAGCTTTACTGCTAGAGAAAATATTCCATTTTAATGCGTATGGAGGATAGATTTCTTCAGCATGCACTTTGATCGGCCTGGGACTTAAAATAAACACGGCAACAAGAAGTATGATGAGTAACCTCTTGAATAATAGATATTTAGCATTACATTTATATTATATCATCAATGAAACAGGATATCAACAACGATTTGAATAATAGGAGTTTTTTTGCTTGCTTGCTTTTTCTATTCTTTTTTCCCGGCTCATTTCCCCAAAAAGAATGATTCCCTTTGACCTGCTTCTGTGGTATAATAATCATGGACGTATATCACTAAGGGGGTGTTTTGATTGCAGAGATTGCAGGAAGTACTGCAGGATCGTGGTGGGAATTATATTTTGCCTTTCTTCTGGCAGCATGGAGAGAGCGAAGAACTGCTGAGGGAAGGAATGAAGGTGATTCATGAGGCAGGTATTGGTGCGGTGTGTGTGGAGTCGCGGCCGCATCCTGACTTCGTGGGGCCCAAGTGGTGGGCAGATATGGATATTATTCTGGACGAGGCGCGCAAACGCGATATGAAGGTCTGGATCCTGGACGACGCGCATTTTCCGACAGGTTACCTGAACGGACGGCTTGGGGAGTTCCCGCAGGCGCGGAAGCGTCTGGTGACGCATTACTGCATTGATGTGGTCGGACCGACCAAGGGTACGGCTTTTGTGGTGAATCTGGAAGAAGAAGAGACGCTGCTGGGCGTGGTGGCAGCGAGAAGAGACCGCAGGAATACCATGTCGATGACGGACGTGATGGATATCAGCGACAGGGTAAAAGGGCATCATGTTTTCTGGGATGCGCCGGAGGGCCTGTGGAGCGTTGTGATCATTAAATCCACATATAAGGGCAGGGACCGCCAGACACATTGCAACCTGATCGACCGCGATACGGTCAGGCTGCTGCTGGATATCTGCTATGAGCCGCATTGGGAGCATTATAAAGACGAATTCGGCAAGACGATCGCAGGCTTTTTCTCGGATGAGCCGCAGATGGGGAATGCCGGAGGCATGTCGATGCCCGGTAAGGCGCAGATGGGGAATTTCATGATGAGCCTGGCCTGGTGCGCGGAGCTGGAGGAGTCCATGCGCGAGGAATGGGGGCCGCAGTTCCTGCAGGTGCTGCTCGGCTGCTGGTATGATATTCCGGAGGTCAGCCCCGCGGCCAGACTCTCCTACATGGATCATGTCACCAGACTTTTCAGTGTGAATTTCAGTGAGCAGGTGGGTGACTGGTGTCGGGCCCACAATGTAGAGTATATCGGTCACATAATCGAGGACAACGGCAGCCACGCGAGGCTGGGACATGGACCGGGGCATTTCTTCAGGGCGCTCTGGGGACAGGATATGTCCGGGATCGATGTGGTGCTGCAGCAGATCAGGCCGGGCCTGGAGGATACGGAGTTCTACCGGATCGACGGCAGGCAGTTCTACGACGGACGGCTCTTCCACAATATTCTGGCCAAGATGGGAAGCTCGCTGGGACAGCTGGATCCGAAGAAGAAAGGCCGCACAATGTGCGAGATTTTCGGCGCCTATGGGTGGTCGGAAGGGCTGAAAATGCAGAAATGGCTGACGGATCATATGCTGGTCAGGGGCATCAACTGGTTTGTGCCGCATGCCTTTACGATGAAGGATTTCCCGGATCCGGACTGCCCGCCGCATTTCTATGCGAGAGGGAATAATCCGCAGTATCCGTATTTTAAGTACCTGATGAATTACATGAACAGGGTCAGCCACCTGACGAACGGAGGCCACTCGGTTTCACAGGTTGCACTGCTGTACTCCGCCGAAGGAGAATGGATGGACTGTGAAAACAGTCAGCCGCTCGAAGAGGTGGCGCTGGAGCTGAACCGTGCGCAGATCGACTTCACGATTGCTCCGGCAGATGTGCTGATCACCTGCCGCTGCGAAAACGGCAAGATCCAGCTCGGACCGGAGGAGATCGGAGTGCTGGTAATCAGCCGCCGAACCTATGTGACGGAGAGGATCATGAACTGGTGTATGGAGGCTGCAGCCTCCGGGGTCCGGATCATCTTCATCGATGAGCCGACGCAGGTGATCAAGACCGCGACGATTGCGGAGCCCTATGTGACGGAGCAACCGGTCGGCATTGCGATCCCGCTGAAAAACCTGGTGCAGGAGCTCCGCTATCTTGGCGCGTATGAGATCAAGACGGAGGAGAAGGAGCCGTATCTCCGCTATTACCATTATGTTCAGAATGACGGAGAAATGATCCTGTTCTTTAACGAGGATCCGCATCACGAAATCGATACCTGGGTCAAGACGCCTTTTGGGGAAGATGTCTGCTGGTATGATGCATTTGATAATGCGATCCGGACCGCGGAGGTCAGGGACCATAAGGTGCACCTGCAGCTTGCGCCCTATCAGGGCCTGATCCTGATCAACCATAAAGAAGCGGCGACGGTGACGGAGCTGGGCGAGGATGCTGCCAAGGTGAAGCTGCCAGCGATCTGGAGTCTCAGTCTGACCAGAGCCGGAGAAAGCAAGCCTTTCAAAAACATCGAGGAGACGCCCCTGGTCAATCTGTCATCGGTGGATCATGATCCGGACTTCTCCGGCACAATGGAGTACCAGACGGAATTCCGGCTTAAGAAGGATATCCGTGCACTGGAGCTTGACCTGGGAGATGTCTATGAAACGGCGGAAGTATGGATCAATGACCGGCCCGTCGGAGTCCGCGTGGCACCACCGTATATTTGGACCGTTGACGGAGATGCGGCGCATGCCGGAGATAATACGCTGAAAGTCCGCGTGGTCAATACGCTGGGTCAGCAGGAATCTCTTAGGGACCGCTTTGGCATGACGCTGCCGCAGGAGCCGACCGGTTTGCTCGGCCCGGTGAAACTGCTGGTGGATTACGAAGAATGATCACGATCGTTCTGGATAATTCCGGCAGAATCCCACTCTATCAACAGCTATACGAATACATCAAAGAAGAGATCCGCAGCGGACGCTTGACGGAGGGAGAAAAACTTCCGTCAAGCCGTGTGCTGGCGGAGCATTTGAAAATCAGCCGGGGAACGGTGGATCAGGCTTTTGCCCAGCTGACGGAGGAAGGCTATATCCGCAGCAGGGACCGCAGCGGGTTTTACGTACTGCGGGCGGAGAGACGCTTTGCCGGAGGTGTTTCACCCAATCTCCGTCATGACGGAGATGATCCGCCGGCGGAGCAGCGTGCTCCGCGGTATCGTTATGATCTGCGGTCCTCCGGCGTTGATACGGAGCATTTCCCTTTCTCCGTCTGGTCCAGGCTTCTGAGGAATGTTCTGACGGAGAAGGGCGGAGAACTGCTTAAGGCTTCTCCGCCGCAGGGGGAGCTGGTGCTGCGTGAACAGCTCTGCCGGTATCTGTATCAGTACCGGCGTGTTCATGCTTTGCCGGAGCAGATCGTGGTGGGTGCCGGCACAGAGTACTTGCTTGGACTTCTGATCCAGTTGCTCGGGACGCAGACTGTTTTCGCTGTGGAGGATCCCGGCTATCCGCGCCTGAACCAGATCCTGAGGAACGCAGGTATGCAGCCCCGCCGGATTCCCGTTGACGGAGAAGGCATTCGGGTCGATTTGCTGGAGGCATCCGGCGCGGATGCCGTGCATGTGACACCGGGACATCAGTTCCCGACGGGAGTGGTGCTTTCGGCCGGACGGAGGGAGCAGCTGCTCAGCTGGGCCTCCGCCGCGGATAACCGCTTTATTCTGGAAGATGACTATGTCAGCGAATTCCGCTTTTCCGGACGGCCTGTTCCCGCACTGCAGGGGATGGGCGATCCTGAAAAAATCGTTTACTTTTACACGTTTGCCCAGAGTCTTGCTCCGTCGCTCCGTATGGCCTACATGGTGCTTCCCATGAGGCTGCTGCAGCGCTGGAGGGAGCGTTTCAGCGGGTATGCGTGTTCGGTGCCTGTTTTTGAACAGCTGACACTTGCCCGGTTCATGCAGGAAGGCTATTATGAGCGCCATCTGAACCGAATGAAGAATCTGTACAAATCCAGGCAGCAGGCGCTTGCCGGAGTGCTGCAGGTGCCGGGGATCACGCTTGGTGCGATGGAGGGCGGATTGGCTCTGATGCTTTCGGTAGACTCGCTCACGCTGACCGGGGCGCCGGCGGATACCGCACAGTTAACTCAGCTGGCAGAAGAAGCGGGGATCCATTTGACGGATCTTTCCCGCTATGACCACAGTGAGGAGCCGAAGCCTCCGCGTTATCTGGCAGGCTACGGCGCGTATGATGAGGAGACGCTTCGCGAGGCGGGGAAGGCCCTGCTGCGGGCGTGGCGGATGAACAAACCATCAATCAATGAGGAGAAAGACGTCCTGTGACGTCGCATGACGGATCATGAAAGACAGATATCGATGGAAGAGATTATCAGGGGGGATACTTGCTGTTTGGCTGTTGGCGGGCATCCTCCTGATGCATTTGCAGGCTGCCGGGACGGAGATCGCTCTCGGAGAAATCAAGGCGGTGGTGACGCTTCCCGAAGGCTGGACCCGTACGCAGGGTGATGCGCTGGTGCAGGCGGAGACGCCGGAAGGAGCGGCGCTGCGCGTCAGCTACAGCCAGGGCAAAATCAGCGAAGACCATTGGAACTACAGCCTGTTTGATGATGACGAATGCCTGAAGCTCGGCGCCCAGCTGGTGCAGAGGCTTGAAAAGGCCGGGTATACCGGGGTGGAATGCCGCCTCGTCCCGGGAGATTCCATAAAATGGCTGGTTCTGGACTGGAACAAAGCGGATCCGGCTCTCTATGGCTGCCAGTATTATACAGTGGTAAACGGCCTGGCGGTTTCGATGGATCTGACGGGCCCGTCGGCTCTGGACCATGGAGAGCTGCAGGCACTTGAAGAAATGGCCCGGGGATTCCGTTTCCTGGAAATCCTGGAACGCCCGTCCCGCACCGATACCCAATGGAAGAAAACATTTCTCTGGATCGCGGGGCTGCTGGCAGCCGCGGGACTGACGTATCTGATCACATCCGTGCGCAGGAAAAGAGGATAATCATGCAGTGCGAATATTGTGCCCACTATGTATTTGACGAAGTTGAACAGTATTATTACTGTGATATAGACCTGGATGAAGACGAATTATACCGTTTTCTGCAGGGACATGAAGACGCGTGCCCCTATTATCAGTCAGGAGACGAGTACGAAATCGTCCGTCATCAGATTTAATTCAAAAAAGTTGTAACCTTCCGAGGGTAATCAGTACAATAAGGGTGTACGGAAAGGAGAGCCAAAGATGAAAGACGCCGAACTGATCGAGATGTTCTGGCAAAGGGACGAGAGAGGGATAGCTGAACTCCAGCAGACCTATGGATCGCAGTGCGCCCGCGTGGCCGGCAATATCCTTTCCGACCCCGAAGATGTGCGGGAATGTCTGAACGATGCTTATCTTGCTCTTTGGAACCGTATCCCGCCGGAGCGGCCGGACGTGCTGCCTGCCTATCTCCTTAAAATCGTCCGCAATCTGTCCCTGAAGCGCTATCATTATCTGCACCGCGAGAAGAGGAACAAGAACGCGGAAATACCGATGACGGAGCTGGAGGGCGTCCTCTGTACCCGTGAGACAGCAGAGGATCATGTGGAAGCTTCGGAATTGTCCGCCTGCCTGGCAGCATTCATCCGCGGCCTGCCTGAGGAAAAACGGCAGCTTTTCATCCGCCGCTACTGGTATCAGGATTCGATCGAGGCAATTTCGCGGACGCTTCACTTAAGCGAGAGCAATGTCAAGACGACGCTCTTCAGGCTGCGTCAGCAGCTGCGCCTGTTCTTGCAGAAAGAAGGTTATAACGTATGAGAAAAGAAGATTTGCAGGATGCTTTCCAGCTGCTCCCGGATGATCTGGTGATGGAAGGCCTGGAGGAACGTCCCGATGTCGTGCAGCGTAACCGGAGACGGACCATGACGCGCTGGATTTCGTCCATGGCAGCCTGCCTGGTACTGGCAGTCGGCAGCATCCTCTTTGCGAATGAAATAGGGGACCGGAGCAAGAGCTCGTACCCTGAGAAGGACACTGCCACGAATACTTCCATGCAGTTCGATCAGCCTGGAAAGACGGCGAATAACGAAATGCCTACCGATGCGGTAATTGCCCTGCCATCGGACGGGATCAACGCTCCCGGAGATGTTCCGAAAGAGGGTGAAAGCCCCGTAGTTGATTTTGCCGAAGAAGGAGAAATGATGCTGGCGGATTTCTCGATGAGGGCATCCGCGCTTGCACTGTCCGAAGCGGCAGCCACCGACCGGAATCTGCTTTTCTGCCCGGAAGGCTTTTATAACTGCCTGGCCATGGCGAGCGCGGGAGCGGATGATGATTTCCGCGAGGAGCTCGTCCGGATCATGGGCGCGAGTTCGACGCAGGACCTTGTCGATCTGATGGCGCTCAGGACCGGCAGAGGGTTCCGGACCGATGATTCGGTCCTGAGATTGGGCACGTCCGTCTGGGTGGATGATTCACTTGGCGCGGTCCGCGAGGATTACATCCGGACGATCCGGCAATGGAATGGTGAGGTTTACCACGGACAGATGGCTTCCGCCGAGATGCGGCAGCAGATCCTGGACTGGGTGGCCCGCGAGACCGAGGGCAGATCCACATTCGAGCCCGATCCCCGCAGCCTGCTGACGTTCTTAAGCACCGTGTATTACGCCGATCTGTGGGAAGAGCCATTTAAGGCAGAGGGGATCGTCACCGATTCCTTTGTACGCGCGGACGGTCAGAAGGTTCAGACTAGCTTTATGACGGATATGGTATGGAATTCCGTCGCCTGGGAAGGAGAAGACTATTTCCGGACCGTCCGGGCTTTCCAAAACGGCGAGATGTTCTTTGTCCTGCCCAAGGAAGGGACGGATCTGACGGCGCTCTGCGAGAACCCCGAGGTGCTGGAGGATGTCGTCTTCGGCGGAGACATGTTTCAGGCGTCGGTCCGCTGGCAGATCCCGCGGTTTATCATGGATGCGGAGACGGATTATACGGAGCTTGCCATAAAGCTCGGGATGAGTAAGCTGATCACAGCAGAAAGCTCGTTCACCTCGATCGCGGAGGGGGCGGTGGGACTTGCCGGAGATCTGAGCCAGCACTGCTACCTGCGGATCGATGAGAAGGGCGTGGAAGCTGCGGGCTCGACGCGCATGGAGGAGAGCGCTGCACATACTTTTGTGCAAATGACGCTGACAAGGCCTTTCCTGTATGGGATTCTGGACAATCAGGGACGAATCATTTTCGTCGGGATCTGTAACGATCCGACAGTGACGAAGTAATCTGGGAGGAAGTAAAATGTTTAGAAGAGTTTTGAGTATTGTTTTAGCATTAGTACTGATCTGCACGGCCGGGTGCGTGCCGGTTTCGCAGGGAAGCTCCGCTGCCGGAAGCAAGCCGGAGCAGAGCAATGCCGGAACACAAGCCGACAAAGGCAATACGGTGACATTGTCCGGGCTGCTTGCCAAGGCTGAATATCCTACTGAAACAGACGAGTTCCTCGAAGTGGACAAGGATTTTCAGGAGGCACTGGAGCGCTTCTGCAGCAAAACGGCCCGCGACCTGCTCCTTACGGATAAGAATACGATCTACAGCCCGATCAGCCTTTTCTACGCGCTGGCCATCCTGACGGAGGGTGCCGACCATGAAACTGCTGACGAGCTCCTTGCCCTGCTCGAGATGCAGAAAATCAAGGACTTGCCGCAAGCCTGCAAGACGCTTTTCAGAATGCTTTATCAGGACAACATGGATTCCAAGCTGAGGATCGCAAATTCGCTCTGGATGAAGGAAGGCTTCCCCTTTGAGAAGTCTTACCTGGATGACATCAAAGATAATTTCTTCGGCTCGGTCTATTCGGTGGATTTCGCGGACGCCGCGACGGGCAAGCTGATCGGTGCCTGGGTGGACGAGAATACGGGCGGCCTGGTTCCTTATGATTATAATCCCGATCCGGCCCAGGTGCTCTCAATCATTAACACGATCTGGCTGAAAGCACATTGGGCGGACGCTTTTTCCGAACGCGCCACGAGCGAAGCGGCCTTTACGCTGAAGGACGGCCGGTCGGTCATGACGGATTTCATGCATCGCAGGCACTCCGGATCGATTTCGATCGGTAAGGATTTCCGCAGGGCGGATCTGTACCTGGGGGGCATGGGTTATATGAGCTTTATTCTGCCCGATGAGGGCGTGGATGTCCTGAGCCTGCTGGATCAGGAGAAATGGGACGAAGCGCTGCATGGCGGAGAGCAGTATAGCGGCAAGATCGTCTGGTCCGTTCCCAAGATCAAGCATGATTCCAAACTCGACCTGGAAGATTATGTGAGGGAATTCGCACCCCTTGCTTTCAGCGGCGCGGCGGATTTCTCCCGCATGACCCCTGAAGGTGTCTGCGTATCGTCCGTGGTGCAGAAAGCCCACGTGGAATGGGATGAAAACGGCGTGGAAGCCGCTGCTTATACCGAGATCGGCATGAAGGCTACGGCCATGCCGAATACCCAGCCCGAGACGGAGTACGAGATGAACCTGAACAGGCCTTTCCTGTACACGATCCGCTCCTTTGACGGCACGATGCTTTTCTGCGGCATCTGCCAGGAGCCCTGAATCACGGCCGGGACATAGGAGGACATGATGATGAAAAGAACAACTGTCAAAGTCATTGAGTTGTTGCTTGCGGCGGTGGTTCTGCTTACTGCGACCGCCGGCTGTATCCGGCTGGACGGACCCTCACAGGGGACGAATTCGGGAAGCGAAGTGAAGTCCCCGCAGGGGACTGCCTCAAGCGGCGAAGAGAAACCCTCGCAGGGGACTTCTTCCGGCGAAACGGATCTCTGGGCTACCCACATGAACTACAGGAAAACAGAGAGCGTCAGCAGGACGATGGATATCAGCTCTTTTGATGAGAGACTGTTAAAATATCTGTCCGAACATTCCGAGGGCAATTATATGGCATCTCCGCTCTCTTTCCGGTATGCGCTCGGACTGCTGCTCGCCGGAGCCAACGGTGAGACCAGGACGGAGCTCCTGAACGCGCTGGGCGTATCATCCGAGGAAGAATGGATCAGGTACTGCCTGGATTTCAACGGCTTCGTCGAGTATTTCGCGGAGGATCTGGAGCGTGAAATCTCCGAGTTTAAGGACTTTGTGAAGCAGGGCTGGGTGGATAAAGACACACCTGAACCTTTCCGGGCTCTTCGCGTTGCCAACTCTGTCTGGAAAGCGGAGCGGGTTAAGGAGAGTTTTACGGATGCCTATAAGGAGTCCGTCGAGAAGAACTACGCCGCAGAGTACCGTTCCTTTAACACGGCCAATGCCGTGGAAAAGATCAACGAGTGGGCGGATATCAAAACGGAGCATATGATCCCCAAGCTTCTTCCCGATAATTACAAAACAGATTCATTGGCCATCGTGCTGATGAACGCCCTGTATTTCAAGGATTCCTGGGTGAACGCTTTTTCGGAGCTCGTGACCAGGGAGGGCGATTTCCACACACGTGACGGTAAAACGACCCGCAAAGATTATATGATCACTACAGATTATTTTTCCTACTATGAAGATGCGGATACCCAGCTGGTGATCCTCCCGATGAAAGGCGGCGTATCCATGGCGTTCGTGCTCGGCTCAACAGATGACCTTGCAAAGAAGATTTCGAAAGCAGAAGTAGAGAATGTGAATGTCATGATCCCGAAGATGGATCTCGAGACGGAGTTCTCGGGAGGGGAATTGGTGAATTTTCTGAAACAATACGGGGTTAGTCTGGCATTTACCGAGGATGCGGACTTTTCCGGCATGATTGACCACCCCGTCTTTGTGTCGGATATCATCCAGAAGACCCGTATCAAGCTGAATGAGGAAGGTGTCGAGGCAGCAGCCGTTACGGCCATTATGACGATGGATACTGCCATGATTGAACCGGAGAAGCCCAAGGTGTTCACGGCGAATCAGCCGTTTGCTTTCTACATCTACACGACATGTAACGACACAACGGCGATCATGTTCGCAGGCGAGATCGTAGAGTAAGAGTGAATTAGAGATTGTCAAATCCAAGGAGGATATGCCATGGCCGCAGAACATTCAGAACAAAACAGGCCTGTAACGGAGGTCGTCGCTGCCCTGATCTGGCAGAATGACCGCTTCATGATCTGTCAGCGTCCTGCTTACAAGGCCAGAGGGTTGCTCTGGGAATTTGTCGGCGGCAAGATCGAATCCGGGGAGACGCCCGAAGAGGCGCTGATCCGCGAGTGCCGGGAAGAACTGGATATTACGCTCGAAGTCGGCAGCCTGTTTACAGAAGTCCTCCATGACTATCCTGATCTGCTGGTACGTCTGCGGCTCTATCATGCCTCGATCGCATCCGGGACACCGAAGCTGCTGGAGCATCAGGATCTGAAATGGATCACCACCGTGGAAATTGACCGGTACGAATTCTGCCCCGCGGATGAATCGATTCTGGAGAAGCTGAAAAAGGAATACCGTTGACGCATCGGCAGCGCACAAATATGGCAGCCCCTATCTCTTTACAGGGGGCTGCCTTTTTGCTATAATAATCCGGAAGGACAATCCAACCGAAAGGCGGACGAAAACGATGAATACGATGCACCCTCTGTGTCTTGCGGAAAATATGATTACCGGAAACGGCTACCGGATCAGTGTGCTGACGGATCGTCTGATCAGGCTTGAATACCAGCCGGAGAGCCTGTTCAATGATGAGGCGACGCAGATCGTACTGAACCGGGACTTTCCCGTGGTCTCCTATACCTGTGAAAAGACGGACGGCCGGCTTGTGATCGAAACGGACTTCCTGCGGCTCTCCTATGATGAACAGCCTTTTTCGGATGCCGGCCTGATGATCGAGATCAAGAGGAGCGGCCGCGTATGGCATTTTACCAAAGACCGCGAGAATTTCGCCAATCTGGGCGGAACGGCGCGCACGCTGGACGATACGGACGGTCTGATCCGGCCGGAGCCCGGGCTCTTCTCATATTTGGGCTGGTCTAAGCTGGATGACAGTGCCTCCGCGCTGATTACGGCGGATGGCATCAGAGAGCGCGATACGGAAGAGATCGATATTTATTTCTTTGGCTACGAGAATGATTACCTGGGATGCCTCCGCGATTTCTACCATCTGTGCGGACATACGCCCATGATCCCGCGGTTTGCGCTCGGCAACTGGTGGAGCCGGTATTATAAGTATACAGAAGAAAGTTATATGGCGCTGGTGGAGGCCTTTGAGCGCGAAAACGTGCCGCTGTCGGTCGCCGTGATCGACATGGACTGGCATCTGGTACAGATCGATCCGAAATACGGGCACGGCTGGACCGGATTTACCTGGAATCCCGAGTTTTTCCCGGATTACCGGCGGTTCCTGCGCAGGCTCCATGAGCATCATCTGGCCGTGACCCTGAATCTGCATCCCGCGCACGGCATCCGTGCCCATGAAGCCATGTATCCGGCGGTGGCAAGGCGGCTCGGAATCGACCCCGCGACGGAGGAGCCTGCCCGGTTTGACCTGGCGGATCCGGCTTTCCGGGACGCTTATTTTGAAGAAGTACTGCATCCGTATGAAGAGGACGGGGTGGATTTCTGGTGGATCGACTGGCAGCAGGGGACACGGGCAGGGTCATCGAATATTGATCCGCTCTGGCTGCTGAACCATTTCCATTATCACGATCAGGAGAGGCAGAACCGCAGGCCGATGATTTTCTCGCGGTATGCGGGTCCGGGCAGCCACCGGTATCCGGTCGGCTTTTCCGGTGATACGCATGCGACCTGGGAGAGCCTGGAGATCCAGCCGTGGTTTACATCGACCGCAAGCAATATCGGCTACGGCTGGTGGAGCCACGATATCGGCGGACATATGCATGGCAGCAAGAACGAGGAGAGGCTGGTCCGCTGGGTGCAGTACGGCGTCTTCTCACCGATCATGCGGCTGCACAGCACTAACAACGATTTCTTTGCGAAGGAGCCGTGGAAGCTCGATGAGCCTTACCGGCGGATCGTGGATGAAATGCTGCGCCTGCGCCACCGGCTGATTCCCTATCTGTATACCATGTGCTACCTGGCTTGGAAAGAAGATCTGCCCCTCATCCGGCCGGTTTACTACCATCATGCGGACGATCGGGCGGCCTATGAAGTGCGGAATGAATATTACTTCGGTACGGAGCTGCTGGTGGGTGCGATCACGGAGCCCATGGATCCGGAACTGCGGATGGCTTCCGTGAGCGTCCTGATCCCCGAGGGGCGCTGGTATGATATCCTGACCGGGCAGGCCTATGAAGGCCGGAGCCGGAGAAAGCTCTACCGCCGTCTGGATTCGATCCCGGTGTTGCTGAAGGCGGGGGGCATCCTGCCGCTTGCGGCCGCATCCGGGGACCTGTCTGCGACGGAAGTGCCCAAGTCCATGGATCTGTATGTCGGAGCCGGAGCGTCGGGCAGCTTCACCCTATATGAGGATGACGGCGTCAGTAATGACTATCTCGAGGGAGCCGGTGCCTTTACGCTGATCGAAGCGGTATACAGCGAATCGGAAGGGGAGACCGTTATCACGATCCATCCGGTTAAAGGCGACAGCCGCTGGACACCCGTAAGCAGAACATGGAACGTTCATCTGTTAGGAGCCGGGCATAACGGAGAGGCTTCGGTTCAGACAATTTCCGTAGACGCCGCAGAGGGAGGACGGATCGTCTTCCGCCACGGCAGACTTGCGCAGACCGACAAAAAACAGGCCCTTTTCGACCTGCTGGATTATGTCTGGACCTCAATGGACACCAAACTACGCATCTATCAATTGTACCGGGAGGCAGCCGACGACCGCGAATTCCTGCGGGCACTGGACGACATTGAAGCTCCGGAGCAGCTGAAAGACGCGATAACGGAGCTGTTCGAGGACGGAACCGATTCAAAAGAATGATGACAGTCTGTACCGGTCAATAATACAACTGGGAAAAACAGGAATCTGAAGAGGTGATCATGATGTTGGAAATACTTAAAGCGAGATTTTCAGAACACAAGGAACTGCATCCGGATTTGGAATGGCCCGAGGTGGAGCGTCGGCTGCGCGAGGCCCCCGCTGCCGTCGCGGTTTTGCAAAGGATGGAGGAAAGCGGCGGCGAGCCGGACACCATCGGTTATGACGCAGATACGGGAAAACTCATTTTCTGCGACTGCGCAAAGGAATCGCCTGCCGGGCGCAGAAGCCTGTGCTATGACGAAAAGGCTTTACAAAGCCGCACCAAAAACCCGCCTTCCGGCAGTGCCGAACGAAAAGCGAAAGAAATCGGTATTTCGATGATGACGGAGGAACTCTATCGCAGACTGCAGAATCTCGGTCCATTCGATCTGAAAACATCAAGCTGGATCGCTACGCCGGATGATATCCGCGGCAAGGGCGGCGCGCTGTTCTGCGAGCGGCGCTACGATACCGTGTTCACTTTTCACAACGGCGCGGATTCCTACTATTCCGTGCGCGGGTTCAGAGGGTATATTCTTATCTGAATACCGGACTCAATGATATAAGCCTGCCGGTTTTTGAACATCAGGCTTAACAGATGCCGCTTTGTCCGGCAGGCCTTTTGTTGTCCGCAGTTTTAACGGGCATCGGATTTTGCACCTCAAAATCCATAAAAATCGTGATAAAACCGGCGTGGCTTTCATGGCCACGCCGGTTTTATGTCTTTATGAGCTGATCATAACTGCCTCAAACAGCTTCTTCACGAAGGGCACTCCGGAAAGATCATTTTATTACGCATTCGGGTCGATGCCGAGCTTCTTGATCATTTCGTCCCATTTCTCCATCCGCGCGTTGACGGTATCGGAGTATTTTTTCTGCATCAGGTCCACGCGGATCTGCTGATGGTCGGTCGCCGCATCGATGGCTGCGACCTTGGCAAAATCCGGGTGATTCAGCTCACCGGCCTGATAGGCGTTCCAGGTGCGGAGCATGTCACGGTAGCCGAGCTCGATCCGGTAAGCCGCGCCCTGGCCGGAGAAATCAAGCGTCCCGTCGAGCAGCCTGCCGATGTCGCGGCTGGGCCGCACATGCACGATCTCGGCCTCGGGATAGAGCTGAGGGATCAGCTGGCTCTCGGCGGAGACATCGATCACCAGGAATTTGCGCAGGCCCATGTCATAAAGCGGCTTGACAGGCACGTTGTTGGTCAGGCCTCCATCCAGATGATGCTGTTCGTCGATCACCACGGAAGGATAGGCCACCGGCAGCGCGGAGCTTGCCAGCAGGATCTGCATAATACGTGACGGAGCCATGCCGTTCAGCTGATAATAGCGTGCCACATAATGGCCGCCGCCCTCATCCTGAGACGTATTGACAAAAATCGGCAGCTCGCTGTTAGATACTTTAATGAGATCCAGATTGGACTGGATCAGTGAAGTCAGACCTTCGCGGGAGAAGATGCCGTCCTGAATCGTGGACAGATCAATATCCAGGAACTGCAGCGGATCGATCGCCTTCCAGATGATCTCCGCCCGGATCTGGTTGGTGCAGGCCATTAATACGGCGTTGATCGCGCCGACCGATACGCCAGAAATGCCGCTGAGCTGTGAGTCCAATCCCAGCTCACAGAGTGCGCGCCACGCGCCGACCTGATAAGCGCCTTTGCCGCCTCCGCCGGATAAAACCAATCCCCATTCACCAGAAGCCATATGGTATCCCTCCTTACATTATCTGTCTGAATTATAGCATAAAACAAGGCGTTCGTACAGAGGTTTTTTGCAGGGCACTCTGCGATTCGCACCTGTTTTCCCGGTTTTTCCGCATATATGCGGTCCTTCCGCCGGTTATAAAACGCCGGCCCCTTCTGCGTGACGGTAGAGGGACCGGCGTGTACACCTTACAACTTTATTCTGAATCATTTATGCCCGCAGGAGGATCTGATCACCGGCAGGCAGAGAACTGGTTAACGGTTATAATAGCGGGTCGCGGCGGCCTGACGGACATCCAGAACACCCTGCAGGCCGTTGGCTTCGAGCTGGGCCAGGAAAGCATCCCAGTCATCGACGGAATTGTTTCCGAGGATGCAGTTGGTGATGTATTCGCGGGACATGGTGTCCAGATCGGTCCATGCGGAGACGGCGTCGATTTCGTCTTCCGTATAGGTAACGGTGGGATAAGCGTGTTTCGCCATCAGCGTGTCGAAGGACTGTGCGATTTCAACGACCTCGGCGCCCATGTGAGCACGGTTGGAGGTGTTGTGAACAGCGTAGTTCGCGAACTGGCCGACATAGTAACGGGCCGCCTGAGCGTCCGGAGTTTCAGGGTTATTGGTAACGAGCTCGGTAAAGACCGGAACACCGTCAACGATGTTGTAGGAGAAGCCCTCGGTACCATAAGCAAGAAGCATGGAACCTTCCTCGGTATAACCATAGTCCAGGAAACGGCACGCAGCGGGAATGTTCTTGCACTGGGTCGAAATGGAGATGGAGATACCGCCGCTGAAAGCGTTGGTATAATGACCGAATTCGGGTTCGTCGCCCTTGTTCATGACAGGAGAACGAAGACCCTGCAGCTTATAGGTGGGATCATCGGAATGATCGGCCTTGATGCAGTTCTGCGTGTTACGAACCTGCTGCAGCGCGATACCGGCATCACCGGAGGACATCTTGGACTCAACCGTCTTCTTGTCAACAGAAGCCAGGTCGGGATCGATCAGGCCTTCGGCATACCACTTGGCCATCTCGGTGACGAATTCCTTGTAACCGGGATCGCTCGGGCCGAATTTAACGGTCGTATCGTCAATGTAGAACGGATAGCAGGTGTGCCAGGGGTTGGAAAGACCGGCAGCGGCATATTCCAGATACAGCCAGCGGCACTCAAAGGTCAGAGGAGAAGACAGGCCCAGCTGCTCTTTGAACGCCTTCAGAACATTGTACCACTCCTCGATGGTTTCGGGAGCTTCCATGCCGACTCTCTCAAGATAGTCGGTACGGATGGAGAAACCGGTGTTGGAGGATGTCGTGGGATCGCCGTAGTTGGGGAAGCAGTACAGAGTACCGTCGTCCATGCGGACCGCCTTGTTAGCCATCTCATCCTCGGCCAGCCATCCGGACAGAGCGGGGAAATACTGCTCATAGGGGTTCAGGGCGATGATGTAGCCTTCACTGATGGCAGCGCCGGGGCCTCCTTTGAAGGAAACCGCGTTGAACTGCATCAGATCGGGATAGACACCGGAAACCAGCATCAGCGAGAAGGCCTCACTGGTCTCCTGAGGGTTGGATTCGGAACCGATACGCTCCAGCGTAACACCGGTTTTCTCCTCCAGGACATCCCAGAAATAATGGCCTTTGACCCACTCGGGAATCGTGGTGCGGTCAATGTCTTCCTGGTTGATGGTAAAGGTGATCTTATCCATCGGATAGCTGAAATTGCCGGCCGCATAAGGATCTGCGGGCTCGGGCTTGCTGGACTCAGCGGGCTTGCTGGACTCAGCGGGCTTGCTGGACTCAGCGGGCTTGCTGGATTCGGCAGGCTTACTGGACTCGGCAGGCTTGCTGGACTCAGCAGGCTTACTGGTGTTTCCGCCGGTGCAGCCCGTCAAACAACCTGCCAACAATGCGATTGCCATAAAACAGGCAATAAGCTTACGAATTTTCATTGAATTACTTCCTTTCAAAGAATAGAATGTTGCAAGGCATGTTCATTATATCACCATTCCTTGTATATGACAAGAAGAATCCGTCAACAAGCCGTTATTTCCGCGGAATCGTGACCTTTACGTTTCGGCCTGCAGACGGAAGCATTTATACTTGACTTTTCAAGGCCGATATGCTATAAAAGAAACAGGCATACCGCTGAAACGGTAGGCGGCAAGCCCCTTTCCGCCGCGAGGGCAATGGGGCGGCAATCATGAGTGAATATAATATAATTTAAGCAGAATCAGGTATACTAGCAAGGGAGGCAAGGGTATGTTCAGAATTGTCAGAAAAGAAGTATTGAATCCCACCGTAACACTGATGGAGGTGGAGGCTCCCCGCATCGCCAAAAAAGCCGAACCGGGGCAGTTTATTATTCTGCGCGTGGACGCGGAGGGGGAGAGAATTCCCCTGACGGTCGCGGATTATGACCGTGAGAAAGGAACGATCACTATCATCTTCCAGATTGTGGGCGCGACGACGTATAAGCTGAACCAGCTGGAAGAAGGCGATTATATTCAGGACTTTGTCGGGCCGCTGGGGCGTGCCTCCGAGACGGAAGGTCTGCGCAAGGTCGCGGTGATCGGCGGCGGTGTTGGCTGCGCGATCGCTTTCCCGGTTGCCAAGAAGCTGCATGAACTGGGGACCGAGGTGCATTCGATCGTCGGCTTCCGCAATAAGGATCTGGTGATTCTGGAGGACAAATTCCGCGCAGTCAGCGATAAGCTGGTCATGATGACGGATGACGGCTCCTACGGCACCAAAGGTCTGGTGACCAATGCGCTGCAGCAGCTGATCGACAGCGGTGAGCAGTATGACGAGGTTATCGCCATCGGACCGGTCATCATGATGAAATTTGTCGCGCAGCTGACCAAAAAGTACGGGATCAAGACCGTGGTCAGCATGAATCCGATCATGATCGACGGTACGGGTATGTGCGGCGGCTGCCGGTTGACGGTCGGCGGAGAGACCAGATTCGCCTGCGTGGACGGCCCCGATTTTGACGGATTTGAAGTGGATTTTGATGAAGCCATGGCCAGAGGCCGTATGTATAAGGACTTTGAACGGCATGCCTATGAAGAGGCCTGTCGGCTCTTTCAGAAGGAGGTTCAGTAATCATGCCGAATATGTCAATGCAGAAAAACCCGATGCCTTCGCAGGATCCGCAGGTGAGGGCACATAATTTCAACGAAGTGGCGCTCGGCTATACCGAGGAGATGGCCATTGATGAGGCGAACCGCTGCCTGAACTGCAAGCATAAGCCCTGTATTTCCGGCTGTCCCGTCGCGATCGAGATCCCGAATTTTATCGCGGAGATCCGCAAGGGCGATTTTGAGGCCGCGTATCAGGTGATCGCAGCCTCCAGCTCGCTGCCGGCGGTCTGTGGACGCGTCTGCCCGCAGGAGAGCCAGTGCGAGAGCAAATGCGTGCGCGGGATCAAGGGCGAACCCGTGGGAATCGGCCGCCTGGAGCGCTTTGTGGCGGATTGGCACAATGCGCATGCTGCCGGCAAACCGGTGCGGCCAGAGCCTAACGGACACAAAGTGGCTGTGATCGGCGCGGGTCCTGCGGGCCTTACCTGTGCGGGCGATCTGGCACGCAAAGGATACGCTGTGACGGTTTTTGAAGCCCTGCATGTGGCCGGCGGCGTACTGTCCTACGGCATCCCGGAATTCCGTCTGCCCAAAAGCATTGTCAATCAAGAGGTCGAGGGCCTGAAGGCCCTGGGCGTTGAGGTGGAGACCAATGCCGTCATCGGTAAGGTTCTCACTGTGGACGAGCTGATGGACGAGATGGGCTACGAAGCTATTTTTATCGGCTCCGGAGCCGGTCTGCCGCGCTTTATGAATATTCCCGGAGAGGCGCTGAACGGCGTTTACTCCGCCAACGAATTCCTGACCCGCGTCAACCTGATGAAGGCCTACCGCGAGGGCGCGGATACGCCGATCAAGAAGAACCAGCGTGTGGCGGTCGTCGGCGGCGGCAATGTCGCGATGGACGCGGCCCGCAGCGCGCTTCGCCTGGGTGCGGAGACGGTCTATATCGTCTACCGCCGCAGTATGAATGAGCTGCCCGCCCGTGCGGAGGAAGTGGAGCACGCCGAGGAAGAAGGCATTATCTTTAAGACGCTCTGCAATCCGACGGCTATTCTGGGCGATGAGAGTGGATTTGTCAAGAGCATGACCTGCGTCGAGATGGAGCTTGGTGAGCCGGATGCATCCGGCCGCCGCCGCCCGATCGTGAAGCCCGATTCCGAATTCACGCTGGATGTGGATTGTGTCATCATGGCGATCGGCACTTCGCCCAATCCGCTGATCAAGTCCACCACCGAGGGCCTTGAGACGAACCACCACGGATGCATCGTTGCGGACGAGGTGACAGGCCAGACATCCCGTCCGGGCGTTTTCGCAGGCGGGGATGCCGTGACAGGTGCAGCGACCGTGATCCTGGCGATGGGCGCCGGCAAGGCGGCTGCCAAGGCCATGGACGAGTATATTCAGGGCAAGTGACCCTTTGCGAGGCAAATGATGCAAGTCAACGCGACTTTTCTGCAGAATGATCCGGTCCGGCCGATTGCCTTCGGCCGGGCCGATCTGGATAATCCTCCCCGCAGACGCCTGCGCGGAGAACCGCTCAAAGAGGGGATTCTCGCGGAGTCGGTGATCGTGGGCTTTTGCGGCACGGACTATACTCTGATGAAGATGGGCCGGGCAGGACAGCTCGGACCCAAATTTCCGGCGGGCCGGGACAGGCTGATCAACGGCCATGAGGGCGTGGTTTACGTGCCCTCAGAGAAGCGGTACGCTATCGTCCTGATCCGGGGCGGGGACGCTTACGACCCCACCCGCTATACCGAGGAAGAAAGCTATTTCGAATATGGCTGCGACGGGGCGGATGGCCTCTTCTCGGACTGCAATTACTACCATCCGGACATGCTGCTGCCCATCCCGGACGAGATCCTGACGGACGGGAAGCTCCCACTTCAGATGGCTAAACGTCTGGTTTTTCCCGATCCCTATGCCTGCATGATCTTCCAGCTGGAGCGCATGGAGGATCTCGGTTCCGCGCATAATTTCCGCGTGGTACAGGCCCGGGAGAAATGTTCCGAGGCCGAGGCACGGGAGATCGCAAAGCGGGAGATTTTTGACCGTGTCGTGATATTCGGGCTGGGGACGACGGGAATGTTTCTGGGCGATCTGATCCGGCAGAGCTATCCGCAGGCGAGGATCGTCTTTGTGGGCCGCAGTTCCGGGGAGAGCGCCAAGGTGCGCTTCGCGTGCCGGACGGCTTCGGCTGAATATGTCTGCAGCGCGGGACTGGATGCCCGGCAAACCGCGGAGGCGATCCGGGAGAGGATCGGGGGCCGCGCGACGGCCTTTGTGGGATCGAGCGGAAACGCGGTCGAGGCGGAAGTGGCTTTTGAAGGCGGTGTGCTCGCCAACAACGGGATCTATAACAGCTTCTCCCTCGGGCCCAGACTCGGTTTTGATACCATGCCTTTCGGCTTTCAGAATCACTTGATTTTCAGTTCGATCAATTTCCGCCAGGCACATATGGAGAAGGCCATCCGCCTGCTGGTGCGAAGCCGTTATGACGAGATCGTCGAACTGATCGATAAAGAAGAATTCACGGCGGATCCGGTGGCCGCTTACGAGAACCGGATCTATGCCAAGGGGTCTCCCCTTAAGACGGCAGTGGTCTGGAATCCGGACTACCTGCTGATGCCGTAGCGGATGGATGGCGGGAGCTTCTGCAATACGGCTCCCGCCCTTTAAAAGGAGGATACTATGCAAACGATTTACCTGGCCGCGGGGTGCTTCTGGGGCGCCCAGCGTTTTTTTGACCAATTTGAAGGCGTGGTCCGGACGGAAGTCGGTTATGCCAACGGACCGACCGAGAACCCGACCTATCAGGAAGTATGCCGCGACAGCGGCCATGCCGAGACGGTCAGAATTGATTTTGACGAGAACGTCATCACACTGCGTGAGATCCTGGATGACTATTTCCTGGTGATCGATCCTGTAAGCGTTAACAAACAGGGCGGCGACGAAGGTATTCAGTACCGCACCGGTATTTATTATGAGGATGAGGCGCTGCTGCCCGTCATTCGGGAGAAATGCCGCGAGGTCGAATCGTCGCTCGGCATGCCCTTAGCGGTAGAGGTGGAACCCCTCCGGAATTTCTACACGGCCGAAGAATATCACCAGAAATATCTCGTCAAAAACCCCTCCGGATACTGCCATATCCCGACCGCAATGTTTTCCCTGGGAAGCAGGAAAAAGCATTAGTAAAAATGCCGGAAAACGGCTGAAATGAGCGAAAAAATAATACTGTTCCCCGTCCCCGAATTTGCCCTGAAAACTTGATTTTCAGGGCATTTTATGGTATAATACAAAGGTACTTCCATAGGTTTAGAGTAGAGGAGTTTTGTGCATGAGTGACCATCATTTCGAGGAGCATCCGGCGGATCCGGGGCTGGACCGGGAGGATTTGAACGCGAGAGCGATTCTGCAAAGCGTAGGACAGAAGGCTTCTGAGGATCATGAGGATGATCCCGATTTTGATACGACGAATTTCCACGAGGGTGAGGAGAATGTCGATTTTACGGTGCAGGGAGAGTATGGTGCGTCCCAGATCCAGATCCTGGAGGGCCTGGAGGCTGTCCGCAGACGCCCCGGCATGTATATCGGCAGTACATCCGCGCGTGGCCTGCATCACCTGGTTTACGAGATCGTGGATAACGCGGTGGACGAGGCGCTTGCCGGCTACTGTACCAAAATCATTGTGACGATCAATCCGGATAATTCGATTACGGTAATTGATAACGGCCGCGGCATCCCCACGGGGATCCATCCGCAGGCCGGGATTTCGAGTGTGGAGGTCGTCTATACGATCCTGCACGCGGGCGGCAAATTCGACGGCGGCGGCTACAAAGTATCGGGCGGCCTGCACGGCGTCGGCGCTTCGGTCGTGAACGCGCTTTCCGAACATGTCAAAGTCACTGTTTACCAGAATGGCAAGGTCTATCAGGTGGAGTTCGAGCGGGGCAAGACGCTCTACCCGCTTAAGGAGGTCGGCGTGACCGACCAGACCGGCAGCCGCGTGGATTTCCTGCCGGATGCCCAGATTTTTGATGAGGTCGTCTTTGATTATGAGATCCTGAAGAACCGCCTGCGCGAGACGGCTTTCCTGACCAAGGGCCTCAGGATCGAGCTGAGCGACCTGCGCGAGGGCCTGGAGCAGAGCGATGTTTTCTACTATGAGGGCGGTATCCGCGAGTTTGTGGCTTACAGCAACAAGAATAAAGACCTGCTGTACGACAAGGTCATGTATGTGGAGGGCACCAAGGACGACGTCTATGTCGAGGTGGCGTTCCAGCATAATGACGGCTATAACGAGAACATGTATACCTTCGTCAATAACGTCAATACACCTGAGGGAGGCACACATCTGGTGGGCTTCCGCACGGCTTTCACGGGGGTGCTGAATGATTACGCGCGCAAGAACGGCATTCTCAAGGAGAACGACAAGAACCTGACCGGTGACGATGTGCGCGAGGGCCTGACCGCTGTCATCAGTGTTAAGATCGCTGATCCTCAGTTCGAGGGCCAGACCAAGCAGAAGCTCGGCAATGCCGAAGTACGCGGCGCCGTGGCCTCCATTGTGGCGGACGGTCTGACATTTTTCCTGGAGCAGAATCCCAGGATCGCCCGCAGGATCGTGGACAAGGCGCTCTTAGCTTCCCGCGCGAGGGACGCGGCCCGCAAGGCGCGTGAGCTGACCCAGCGCAAGGGGGCCCTTGAGAGCAACAGTCTACCGGGCAAGCTGGCCGATTGCTCGGATAAAGACCCCAGGAATTGCGAGATCTACATCGTGGAGGGTAATTCCGCAGGCGGCAGCGCCAAGAACGCCCGCTCCCGCAAGACGCAGGCGATCCTGCCCCTGCGCGGCAAGATCCTGAATGTGGAAAAGGCCCGGCTCAATCACATCCTGGGCAATGAAGAGATTCGCTCGATGATCACGGCTTTCGGTACCGGGATCCATGAGAATTTCGATATTTCCAAGCTGCGCTATGACAAGATCATTATTATGACGGATGCCGATGTGGACGGCGCCCATATCCGTACCCTGATGTTGACATTCTTCTACCGCTTCATGCCCAAACTGATCGAGGAGGGGCATGTCTATATCGCGCAGCCCCCGCTTTTCCGCGTGGAGAAAAAGAAAGAGCTCCATTATGCCTATTCGGACGCCCAGCTTGCCAGGATCATGGACAAGATCGGGCGCGGCGACGATGTGATCGTCCAGCGCTACAAAGGCCTGGGAGAGATGGACGCGGATCAGCTGTGGGAGACGACGATGGATCCCGCGAACCGGATCCTGCTCCGGGTGCAGATGGATGACGCCTCCGCGGCCGACCAGATTTTCAACATGCTGATGGGCGACAAGGTGGAGCCGCGCCGCCAGTTTATCGAGGAGCATGCCAAGTTTGCCAAGAATATCGATGCGTAAGCAGAATTGAGGAGTTTTACGAATGGAACAGGATAATCAGCAGAATCAGATGCCCGGCATCACGCAGAACGCGGAGGGGATCGACCAGATCCAGTTGATCGATCTGGAAAAGACTATGCGCGACTGCTATATCGACTATGCCATGAGCGTCATTGTCGCCAGAGCCCTGCCGGATGTGCGGGACGGCCTTAAGCCGGTGCAGCGGCGTATTCTCTATTCCATGCAGGAACTGGGCGTTACGCCCGACAAGCCTTACCGTAAATCGGCGCGTATCGTCGGTGATACCATGGGTAAATATCATCCCCACGGCGATACGTCGATTTATGACGCCATGGCGAGGCTCGCGCAGGATTTCAATATGCGCTACATGCTGGTGGACGGTCACGGCAATTTCGGCTCGGTGGACGGCGACCAGCAGGCGGCCATGCGTTATACCGAGGCACGCCTCAGCAAGATCGCGCTGGAGATGCTCGCGGATATCCGTAAGGATACTGTGGACTTCGGTCCGAACTTTGATGAATCCACCAAGGAGCCGCTGGTGCTGCCAAGCCGTTTCCCCAACCTTCTGGCAAATGGCTCCAATGGTATCGCGGTCGGCATGGCGACTAATATTCCTCCGCATAATCTGGGTGAACTGGTGGACGGCGTGGTCCTCATGATCGATAATTATGTACTCGAAGACCGTGAGACGAATGTGGACGAGCTGATGCAGGTCGTAAAGGGCCCGGATTTCCCGACGGGAGCGACGATCTATGGCCGGCGCGGCATTGAAGAGGCATACCGGACAGGCCGCGGCAAAATCGTGGTACGCGCCAATATGGACGTGGAGCCGATGCATGGCGGACGCCAGCGGATCGTCGTGACCGAGATTCCTTTCCAGGTCAACAAAGCGCGGCTGGTCGAGAAGATCGCGGATCTGGTCAAGGAGAAGCGGATCGAGGGCATTTCGGACCTGCGTGATGAATCCGACCGCGAAGGCATGCGGATCGTGATCGAGCTGCGCCGCGATGCCAATGCCAAGGTCATCATGAACCAGCTTTACAAGAACAGCCCGCTGCAGGATAATTTCAGCGTGAATATGCTCTGCCTGGTCAATAACGAACCCAAGACCCTGAACCTCAAGGAGATGCTATATTATTATCTCCTGCATCAGAAGGATGTCGTACGGCGCCGTACCGAGTACGATCTGAACAGGGCCAAAGCCCGGGCTCATATCCTGGAAGGCCTGATCAAAGCGATCGATTATATCGATGAGATCGTCAGCATCATCCGGCATTCCGCCAATGTGGCCGAAGCCAAGGAACGCCTGATCAGCCGGTTCAATTTCTCCGAGATACAGGCACAGGCCATTGTGGACATGCGTCTGCGCGCCCTGACCGGTATGGAGAGAGCGGATCTGGAATCCGAGTACCAGGAGCTTGAAAGCAAAATCGCGGAGTATATGGCGATTCTGGGCAGCGAGAAGCTGCTCTACAATGTGATCAAAGAGGAGCTCCTGATCATCAAGACCAAGTACGGCGACCCGCGCCGTACAGCCATCACCTACGAAGAGGGCGAGATCAATTTCGAGGATATGATCAAGGACGAGCAGGTGGTGATCACGATGACCAACCTGGGCTACATCAAGAGGACGGCCGCTGATGTCTACCGCAGCCAGAACCGCGGCGGCAAGGGCGTTAAAGGCCTTGAGACGCGGCAGGAGGATTATGTGACGAATCTCTTTGTTGCCTCCACCCATGATTATATCCAGTTTTTCACCAATAAGGGCAAGGTCTACCGGCTGCGCGCCTATGATATCCAGGATGCCGGCCGCACGGCCAAAGGCCAGGCGATCGTCAACCTCCTGTCGCTTGCGGGCGATGAGAAGGTCAGCGCCGTGGTGATGGCCCGTGAACTCAGGGACGACACCGGCTATCTGATGATGGCGACCCGTAAGGGCCAGATCAAAAAGACGGTGCTCTCCGAATTCGCGAATATCCGTACGAACGGGCTGATCGCGATTACGCTCCCTGAGGACGATGAGCTGATCGAAGTCAAGAGGGCCAGGGGCAGTGAAGAAGTGCTGCTGGCGACCCGCAACGGCCAGATGATCCGCTTCAGTGAGAAGGATATCCGCCCGACCGGCCGCACCTCCATGGGCGTCCGGGGGATTTCGCTGCAGGAAGGCGACGAAGTCATCGGCATGCAGCTGGTGCGCCACGGAGACGCCATCCTCGCGGTGACCGAGAGCGGCATGGGCAAGCGAACCGATCTGAATGAATTCAGCCTGCAGCACCGCGGCGGCAAGGGCAACCTGTACTACCGCATTACGGAAAAAACCGGCAAAGTGGTGGGCTTTAAGACCGTCCGCGAGAATCAGGGGCTGTTGCTCATCACCTCCGAGGGCATTATTATCCGCCTGAGAGTTCCGGACGTCCGGACGATCGGCCGCGTCACCTCGGGCGTCAAATTGATCGATCTGGCTCCCGGCGTCAAGGTGATCGGGATGGCTTTAATTCAGGAAGATGAACCGGATAACGAAGCATAAATGGTATCCTGTGATCCTCGCGGCCGTCATTTGTCTGATCGCCGCGGGGTGGATCCTGATCACGGCACATGGCCGCGCGGATGGGGATGCCAAAGCCACCGAACTGCAGATCCGATACCTGACGAACGACCGGCTGAACGAGCTGCGCAACGCCCTGGGGCTCCGCACGCTTTCCATCCAGGCACAGCTTGGTCGTGCGGCTACGGCCCACGCGGCCTACATGAGCCGCCAGCGTCGGGCAGAAGGCCATGAAAAGCGCGAAAACGCGGGTTTTACCGGGCTGGAGGCCATGGACCGTGCCGCATATGCAGGCTATCAGGGCGAGATGGTGCTGGAAGTGGATGCCGGCCGGGTCGCGGATTATGACCAGATGCTGACCCAGATGCTCCACGACCCGTACAGCCGTTATATTCTGCTGCATCCCGGCGTGGACAGCATCGGCTACGGGATCGATAAAGAGTACGGCGTGATGCTCCTGGGGGACAGTTCAGGGACGGATTGGGCGCCGATCTCGATCTCGTACCCCTATCCCGGCCAGCAGGAAGTGGGTAACTGTTATCTGTCCCGACTGCGCGAAGTGCCGGAAGAAGTCAGAGTCCGGAACCTGCGCGGGCAGATCGGCGAGCCGATCACCTTTACGGTATATTACCCGAACGCGGCCCGGGTACAGCTCAGAGAACTGCATTTTTCCCTCACGGATACCCGCCGCGGAGAGACCGTCGAATGCTATCTCAGTCTGCCGCAGGACTCCTACCAGCTGGTTCAGTCCCTGGTCGCATATCCTCAGGCACTATATCTGTCAGATACCCGTTACGAAGCGAGCCTGCAGTGCGAGATATGGTGCGAGGGCAGGCTTCTGGAAATGCTTGACCGGACCTGGTCCTACACCAGTTCGGGGCCCGATTCGATCGGCGAAGTCAGCCGTCTGGAAGTGCTCCGGACCCTGCAGCAGATTTTCCGGCTGGAAGAGCTGCCTTTTGAGGCGACGTCGCCGGATGAAGGGACGAGGCGTGAGCAGATGGCGATCTGGATGATCAATCTCATCAGGACCTACTGCCGTGAGCTGTATCACGAGGTCGTGCTGGATTACCGCGAGACCTTCAGCGATATCAATAAATGCTCCAATGAGGGGCGCGCCGCCGTACAGCGTGCCTATCAGCTGGGCCTGGTGACCGACCAGGGCGGCGGAATGTTCAGCCCGGACGTTTATATCACCAAAACCGAATTCGAGTCATGGATTCAGGTTCTGGAGGCCAGAATCGAGCCGTATCTGCCCGTGCCGGCAGAAGAATCCATGGAAGAATCAGAAGCGGAATCGCCCGGAGAAACTGAGGGGGAATCGCCGGAGCCGTCTTCCGGTTCCGCATCCGGGAATGAATCCCGGCAATGATAACCAGTGCAATTACCTTTTCAGTAGTAAAAAGGAGGAATACAATGAATTTTTCAATGATGCACCCTGCTGACCAGATCGTCATGATCATGAACCGTATCTACCGTTACGGCTTGACCACGACTTCCGGAGGCAACCTGTCTATTATGGACGACAATGGCATTATGTGGATCAGCCCCAGCGGCATCGACAAGGGCAACCTGCGCCGCGAGGATATCATGCGCGTCTTCCCCGACGGGACGTACGAAGGCATCCACACCCCTTCCGTGGAATATCCCTTCCACCAGGCGATCTACAAGGCCCGCCCCGATCTCAAAGCCATTCTGCACGCCCATCCGCCGACACTGGTGGCCTTCTCGGTCGCGCGCAAATTCCCGAATACGCTGCTGGTGCCGCATGCCCGCCTGATCTGCGGTGAGCTGGCTTATGCGGAATACGCGCTTCCCGGCAGCAAGAAGCTCGGAGAGAATATCAGCGCCCAGTTTGCCAAGGGTTACAACACGGTGATGCTGGAGAACCACGGCGTCGTCATCGGCTCTCCCGAGAACCTCTTCAAGGCCTTCATGGTCTTTGAGACGCTGGATTTCTGTGCGCGTCTTGAGATCAATGCCCGCACGATCGGTCTGAATCCCCGCCCGCTCACCAAGGCGGAGCTGGAGCGTTTCCAGCTTAAGACGCATCCGGTCATGGAGGAGTATGAGCCCGTATATTCCAGCGAGGAACTGGGTATGCGCCGCGATATGTGCAGGCTGATCAAGCGCGCCTACGAGAACGAGCTCTTTACGAGCAGCCAGGGCACGTTCTCCTGCCGCGTCAGCGACGACACCTTCCTGATCACGCCGTACGACATGGACCGTACGTATCTGGAGCCCGAGGATCTGGTCCAGATCAAGGCAGGCAAGCGCGAGAAGGGCAAGATCCCGTCCCGCTCGATGCATCTGCATGAGGAAATCTACCGCCAGCATCCCGAGATCAATGCGGTCATCGTGGCACATCCCCATAATATCATGGCTTTTGCCGTGACCGATCAGGAATTCGATGCCCGTCTGATCCCCGAGAGCTATATCCAGCTGCGCAATGTCAAGAAATATCCCTTCGGATCAACCTTCATGGAGGCCGAGGAGATGGCGGCCCGCCTGACTGTCGATAATCCCGTGGCGATCATCGAGAACGACTGCGTGATCACGACCGGCAAGTCGCTGATCAACGCCTTCGACCGCCTGGAGGTCATGGAATACAGTGCCAAATCCGTCATTATGACGCATACGCTCGGCGATATCGTCCATATCACAGATGAAGAAGTGGACGAGATCGAAGTCGCGTTCGGCCTGAAGTAAGCTTTACGCGGGGAGCTTCGGCTCCCCGTGCATTCCGGATAAAGAGAGAGGAGATTATCCATGAAACTTGCGTCCAAATGTGTCCACTCCGGATACCATCCCGAAAACGGCGGGGCCAATGCCCTGCCGATCTACCAGAGCACGACTTTCCGCTACAATTCCACGGAGTATGTGGGAGATCTGTTTGACCTTAAGGCCCCCGGCGATTTCTATACCCGTCTGTCCAATCCGACCACGGACGTGGTGGAAGACAAGATCGCCGATCTGGAGGGCGGTGTCGGCGCGCTGCTGACATCCTCCGGCCAGGCCGCGACTACCCTGGCGATTCTGAATATCCTGCATGCGGGAGACCATATGGTAAGTACTTCGACCATCTACGGAGGCACGGTGAATCTCTTCAGCGTCACCTTCAAAAAGATCGGCATCGACGTGACCTTTGTGGACGCGGATGCCCCGGATGAAGAGATCCAGAAGGCCTTCCGGCCCAATACGAAGCTGCTGTTCGGCGAGACCATCGCGAATCCCGCGATCGCGGTGCTGGATATCGAGCGTCTGGCCAATCTCGCGCACCGGAACGGCGTGCCGTTTATGGTGGACAATACCTTTGCGACGCCGGCCCTGTGCAGACCGTTTGAGTTCGGCGCGGACATCGTGGTGCATTCCACTTCCAAGTATTTGGATGGCCATGCGGTGCAGCTCGGCGGCTGCATCGTGGACAGCGGTAATTTTGACTGGACTAACGGTAAATTCCCCGAATTTGTCGAACCGGACGCATCCTATCACGGTCTCTCTTACACGGGCAATTTCGGCAAACAGGCCTATATCGTCAAGGCGCGCGTGCAGATGATGCGTGACCTGGGCTCCACTATGACCCCGATGGGCGCTTTCCTGCTGAATCTTGGTCTGGAGACGCTGCCTCTCAGGATGAAGAAGCATTCCGAGAATGCGGAGAAGGTGGCTGCCTACCTGGCAGGCCGCACCGATAAGATCGAGTTCGTGAATTATCCGACCCTGCCCGGCGACAAATACCACGACCTGGCTGAAAAATACCTGCCCGAGGGCAAGAGCGGCGTGATCGCCTTTTCGGTCCGCGGCGGACGTGAGAAGGCGGCCGCCTTTATCGACCATCTGAAGATGATTTCACTGGTCGTGCACGTGGCGGATATCCGCACCTGTGTGCTGCATCCGGCGAGCTCCACGCACCGTCAGCTGACCGATGAACAGCTGGTGGCCGGCGGCATCACGCCCGGCCTGATCCGCCTTTCCTGCGGTGTGGAAGACGTGGAGGACATCCTGGAGGACATCAGGCAGGCACTGGATAAGGTGTAATCCTTGGCGGCTGACTGTATCAACAAAAACCCCCTGCTCTAGGCAGCATCACGCGGATGCGCTGAGGGCAGGGGATTATTATATTCTGAATGAGCTGCTTACAATTCCGCGATTACTTCGACCTCGGCCAGAGCGCCTGCAGGCAGGTCCTTGACGGCGAAGCAGGAGCGGGCGGGCTTGCCCGGGAAATACTTGGCATAGACGGCGTTAAAGGCCGCGAAGTCCGCGATTTCGGCAAGGAAACAGGTGGTCTTGACGACTTTATCCATGGAGGTGCCGGCCGCTTCCAGAATGGCTGTCAGGTTTTTCATGATCTGTTCAGTCTGGCCCTCGATAGTGGCCGCGGTGATTTTCTGTACCACGGGATCGATCGCGATCTGGCCGCTCGTGAAAACCAGATTTCCGACCACTTTGGCCTGCGAATAGGGGCCGATGGCCGCGGGGGCATTAGGTGTATGAATGGTCTGCATGGTGGGATCCTCCTGTTATGCTTAATTTACGATCGTAAAGCCCGCGTCGGTCAGGGCCTGACGGATCTCGTCCGCGTGGGCATGATCGCGTGTCTCCAGAGAGAGCCTCAGGAAGCAGTCTGTGACCTGCATGCCCAGATCGGAACGATCGTGAATGACCGAGACGACGTTGCCGCCGTGCTCGGAAATAATGCGGGAAACCTGGGTCAGCTGTCCGGGACGGTCTGAGAGGGCCAGCGTCACATCCAGGGTGCGCCCGGTCTGCAGCAGACCGCGGCTGATGACCCGCGAGAGGATCGTGACGTCGATATTGCCGCCCGAGACCAGGCAGATGACCTTCTTGCCCTCGATGGGCAGCTTGTGGAACATGGCGGCCGCGATGGATACCGCGCCGGCACCTTCTGCGATCAGCTTGTGCTTCTCGATCAGGGCGAGAACAGCTGTTGCGATCTCGTCTTCGCTGACCGTAACGATCTCGTCCACATAACGGTGCACCAGATCATAAGTCTGGTCGCCGGGGCACTTGACCGCGATGCCGTCCGCGAAAGTCGTGACGCGGGGGAGCGCATCCGGATAGCCGAGCTCCAGACTGTGGCCCATGGAATTGGCTCCCGAAGCCTGTACACCATAAACTTTCACCCTCGGATTGAGCGATTTGATCGCGAAAGCGACACCGCTGATCAGGCCGCCTCCTCCGATCGGGACGATCACGGCGTCCAGATCGGGCAGCTGGTCCAACAGCTCCAGACCGATCGATCCCTGACCTGCGATCACATCCTCATCATTAAACGGATGGATAAAGGTATAGCCCTTCTCATCGCGCAGCTGCAGCGCCCGCTGATAAGCATCGTCATAGACGCCGGGCACCAGGCAGATCTCGGCCCCGTAGCGGCGGGTCGCCTCGACCTTGGAGATCGGAGCGATATCCGGCAGGCAGATGGTGGCGTGAATACCGCTGCGTTGAGCCGCCAGAGCCACGCCCTGCGCATGATTGCCTGCACTGCAGGCGATCACGCCGCGCCGGCGCTCTTCTTCGGAGAGGCGCGAAATCTTGTAATACGCGCCGCGCACCTTAAATGAACCGGTGATCTGCAGATTCTCCGGCTTGATATAGATCTCGCTGCCGGGGCAGAGTGTCGGTGCAGGGATCAGGTCCGTCCTGCGGACGACTTCTTTCAGAACATAAGACGCATGATAAATCTTATCCAGTGTGATCATAGGGGTCTCCTCATTATAATCTTAAAATTATTCTTTCTGATCAGAAGATTTCAGATAGGCCAGAATATCCTCCACGCCCTCGTTGGTGAGCGAATTCACGTAAAAAATCTTTTTACACCCGGCCAGCTCCAGCCAGCGCCTCGCACGATCGGGATTCGCGTCGGGACTGTCGATATGGGTGACGATGCCGATCACTTCGCGGTTCACCATCCCCGTGATATTGGGCGAATACAGCGAATACGGCTCCGTTGCTGAAAGAACGAGCCCTACGACGTCCGCTTCATAGGAGAAGAGGGCAATCGCACGGCTCAGGGAATGGACTTCGGCATATTCGCCGGGGGTATCAATGACAACATCAAAATGGTCGATGGACTGGGTCTTGCGGTATGTGGCAGCTTCACCGCGCATGGCCTGCACCAGAGTGGTCTTGCCGCAGCCGGTCCGACCGAAAAAGATGATTTTTTTCATGTCTTGGTGATGGGGACGACCGAGTAGCCAAGCACTTCCCTGCAGTAGGAGGTGAGGGCGTTAAGCGCAGCTTCCACATCCGAGAAGCGGCCGGTTACGATCAGTGTGCCGCTGAAACGGTCCAGGAAGCCCAGCTCCACGCCGGAGGATTTGGTCGCGATATCGCCGATGATGATCGCAGTCTCGGCGGGGCTCACGGTGACGACGCCGATCGCGGAGGCCGCGTAATCCACGGCCGGATCAAGCCCGAGCTTCTTGTAGAGGACGGGATCCGGATTCGCGATAATATGGGCCAGCGTGATTTGTTTACCCGGAACCAGTTCCTGGATGATGCGCTGCTTGACATCATCGGCGGACATGGAGTTACGATCGAATAGATCCATGATTAACCTCCAATCTGACAATCCAGGCCGGAAGCCCGGACAGCAACATCCAGCAGCTCCTGCATATGCTCCTTAGAGGGCGGCAGGATCTCCGTCAGCGTATAATCGCGTCCCAGGCCGGAGTACTTATCCTGTCCCAGCCGGTGGTAGGGGAGCAGATGCAGCTTTTTCACGCCGGGCAGGGTCGCTGCAAAGCGGGCGATATCCCGGATCTCGGCAGGCGTATCGTTAAAGCCCGGAATGGTGGGGACGCGGATGATCAACTGCGCGCGTCCGTCCTCCGCGACTTTGCGCGCGTTCTCCAGAATCAGCTCATTGGGCACGCCGGTAAAAGCTTTGTGCTTGGCACTGTTGGTGTGCTTGATATCCATCAGGAAATAATCAAGCTCCGGCAGCAGTTTCTCGATCCGCTCGAACTTGGAAAACGCGGTGGATTCGATCGCGGTATTCAGCTGGTTCTCGTGCGCCGCAAGGAGCAGCGCTGCGGAGAAATCCGCCTGGAAGAGGCATTCGCCTCCGGACAGCGTGAGCCCGCCCCCGGAACGCCGGTAGTAGGGCATGTCCTTGAGGACCTCCGTCATCACGGCGCCGACTGTGGTATCTTCACCCACCACGCGGGTTTTGCCGTTCATGGTCAGCTCCTCGATATCATAGCGCTGGGATTCCGGGTTGCAGCACCAGCGGCACCGCAGGAAACAGCCTTTGATAAAGACAATGGTGCGGATCCCGGGACCGTCATGAATCGAATAGCGCTGGATATCAAAGATCCGCCCCGGGACCTGATTGTATTCTTTCGTCATAACTACCTTCCTGATCTGATAAAGGTTCGGCGGAAAGCCGTGGGCTACATGGATGTCTGCTCGGTACGGTTAATGATGTCATCCTGCAGCGAGCGGGACAGCGTGGTAAAGAGGGCACTGTAGCCGGCCACGCGGACGACCAGCGAGCGGTAATTCTCAGGATGCTTCTGCGCGTCGATCAGCGTCTCGCGGCTGACCACATTGAACTGCATATGGCTGCCCTTCTGGTCAAAGTAAGAGCGGATCAGCGCGACAAAATTCGCGAGACCTTCGCGCCCGGCCAGTGCGGACGGATGGAATTTCATGTTGAAAAGCGTACCGTTGCTCGCGATATAATGGTCCAGACGGGAGACGGAATTGGCAGAAGCGGTGGGACCGTGGGTGTCACGTCCGGCAGACGGAGAAACGCCGTCCGCCACGGGAGTGCCGGCATAACGACCGTCCGGGGTCGCACCGGTCTGGGCGCCAAGAGGCACATTGGCGGAAACCGGATACAGACCGGCCTGATAGTGACCGCCGCGGGGATTCATGAAGTTCTGCAGAGGACGGGTATAGGTGTAGGCCACATCGCGGGCGAAAGCGTCGACCTCAGCGATATCGTTGCCGAACTTGGGCACTTCCTCGAGCATACCGTGAATAGCCTGGTACTTGGCGCGCTGCTCCTCAGACAGGCCGCCGGTGCGGGCCGTTTCGTACAGTTTGCGGACCTGAGCCTCGGTCAGGGTCACGCCATCCGCTGCCAGAGCCCTGGCCACCTCGACCGCGACTTCCTGCGCCTCCTCAGGCGTACGCTCCTTGCCGTAATTGGCGGCGAGCGCGTCGCGCAGATCGGCCATGCTCAGCTTATGCTGTTCATAGACAAGGGTCTTGATCGCGTACAGCGAGTCAGCCATATTAGCGATACCGAAGCCCTGCGGGCCGGTGAAATTGTAGACCGCGCCGCCTTCCTGCACGCTCTTGCCGCGGCCGATACAATCCTCGATCATACCGGAGAGGAAGGGGAGCGGACAGCGCTCGGCATGCGCCACATCAATGGCGTTGTCGGCATTGACCAGCAGGCTCAGCATATAATTCTGCTGCTTCTTATAGGCATCGTAGAATTCGTCGAAGGTGCGGAAAGCAGTGACATCGCCGGTCTGCAGACCGACCTGCACACCCTTGTCCACGCCGTTACTGAAGACAAGCTCCAGCGGACGGCACATATTGTAGAAAGCAGCATCGTGCCAGCCATCGGTCTTGCCGGCTTTCTGCGGCTCGACACAGCCGATGATATTGTAATCGCGCGCGTCCTCCATCGTCAGACCGCGGGAGAGCAGCGCGGGGATGATCACTTCGTCATTATAATAGGCGGGCAGGCCGATACCGGTACGCGTCAGCTCGGCGGCGCGCATCAGGAACTCCTGCGGAGACCCGTTCCACACACGGACGGAGAAGGAGGGCTGGGGCAGCAGGACATGCATGCTGGCCTCGATGCACATGTAGGAAAGATCATTGGTCGCGTCGCGTCCGTCGGGCGTCTGGCCGCCGGCGATCAGATTCTGGAACAGGCTGTAGCCGGCGAAGCCCTTGGCAGAAGCCGCGTCGCGGATCTTGTTCAGATCATTCAGCTTGATCCAGATGCAGTCCATCAGCTCCTGCGCGGATTCGGGCGTGATCTTGCCGGCATCCAGATCCTTCTTGTAGAAGGGATACATATACTGGTCAAAACGTCCGGGCGAAATCGAGTGACCGCTGGACTCCATCTGCAGCAGCATCTGGATGAACCAGAAGGACTGGCAGGCTTCGTAGAAATTGCGGGCGCCGTAGCGGGGCACGCGGGCGCAGTTGGAAGCGATGACCTCCAGCTCGGCGCGGCGGACCGGATCGGTCTCACGCGAGGCCTCCTGCCTGGCGAGCTCGGAATAACGCTCGGCATAGACACATGCAGCTTCGGTCGCGGCGATCACAGCCTGCAGGAAATGCGAACGGCGGGCATAATCCCCGTCACCGAAATGGCACTCCAGCAGAGCCTCGGCGGCCTGACGCTTGATGGATTCCAGACCCTCCGTAATGATGCGGCCGTAGCAGACGGTGACATGACCGATGCCGTTATAGAAATAGTTGCCGGGTGTGAACATATTGTGCTCGATGGCCAGCAACGCCTCGGGCGCCATGTAGGAAGTGGCCAGCTCGCTCGTGGTGCGGCCCTTCCAGTACTTGTAAACCTCATGCAGTGTCCGCTTGGTATCCTCCTCAATGTGGAAAGGATCGGCCTCGCGGGTCTCCATGGTATCAAATTCGGATTCCAGCCATTCAAAAGAATACTCGGGGAAAACCTGGCAGCCGCGCGGCGCCTGGCTGGCGCTGCCGACGATCAGTTCCTCGGGACGGATAATGATGGGAATATGGCGGCAGATATGATCGAATGCCTTGGCGCGGCGGATGATGATGGGATCACCCTCGCTGCTGCGGTAGGATTCGGTCAGCAGGACGGCACGATCCGCCTCTACGACCGGAAGTTTGGCATACAGATGATCGATTAACCGTTGAATACGGGGACTCTTCTTGATATGATCGTTCGCGATGTGAACCATGACAGATCTCCTTCTCCTTATGGGACAGATAATAATCCTAAGTACATTGTACCTTAAAACAACAGGAATGTCAATGATTTTTTTGGCAAAAGCAACAGAATCAAAGAAGAAAAAAGAAAAACAAACGGTATCCCGCTCTGGCTTGCATGGCGGCAAAAAAAGACTGCGTCTCTGGGAGAACGCAGTCCGGACGCCGGGTGATTACCGGCGAGGCCTGATTATTTTGCCGCTTCCAGCATCTTCCCGGCCTTGCCGAGGTAGGAAAGATAGAGGATGAGGTAGACGATCGTAAGAACGGAAGAAATGGCTCCCGCAACGGAAATAATGGTGCCCAGAGTGCCCCTCATCTGGAAGAACGCGCTGAGCAGATTGCAGATAATGGTGACAATATTGAAAATCAAAACGATGGTCAGCACTGTCCTGCCCTTCTCAAACATATCCTTACGTTCGAGCGCCTCGGAGAGATTCATAATGCCCTTGATAATAAAGAGCGTGGCGGCAAGTGAGAAAACCGTCTGGCCGGTGGAGAGGAATTTGGAAACGACCGGGTTATTCGAGCTGAAATAGAAGGCATCAGCCACAGAAAGAATAAGGCTCAGAAGGATCAGGATGAGAGCGTTCGCGAATGTAAGCTACGCATTTTGATAATTTGGATGTGAAGGAAGGATGTAAGAATGCAGAATGTCTCGAAAGTAACAGTAGGAGACAATTGAAATCGGTAGCAAATAGTGGTATAATTGTGTTGATAATCCTATTAGTAGTCTTTAGGCGGAATGACGGTGGCTAGACCAAAGAAGAATGGCAAGTATTTAAATGTATGCATTGAGACGATAGTTTATGAAAGATTGAAAAAATGTGCACTGAATCTGGGCAGAGTAAGACTTTTGCTGTCGAAAAAGCATTAACAGTTTACATTGATGCTTTTGATGCACAACAAAGACTACTTAAAACATTAAATAGGAATCCTGAAAATGAAAAAACGAAGCAATAACGAGTATTTGATTGAATTAAAAAAAGCTAATCCTAATGTAGTTGCCTTGGAGACCTATACTAATGCATCTACAAAAATACTGTGCAAGTGTTTAGTGTGTGGTCATGAGTGGAAAACGATACCATATTCACTATTACATGGACATGGATGTCCAATTTGTGGTCGAGAAGCTGCACATACTAAAACAAGGAAAAGCAATGAGGTTTTTCTTAAAGAATTAGACAGTATACTTCCAACAGTTATCCCATGTGAGGAGTATAAAAGTGCATTAGCATATATTAAATGCAGATGTAAAATATGTGGATATGAATGGACATCCAAGCCAAACTGGTTACTTGCAGGCCATGGCTGTCCTATTTGTGGACATGCTTCTGGAGGTGAAAAGATACGATCGAATAATGATGAGTTTAGAGAAAAACTATTGGCTGTTAATTCACATATTGCTCCTATGGAAGACTATGTTTTGTCAAGCAAACCTATAAAATGTAAGTGTCAAGTCTGTGGAAATGAATGGAAAGCAACTCCAAATAATCTTCTTCGAGGTGGAGGCTGTCCAAAGTGTAATCGTATTTTTCAAACATCTTTTCCTGAACAAGCATTATTTTTCTATATCAAGAGAGAGTTTAATGATGCAATAAATGGTTATAAATTCGGAACTACAGAAATAGATATTTATATTCCATCAATGCGTCTAGGGATAGAATACGATGGAAGGCATTGGCATAAAGGAAAACACGCTGTTCAAAAAGAAAAAAACAAGTATGTCCTTCTGTCTCAAAACAATATTCGACTTCTTCGTTTAAAAGAAGCGCCTGTGATATCAGGCGAACAATTCTGTGATAAGCTCTTTTCATATTCTGTTGAACGAGATGGATATGATCAGCTGAATAGAATAATCGAATCAATACTTCTGTATTTAGGAAAACAAGCATCAGTAAACGTTGAGAATGATATGTACAGCATTCAAGAGCAGTACTATTCATTTAAAAGGAGTCACTCACTAGCTCTTGCATATCCAATTGCAATCAAAGAGTGGTATCAAGAGAAAAATGGCAATATCACGCCATATATGGTTCATACAGGGAGCACAGTAAAGTATTGGTGGAAATGTAATAAATGTGGCTATATATGGAAAACCTCGTCCAGTTCTCGAGTGAACAACGATTTCGGATGTGTAAGTTGTAATGGTAATGCACCTAAGACCAATGAACAGTTTTTAGAAGAACTACGATCAATCAATAGCATAATTACTCCATTAGAAGAGTACAAAGGTTCAGACACGAAAATACTATGTAGGTGCGAACAGTGTAAGCATGAATGGATGATTACACCATCCAAACTGCTCAATCGACGTGGATGTCCTCAGTGCTATCTAAAGTCCAAGAAAAAGAGCCAAGATGTTTTTTTGCATGAGGTTGAACAGAAGAATCCTGGTATTGAAATACTATCAGATTATCATGGTATTAGGAAACCAATTCTTTGCAAATGCAAGAAATGTGGTTATGAATATCAAACCACACCACAGCAAGTTCTTAAAGGAAAGAAATGCAAAAAGTGTTGCGGTACGGCAAAAAAGACCAACGAAGAATTCCTACAAGATCTTTCGACAAAAAGCCAATTGATTGAAGCTTTAGATGAATATCGAGGAGCAAATGTCAAGCTTCACTTTAGATGCAAAAAATGCGGATGGATATGGGAGGCAAAACCTTGCTTGATTCTTCATGGCACTGGATGTCCTTCTTGCAATTCACAAAAGAAAACTAAAGAACAGTTTACCGAACAGATTCAGCTTAAGAATCCTAATATTGCAGTCATAGGTGAATATAAAGGATGTGATACTCCGATAGAACTAAAATGTTGCAAGTGTGGCTTTGTTTGGAATCAAAAACCAACAAATATACTAAAAACACCAAGATGTCCAAATTGTGAGAAATCCCAAGGACGCACGCGTCCAGTTCTTCAACTTGATGATAGTGGGAATCTAATTGCTGAATTTAGTTCCTTATCTCGTGCGGCTAGAAGTCTTGGAATAGGTATCAGTAGTATATCTGCAGCGGTGAATGACAAAACAAAGCATGCAGGGGGATATTATTGGCGATATAAATAGAATTCTCTGGAATTATGGCATTCGATAAACCTAAAGGCAGTTCCTTTTTGTAGTATTTTTCTTTGTGCTCTTATAGGAGCTTGTTCAGGAGAAGTATATTTGAAAACGATAAGAAAGGTACAATCCAGATGGTTAAACTTATAAAGGGTAAGAATGATTTGGCGACCACAAATCCTAACTTAGCGCATGAGTGGCATCCCTCTAAAAATGGGGAGTTATCTCCAACTGATGTCTTTGCGGGGAGTGGTCAAAAAGTCTGGTGGTTATACCCATATGATGACCCTAATACGGGCAAACACTTTGATTTTGAGTGGCAAGCAACGATTAGCAGCCGAAATAAAGGCGTGGGTTGCCCATTTCTTTCTGGTGGTAAAGTTTGGCTCGGATTTAATGATCTTAAGACGATTAATCCGGCTTTAGCAGCAGAGTGGCATCCATATAAAAACGGAGAACTAAAACCGGAAGATGTTACGGCTGGAAGTAAGGCAAAAGTCTGGTGGTTATACCCATATGATGACCCTAAT
>JAFRZL010000034.1 GCA_017442535.1 Bacillota bacterium | reverse complement strand
CCTCTTCCTCATCCTGCGGCTCGTCCGGCAAACCATCGGAAACTGCTTCGGACACAGCTTCAGACAGCTCGGCGACTTCCTCGGCAGCGGCTTCCGTGGCCTCAGCGGGAATATCTGCGACCTGCTCGGCAATTTCCTCGACAGCCTCGGCGAGTTCTTCTTCTGCGGGAACGTTATTCTTATATGGTTTCTTATTACTCACTCTAAAAGCCTTCTCTCCTGAGATTCATCCGGTCTGATCTACCGGACTTTATTATTGTAGCACATTTCATGTGATTTTGCAATGAAAAAGTTCAACGGACGAAGAAGGCGTCAGAGGATTGACAAAAGAAGCTTTTCTACGTATACTGGAGAGGATCCGGAAAGTGATCCGGGAAAGGAAAGGAGGTTGCAGCATGAAGCCTTTATACATGGCACAGACCGAGACGGATTTTGAAGAATACAAGCTGCTATGCCGGACGCTGAGACGGCAGCGCAAGCGTTTCTGGTACATCGTGATCATGACCGGAGTGCTGCTCGTGGCGCTCGCGGCAATTTACTGGGCCGAGAAAAACCTGACCGGAGGGATCATTCTGACAGCCTGCGCCGCATTGTATCCGGTCTTATTTGTCCTTTTCGATCACATCAGCCTGAAGCGTTCTTATCAGCAGAACAGCGCCCTGCACGGCCTGGTGACGACCCTGTCCTTTTACGAGGACCATATGGAGTCGAAGAGCCGGCTGGGGCACAGCAGCCTCGCATATAATAAGCTTTTCCGGATCGTTGAGACGGACACGCATTTCTACCTGATGCCGGCCTATAATCAGGCCTATATGGTCAAAAAAGCCAATTGCGGGGAAGGGCTCACCGATTTCCTGCGGGAGGTCTCCAAGACGATTCCGCTGCCCAAGAGGCAGGTGTTCAGAAGGCACCGGCGGTTTTGAGCGGCGGGGGCTTGTTTTTCTTGACAGGCCCCTTTTTTTGTTGTAAAATGTCATCATGCCTTATTATGTTTTGACGGAAGGATCCGTCCGGGAAAGGGGGATGCAGGATGCTGGATATTTGTTTGCTGGGTACGGGCGGTATGATGCCACTGCCTTACCGGCATCTGACCTCCTGCCTGGTGCGTGCCGCAGGCACATCCGTTCTGATCGATTGCGGAGAGGGGACGCAGATTTCGCTTAGGCTCCTCGGCTGGAGCTTTAAGGGGATCGACGCGATCCTGCTGACCCATATGCATGGCGATCATGTGAGCGGGCTGCCGGGTCTGCTGCTTACGATAGGTAATTCCGACCGCACTGAACCGGTGGATATCTACGGACCCCGCGGGACGGTTAAAGTGGTCAAAGGCCTGCTGATGGCGGCGCCGGAACTGCCTTTTGAGGTGCGGATCCACGAGATCGGGGTCGAATCCTTCGCAGTGGGGCCGCTGACGATCCGTACCTGTGCGCTGGATCATCGGATCCCCTGCCTCGGATACAGGATCGATCTGGAGCGCAGACCGGAATTCCTGCCGGACAAGGCGAGAGATAATAAAGTGCCACTAGCCGCGTGGAACCCCCTGCAGAAGGGGATGACGGTGGAGATCGACGGCGTTGTCTACACGCCTGATATGGTGCTCGGCGAGGCGCGCCGGGGCCTCAGCCTCTGCTACTGCACGGATACACGTCCGACAGACAGCATGGTGGAACTGGCGCGGGAAGCGGATCTGCTGATCTGCGAGGGCATGTACGGCGAGGCTGAGAAACGCAGCCGCGCCCATCAGTATAAACATATGTCTTTCCGTGAAGCGGCTTTGATTGCCGCACATGCAGGCGTCAAAGAATTGTGGCTGACACATTTCAGCCCCTCCCTGATGCATCCCAGGGACTTCCTCGAAGAGGCACAGGAAGTATTCCCCAATACGCTTGCCGGAAAAGACCGAATGATTAAGGAACTCAGATATGAAGAAGCAAATACGGATTCTGGCGATTGAGTCCTCGTGTGACGAGACAGCCGCAGCGGTGGTGGAGGACGGGAGAAAGATTCTGTCGAATATTATTTCTTCCCAGATCGCGATCCATACGATTTACGGCGGGGTGGTGCCCGAGATCGCTTCGCGCAAGCACCTCGAACACATTGATGAAGTGATTCTGCGGGCGCTACGGGAAGCGGACTGCGTATGGGATGAGATCGACGCGATCGCGGTCACACACGGACCGGGTCTCGTAGGCGCCCTCCTGGTCGGCGTATCCGAAGCCAAAGCGCTGGCTTATGCGCTCGGTAAGCCGCTTATCGGCGTCAACCATATCGAAGGGCATGTCGCGGCAAATTACCTGTCCGACCCCGGATGGGAGCCCCCCTTCCTCTGCCTGGTGATTTCGGGCGGGCATACGCATCTGGCCATTGTCGAGGATTACGGCATCAACCGGATCCTGGGGCAGACAAGGGATGACGCTGCCGGCGAAGCCTTTGACAAAGTCGCGCGGGCCATCGGGCTGGGGTACCCCGGCGGGCCCAAACTGCAGAAAGCCGCGATGGAGGGCGATCCTGCCGCCATTCATTTTCCGCGGCCCTGTCTGGATGAGGAAGGGTATGATTTCAGCTTCAGCGGGCTTAAATCCGCGGTGCTGAATTACCTGAACCAGCAGGAGATGATGCACCGCCCGGTGAATGCCGCCGATGTCGCGGCCTCTTTCCAGCAGGCGGTGGTGGATGTGCTGGTCGGGAAGACCATGCAGGCCGCGAGGGATTATCATCTGGATAAAATCGCGCTTGCGGGCGGTGTTTCCGCGAATCTGGCCATCCGCGGCGCTATGGAGGAAGCGTGCAGGCAGAACGGATACCGGCTCTCGGTCCCCGAATTCATCCTCTGCACGGATAATGCCGCCATGATCGGCAGCGCGGCCTATTATCAGTTCCTGAATCATGATCTGTCGGATCTGTCACTTAACGCAGTTCCTGACCTTTGACGGATGGATGGTCTGTCCAGTCCGATAACGGAGTTCGAATGAGAAAGAAAGTATTCCTGAGGTTCTGGGTTTTCAGCTTTATCTTTATTTACGAGGAACTGCTGCTGCAGCTCTTCGTCTTTAGGCAGGCGACGCCGGGCATGTTGTATGCCACGCTTTTCGCCCTGCCTGCGGCAGCGGTATGCACGGTGCTCTGCGGGCTCTGGCCGCGCAGGGTCAATGCGTTTCTTACGCCGCTTTTCCTCTGGATCTTCACGATCCTGATGATCGCGCAGCTGATCTATTATGACGTTTTCAAGACGTTTATGGTCTTTTATTCCATTACGCACGGCGCCGGGAATGCGCTGCACTTTGTCTCGGTCATTCTGCAGACGATCGCGAAGCTCTGGTGGAAGATCCTGCTGCTCCTGCTGCCCCTTTTGCTGTATTATATTCTGCCTGTGATGAGACGCCGCAGGGATACCGCCCGTCTTGGCTGGAAGATGCTGGCCGTATGGGGGCTGATCGCGGTGATCCTGCACTGTACGGCGCTTACCGCGCTCTACTTCGGCGGGACGGAAGCGGATTCGCCCTACGGCATGTATCATCATAAGCCACTGGTGGAGCAGGGCGTCAGGAGCCTGGGCGTCATGACTTTTATGAGGCGTGATGCGATGCGCGACCTGTTCGGCATCGGTGACAGCGAGGATGGCAGGATCGAGATCCTGGATGAAAGCAAAGCGGACCTGAGTTCCGCTCCCGAATCGCAGCCAGAAAGCCATGAAGAATCCATTGAGCAGACTTCCCTTCCGGATATATCCGGGCAGGAGAGTGAGGAGAGCAGCCAGACGCCCGAGTCAAGCCCTGAAGAGAGCGAGGCGGAGCCTTTACCCGCCGAACCGCAGCCTCGCGTGCTGGATATTGACTTTGACCGGCTGACCGCGGAAGCGCCGAATGACACCATTGCGGCGCTGCACCGGTATTTCCGTGATGCGGAGCCGACCTATACCAATGAGTATACAGGGCTTTTCAAAGGGTATAACCTGATCTGGATCGTAGCCGAATCATTTTACGAGCCGTTCATCGATGAGGAGCTGACGCCGACCCTGTACAAGATGGCGACAAGTTCCTTTGTCTTCACGAATTTTTACACGGCGTATTTTGACATGAGTACTTCGGACGGCGAATTTTCCACGCTGACCGGGCTGCTGCCCAAGGCGGGCATCTGGTCCTTCGATGTGACCAAGACGCATCAGATGCCTTTCGGCTTCGGCAATATTCTGACGCCGATGGGGTACACCTGCCGGGCATACCATAATCACGATTATAATTTTTACAACCGTCACGAGACGCATCCCAACATGGGTTTTGTCTATAAGGCAAAGAAAAACGGCCTGGATGTCAGGGATGTTTTCCCTGAATCAGATCTTGAAATGATGCAGCTCTCAATCGATGACTACATTGATCATGAACCTTTCTGCGTCTACTATATGACGGTCAGCGGGCACCTTCCGTATACCTGGTATCATGACCAGATGGCGATCGATCACCGTGATGTAGTGGAGGGGATGGATGCGAGTGAAGGAATCCAGACCTATATTGCCGGCAATATGGAAGTGGAATATGCCCTGCAGTATCTGATGGAGCGTCTGGAGGAGTCCGGTGCGCTGGATCATACGGTCTTTGCGCTGACGGCGGATCATTATCCCTACGGGCTCTCCGAAGAGGAGATCTGCACGATGGCGGGCCGCGATGTGCTGGTGGATTATGAACTGTACAAAAACTGCTTCCTGCTGTATTGTCCCGGAATGGAGGAAACCGTTGTCGTGGACAAACCGGGCAGCAATATTGACGTCATGCCGACGCTCGCCAACCTCTTTGACCTGCCTGTGGACTCGCGGCTTGTGATGGGCCGGGATCTACTGTCCGACAGCGACGGACTGATCATCTTCGGCGCGCACAGCTTCATTACGGACAAAGGCCTCTATAACGCCAAGACCAAGCGCTGGGTCAGCTATAACGGCGAGGAAGTCTCACAGGATTATATCGACAGCATTAAAGCCAGGGTGGATAATAAATTCACGGTCTCGGCCGCTGTCATCGAAAAAGATTATTATGCGTATCTGGCGGATGAACTGCCATGGTGGAACGGCGTCAGTTACGGACATCTGTTTGACCCGGAAACGGGTGAGTAACGACTTGCCTTCGGGCAAAGAAACAGGAGAGTTGATCAAATGTTGCTGGAACAAATCGGGACCATGCCTGAGAAGGAGCAGGTGCTCCATGATCTGGACATGCCCCGCCTGATGGAACGCATTTCCCCGGAAATGACGGAAGAAAAAGCTCTGGATTATCTCCGCACTTATCTGTGCAGCGATCCCGCCGAGATTCGGGAGCGCTCCCTTTTGCTGGAAGAATTGCAGGAGCATAGCAGCGTCGGGGAGCTGGAAAAGTTAAGCCGACAGATTGCGGGGCTTGCGGAGGAGAGGCTTAAATGGGAGCAGAGCGAGAGCCGTCTGCAGCAGCTTCTCTATACGGGCCGCAGGCAGGAGCTGTACGCCGCCTGTCTGGAGGGTCTGTATAGCCTGGCCTCGCGCGGCTATACGTCCGGACGTATGCAAAGGCTCCTTGACAGAGTCGGGGAGATGCGCCGGAGGCCTGAGTATCAGCGCCTTGGCAAGGTTCTTGACGATTATCATGAACTGATCCGGTATCCGCAGAGCGTAACGCTCGCGATCAATACGCTTGAAGATGCCAGACCTCAGGAAATCGGTCTGCTGAGTGTGCAGGAGGAGCGTGCCGAGATGCATCCCGTGGTCGATATGCGGGACGCGGAGGCACCGGCTGATACACTTTTCCCGGAGATGCCCTATTCCCGCTACCAGTATGGTTCGCATTTTGACGAATACATTTCCCGTGCGGTGGAAAAGCTCTGGAGAGGCAAGATCAATAAGGCGATGGATCTGTTCAAGCGTATGCCGGACCCCGATGAGGAATCACTTGAAGGGCTCGACAGGGAGCTTCAGTACTGCGCCGAAGGCCTGCGCGTGATCCGCTTCTTTTCCGAAAAAGGTTTCACACTCTGCCGTCCTGCGATCGCGGAGGACCCCTCTGTACTGATGAGTGCAGAGAGCATGATCTACCCCGAGCTTGCCGCCAAAAAAGAAGACATCAAGCCCAATCCGGTGAAGCTTATGTCCGGAGGCGCCGTGATCGTTACCGGTGCGAATCACTCCGGCAAGACCTCCTACCTTAAGACGCTGGCGCAAAATCTCCTGATGGCGCAGATGGGCTATAAAGTGCCCGCGGCGGAGATGGCTTTCCGCCCGGTCAGGCATGTATTTACGCTCTTTTCCGCGGGTGAAGACAGGGATATGTCCGCGTCCCGCATGGGGATCGAGATCCGGATCCTGGCGGAGATTCTGGAACAGGCCACGTCGGATGATCTGGTTCTGATCAATGAGCCGCTCACCAGTACCAATCCGGTCGAAGCAATTTCAATCTGTGCGGATTTGGTGCGCAAATTCCTGGAAAACCGGGTAACCTGCATGATGGTCACCCATCTGTATGATATTTATTTCCTGCTGCAGTCCGATCTGCCCGAACCGCTTGCCGCCAAGCTGAAAAGCCTTGTCGCGGAGGCTGATTTCCGGGAGGAGGGCATGGTCTACGCCTATCATTTTGCAGAGAGGGAGCCACTCGGCAACAGCTATGCCATGGAGACCGCCAAGGCCTTCGGCATCACGCTGGAGCAGCTCGTTACCGTCCCCGACCTGCGAAAGAGCGTGGGAGAGTACTGCGATGACCAGAACCGGAAGCAGCTCTACAGAAGGGAGGAGGCAGCAGAATGAGTTTTCTGACAGAAACCGCTGAACCGAAACGCATGCAGATCAGCAGCCTGGCGCTGGAAGATCTGATGCTGGACACCTATCTGAAAAAGCTTTTTGCCCCCCATATGGCCGGCCAGCGTTTTGACTGGACGCAGTATCTGACCACTTCTCCCGAAGACCTGATCTACCGCCGGGACGTTTTGCGTACGCTGACGGATTACCCGGTCCTGATCCGGCGCATGACCGACCTGACAGCGACCCTGCGCCAGATCGCGCTCATCAAGGATGAGCGGATGCTCGGTGCCTACGGGGCTGAAGCGTTCCGCGAATTCGGTGTTCTCCAGGAGGCCTGGAGCCGTATGAAGGCGATGCAGCAGGCCCTCACGGATTGCGACAGGGAGAAACCGCTTCCTGCGGGGCTGCAGAACCTGTCCCGGGTGCTGGAAGAAAAACTTCAGGCCAATTTCGGCCGGGATTTTGACACGGAGTGGAGCAAACGTACCACCGGCATGGAGAAGATCGGCAGCGTCGCCGTGGAATTCCGCCTGAATGATGAAATGCAGACGACCGGCGCGGCACTCACCATGCTGAATATGCCTAAGTATGTCAAGCCACATCTGCTCAGCATGAACCGCGAGAAGGGCATGCCTGAGAAGCCTGTGGAGATGAATCCGCTGCGGGAGATGACGACGCCGACCGAAGAGATGCTCGAGGCCGAGCTGACCTACAACCAGAAGATTTTCCTGCAGATGCTCTACCGTATGACGCTTGATCTGGATGATCTGTACCAGGATCTGGTGTTCTACCTGGGCGCACTCGATTTCTGCACGCAGATGGCGGCCAGGCAGGTGCCCCTGTGCATCCCCGCGATCCTGCCGGCAGGCTCCAAAGGATTCCGCACCAGATACATGATGAACCCGGTGCTCGCGGCACTTCGCCCCGAGAAAAAGCCGGTGGGTAATGACGTGAGCTTCGACGAGGGCGGCGAGATTTTCCTGCTGACAGGAATCAACCAGGGAGGCAAAACCACCTTCCTGCGTACCGTCGGCTCGGTACAGCTCCTATTCCAGCTGGGCTGGCCCGTTCCGGCGCGCGAGGCCGCGATCGCCATTGTGGACAAAATCGTAACGGTATTCTCGCATGAAGAAGACACGGCTCTGGAGCACGGTAAGCTCGGGCAGGAGCTTGAAACCATGCGGGACGGGATGGATCAGGCGACGCCGCAGAGCCTCCTGCTCTGCAACGAACCCATCACCGGAACCTCGCCGATGGAGAACCTTTATCTGTCGCGACTGGTGCTCTCATCCTGCAAAGTCAACGGATTCAAAGGCATCTGGGTAACGCATCTCTATGACCTTGCGAGCGGAGCGGATGAGATGAACAGGACGCTGCCCGGCAGTAAAATTTCCAGCCTGGTAGCCCGGGCGGAGAAACACGGAGATTCCGTGGAAGCGACCTACAGGATCGAACCGGGCGAGCCGGCTTTCAAGAGCTATGCCCGGGAGGTCATGCGGAAGGAGGCACATCTGTGATCATTATCGATATTTCTCAGGAGGTATTCGGCGCGCGGACGTATGGCGTGGATCCGAAGCCCGGATATTCGCGTTTTAAGCTGATCGCGCAGGGCGGAAGCTGCAATTCGACGGAATTTCATATGGGCGTGCATAACGGGACGCATGTGGACGCGCCCTGGCACGTGCTGGACGATGGCAAAACCGTGGATCAGATGCGGCTAGAAGACTGCATCGGCCCCTGTGTGGTGCTGGAAGGCGAGGGCTGGGAGCGGAGGATCCCCGACGGGTGTACCCGCGTACTGGTCCGGACCGAAGAATTTATGACGATCGAGCAGGCGCGCGCACTCACAGCGAAAGGCATCCGCCTGGTCGGAACCATCTGCCAGAAGATCGGGGAAAGAGACGTGCATGAGGAGTTCCTTAGCCGTGATATCGTGATCCTGGAAGGGCTGGATCTGTCCAAGGCTCCTGCCGGCGAAGCTTTTCTCTGCGCGCAGCCCCTTAATCTGGGCGGTGCCGAGGGCGCTCCCGTCCGGGCCGTTCTGCTGTACGGGGTTACGGAAGCATGAGTACTCGTAAGCTCTATGATGAGGACAGCCATCTGCGGGAATGCGAAGCCGTCGTACGGTCGGCCGAACAAACGGATCAGGGCTGGCAGGTCGTACTGGACCGGACCGTGTTTTTCCCGGAGGGAGGCGGCCAGTCCTGCGATAAAGGCTGGATTGATGAGGCCCCCGTTCTGGATGTGCAGGAGAAAAACGGCGAGATCTGTCATCTGACCGAAACTCCTTTCCGCGCAGGGCAGACGGTGAAGTGCCGGATCGACTGGCCGTTCCGTTTTTCCATGATGCAGAATCATTCGGGCGAGCATGTGGTTTCAGGACTGGTACACGCCCGGTATGGCTATGATAATGTCGGCTTCCATCTGGGGAGCGACCTGGTGACCCTGGATTTTAACGGGCCGATGACTAAGGCGGAGGTGCGTGAGATTGAAACCCTCGCCAATCAGGCCGTCTGGGAGGACCTCAGGATCACGGCCCGCTATCCTGCTCCGGAAGAGCTTGCGGGGATGGAGTACCGCAGCAAGCTGGATCTGACAGAGAATGTCCGGATCGTGGAGATCGAAGGTCTGGACCGCTGTGCCTGCTGTGCGCCCCATGTCCGCACCACTGGTGAGATCGGCCAGATCCGTCTGCTTGAGGTCCAGAATTATAAGGGAGGCGTGCGCATTTACATGCTGGCAGGCGCGAGGGCATTGGAATATTGCCAGATGGTCCAGGACCAGGCGGCGGCGATCGCCATGCATTTTTCTACAAAAGTTGAGAACGTGCAGAATTCTGTGCAGAGGCTGGCCGCGCAATACGCCGGGCTGCTGGAGGACCGCAACCGCCTGTCGACGGAGCTGATCCGCAGGAAAGCTGCCGAGCTGCCCGCATCGGAGGGCCTGCGTGTTCTCTTTGTCAGAGACTGGCAGGGAGAAGAGCTGAGGATCTTCGCGAATTATGCTGCTGCAGGCTACCGGGGAATTACAATGCTCGTCGGGCCGCAGAACCGCTATATTCTGGCATCCGTTACCGACGACGTCAGGCCTCTGAACCAGGAACTCAGGACGGCACTCTCCGCCAAGGGCGGCGGCAGTGCCAATATGGCGCAGGGAGCCATTCCCGCTGACGAAGCCGCCATCCGTGCCTGGGCCGAGGGCAAATGCCCCGCAGGAATTCATGAAATCAGAGGATTCTAATATTGAATTCATCGCCCTGTTATGATATAATTTAATTACCAAATTAACAGGGAGGAATTGCCATGAGATTTTTTATTGATACCGCGAATGTTGACGAGATTCGCAGTGCAGCCAAAATGGGCTTCATCTGCGGCGTAACCACCAATCCTTCGCTGGTTGCCAGGGAAGGCCGGGATTTTAACGAGGTTATCCGCGAGATTACGGAGATCGTTGACGGCCCCATCAGCGGCGAGGTCATCAGTCTGGATGCGGAAAACATGATCAAAGAAGGACGCGAGATCGCCAAGATCCACCGCAATATGATCGTAAAGATTCCCATGACCGCGGCCGGCCTGGAAGCCGTTCATACGCTCTCCAAGGAAGGCATCAAGACGAATGTCACCCTGATCTTCTCCGCGACGCAGGCGCTGCTTGCCGCCCGCGCCGGTGCAACCTATGTTTCGCCTTTCCTGGGCCGTCTGGACGATATCGGTGCGGATGGACTGACCCTGATCGAAGACATCGCTCAGATCTTTGATATTCACGGGATCGAGACCCAGATCATCGCCGCCAGTGTCCGTCATCCCATGCACGTGATCGAGTGCGCCAAGGCCGGCGCTGACATAGCGACCGTTCCTTACAAAGTCTTCATGCAGATGATCGGCAACCCCTTGACCACCATCGGCATCGAGAAATTCATGAAGGACTGGGACAACGCGTTCCACAAGTAATTCAAAGCGCCCCCGGGACACACTTTTGCTTCACTGGGTTGCAGCGCCCCCGGGACACACTTTTGCTTCACTGGGTTGCGCTGCGCGCAAACAGTTCCGCAAAAGGAGTCCGCGGGGACGTGCTTGTTTTGAAGCTGTTGGCCTGCAAATGGCTACGGGTTATTTGATGACGAAAAGATGGAACTATTCTCCATCTTTTTTTGCACATGCAAAAGGAGTCCGCGGGGACGTGCTTGTTTTGAGGACGAATAGATGGAGTCATTCTCCATCTTTTTTATGCAGTGAAAGAGGTATTGACAAAGAGCGTTTCTTAGGGTATGATATATTTAAAGGCGGTATGTAGCCGCGGCAGGGCTCTGAAGTGCCCGGAAGCTATGCTGAAGCACGGCTCCTCCCAGAGGGACGCATGCTTTTTATTTTTCAATTTAGAACGGGGGAAACGTATGAAGACATTGTTTATTGACTGTTCGATGGGTGCGGCGGGGGATATGCTTACGGCCGCTCTGCTCGAGCTTATGCCTGACCGGGAAGCGGTTCTGGAGAAACTGAATCACCTGGGGATCCCCGGCGTGTCCTTCCGGAGTGAAGCTTCGGTGAAATGCGGGATTACAGGGACGCATATGACGGTGGAAGTGAACGGGACGGAGGAATCCGAAGACATGCATGATCATCATCACGATCATGACCATGACCATCACGACCATGATCATCATCACGATCACGACCATCATCACGAACATGATCACGATCACGACCATCATCACGAACATGATCATGAGCACCATGACCACGAACACGATCACGAGCACCATCACCATCACAGCAGCATGAGGGATATTGAGGCGATCGTAAACGGGCTGCCGCTTTCGGAAGCAGTCCGCGGGCATATTCTGCAGGTCTATCAGCTGATCGCGGAGGCCGAGAGCAAAGTGCACGGCGTACCGGTGACGGAGATCCATTTCCATGAAGTGGGAACAATGGATGCTATCGCCGACATCGCGGCCGTCTGCCTGCTGATGGAGGAGATCGCGCCCGAACAGGTCATCGTTTCTCCGGTACATGTCGGCAGCGGCCAGGTGCGCTGTGCACACGGGATCCTGCCGGTCCCCGCGCCCGCGACCGCTTATATTCTGAGAGATGTACCCATTTACGGCGGACGGATCCGCGGGGAGCTCTGCACACCCACGGGCGCCGCACTGCTCAAGACTTTCGCGACGCGTTTCGGGGATATGCCGATCATGGAGACACGCGCCATCGGGTACGGCATGGGCAAGAAGGACTTTGAAATGGCCAATTGTGTCAGGGCGATGCTTGGCGAGACCGGCCGCGGGACGGATACGGTCTATGAGCTTTCCTGCAATGTGGACGATATGACGGCCGAATCCATCGGATTTGCCATGGAATGCCTACTGGAGGCCGGCGCAATGGAGGTCTTCACCATCCCGGTCGGCATGAAGAAGAACCGTCCGGGGACGCTCATCAATGTTATCTGCCGCGAGCCGCAGAAAGCCGAGATCGTCCGGCTCCTGTTCCTCCACACGAGCACGCTGGGGATCCGTGAAGCGGTCAAACAGCGCTACATTCTGGACCGGCATCTGGAGCAAGTGGAGACGCCCTACGGCCTGATCCAGCGCAAAGTATCGTCCGGCTACGGCACCAGCAAGGTCAAATACGAGTACGACGATCTTGCAAAGATTGCCCGCGAGAAAGGGATCAGCCTGGAGGAGATTCGCCGCAATCTGTAAACAGACAGACAAAAACAAACGCCGCAGAATGGGATCTGCGGCGTTTAGCTTTGCCTGAAAGCATGAAAATAGGGATGACTGGGCTCGAACCAGCGACCTCTGCGATGTGAACGCAGCGCTCTGACCAACTGAGCTACATCCCCGTAACAACAGTTATTATAGTCCCGAATGTGCCGCTTGTCAATACCCAAATTGAAAAACTCTTTCGGTCAGTTTCAGCGTGCCGCCGTCCGAGATTCTTTTCTGCTGTGAAGTGAAAAAACATTGACATCCGCGCCGAATTGATATAAACTATCGATTGGGTTTTTCCTCGCCGTGCCGGTTCATTTGTCCGGCGCGGCCAAGATATATAGCAACGGAGGTATACGATGATGGAAGAGAGATTGATCGGAACTGTATCCCGAGGCGTTCGCGCGCCGATTATCCGTAAAGGCGATGATATCGTCGCTATCGTTGTGGACAGCGTGCTTGCCGCTGCCGCTAGCGAGGGGCTTGAGCTCCGTGACCGGGACGTGGTCGCTGTGACCGAAGCTGTGGTCGCCAGAGCCCAGGGCAATTACGCGACGGTGGATCAGATCGCCGCGGATGTCCGCGCCAAATTCCCCGATGGCAGGATCGGCGTCATCTTCCCGATTCTGTCCCGTAACCGTTTCGCGATCTGCCTGCGCGGCATTGCGCGCGGCGCGAAAAAAATGACGCTCATGCTTTCCTATCCTTCGGATGAGGTGGGGAACGCATTGATCGACATGGATTCCCTGGACGCGGCGGGAGTGGATCCCTGGTCGGACGTCCTCACCGAGCAGCGTTACCGCGAGCTTTTCGGCATTGTGAAGCATCCTTTCACCGGCGTCGATTACATCAGCTATTATCGCGAACTGATCGAATCCCAGGGCTGCGAAGTCGATATCGTTCTTGCCAATGACTGCCGCAGGATTCTGGACTATACGGACAATGTGCTTACCTGCGATATCCATACCCGTGCACGCAGCAAACGCCTGCTGAAAGCCGCCGGCGCCAAAACGGTTTACGGGCTGGACGATATTCTGTCCGCCCCTGTGGACGGTTCCGGCTTCAATCCTTCCTACGGCCTGCTTGGCAGCAATAAGGCGACGGAAGAGAGCGTCAAGCTTTTCCCGCGCGACTGTGACGCGGTCGTGGCAGCAATTGCGGCGGATCTGCGTGAAAAAACCGGCAAGAATGTCGAAGTCATGGTCTATGGCGATGGCGCTTTCCGTGACCCCGTGGGCAAGATCTGGGAGCTCGCCGACCCGGTGGTTTCTCCCGCCTACACGCCCGGACTCATCGGGCAGCCCAATGAGCTGAAGCTAAAGTACCTGGCGGATAACGACTTCAAAGATCTGTCCGGCGAAGCGCTGCGCGAGGCAATCAGCAACAGTATTCGCGCCAAGGAAAGCGATCTGGTGGGCAACATGGCTTCGGAAGGCACTACGCCCCGCAGGTTGACCGACCTGATCGGCTCCCTGTGCGACCTGACCTCCGGAAGCGGCGACAAGGGCACTCCCATCGTCTGGATCCAGGGGTATTTCGATAATTATACGATGGAATAAGTCTGCTGGAAAAAGAGAATTAATGATATGAGTGAATTTTGCAGCGGCACAGTCATTGATATGATGACTGTGCCGCTATGTTGTGTCTAGAGGGTGTGTGTAAAATGTCTTGATGGTGAGCCCAACGTTTTAGACAACTATAATTATTTATTGCACAACGAGGGCTTTACATGGTATACAATTATGAAATGACTTATCTCACACAAAGATGTGTAAATCTGCAAGTCTTGATGCTTTGAAGCAGACCAATTCGCATATTTATCTTGACAACATGCTATTTGCATGGTATTATCATACTTACAGAATATACATGAGAACATTGCATATGCGTCATCAATCTGTTTTTTGTCTTATAATTACACCAAGAAAGGACTATGCCATGAAAACGAAACACCACCTTCGCAGTTTTCTTGCTATTCTTTTAGTCTGCTCACTCTTCGCCCAGATTCTACCTACTCCCGTCCATGCGGCAGAGCCGGAGCTTTCTCCCATGGACGCTCCCGAGACTCCCGGAGAAGTAGATGAAATCCCCGATACCGATGCTCTGGAAGAAGAACCTGGCCTGAGATCCGCCAACTCCAAGACCTTCCTGATGGAGGATGGTTCTCACACTGTGGCCACCTATGGCATCACGGTT
>JAFRZL010000033.1 GCA_017442535.1 Bacillota bacterium | reverse complement strand
TAAATACAACGTTTTTCGCATTTTTTACCAACACGTTTTGTCCACCCTGTAAGTTGTTCAGAAAAAGATAAACCCGCCGAAACCCCTTTATTTATACGGGTTCCAGCGGGTTTTTACCAACACGTTTTGTCCTATAACTCTCCTTTGATCTCAATTTCCCTGAAAAAGCAGCTGTAGCTCCCTGTGTGGCAGGCGGCTCCCTCCTGTATGACCAGTGCCAGCAGACAGTCGCTGTCGCAGTCCGCATAGAGTGCCTGCACATGCTGGAAATGCCCGGAGGTCTCGCCCTTCAGCCACTGCGAACGGCGGGAACGGCTGTAATAATGCATCAGCCCTGTGCGAAGCGTATCCCGGAGGGCCTGCCGGTTCATCCATGCCTGCATCAGGACCATGTGATCCCCGGCCGACTGCACGATCACCGGGATCAGTCCGGCTTCGTTCCAGCGAAGGTCATCCACGGAAGTAATGATCTGGTCAGGCTTCAGCTCGTAAAACATCACAGATCCTCCCGGTAGGGCCGCAGCGGGATCCCTGCGGCGCCAAGCTCCGCCTTGATCTCCGCAACGGTATAATTGCGCGGCAGACGGGGCGAATACAGCATCGAACTGATAATGCCCGCACTCACATCTGTCTCGGTAAAGAGCCTGCGCAGATGCTCGGGTGTCCCCGCTCCGCCCGAAGCGATAACGGGGATATTGACCGCCTCCGCAATGGCCTGCGTGATCTCCAGGTCATATCCCTGATGCGTCCCGTCGCGGTCGATCGAATTCACACAGATTTCACCCGCGCCGCGCGATTCGCCCTCTTTGGCCCAGGCAATCGCGTCCATCCCGGTGAAAACACGTGCCCCGTCGATCGCGATCTCATAGCCGCTAGGGATCTGCGGCGTCACCGGCACCTTTTTGACCTGCATACTGAGCACCATGCACTGCCGGCCAAAGGCAAGCGCGCCGCGCGTAATGATCTCCGGATGGCGGACCGCCATCGAATCAATACTGATTTTCTCGGCACCGGCCTTCAGCACCTGATACATATCCTCCAGCGACCGGATGCCTCCGCCCACCGTAAAGGGCACGAAAACCTCTTCTGCCACGCGCTTTACCATGGGCAGATCGATCATACGCTTCTCGGCACTCGCCATGATGTCGTAGAAGATGATCTCGTCGATCTGCTCGTCATAAATGCGCTTCGCCACCTCCTGGGCGGGAGCGATATCGATATTGTCCTGGAAATTCCTGGCCTTCGTGACCATACCGTTCTTCACGTCAAAACAGGCGATCAGTCTCTTGGTCAGCATAGCGGAATCCCCTCCTCCACGATCCGCACATAATTGTGCAGCATTTTAAGCCCGCTCTGGCCGCTCTTCTCCATGTGGAACTGAGATGCCATCATATTGCGGCTGGCGACCATCGCGCAGAAAGGCAGCCCGTATTCGGCCTCTGCCAGCACAATGTCGTCCTCAGGAACCGCATAGTAGGAATTGACAAAGTAGAAATAATCCGAGGCGCCCATGTCCTCCACGAGCGGATGGTCTTTCAGAAAACGCACTTCATTATAGCCGATCTGCGGGACACGGACCGTCTTGGGAAACTGGCGGACTTCTCCGGCAAGCCACCCCAGACAGGGCGTATCGTCCTCATCACTATGTTCGAACATGATCTGCAGACCGACGCAGATGCCCAGGAAAGGCTTGTGTTTGAAGAGCACTTCCTGATAGATCGCGTCTATCAGATTATCTTCTTCAAGCGATACGATGGTCGCATCCGCGGCCCCAACCCCGGGGAGGATCAATCCGTCCACCTGCTCGATCTCCTCAGGTGTACGGACCAGACTGGCCGTTGCCCCGATCCGCCGAAGCGCATGATAGACGCTTGGCGCGTTGCCGGCTCTGTAGTCGATAACACCGATCATCTCGTATTACCCCTTTCCATTTCGATAACGGCACAGGCCAGATCCACCCGGCCCTCGTAGAGAGCTTTTCCGATAATGGCTCCGGGAATCCCGGCCGCTTTGGCCTGTCTGAGATCTTCCATGGAAGATATGCCGCCTGACAGGATCACGCTCAGCCCGGTCTCACGCATCAGCTGGACGGTTGCCTCCAGATTGGGGCCGGTGAGCATTCCGTCGCGGCTGATATCCGTGTAGACAGCATAACGAAGCCCTATCGCCGCCATTTTTCGGCCCAGCTCCGCCGCCTGCACGCGGCTGACCTGTTCCCAGCCGCTCACGGCGACCCAGCCATCGCGTGCGTCGATCCCGACAGCGATCCTTTCGGGCCCGTATTCCGCAAGTGCCTGCGCCAGAAAATCCGGATCCCTGACCGCAGCTGTTCCGATAATCACACGGGCCAGACCCACGGAGAGCTTTTCCTCGATGTCTTCCATCCGGCGGATACCACCGCCGTTCTGAACGGGTATCGGGACGGCCCGCACGATCTGCCGCAGCACTTCCAGATTGACCGAATGCCCGGCAAGAGCCCCGTCCAGATCCACTGTATGCAGATAAGAGGCTCCCGCTTCGGCGAATCTGCGCGCAACACCGGCCGGATCCCCGTCATACACCTTGACATCGCGGAAGCTTCCCTGACGCAGACGGACACATTTTCCCTCTTTTAAGTCGATCGCGGGATACAGTCTCATAAGATCCCCTTGGTGGACCGTACGCCCACAATGCGCGGATCTACGGTGACGGCCTGGTCGATGCACTGACCCAGGCCCTTGAACATCGCTTCCGCAAGGTGATGGTTATTGATGCCCGCCATCTGATGAATATGCAAATTCATGCCGGCATGCACGGCCAGCGCATAAAAGAATTCGCGGAACATTTCCGTATCCATGCTGCCGAGCCGCTCCACCGTGAAATCGGCCTCCATCCCCAGATAGGGACGGCCGGAGAAATCAACGGCAACAGCGACCAGGACGTCGTCCATCGGGAGCAATACGCTTCCGAAGCGCCGGATCCCGGCTTTGTCACCCAGAGCTTCACGCAGTGCATCTCCCAACACGATCCCGATATCCTCGACCGTGTGATGACAGTCCACCTCAAGATCGCCCTCCGCCTCGACCTCCAGATCCATGAAGGCGTAGCGCGCCAGATGGGTCAGCATATGGTCCATAAAGCCGATCCCGGTCCGGACGCGGGCCTCCCCGCTGCCGTCCAGAGCCAGCCGGACGCGGATCTTCGTCTCTTTGGTATTCCTGGTAATTTCTGCTTCTCTCATCATTTACTCCTTATCATCGGCTGCCTGTACCGTTACCCAGGCACGCAGCGCCTCGATCAGTGCGTCGTTCTGCCGAGGTCTGCCGACCGTCGCACGGATCGTACCGGCGGCATCCCCGTAGAATCGGACTGAGAGTCCTCGTGCCAGCATATATTCTTCGATACCGGCGCTGCCCGTCCGCATGTACAGGAAATTCGCCCGGGACGGATAGATCATAAACCCGTTCCGCCCCGCGTAAGGGGCCAGTGCAGCATAGATGCGATCCCGCTCGGCGGCCGTGATCCGGATCCGCTCTGCGTATTCAGGGCATTTGAGCGCCTCCCGCGCCAGAATTTGCGGAAAAGTCCCGAGATTATAGGGAGCCCGCACTTTATCAAGCACCCGTATCAACGGCGCCTGCGCAATCCCGTAGCCGATTCGGAGGCCCGCCAGGCCATAAGCCTTGGAAAACGTTTTTAATACGATCAGCCGTGGATACTCTTTGGTCCACTCCGCGTGGTCGAAGCCCGCGAACTCCGCATAGGCCTCATCCAGTGCGACGATCGCATCCGTCCCTTCGATCAGGCGGCGAAGATCTTCTTCGGGGATCACTCCGCCGGTCGGATTATTCGGATTGCAAAGATACAGGATCTTGGGCCGGTTCTGACGACAGATTTCCAGGATCTGATCCACAGGATACCGCAGGTCCTCTGTCAGTTCGAAAGGAACCGCAGAGCCGTGATTGATCTCCGCACTCAGTGCATACATGCTGAAAGAAGGACGGGGTACCACGATCCGGTCCCCCTCAGAAAGGAAAGCCTTGGACAAATAGTCGATCAGCTGGTCCGAACCGACGGTACAGATGATTTCATGAACGGAAAGACCGTACCGGCCGGCGATCGCTTTCCTGAGCTCCAGACAGTCCGTATCGGGATAAATCCTCAGATCCTCATGCTTAAGCCATTCGATGGCCGCCTGCAGCACACTCTCCGGCAGCGGAAAACTGCTCTCGTTCGCGTCCATTTTACAGCCGGTCACGGGCTGTACCTGATAATTCTCCCAGCGAAGCACCTCCGGACGTGCCAGCTCCTCAATTGTACGCATTTATGACTCCTCTTCCCGCGCGAGCCTCACCCGGACCGCATTCGCGTGAGCGAAGAGCTTCTCGGCTTCGGCAAAGGCCATGACGTCCTCTCCGAGCTCCCGGAAACCCCTGCGGCTCAGATACAGCAGGCTGGTGCGCTTGATATAATCATCCACTCCCAGTGGGGAGAAAAATCTTGCCGTTCCGCCGGTCGGAAGGACGTGGTTGGGTCCCGCCATATAATCTCCCATGGGTTCGGTACTGTAATTTCCGACAAAGACCGCGCCGGCGTGCCGGATCTGCGGCACCCAGGTCATCGGTTCGCGGGTGCAGATCTCCATATGCTCGGGGGCGTATTCATTGGCAAGCCGAACGCCCTGTGCGAGATCGTCTACCAGGATGATCATGCCCCGGTTGGTCAGGGCCGCTTCGATAATGGCGCGTCTTGGCGCCGCCTGCGTCTGCCGGGCGATCTCCCGCTCCACCTGATCGGCCAGTGTTTCGCTGTCCGTGATCAGTACAGAGCCGGCCATCTCATCATGCTCGGCCTGGCTCAGCATATCCGCCGCCACAAATTCGGGATCCGCGGAATCATCTGCCAGCACCAGGATCTCGCTGGGGCCCGCGATGGAATCGACATTGACCTCGCCGTAGACAAGCTTTTTGGCCGTGGCAACGTAAATATTTCCGGGGCCGACGATTTTGTCCACACGCGGTATGCTCTCGGTCCCGTAGGCAAGGGCAGCTATCGCCTGCGCCCCTCCGACCCGGAAAACACGGTGCACACCGGCGACCGCAGCCGCGGCAAGAATCCTTTCATCCAGCCTGCCGTCACGGGCGGGCGGACTGACCATCACGATCTCTGGCACCCCCGCGACGACGGCCGGGATCGCATTCATAAGAACCGAAGAAGGATACAGAGCTTTGCCGCCAGGCACATAGAGGCCGACACGGTCCAGGGGACGGATCATCATCCCTGTCAGATTGCCGTTCGGCTCATTATACATGAGGCTCTGGCGCTTCTGAATGGAGTGATACGCCCGGATCCGCTCCGCCGCTTCGCGCAGGATACGCATAAAGTCCTCGCCCACATGTTCGCAGGCCGCCTGCATCTCTTCGCGGGAAACCTCCAGAGCACCGAGCCTTACATGGTCAAAACGCTCCGTATAATCCCGCAGCGCTTCGTCTCCGCTGTTTTTGACATCCTGCAGAATGGCCCTGACCGCGGGCTCAAAGGCCTCGGTCGAAAGGGAGCCGCGTTTCAGAATATCCGACTGCCCATTGTATTTGACACGATTGATCATGACTTAAACACCTCCCGCCATGGCCCGGATAATCGAATTGATCCTCTCCGGATAGATCTTCATGCTGGCTTTATTGACCACCATGCGCGCCGAAATATCCATAAACCGGTCCAGCACCACGAGGCCGTTCGCCTTGAGGGTACTGCCCGTCTCGACGATATCGACGATCAGATCGGCCAGGCCCACGATCGGAGCGAGCTCCACCGATCCGTTTAATTTCAGAATCTGAGGCTGCTGATGCTTCCGCATGAAATAAGCACGGGCAATCTGCGGATACTTGGTACCCACGCGGAAATCACCCCTGTTCTGCAGCAGCGCGGCGCTCTCGGGAAAGCCCGCCACCGCCATACTGCACCGGCCGAAGCCGAGGTCCAGCACCTCGTACAAATCACGCTGCTCTTCTTCCAGCACGTCTTTGCCAACGATGCCGATATCGGCCGCCCCCTGTTCCACATAGGTGGGCACATCCGCTCCTTTGACCAGGAAGAAGCTGACGCCCTGCTCAGGATCGCGGAAAACGAGCTTGCGGCTATCCTGTGAATAATCCGGACAGCGGATGCCGGCACGCTCGAGCCGCTCAAGCGTCTTGTCGGCCAGACGCCCCTTGGTCAGGGCAAAAGTCAAATCACGCACCTTGAAGCACCTCCTTCAGCCACTCGGCCAGATTCTGGCGGAGCGCCGGATCCTCTTCCGGATCCAGCCACAGTGCGATCGCGCAGTCCGATCTGTCCTTGTATAATTCTTCAAAAGCTCCGCGGTCCGTCATCTCGGTGCGGAATACCGGTATATCGCGTCCGCGCAGATACCTGGCCGCCTCTGCCGTCAGTGCAGGATCGTTTCCCGCGACATAGACCCATTTAGGAGAATCCTGGACACAGTGCTGCGCCTGCAGCGCCTGCATCACCTGGTTGACCTGAACGCCAAAGCCAACCGCTGGCCAGTTGCGGTCGAACTGCCTGTACAGGTCATCATAACGGCCTCCGTCCAGAATATACTCGCCGGAGCCGTCTGCGTACGCCTGGAATACTATTCCGGTATAATACTGCAGATCGGGCGTCATTCCCGGATCCACGGTCAGGCGATCCGTCTTGCCCGCCCGCTGCAGCGCATTCCACACTTCAGCCAGCCTGGCAAAAGCCCCTCTCGCAGCGGCGGTATCATATTCACTATTCAGCTCATCCAGGTACTGAAGTGCCTCGTTCACCAGCTCGATCCCGCCCGTTCGCGTCATGATGCTGACCAACTGCCGCAGGGGCTCAGGGACCTTGCGCGTCTGCATCTCTGCGTCCAGCGCAGGATAATTCCGACTGTTCACATATTTGCAGAGATCATCTCCGGGAACCAGTGAAAGCACTTCCCGGACCAGCCCGGCTTCTCCGAGCGCCATCCGCCAGCTCTTAAGCCCTGTCGCCTCCAGCGCGTCCAGAGCCGCCTCCAGCACCTCGGCATCACTCTCGGCGGAATCGGTCCCGATGAATTCGATACCGGTCTGGTACAGCTCACGCGCTTTACCGGAGAAGGGCCCGCTGTAGCGGAAAACCTGCCCGTTTACACACATTCTGCAGGGCAGATCCCCCTCTGACAGATAGGTTACCGCGAAACGCGCCGCGGCTGGGGTCAGATCAGGACGCAGCACCAGCAGCTCTCCGTCCCTATCCACGAACTTATATAGATTGACAGGGTCAATACTGCCCCTCTCCTCATCAAAAAGCTTCAGATACTCGACCATAGGGGTCGTAATATCATGATATCCGTACAGTTCAAAAACATGATGCAGGCGATCATTCAAGGCACGCGCACCGGCGGCTTCAACGAATAATTTATCCCTGAATCCGTAAGGGGTATAAATCTCTTTCTTCATCATGCTCACTCTCCCTGCTGTAACCGGTATCCTGCCGGTCAAACTCCTTTATTCCGCTATCGCTTTATAGGGATAAAGTAATCATTATTATACCTGTTTGAAGGGCTTTTGTCAAGCGCTAATTCGGCGCGGCCCGGCCGGATGTATTAAAAAACCCCGCGGATTACTCCTCGGGGTTAATGCCAATTGGTGATTAGTCCTCGGCTACGGTTACAACCTGTCTCTTGTTGTAGGTACCGCAATTCGGGCAGACACGGTGAGGCATGATCAGAGCGCCACACTTGCTGCACTTAGCAAGACTGGGCGTCGAAAGCTTCCAGTTTGCCTTTCTCTTATCTCTTCTTGCTTTGGAAATTTTACCCTTAGGTCCAATTGCTCCCATTTTTTACACCTCCTGCCCATCTTGTTTATGATTAGCCTGCAGCATCCGCTTTAAAGCGTCCCATCGCGGATCCTCCTCATGGGGATCACAGCCGCAGGGTCCTTCGTTCAGATTATGTCCGCAATGAGGACATAGACCTTTGCAATCCTCCCGACACAGCGGCTTCATCGGAATGCCCAGCCGCATCTCGTTGATGACGAATTCCTCAAGATCCAGCGTAAAGCCCTGGAAAACCTCAAGATCCTCGTCCTCAGGATCGGTGCGGTCAGGATTCTCCTGAATAAAACGTTGTTCAAAACCAATTTGCAGCGGAACCTCGACATCCTCCATACAGCGGCTGCAGGGCATGTGGATCATTGTTTCAACTTCACCGGTTACCCTGAGCACCTTTCCGTCAAGATTCTGGATCTTGCCCTGAACATGCGGAGACCGAACCAACGGATACTGATCGGGTCCCAGGGAGAGGGACTGCAGATCCATGGTTTCATCCATATGGATGACGAGTCGGGGATCCGCCAGAATATCCCGTAAAGAATACTTCAGCATAATAAACCTCCTCCTCGAGCCACTTATGTATTATACTTGTTTAATCCGGGTTTGTCAACAACTTTTTTCAGAAGTTTCAAGTTTTTATGCCAAAAAAAAGAGCAGTAGGCTCTGCAGATTCCCTCAATCATCCCGCAGAGCGAAAAAAACACGGATTCTTTGGCTAAACCGTTCCACGAAGAGCGGAAATATGGTATAATAAACACGTAAACCCGACCGGCAGATCATCCGCCGGTCCCATCGGCCAGATTCAAACACGAACGGGAGGTAATATAATGGCAGATACAGTTTTGACATCCGCATCCGTTTATCGTAACGGCTGTGTGATTAAGAGGACGGGCAGGATCAGACTCGCAAAAGGCCCACAACAGATCCGGCTGGAAGGCTTAAGTGCCTCCGTGGACGAAAGCTCGCTCCGGTTAAGTGTGCCGGCGGGAGTTTCCGGATCGAATGTTCAGATCGAGCACCCGACCAAAGAACAGCAGAAAGAGATCTTAAAGGATCTCGCGCAGAAAGTCGCTCATGTAAAAAGACTCCTCGCGAACCGTGAGAAGCTGGCCTCCCTCTGGGAATCCAACGCCGATTTCTCGCAGAAAGAATCCCTTTCCATAGAGGAAATGACCGGTTATCTGGAGCGGCTTCCCGAGCGGCTCGATGCAATCAGTCAGGAGATCGCCAAGCTCACCGATGAGCGCAAGGCTTTAGAAGAAGAATACCGCGTTGCGGCCGAGAAAGCTTCTCTGCCCCACGTCGTCGCAGAGCTCACCGCCGCCGAAGAGGGCGAATATCCGATTGAGATCACGTATCGCGATTTCAACGCCTACTGGAATCCGGTCTACGAGATCCATGCCGAGGACGGTACGGATGCGCTCAAGCTCCGTATGCGCGCTCAGATCTCGCAGCATACCAAGGAAGACTGGAAAGATGTGACACTGAAGCTTTTTACCGGTAATCCTTCGATCTCCGGGACGATTCCCGAGATGCTTCCTTCCCATATCGGTTTTTATGAGCCGATCCGCAAGGCGCGTTTTTCCGTGCCCGTTTCCGGCATGATGATGAATGCCAAGATGGCTGTCGCGGATGAAGACTTTGCGATGGCCGATGCCGAGGAAACCATAATGGAAGCTCCACAGGCGATGAACGCGGTCTTGGCCGGAAGCGGTGCCGCGGTCAAAAACGAAACCATGACGGAATACGATCTGACCGGCCGCTGGGATATTCTGAATGGTCAGGAAATCCTCTGTGATATCCGGACGGACGAGCTCACCTGCCGCTATCATTCCGCCGCCGTTCCCAAGCTCTCCGATGAAGTCTACCTAGCGGCCGAGGTCAATACTTCCGATCTGGAAGAGATGCAGGGCACCCCGGCTTCCGTCTATCTGAAGGGCGCATTTGCCGGCAATGTGATTCTGGAGCCCGACATGACCAAGGATAAATATGATCTTTCCCTCGGTGTCGATGAGACCATGAAGGTCAAACGCACGCAGAAAAAGCGTCATACCTCCCAGCTTCTCCTGAAAGGCCAGAAGAAGACCGAGTACGAATACGAGATCGTCATCACTTCTCGTAAAGAGAAGGAAGTATCCGTCACGCTCACCGATCAGATCCCGATCTCCGATGAGAAGTCGATCAATGTTGAACCGGTCCAGCTCTCCGGTGCGGAATACGATAAGGACACCGGCCTGATGCACTGGGACTTCAAACTCGCCCCGAGCGAAAGCAAGACCCTGACGCTCGCGTACAATGTGTCCTGGCCTAAGGATAAAGTGACACAGGAGCGATGATCCATTTCAAACCGGGACGGCCCTCCCCCATACGGGGAAGGGCCGTTTTTCTTATCCTTATATGCCTTACAGGAAGGATGAGCCTCCGGTGACGATCCAGGCCGCGAGCGCCGATACAAGCAGTGCCCCGGTATAGACATTGCCGGTCCTCCGGTAATAGTAGGTGCAGAAGATGCTGAATACCACCACCTGTGGCACAAAGAGGATCAGCAGCGACATGAACGGACCTCCGAATGTCGAGCTGAAGAGCAGGTCCGCCCCGGGCCCGAGATCCATAAAGAACGGAATGTACTCGATCAGAACGATCAGCAGTACACCGCCGACCATCAGCAGTATGTTGGACAGCCAGGAACCCATGAAGCCGAAGAAGCCTTTTTTATACGCAGACTCGGTCCGCATGGAAGCCATGATCTTGGAATTGTTCAGGATAAAGAACAGGGCAAATATCGGGTAATAAATGGCGAACTGTCCGAGCCTCATCAGATTGAAGGTGCGGAAGAAAGGCCAGATAAAGCGCAGATCCAGCTTAAAGAACAGCCCTGCGAGATAGACGATCAGATAGAGGAATGCCAGCATCACGATGACCCTCAGGAAGGACCGGAAGAAATTCCCCCATGAAAGGCCAGGTTTGTTCATACTGCCGAGACCCACACGGTGCCAGCGGCCCCCAAGGTGGGCATTCTTCATGCCGCGGAGGCTGATAGCCGTCGTAATGATCATAATGATGATCAGCAGCCCGTACCAGCTGACAAAACCATTGCCGACCGTCATGCGGAAGATGTTTTCCGGAAGAGGCAGCAGACCATGCCCCAGCTGCGTCATAAAGGGATAGGTCAGGCCGGCGATCAGCATGGTGATGATGGCCCCTTTCCACCATTTCCAGCCTTTCTTGAGGTCTTCTTTGGGAGGCAGCGGCTGAGAACCCTTTGCGAAGAAGGGGATGCTCTCGAGCATTTCAAACAGCGGCAGCAGCGAAAGCAGCGCGAGCAGCATTGCAGCAAGCACCAGCCATTCCTTGTTCATCGCGGTCTGGTCGGAGGACGCGATCGGATTCTTGTAGCCAAGAGCATCCGCGAACCAGTCCAGCGCGACGGCCAGACCTTTTTCATTATGCGTGGTCAGACGGTGGTTGGTATACAGAAGCTCCATCCTTCTGGCGCTCCCGTCTGCGAAACTGCCGAAAGTCGTGTTCCACGCGGCTTTGTCAGCCGTTGTCCCCAGGAATTCGGTCCTCAGGGCGGAGCGCAGCAATTCATCATTCACCACATTCTTGTAATCGCGGAAATAGCTGAATTCATCCCATTTGGCCTGCAGCAGAAGCACATTGTTGAAATGGATCCCGTCACTGTCATAGGCGCTGTCGCGGAAAAGCTCGCCGCACTGCAGGACGGTGGCTTTGGGCTCGATTTCAGTGCCCGAATAAGCTGCCGCGACCGACCAGCTGGACCATGTCCCCATCGAGTGACCGGAAAGCCCGAGCCGGGTCCTGTCCACGTTGGGAAGCGAGGCCAGATACGCGTACGCCGCAATGCCCCCGCATGAACTGTCCGTGATCGCGTTGCCATCCGCATCCTTTGAATAATGCTCATCGAAGAAACTCAGATTCGAGAAGTTCATCATGATCTTAAAGCGCGTCGGCCCTCCGACCGAGACAAAAGTCTTCTCCGCCTCGCTGTCTTCACCGAAATTGACTTTGACTCGGTGATTGACATAGCCGCGGCAAAGCAGTCCGGGCTCCGTGTTGCCGTGACCGTACTCATCAATCGCAAGCACCACTACCCCGCGCCGTGCAAGCTCGATGGCATAGGCCGCACAGGTCTCGTGGTCATTCTGATAACCATGCAGCAGCAAAACGCCCGGCGCATTTGTAACTCCTTTTGGCGTATACATCTTGTAAGCAAGATCACCCGCCTCCGATTCGATCACACCCTCACTGACCTCGATCCTGCCGTTATCCCGCTGGATCCTGTCCGCGAAAAACAGACAGACAAATACGCCGGCGATCAGCAGAATGCATAAGATCATCGACTTAAAAGAAAACCGTTTCATAAGCCAATCTCCCTTCAATGTTAATATAATACACGTTTTAGTTACTTTTATTGTATCATAAGTCGCGGATTACGTCAATCAAAATCAGTACCGGAGGGGGAGTTCGGGGAATATGTAATTAATCGCTATGCACGTGCATAGGGTTTAAGGGGATTCACTATGCACGTGCATAGCTTTTGCGGGGATTCTCTATGCACGTGCATAGCTTTTGCGGGGATTCCCTATGCACGTGCATAGCTTTTACGGGGATTCCCTATGCACGTGCATAGCTTTTGCGGGGATTCCCTATGCACGTGCATAGCTTTTACGGGAATTCTCTATGCACGTGCATAGTGTTTAATGGAAATCCTTTTGCACGTGCATAGCGTTTGCGTGGATTCCCTATGCACGTGCATAGCTTTTGGCGCTCAACATAAACGGCCGGCGCCTCTGCCGGCGCCGGCCTAATCTGATGATCCGTTATTGTTGCGTGTGGAAGGGTCTCAGCAGATCGCCCAGACTGGTACTGATCTCCTGATTATCTGCACGATGCTGCTGATAGATCGCACGGTCCTCGGCGGCCGCTGCATCCGTAGCGGCATCCCTGATGCTCAGCGAGATCCGCTTTTCCGCGGGATCCACTGTGAGCACCTTGGCCGTAACCGTCTGCCCGGGCTGCAGCGCTTCCATTGCATTTCCGATCCGCTTCTCGGAGATCCGGGAGACATGCACATATCCTTCAACGCCGGGCGCTACTTCCACAAAAGCGCCGCTCGGGATAACACGCGTTACGGTTCCTTCCACGACCTGGTCCGCGCGGATCCGGAGGTTCTGCCAGGGATCGGCGTCCACATCGCGCAGGCTTAGCGAAATCCTCTGGCGTTCGGAATCGATGTCCATAACCGTCACCGTCACGATATCCCCTACACTGACGACGTCCGCAGGGTTCTTCACGCGGCTCCAGGACATGTCGCTGACGTGGACCAGTCCGTCCACATGGGGCGCGACCTCAACAAAAGCACCGAAATTCGCGATCCGCACAACTTTACCCGTAATCGTCTGCCCACGCTTCAGCTCTCCGTAAACGCTCTTACGGGCCTCGTCCGCCTCGCGGCGCTCCAGGAGCTTGCGGCTGACCACGAGATCCTTTTTGTCCTCCTTAACGTCCATGATCATGGCCGTCAGCGTCTGGCCCACATAGGCATTCAGATCATCCACGTGCTCCAGACTGATCTGGGAGGCGGGCATAAAGCCCTCGATGGTCTCCCAGCCGATCCTAAGGCCGCCGTTAACGACACGCTTGACTTTGACATCTACGGTGCCGCCCTCATCCTTGATCTGCTGCAGCCGCGTCCAGATGGTCATGGCATCCGCCTGCTTCTTGGACAGCATGATCTGGCCCTCGCGGGAATTAACGAATTTAACGGTGCAAGTGATATTATCGCCTACCTGATACTGGTCCAGGGACTCGCCGTCATACAGAAGCTCCTCAACCGGAACAATGCCGTCCATATCGGCACCGACATCCACGACAAGCGCCTGATCATCCTTGGCCATGATTCGGCCGGTCACGATATCACCGTTATAGACCTTTCTGAAAGACTGGTCCAGATACTTTTCAAAATCCTCCATCGAGAAATTCTCATCCATCAGTATATACTCCTTTGTTTATGAATAACTGTATTTTATCAGAGACGGCCCGGTGTGTCAAGCTTGGAAAAGCCTTAGTACTCCTCCGTGCACTCCCTGCCCTCCAGCCACGCGATCATGTTCAGCACCAGACAGTTCCAGTTCTGGAAATCCGGGGTACGGATGCCTGTACCGGTATCGGGGTCATAGAATTCGTGCAGGGTCCCGGTCGTCTCGATATCCCGCTGCAGCAGATCCGCGGTCCTGCGCGCCAGATCTTCTGCCGCACCGTCAAGACCATACCGCACCAGTCCGCGGAAAACCATGTAATTGGATATGCCCCAAACAGGCCCGAGCCAGTTGGACGGATTATTGGTCGCACGCAGATTGTACATTTTCTCTCCGGCAGAAAGCGTGCGTACACCGTATTTCCCCATAAAGCGTGCCGGGTCCTGCAGATGTTTCAGCATCATCCCGGCCTGTTCGGGTGTCGCAATGCCCGCCCAGAGAGGCAGGAAATTGGTCCATGTATCGTACCGCATCAGCAGACACGGCCAGAAACGCGGCTCTTCGTGATGCAGCCACTGGTCAGGATGAACCGGCAGCAGATTCAGATCAACGGAATAAAAACTGTGGTCACGGTCATCCCAGCAGTGTGTGCGGACGGCTTCCGCCAGCTCCCCGGCGATCTTCCTCCACCGTGCGGCCCTCTCCGTCTCACCGGCCTCCTCGAGGAGCCAGGCCAGCGCCAGTTCTTCGCGGTACAGCAGGCAGTTCAGATACAGGGCCCCGCTGCTCGCGGCAGGTCTGAAATAGACGACCGGCTCGTTATCGACTCCTACCGCGAAATCATTCTCCCAATAGGCAAGCCCGGTCTCCGCATGGGTCGCGTGGATCAGGAACCAGCCAGCAAAGGTCTCAAGCTCCTGCAGGTGCGGACGGATCCACTCCAGATCGCCGCATTTACGTGTAATAAAGGCCGCATGCTGCGCGAGGCAGGGCTTATGGTTGTTGCGGCCGCAGTAATCAGCCTCCCGTTCCGGATAAAAATGCGAGTTGGACAGCGTGATCGGGATCTTGCCGGACGCGTCCATATGATCCAGAAAATTCAATACGCATCCCTGCTCGTAGGGAAGGTACCGGCCGGCCTCGCCTTCATCCGTCTCGGCCTGCCCCATCGCCACACAGGTCCACCAGGAATCCCAGTCCCAGAGCGTTCCCGAATAATTGGCAGAACCGGGTACAATATACGGATACTTCAGAATGCCTCCCGCCTCTCTCTGCATCCGGGAGAGATTATTCTTTACATACTGCTGTAATTCATCCCACATGGTGGCACCTCCTCTAACAGGTCACGCGACGGTGCCTGCTGCTTACCGTTACAGTATACCCTCCCGGGCGCACTTCTGTCAAGATAAATCCTTTTTATGCGCTCCGGAAACGGCTCCAGGCCCTTGCTATTCTGCCCAAAACAGCGCATTCCAAACATGCTTAAACCGTCGTATTTTTAACTTGACAAGCATTTTCACAGCAGATATAATCATAGAGGAATGGAGATATTACGCCGGACCGCAGGCACTGCAGCCTGGCGTAATTTATGTCAAGGTTTACTTCTTCCGGCTAATAGAAAGAGGTGACAATTATGCTGACAGCAATTACCGGCATCAACTGGGGCGACGAAGGCAAGGGCCGTATGGTCGATCTGCTCAGTCAGGATTATGATGTGGTAGTCCGTTATCAAGGCGGCAATAATGCCGGACACACGGTGGTCAATGACAGAGGATCCTTTATCCTGAATCTGATTCCTTCCGGCATTTTTAATGAGAACGTCGTGAATGTCCTTGGAAACGGCATGGTTATCGACCTGCACCACCTTTGCGGCGAAATCGAGAACCTGCGCAGGGGCGGCATCCGGATCACTCCTGACAATCTCAAGATCAGCGACCGGGCCATTGTCTGCATGCCCTACCATGTAGATCAGGACTGCCTGGAGGAATCCCGCCTGGCCGATAAGAAATTCGGTTCCACACGCCGTGGGATTGCCTATGTATACGGCGACAAATATATGAAAAAAGCGATCCGCATGGGGGATCTGCTTCATCGGGAAGCGATTGCTGACAAGCTGGCCGACATCGTCGAATGGAAGAATCTGACGATGGTAAAAGCCTACGGTGCCGAGCCGGTCCGTGTAGAAGCCATGCTGGAATGGCTGGAGCGGTATTTTACGCCGCTCAGCGACTTTGTCTGCGATACCGGATTATACCTGGACCAGGCAGCCAAAGCCGGCAGGAATATCATGTTTGAGGCGCAGCTCGGTGCGCTGCGTGATATCGATTTCGGCATCTACCCCTATACTTCTTCCTCCTCTACCATTGCCGCTTATGCGCCTGTCGGAGCAGGAATCCCGAATCACCGTCTGGACAAGGTGATCGGTATCATCAAGGCTTACTCCACCTGCGTCGGCGAGGGGCCTTTTACCTGTGAGATGTTCGGACCCGAGGCCGAAGCGCTGCGCCAGGCCGGGCATGAATACGGTGCCGCGACCGGACGTCCCAGGCGGGTGGGCGGTTTCGATGTGCTGGCAAGCCGTTACGGTACCCGCATGCAGGGTGCGGACGAGCTTGCGCTGACCAAGCTGGACGTCCTCTCCTACATGGAGGAGATCCCCGTCTGCGTCGGCTATGAACTGAATGGCAGAGCGCTTACGGATTTCCCCGTAGGGCTCGAACTGGATCAGGCCAAGCCCGTCTATACATCCCTGCCGGGGTGGCATTGCGATATCAGTGCCTGCCGCAAAGCCGAAGATCTGCCGCGGGAAGCTCTGGATTATGTCCGCTTTATCGAAAAAGCTATGGAATGCAAGGTCCGCTACGTGTCGGTCGGCCCGGAGCGCGATGCCTATATTCTGCTTTGAAATCATTACTCTAAATTCATTTATCGGGAAGGAGTCCTCACCAAATGAGCCACACTGCACATGATACTTACAAAACGCCTCTCGGCTCCCGCTATGCGAGCTACGAAATGCAGCATCTGTTTTCAGAGGATGTCAAATTCCGCACCTGGCGCCGTCTGTGGATCGCTCTTGCCGAGGCCGAGGCTGAACTGGGTCTGGATATTACTCCGGAACAGATCGATGAGCTGAAAGCACATCAGGATGATATCAACTACGAGGTGGCGGAAGCCCGCGAACGGGAGGTCCGTCACGATGTCATGTCCCATGTCTATGCATACGGCCAGCAATGCCCCTCCGCCAAAGGTATTATCCATCTGGGTGCGACTTCCTGCTATGTGGGCGACAATACCGATCTGATCATCATGTACGACGCGCTGCGCCTGGTACGCCGCAAGCTGATCGCCCTGCTGGGGCATCTGGCCCGCTTTGCCGGACAGTATAAGGACCTCCCGACACTTGCTTTTACGCATTTCCAGCCCGCGCAGCCCACGACGGTCGGTAAGCGCGCCACCCTGTGGATGCAGGATCTGCTGCTGGATCTGGAAGATGTGGACGACTGCCTGTCCCACGCGAAGCTCCGCGGCGCCAAAGGTACGACCGGCACACAGGCCTCTTTTCTGGAGCTTTTCAACGGCGATCATGCCAAGGTCCGTGCACTCGACAAGCGCGTGGCCGAAAAGATGGGTTATGCCGATGTCTATCCCGTGAGCGGTCAGACCTATTCCCGCAAGATCGATTCCCGCATTCTGAACGTGCTCTCCGGCATCGCTCAGTCCGCGTCCAAATTCTCCTCGGATATCCGTCTGCTGCAGCATCTCAAAGAGATCGAAGAGCCTTTTGAGTCCAAGCAGATCGGTTCCTCCGCCATGGCTTACAAACGTAATCCGATGCGCAGCGAGCGTATCGCTTCACTGTCGCGTTATGTGATGGTGGACGCGCTCAATCCGGCCATTACCGCCTCAACGCAGTGGTTTGAGAGGACGCTGGATGATTCCGCCAACAAGAGGATCTCCGTCCCTGAGGCTTTTCTGGCGGTCGACGCGATCCTGACCCTCTACATCAACGTGACCGACGGGCTGGTTGTCTATCCCAAAGTCATCCGTCAGCGCCTTATGAAAGAACTGCCCTTCATGATCACGGAGACCATCATGATGGATGCCGTGAAGCGCGGCGGCGACCGTCAGGAACTGCATGAGCATATCCGCGTTCATTCCATGGAAGCAAGCCGGATCATCAAGCAGGAAGGCGGCGAAAACATCCTGCTCGACCTGATTGCGGAAGACCCGATCTTCGGCATCACACGCGAGGAGCTTGCCGAACTGGTTGACCCGCGCCGCTTTGTCGGCCGCGCACCCGAGCAGGTCGAAGATTTCCTTGCCGAAGTGATCAGCCCGATTCTGGAAGCCAACAAGGACTCCATGGACGTCAAGGCCGAGGTCAACGTATAACCCTCCTCCACTATCGCGGGTGCGGCCGGACCGGCTGAGCCTCAAATACTAAACAGTCAGGAGAATCCGCTATGCAGACATCCACCATTCCCCTGTATTTCTTCGTGATCCGGCACGGTGAAACCGATTGGAATCTTGAAAAAAGGATGCAGGGCCGCGAAGACATCCCCCTAAATGAAACGGGCAGGCGCCAGTCCAGAGAGCTGGCCAAAGTCCTCGCCTCCGTCCCCTTTTCCTACATCGTGACGAGTCCTCTCTCCCGCGCCATGGACGTTGCTGTGGACATCGCTTCATACCACCCGAACGCCCGCATCATCCCCGAGCCTCTGCTCCTGGAACGCGATAAAGGCAATGTGTCGGGATTCACACCCGTCGACAGGGATTTCTTCCTGAAGAACGGCGGTCATGAAGAAATGGAACCCGTCGCCTCCGTCCGGGAACGCGCTGCCAGATCCATGGAGGCCTGCCACGCCCTCGCCCGGGAGGCCTATGCCTCCCGCGCTGAAGCTTCCGGCCGGCCTGTCTATATCGCGATCGTCACGCATGGAGGCCTGATCTATCATCTGCTTGAAAGCATTTCCGAAGGGGCGCTTGAATCCGCCACAGGCCGTGTTTTTCTGCACAACTGCGATGTGACCGTCATCAATGAACAGAATGAGATCCTGGCTTTCGATCTGACCGTAGAAACCTTCCCGCAGTTCTGGGAAGCTCTTTCAGGAAAAAAGGACAGCACATGTTGCTGAACCCCCGCCAATCAGGGGGCTATGCCGAGCCTGATGCATTTCATTATAAGATGACCGGCAGTATAAAGACCGGGCAGCTTCATCGGCTGCCCGGTCTTTTGATAGACTTTCAAGTGTTTATCATTTGAAATGCCGCTTGGACAGGTAGGCAAAATTGGACTCTCCGCCTTCATAGACCACTTTGTAGTACCCGTCCTCTTCATCGACGACCACAAAGGTCTGCCCGCCATGGACCTGTTCATACTTCTTGCCTTTCCTGGTGGTAGGCTTGCTGCGGATATACCGGTCGGTCTTGTATTCCACATGCGTCACGGTCATCAGATCACCCTTGATCAGATCGCCTCTCCTGACCCAGACATCGCGTCCATCGTAACGGACCAGCAAATACGTACCATCCTCGATACGCTGTTTCTCGATCAGAATGGTGCCGGTGGGAATCTTTTCGTCCGTCCACTCCAGCTCGCCGTTCTCGTCAAGCGCGTTGATCCTGGCATACGTCTGTGTGACATAGATCCGGTCATCGTAGAGACCTTCATAATGTGCATAGAAGGTATGCGGCGTCCCATCGTCACGGTAGTAAATAGGCGTATATGCATCGACGGGATAGCCTCCGATGGGCTCCGTATACCATCCCAGGAACTTATAGCCGGGGAGATAGGCCATCGGGAAATACTCTTCCGAGAGTCTGCAATAGGCGCCGGAGGAATTCATGTCGCCCCGCGCATTCTGGCCGTCAATCAGGTGAATGCTCTGAACGGTACATGAACCCGGACCCGCGTCAAAGAATACCTGCAGGTCATTATACTTTAGGTCAGGATCGTTCCGCACATCGATCCAGTAATCGGATTCTTCCGTAAAATCAGGAGAAACCGCATGGAACAGCCGGGTTCCTTCGCCTATGACATAAAACTTGCAATAGTTCTTCGGTCCTTTGACCGCGATTTTGGCCTCGGAGGTCAGGTAATAGTCATACTCATCATCGCCCCAGAGCATGAAGCGGTAGAAAGCAATGTTTTCCCTGGGTACCCAGATCCTCTTCGAACCATACAGACATTCGTAGCGTTCATCCGATTCGCCGACCACGACGACTTCCTTTCCGTGGGCAATGGTATTCTCCGGATCCATTCCCTTCGCCGTTGAATAATACTTTACGGGGTTGCAATCGTCATCAAAGATGACCGCCGGCCTCTGAATGACAGGCGCATGGCGTTCCCACACCGCTTTCAGATAAGTTTGAACCTTGGTGATCACCATTCCGGGGTAGTAGTAGACACCGTCCTCGTCCATCCATCCCACCAATGCATATCCGTCACGCACTGCCATCGGATAGGCTTTCAGCCTGTATACGGAACCGCTTGCGGAACGTTCATGGATCGCTGTCGCTGTGGTGTATGGTGCGACTCCGCCATTCGCGTCAAAATGAATCACTTTGAACGCGGAGGATGCCCTGCTCAGAAGTCTGCCCATCACCAGTCCGGTACGATCCAGCCGGTACGAATAAACCTCATACAGGTCACCGCCGTAATACGAATCGATCCGGAGCTGATCACCTGCCCTCAGCGCCCCTAAAGAGACAGCAGAATTCTCCCAGCCGTCCTTCTGATAGAGCTGCACGACAGCATAGGGCTGATCGTCCGCCGTGTAATCCAGCGCGATATCGGTCTTTTTGAAGGGACTGCTGTACAGATCCGTCATACTCTTGGTGAAGACAGTCCCGCTGGTCACAATAATGCCTTCTCCGTCCGGATATGTCGTCCACAGATGATCCTTGACAGAATTCGAAACGTCATAGGTCGAGCCGATCCGGATCGGCACTTCTTCCACATGATTGTCCGGATAGTGGAAATTTACAAAGACGAAATACGGGCTTTTCTGCCAGGTACATCCCAGTTTGCTTCTGTCCGGCGTGATATTCTTGAAACCAAGCAGTTGATACCCGATACGGCCGTTTTTAGGATCCTCGATCTGCGTGTTAAAATCATCCATATCGATGTTGCCGGCAATATCCGTGGATACCTGGATCGTAATACCGTTACCCAGATCGACTTCAATTATCTTCTTCTCCGGCTGGAACCACTGCAGATAAAATGAATTTACATAGTAGAGATCCCCTTTGTAGCCGATCTGCAGGTAGGTCACACCATCCTCGCCCACGGACTTGCCGAAGCAGGTGACGATATCTCCTTTGGCCAGACCCCCTACCCGCTCGTACTCTTTACCGGGGCCGCTGCGGATATTGACGGCACTTGTCGCGCAGTAGAATGTTGCCATGGTCCAGATCTGAGGATTGCTCTCCACAGTCGCACTGGCAAGCACATTCTCTTTATTGCTGATGGTCTGCACCGTAGCGATCAGTTTCGTCCCGGGCTCAAAATCGGCTTCCGCTATATCCGAAGTAAAATCATAGTGATTTTCGACAGTTGTATGCGTAACCTCCCAGTCGGAATCCACTGCACGGAGGGTTACCTGATAGTAAATGTTTTCCGGAATGAATTCCATGGAAGAAGGCACTGACCATGACAGGTAATTGTAATACAGTCTGACGATCTCAGGAGCCATCGCCTGCGTTCCGCTTCTGTAGAAAATCAGCAGCGTGTGTTTGGAAACAGGTTCATCAGAAGCGTTATATGCCTGAACGGTCGCCCTGTACATGCCCATTTCGTAGTAATAGGGGATGGAAAACAGCGGGTCATCGCATCTTCTGCTCTCGTCGATCATCGTCCAGTCGGTTTGATCCTCATTTTCCCTTTCCAGCCAGACATAATAGTGATCCGCCCCGGGAAGCTCATCCCAGAAAACATAACTTGCGGAAACAGGCTCATAGTCAAAACCGGTGATTTCGGGAAGGCTTGCATCGTCTTTAGGCGGCCAGTCATAGGTGACGATCATGCCGCCCCCCTGAAGCAGGCCCACAAATTCGGGAAGCAAGATCACTTTATATTCCGTATAGCCGCACTCGCACTTATATGAATCGTTCCCGACATGGCAGGATTCGTGCACCGGACCGCAGATGATATCTACCAGACTGGTCGCCCGCAATGAAACAACGGATTCTTTCTGCCCCAGGGAGAAACGGATCCCGGTCAGCTGTGAAGTGCGTTCATGAGTTCCGTCTCCGTTACTCGTATAGGTATCATCAAATACGGCATCTGCGCAAAGCCCTGAGGAGAAGCGGTCCAGCACACCGTCATTCGGCATATATCCTCTATAATTCTGTGCGTAAACAAGGGTCATGATCTCCAGAATATCGACTGTCAAATCCCCGTTCTGCTCAAGACCATATGTTCCCTGATAGATTTTCAGTGCATCCGAGAGCTCCTTATCCATCAGCTCATCGATTTCGCCTTGATACTTGCCGTCATTCGCGGCCAGCTGCTTGGCAATCAGAACTTCAAAAGCGGATTCGCCGATCCGAGCATAGATACCTGTCCTCGGGATGTACTGAGTCTGTTTCTCATGGCAGCGCTGACATTCACGCTGCTCTACGCCATCTTCCGCAGGGGTCGGCTCAAGCGTCATCTTCCATTCGCTCCACTGATGCCCCAGTGCGGATATCATCTGTGTCTCTTTCTGGTGGCATTGGCTGCACTCGCGCATTTGCTCCCCTGCCAAAGTACAGGTGGGTTCCTTGGTTCTGCTCCAGGAACTCCAGCTATGTCCCGTCGCCTTATAAGTGATATGGGTGAAAGACGCGTCGCAGATCGTGCAGCGCACCGTATAATAGCCATCCGTCGTACAGGTCTCGTTCATGACTTCCGCCTGCTGCCAGTTATGCTCCCGTGAACCGCAGTAAAGATACCATTCACCGCATTTTTTGCATTTGGCGTAGGTATCGATATCGGTATCCCCGGTGCCAAAATGCCTGTAATCCAGAGGGACCGACGTGTCGCGCTCATGGTCGCAGTAAGAGGCTCCCTCCGCCCGCGGCACGCCAAGTGTCGGAGCAAGCATCAAAACCGCCAGAAAGACCGCCAGAATCTTAGTAAGCTTTTTCATGGGATACTCCTTTCCTTACCCGATCTTGACTGTTTTCAGCCAATCGAGCGCCCGTGCGAAAGCCGCGTCGGCCGTCTGTCCGTTCTGTGGATCGACCGACATTTCGAACAGCAAAACATCATCGCCTGCATTGGCCCAGGCCGTGAGCGTATTCTCTTCGGTATGGTATGCCCATCCGAGTGTGGATTCAAGCGAACTTGCGACGAGCTTCCTGGCCTCCCCGACAGCCTCGGGGCCTGCCGCGGCCGCATTGCGGAATGTGCAGTAATACGTATATTCTTCTTTGCTCCCCTGACAGGAGGCATCCAGATACTGTTTGCCGGCGTCCCAGCGAAGCTCCGCGCCGTAATCATGCATCACATCCCAGTCGGAAGCTGTCAGGCCTTTTTCAGAATAGGGCACTTTCAGTTCCTGAATCTTCTCGTCCGGCTTTCCATTACCCGTCAGAGATTTCAGCCAGAACAGAATGTCCGACTTGATCTCGTCCATGGAGCCCGCGCTGCTGTCCGCTGCCGTCAGCTGTACATACAGGAGCGCTTTATCCAGCTCGCCATAGCCATAAAGGTGCAGGACCGAAGTGCCTTTGTCCTCGCCCTCAGCCAGGCCGTAAAGCCAATTGATCCCGCCGGAGGTCATCTGCTCCGGAGCTGCCCCGTAACCCTCCAAAGAGGTCTTCACCATCGTCTTAAGCCATTCATTGGCCTTGGAAGCGTCGGGATTTTTCTCGCCCTCCGTTTCGTCCAGATCAAAAAGAGCCGATGCGTCCGTCCCTAAGAAGACGGATCCGGTAATCTGCAGATATCCGCCCTGACCGGGTTTCCCAAAAGTAAATGAAACCGATGTGCCGCCTGCTTCTTCCGAATATTCCGCGCTGCGCAGATCGAACCGTTCAAATCCTGCCGCGAGCACGTCCTCCAGGGGCCCGTAAACCGCGTAGTCCTCCCACGCCAAAAGTGTACGCTGCACCGCCACCCTTTCCGGATCCGACGGCTCAGGATTGGAATCAGCCGAAGAGTCCACAAAAGATGTGTCCGAAATCTGCGGCACACTGCTCTCTTTATTCTTATCCTTATCATCGCCGCAGCCTGCCAATGTCCCGAAGACAAGCAGCGCTGCCAGAATCACAAGCAACCAACGTTTCATAGATACACCTCCATTTCGTCAGAACACTTGCCGTTCTACTATTATTATACACTATTTGCGGGAAAAGTTACAACCCTTTCAGGCAAAATTATTCAGAAAACAAAAAGGCGGTGTCTCTAACCGCCTTTTGCCGTAAAAACACCGCCTGCCGGATTATCTGCGGCCGCCTTCCGGGCGCTGACCGCCGCCCATGCCGCCGAACTGATTGGTGATCGTTGTCACCTGCTGGCCATTGACATACACCGTTCCCCCAGTGAAGGATACGTTTCCAACATAGTCGAAAGCCGAATTTCCCTGGATGGAAATGGTTCCTCCGCTGATGATGATATTCCCGTTGGAATCTAATCCGTCGGTATCGCCGGCTCCCATCGTAACATCGATCGTACCTCCTGTGATCTCGATAACCGGTGAATACGCCGTCGATTTTTGAGCCGCATTGATGCCGTCATCCGTAGCCTGGATCGTGATCTTGCCGTCATGGATCAGAACCGCGGTTGCTTCGATTCCCTCGCCTGCGGAGATCGTCATCGTTCCTCCATTGATCTCAACCTTTTCGTCCGCATGAATGCCATCGTCCTGACTTTGGATCGTAATCTCGCCGTCGCTGATCAGGAGCTCGCCGTCGGAGTGAATACCGTCATCGGTCGAATTGATCTGAATGCTTCCGCCGCTGATCACGATCAGGACCTCTGCTTTCAGGCCTTTGGCGCTGACATCATCGGATGCCTGCTGCGTACCGGTCTGCTGCGGATCGGTGCTTTCAGGGATCTGGCCGGGCATTTGTCCGCTCATATCAGAAGGCATCTCTCCAGGCATTTGTCCGCTCATATCAGAAGGCATCTCTCCGGGCATTTGTCCGCTTGTATCAGAAGGCATTTCTCCAGGTTGCTGGCCATTCATGCCGCCGGGGAAGCCTCCCTGCTGACCGCCCATGCTGCCCGGGAAACCTCCCTGCTGACCGCCCATGCCGCCTGGAAAACCGCCCTGTTGCTGACCGCCCATGCCGCCTGGAAAACCGCCCTGTTGCTGACCGCCCATGCCGCCTGGGAAGCCTCCCTGCTGGCCGCCCATGCCGCCGGGGAAGCCTCCCTGCTGGCCGCCCATGCCGCCTGGGAAGCCCCACTGCTGTTGATTACCGGAAGAACTGCTGACAGGAGCGGTCGTCGTCACCTGAACCGTGCCGCCCGTAATTTTCAGATAATTGGACGCATCCATGCCGTCCTCCACAGAGGTCAGTACCAGTGAACCACCTTCCACATAGATGAGTCCGCCGTCCGGATCGTCCTCCGTCGTCTTAAGCGCATCCTCACCGGCATCCACCGTAAGGAAGCCATCTTTGATCAGGATATTGTTCTTGGCTTTGATGCCGTGATTGGCGGCCGTCACTTCGACGCTGCCCGAAATCATTTTCACACTTTTTTTGCTCTGGATGCCGTTATTGTAATGTCCTTCCACCTGCAGCAGACCTTCGCCGCTGAGGACAAGCGCACAGGTGCTGTAAATGGCCGCCCCTTCGGCGTCTTCGTCTTCCGCGGCATTGCGGTTGTCAATGATCGTGTTCTCCGAATCTTCCATTGTGTAGATCATGACTTTATCCGCGGAATTAACCTGGATGGCCGGAGCATCCGTCGAAGTAATGGTGCAGCCGTCCATCATCAGAACGACTTTCGCATCTTCCGGTGCCTCGATGGTCAGGCTGCCGTTCAGGCTGCCGGTGAGCCGGTAGACCCCGCCCTCCGAGATCGTCACTTCCCCGGAGAGCTGGTCCAGATCGAACTCCAAAATATTGCTCCAGTCTTCCGGCGTCTGCAGGTCAAAATTGCTGTACTCCGCGATCAGTTCTTCGGCGGACAGATAAACGATCTCCTCATTGCTTTTCTCCGAGCTGCTCTCTTCCTTGTCCTTCTCTTCCGTGCCGGTCCCCTTGCCCGACTTATCGGACTCGGTGGCCGTCCCGTCCTCGGACTGATCGAGCTTATACTGCGTCGTCGCCTCCGAGGTGGTGGAAACGGTACCGGCACTGCTCTCTGCCGTCTCCGTCCCTACTGCCGAACAGCCTGCGGAGGAGGCGAGGATCGCCAGGCTCAGCAGTCCGATGATCAATTTTTTACCGATAAATGTATGTCCCATATGAATACTCCTTTCTGTAAATGGGTCGGGGAGTGTTTTCTCCCTTTGACGCCCACAGTTTACGGCAGAATGCTTAAACGAACCTTGAAAAAAAGATTTAATTTGAGGATTTACAAACTGTTCATCATTTGGCATCATTTTTCAAAATCATATTCCCAAAACCGCTTTTTTATGGTATAGTAATAAAAGACAGACAGATACGTCCTGCGCACATTCAGGTGCGTGACAAAGCTACTTACAGAAAGCGAGGTCCAGCTCACATGAAAAGAAAAATCGGAATCCTGACCAGCGGCGGGGACTGCCCCGGACTTAACGCCGCCATCCGCGGCGTCGCAAAAGCTTCCTATGAACTGTTTGACGCGGAATTCATCGGCATCGCCGATGGCTACCGCGGCCTGATCGAAGGCGATTACCGTACCATGAAGCGCCGTGAATTCAGCGGCATCCTGACCCTCGGCGGCACCATTCTCGGCACCTCCCGCCGTCCGTACCGCAACATGCGCGTGATCGAGGACGATAATGTCGATAAAGTCGCCGCGATGAAAGCGAATTATAAGAAGATGGGCCTGGACTGCCTGGTTACGCTGGGCGGCAACGGCACACACAAAACGGCGAATCTTCTGTCGGAGGAAGGTCTTAATGTCATCGGTCTGCCCAAGACCATCGATAATGATATCTATGGCACGGATGTAACCTTCGGCTTCCATACCGCGGTGGATATCGCGACCGGTGTTGTGGACCGCATCCACACGACCGCGAACAGCCATGGACGCATCATGGTCATCGAGCTGATGGGCAATAAGGCCGGCTGGCTGACCCTGTACGCAGGCATTGCAGGCGGTGCAGATATCGTGCTCCTGCCCGAGATCCCCTATAATATGGACAGCGTCATCGCCTCCATCGAGCACCGTATCGAGACCGGCCACGGCTTCACGATCATCGTCGTCGCGGAGGGCGCCTATGACAAGGCTCTCGGCAGCAAGCGCAAAGAACGTGCTGCCAAGCTCGCCGAGAACAATTTCGCTTCCGGATCCCATTATCTTGCTCATCAGATTGAGAGCATCACCGGACTTGAGACCCGCGTGGTCGTCCCCGGCCACTATCAGAGAGGCGGCTCACCTTCTCCTTATGACCGTCTCCTTTCGACCCAGTTCGGCAGCTACGCCGCTCACCTGATCAGGGATGAGAACTACGGCCAGACTGTCGCCATGATCAATGGCAGAGTCACCAGCAATCCGCTGAAGATCGCCGCGAGCCAGACCAAATTCGTTCCGATCGATCATCAGATGGTACAGTGCGGACGCGATATCGGCATCTGTTTCGGTGAATAAGTAGCGCTTGCCATCACAATCGTTTTATGCTATAATTCGTTCCGGCTTGTCTCGCACAAGCCGGATTCCATGAGAGGACTTTTTACAATGACTGGATTATGTTAATACGTCAACAGAATCGCCACCGGTATCCGGCGGGCCCGTAGCCTGCCTCAATTCGAATACAAAGGAGGAATTCTTTTGACCAATCAAACGATTCAAACCGCCATCGAGAAGCGGCGCACTTTTGCGATCATCTCGCATCCCGATGCCGGTAAAACGACCCTGACCGAGAAATTCCTGCTCTACGGAGGCGCGATCCAGCTGGCCGGCGCCGTCAAGGGCAAAGCGGCCGCCCGCCACGCGGTCTCCGACTGGATGGAGATCGAGAAGCAGCGCGGTATCTCTGTCACTTCTTCCGTCATGCAGTTCAATTATGACGGATACTGCATCAATATTCTGGATACACCCGGCCACCAGGACTTCTCCGAGGATACCTACCGCACGCTGATGGCCGCGGATTCCGCCGTTATGGTGATCGATGCCTCCAAGGGCGTGGAAGCCCAGACCCGCAAGCTCTTCAAGGTCTGCGTCCTGCGGCACATCCCCGTCTTTACCTTTATCAACAAGATGGATCGCGAATCCCGCAATCCCTTTGATCTGATGGAGGAAATCGAATCCGAGCTGGGCATCCACACTTTCCCGATGAACTGGCCGATCGGTTCAGGCAAGAGCTTCAAGGGTGTTTATGACCGTCAGAAAGGCGAGATCATCTCGTTTATCTCACACGGCGGAGCACGCAAGGCCGATTCGGTCGAGGTCCAGCTTTCGGACCCCCATCTCAGTGATCTGATCGGTGAGGAAGCTCACCGGACCCTGGCCGAGGATATCGAGCTGCTCGACGGTGCCAATTATGATTTCGATATCGCTGAAATCGAGGGCGGCCGCCTCTCTCCTGTTTTCTTCGGATCAGCCCTGACCAATTTCGGCGTAGAGCCTTTCCTGCAGGAATTCTTGAGGCTTACTCCCCCGCCCCTCGCCCGTGAGACAGCGGACGGCACGATCGTCGATCCCTTTGACAGCCGCTTCTCCGCCTTCGTCTTTAAGATCCAGGCCAATATGAATAAGGCTCACCGCGATCGTGTGGCTTTCATGCGGATCTGCTCCGGCCGCTTCGACAAAGACATGGAGATCTATCATGTGCAGGGCGACAAGCGCATGCGCCTGTCCCAGCCGCAGCAGCTGATGGCCCAGGACCGCACGGTCATCGACGAAGCCTTTGCCGGGGATATCATCGGCGTCTTCGATCCCGGAATCTTTTCCATCGGAGACACGGTTTGCGACCCGTCCATGAAATGCCGCTTTACCGGTATCCCGACCTTTGCGCCGGAGCATTTTGCCAGGCTGCGCCAGGTCGACACGCTGAAGCGCAAGCAATTCCTTAAGGGTACTGTGCAGATCGCACAGGAAGGCGCCATCCAGATGTTCCAGGAACCGCGCCGCGGCATGGAAGAGATCATCGTCGGCGTGGTCGGTCCTCTGCAGTTTGATGTGCTCCAGTACCGCCTTAACATGGAATACAATGTCGAAGTGCGTCTGGAGACCATGCCCCAGGAATACATTCGCTGGATCGAGAACGAAACCGATCCCGAATCGCCTCCTCAGCTCTATCTGACCACCGATGCCAAGCTGATTCAGGACTTCCGCGGTAACTACATGATCATCTACGCTCACGAATGGAGCCTTGAGATGATCCTGGAACGCAATAAAGGACTGAAGCTTTCCGAATTCGGCAACCGTAACTAAAAGTCAAAATCCCGGCTCACCCAGAGCCGGGATTTTTATGCATGTGTGAGTGTCGAATCAATCCGCGACGTCCACATCCGGGATGATCAGGATTTCATAATCGGGATATACCGCACTGATTTCCCGAAACAGCGTTTCCACAGCCTCTTTCCTGCTGATGTCAAAGCTGACAACCACGTCAAAACGCACCGTTTTCTTCTCCGTGTCCGCGTAGAAGCCATGCATCTGCAGTGCCCAGTCATGTGACAAAACCATTTTCTGAATCTCATTGCGCATCCGCGCCGCTTCATCATCGGAAGTATTATAGGAGTAGACACCGATCCCGGTCAGAATGATCCCGGTCTTTTTGAAGACATCCGTCTGAATCCTTCGCGTGATTCTGTCAACATCGTCAACGCTCAGCGTATCCGGCAGTTCGACATGGACTGACCCGTAGTTTTTATTCGGTCCGTAATTGAAAAGCGTAACGTCATACGCGCCGAGGACGTCTTCCTCCTCGCAGATGATCCGCTTCAGTTCGCCGGTCGTCTCCGCGTCCTCACGCTTGCCGATGATGTCATTCAGCGTCTCGATCATCATTTCGATACCGGCTTTGATAATAAATCCGGCGATAATCACGCCGACATATGCTTCAAGTGAAATCCCCCAGATCAGGAAAATCACGGCGGAAGCCAGCACCGAGGCCGACAGGATCGCGTCAAACAGCGCATCTGAGCCGGACGCGACCAGCGCACCCGAATTGACCTTCTTCCCCTGACGCTTTACATACATGCCGAGCAGCAGCTTGGCCGCGATCGCGACGGAGATAATGATGAGCGAAACCGTACTGTAGTCCGCGGCTTCCGGCGAAATGATCTTCTTGACGGATTCCACCAGGGACGTAATACCGGCATACAGCACCAGCGCAGCCACGATCATCGAGCTAAGATACTCGATCCGGCCGTAACCCAGCGGATGCTTCCGATCCGGCTGCTTCGCTCCGAGCTTGGCGCCGATGATCGTCACTACTGAAGAAAGCGCGTCCGACAGATTATTGACCGCATCCAGGATCACGGCGATCGAATGCGACACCAGTCCGACAAAAGCCTTGAAGCCCACAAGCAGAATATTGGCTGCAATTCCGATTATACTTGTTTTTACAATCGTTTTTTCCCGTTCCGCTGCCAGAACGGCAATATCGTTATTAAGTTGATTCATTGTTTCCTCCTTCATGTTTTATCAATCCTGTCATTCAGGTGCCCTCAACACAACAAGAGCTTACTCATTCTCTTCTTTCAGCGATTCCCCGCAGAAGGGGCAAAACTCGATCTCAGCATTCATCCCTGCCCGGTCCAGATGCCGGCCGCAGTGCGGACATCTGATAAATCCGAAAAACATAATCAATTCCGCGGCCAAAGCCAATATCATCAGGATATAAGTGATTGGCTTCTGTACCACGAGTGCGATAATCCCGAGGAAAACGACCAGTGCCATCAGACACCAGACAACGATCCTTGCAGTTCCAAGTTTCATTCCACATGATCCTCCTCTCGGCAAGCAGAAGCAAACACCCTTCCGCCCAACCGTTCTATCCAGATCATTATATCATATCCGCTTAGAATAATCAATTAAAATCCGATGTTACGGCAAAGCATTAGCCCCCTGAACAAAAACGGTCGTGCACAGTGTACAATATACAATAACGACAATTCTTGGAAAGACTGCGCAAAATCAAAGGCTGCCTTGAGGTTCTCTGTCAAGAGAAGATCAGGCAGCCTTTGATTTTGGCTTCGGTCCTGCACAGTGTACAATATCCAGTAACGATCGAAAGATTGCGTAGATTGCGCAAAACGGCCTCTTCTGTTAGCTTCCATAAGTGGGAAAACAACGTAAAGAGGCCGTTTTGGCTTCGGTCGTGCACAGTGTACAATATACAACAACGACCGAATTTATTCAAACTGGCTTGCGTACAATTTGTAGTAGAATCCTTTGCTGGCCATCAGCTCGTCGTGCGTGCCCTGCTCCACCACGTCGCCTTTGTTGACGACCAGGATGCGGTCTGCGTTCTGGACCGTGCTCAGGCGATGGGCGATGACGAAGCTGGTCTTGCCTTTCATCAGGCTTCGGATGGCTTTCTGCACCTGGCGCTCGGTATTGGTATCGACGTTACTGGTCGCTTCATCCAGGATCAGCATCCGGGTGTCGAAAAGCATCGCGCGCGCAATGGTGAGCAGCTGTTTCTGGCCCTTGGAGATATTGCCGCCGTCCTCGGAGATCACGGTATTATAACCCTGCGGCAGCGTCATTATGTAGTTATGGATGCGCGCCGCTTTGGCTGCCGCCACGACTTCTTCCATGGTGGCATTTTCTTTGCCGTAGGCGATATTGTCGTAGATCGTGCCGTGGAAAACCCAAGTGTCCTGCAGGACCATCGCGTAGCTCCGCCGCAGGCTCTCCATCGTGTACTGGCGGCACTCCGTTTCGTCCACGTAGATGGCACCCTCGTCCACGTCGTAGAAGCGCATCAGCAGGTTGATGATCGTCGTCTTGCCGGCGCCGGTCGGTCCGACAATGGCAATGGTCTGTCCGGGCTTGGCTTCCAGATTCAGGTCGTGCAGAATGGTTTTGCCGGGCTCATAGCCAAATTTGACATTCTCGGCCTGGACATGGCCTTCACAGTCATCAAGTTCTTTGGCGCCGTAGATGTCTTTGGCTTCCTCGGGCTGATCCAGCAGGTGGAACACACGCTCGGCAGCGGCAAGGGCCGAATAAATCTCGTTGATGATGTTGGAGATCTCGTTGATCGGGCCGGAGAATTTGCGGCTGTAGAGAACAAAGCTGGAGATCTGTGCCAGGCCGACGATATTGAGCATGTAGAGGATGGCACCGCCCATACCGATGGCCGCCAGTCCGAAATTGGAGATCATGCCGATCGTCGGGCCCATGGTCATACCCATGCTGTCCGCATCGCGGTAAGCCTCGGCAGCTCTGCGGTTTACACCGCTGAAATTCTCCGACACCGCATCCTCATGCGCATAAGCCAGGATCGTCTTCTGACCCGTGAACATTTCCTCCGTGAAGCCGTTCATGGCCCCGTAGGATGCGCTGCGCTTGGAATACAGCGGACGGGTCTTTTTACCCATGTAGCGCGTAAAAAGAATGGAAATCGGGATGGTGAAGACCATGCAGAGCACCAGCGGGATCGAGATCGTGCACATCATGACGAAGCTGCCGACCACCGTGACCAGACTGGTCAGAATGTGGATCAGGTCGGCGGACAGGCTCATGGTGACGACATCGATATCGTAGGAAACACGGCTGATGATATCACCGGCCTGGTTCTGGTCAAAATAGCTGACCGGCATATTCATCAATTTGTTAAAAATGTCCCGGCGCATGTTCTGCGCGATCCTGCGCCCGACACGCATCATGCCGATGCTGACCAGGAAGGACATAAGGTTGGAGCCGACATAGGCCGCCAGCATCAGAAAAGCGTAATGCTTGACCATGTCCATATTGATCATGCCGATTCCAAGTTTGAAGCCCGCTTCAGCCTCTCCGATGGCTTTACCCGCAAAACGGGGACCGAGGAGATTGCCGATATTGCTTAAAAAGGTCAGAATCAGAAAGGCCAGAATCAGCCATTTATAATCCATCATGTACTGAATAATACGCAGAAGCGTTCCCTTCGCATTCTTGGGTTTCTCTTTAACGCCTCCGCGGTCGCCTCTACCCGGCATCGCTCGTCACCCCCTTTACTGCGCCATGGCGCCCATCTGGATCTCGTAGATCTCACGATAAGCGTCACAGGTCTTAAGTAATTCTTCATGGCTGCCATAACCGATGCATTTGCCGTTGTCCAGTACCAGAATATTCGTCATATTCATGACGCTGGAGACACGCTGGGCGATCATGATCACCGTACTGTCCTTATGATGCTCGTTAATGGCTTTACGCATACTGGCGTCAGTTTTGTAATCCAATGCGGAAGAGCTGTCGTCGAGGATCAGGATCTCGGGCGACGCGGCCAGCGCCCTCGCGACAAGGATGCGCTGCTTCTGTCCGCCGGAGAGATTCGCGCCCTTAATTGCTGCTTCGTGATCAAGGCCGTCGGGCAGGCTGTCAATGAATTCCGCTGCCATAGCGTCCTCCACCGCGGCGCGAAGCTGCTCCTCGGTAAGGTGTCTGCCGAAATCGATATTCTCGCGCAGCGTATCCTTGAAGATCATATCATTCTGGAAAGCGGCGCCGAACTTGCGGCGAAGCTCGTCCTTCTCATACGTCCGGACATCCCTGCCGTCAATGAAAACGCCTCCGCGGGTCGCGTCATAGAAGTGAAGCATCAGGTTGATGATCGTCGTCTTGCCGCATCCGGTCGGGCCGATAATGCCGAGACTCTCGCCCTTGCGTATCGCAAAATCGATATCCGATAATGCCATCTCTCGCTCAGCTCCGACAAATCCTTCTTTCTCTTTGGAATCCTGGCCGTAGCTGAAATCCACATGTTCAAAGCGGATGAACTCATCTCCTGAAGGCTTAAGCGCCTCAGATTCGGGGACGATATAGGCGTTGGTATCAGTCTGCAGCACGGAATCAATACGGTCCGCACTCGCGCTCGCGCGGGAGAGCGTCATAAAGATACGGTTCAGACCCATGACACCCATGGTAATCATATTAAAGTAAGTCAGGAAGGCAAGGATGACACCGGGCTTCATCAGGCCGTCGTTAACGCGCGAGGCTCCGAGAATGACGACCAGTGTCAGGCCGGTATTCAGGCAGAGCTGCATGAAGGGTCCGGGAATCGCCATGACCGTCGCAGCCTTGATATCCTGACGCGTCATCGCCTGGTTGGCTTCCTGGAAATGCCGCTTCTCATAATCCTCTTTACTGAGCGCTTTGACAACGCGGATACCGGTGATGTTCTCACGCATGACACGTACGACGGTGTCCAGCTTCTCCTGCACGGCTCTGTACATCGGAATACCGCGGGACGTAACAAAGAGAATACTCGTGATCAGGATCGGGAGCATAACGATCAGGATTACAGCCAGGTGCGGCTCCATGGTCAGCGTCACGATGACGCCGCCGACCAGCATGATCGGAGCGCGGACCGTCAGCGTCTGGAAACGCTGAATGGCATTCTGCACATTATAGCTGTCACTGGTCATACGGGAAATCAGGCTCGGCAGACCAAAGCTGTCAAACTGTGCACCGGTCAGATTGGCCGTCTTCTCAAAAAGTGCCTGACGGACATCATAACTGATCCTGTGCGCATTATAGACTGCCTTGCGGTTCGCGGTCACATTCAGAAACCGGCAGATGACGGCTGTGGCAAACATGGCAAGCCCCCAGAAAATGACCTGTGCGAGGTCTCCTGAAGGTACCACATTGTCGATTATATGCTCCAGGATGTACGGAAGCGCAAGTTCAGACATGGTCCCCAAAAGCTTGATAAAAATGGCCATGAAGATGAACGACTTGTACTTGCCCATGTAGCGGAAAATGAGTTTCATTGTGTCCCCCTCTTATCATTCTTATACGGACAAAGATGCTTCAGTAAAAAATAAGGCACCTTACTAATTGTAGCACGAGGCGCCTTATCTGTCAAGAATTCATTCAAGAAAAAACCTGTCGAAAAAACACGGTTTTGAGGGCAAAACTAGCCGGTCGTATTCATCTTGTCCGTCCCGGAGAGACCCTCCAGCAGCCGGGCAAATGTGTTCGGGTCGATGACGCGGGGAAGCATAATCGTCACACTGGTATAAGGGCTCTGCTCCGAACACCGGAGTTCGATATTGCTGTAGGTTCCGGCATCACTTTTTACAGACACGGATTGAATCCACCGATAATCGATCCTGGATACCCGGAAGTTCACGGCTGTTCCTTTGCTATAGGCAAAAACGGGTGAATTCCCCTTTATCAGCATCGTCTCAGGTGTAAAGACCGCCCCGAAATGGCGAACCAGAAACGTTGCCGGGACATAGATCGCCGCGAGAGCCTTTTGATTTTTATCCATGTGACCGGAAGCCTTGCGGATCAATGCGGGTGTAACCTCTGCCCCGACAGCGAAGGTGCCTCCGCTCGGATCCCTGAAGATGGAATTCTTATACACATCAAAGACCGAGATGGGCTTCCCGTGCTTCATGATCATGTTGACGAGATCATCCATATCCTTCTGCGTGAGCTTAATATCCTGGAAGGGATGGGGGGTAGTCCTTCCTGTTTTTTTAGAGTTCGTGTTTTCAAATGATCCGGCGGACGGCGCCGGACCGGAAGAAGGCCCGGACTCAGGCTTAACCTGCCCCCGCCCATTTTGGGGCTTTACAGAAGATTCGGACTTAGGCGGCTCCGGCTTTGTCGGTTCCGGCTTGTCAAAAGGCTTGTACGATCCCCAGATGCCGATGGTTTTATCGGTAAATTCATCCGTCGTACTGTCTTCCGCAGGACTCGGCTCAGGCCGCGCTTTCTCGGAAAACCCGCTGATCGTGATTTCCTGCTCCTCCGAAGACTTCTGCCGGGAGGCGGTATCCGCGCCCTGGCCTGAATAGGTCCGTTCGGGCGCATCGGGCAGGGAGGCAAGCGCCTTAAACATGGCTTCCGGAGACGCATAACGGTCTTCGGGACGCGGCGAACATGCCCTTAAGATGACTTTGGAGAACTGATCGGAGGCATCAGCCGGCTGCGGCAGGGTTTTCCCGTCGAGCCGCGCCAGGAGCGCATCGGATCTCTGACGGCTGGTCGGCACATCCGGAGGCAGGGGCTCAAAAGGCGGGCGTCTTCGGTTCATCAGCCAGTACAGTACCAGACCGAGCGAATACTGGTCGGCCGCAGCGCCGTAAGGGCGGTTAAAATAGACCTCCGGCGCCATATAGGTATAGGTCCCCACTTTGGTCGCCATGGTCACGTGGTCCATGGTTCTGGATATGCCGAAATCGCCCAGCTTATAGTTGTCAAACTGATTGACGAAGATGTTCTGGGGTTTGATGTCGCGGTGTATCAGATTCCTTTTGCCGCATAGAATAAGAGCCTGGCAGATGTCCATGCCCACCTGAATCGCTTCATCCTCGGTCATGCCCTTCTGCTGATAAATATGGGGCAGACTTGTCAGCAGCTCCATGCGGATCAGCACATCCCAGCCATGTCCGTCCTCGTGCGGAATGATCATATGATCCTCGTAGCTGACGATGTTGGAAGTCCCTTTGAATTCGGCCATCAGCTGGAATTCCGAAACCAGCTGATCGATCTGGTCCCGGAAAATGCGGACGATGCTCTCATCATCGTAGCCTTCATCCAGGTAGGATCGGTATTCGTCCGGCGTCTGCGGCACACTGATGACTTTAAGCGCCGAACGGTAATCGCCGGTCTGATCCACTTTGCGGATCTCGTACACCTTGCCGAATCCTCCGGATCCGATCAGCCGGATGGTCTCCCAACCCGGCCAGATTTCCTGATATGCCATTATGACTCCTCCGGAATTCGAATCAGAATGATGGAGATATTATCCTTCCCGCCGCGGTCATTCGCCGTGGCGATCAGATTCTCCACGCATTCTCTGGCATCCGGAGAGGATTGGAGAATGCGGCAGATTTCTTCTTTGGACACCATATCCGTCAGGCCGTCGCTGCAGAGCAGATACTGATCGCCCGCTTCGATCCTGCCTTTTGCCAGGTAGGGAACCAGCTGCAGTTCATCCGGACGGATGCCGAGATGCTGGGTCAGGCGCGGTTTGCCGCGGGTAAAGGCGGGCGGGAGGCTCTCCACATGGTCCTCGGAGATCTGCATCCACTCTTCTCCGCGCAGGCGGAAGGCTTTGCTGTCGCCCAGATTGCAGACATAGACCTCATCACCTAAGAAATAAAAGAGGACGAATGTACTGCCCATGCGGATGTTCTGGCGCCGTTCAGATTCCCCGCACACCGCCAGATTCATGGACTCGCAGATTCTGAACAGACGTTCCCGCGGACTCAGGAGAACATCCTGGTGCCCCACAAGTTCGCGCTGCAGCGTCTTGGCCGCGACATAGGAAGCCACTTCTCCCGCTTCTTCTCCTCCCATGCCGTCAAATACGCAGAAGCACAGGTCCTTGTCTTCCAGTTCAAACTCATATTTTTGCGCATGGCGAAGTCCGGGATGGATCAGTTCCAGCACCCGGCCGTTGAAAAACAGATTGTCTTCGTTATTATCGCGGACACGGCCCATATGGCAGCCCACTGCCGCTTCCAGTTTCCAGCTCATACGGTTTCCTTCTTTGTAATCAGCCTTTCGGCATTTTTCTCAAAAATATTCTCAAGTTCCTGATCAGTCGTCTGCTCAAACAGCACGGCTTCGACATACATGCCCGGATTACAGATCGGATAATCTGTTCCAAAAAGGAGTTTTTCACTGCCGACAGTGTCCAGCGCGCGTCTGAGCATGCCATAGCGGAACAATCCCGTCCCGCTGAGATCCAGATATACATGGTCAAACTTCCGGAGCCTGCGCAGATTATCCTCATAATCAGCGCCGTCCCGCGGATGAGCCACGATGATATCCAGGTTGGGATTCTGCTCCGCAAAGCGGTCCATGTCCTCATAGGTGGAAGGATGGATATTGACTGTCATGCCTTTCTGCGCGGCCAGTTCGAAGGCTTCGCGCAGGCGCGGATCCGCATACTGCTCCCAGCCCATCATATACCAGACCAGTTCGCCGATCAGCTTCACGCCCTTTGCGCTCATGCGCTCGATTTCTTCGCAGGATTCTACGGGGAATGCGGGATGAATGTGAAAGCCCGGCGTATAAAAATCCGGATACCGTTCCCCTATCTCCAACGCCTGATCATTCAGCCTGCGGACGTCCTCCCAGCTGCTGACATTAAGCCGCTCGATCACCGAGCCGCAGCAATGGGTGATCCCGGCGCGCTGCAGGTCCTCCACGAAATAATCCATATCCGTCACAAAACCGCTGTGACGGCCCATCCTCTGCTCGGGTGTGACAAACGGATGTACATGGGCGTCAATGATCTGCATGCTGCTCCTCCTCCAGTTCTGCCTCAGCCTTGGCCGCTTCCATCTCGGCAGTCAGCTCCTCCTCTGTGATCGTCACTTCCGGCTCATCATCGGGAATGGTTTCGGCCACCCTGGGGACCAGATAGATCTCGGCCAGAATATTAAGAATCGCGCCGCCGAAGCAGAGGATGATCCATAACCATTCGAACTGGCCCTTCATATAGCCATAAAAAATATGGATCACACCGATAATCAGCAGGATCGCGGACAGGATCCAGCTCTTTGTAGGTATCTTTTTCATGATTGTTCCTCAGTAATTGCGTCATTTGCAAAACTCCCCCGTTCATGAGTTTATCATGAACGGGGGAAAAGTCCGGAATCAGCCAACCAGCTCCATCGTGTCGCGGGCGATCATCAGTTCTTCGTTGGTGGGTACCAGCAGAACCTTCACCTTGGACTGATCGGAGGAAACAACCGTTTCTTTGCCGCGGACAGCGTTCCGCTCATCATCGATCTCCACGCCCAGATAGCCCAGGTAGGAGCAGATTTCCTTACGGATGGCGGCGTTATTCTCGCCCAGTCCGGCCGTGAACGCGATCGCGTCCACTCCGTTCATGGCTGCGGTGTAAGCGCCGATATACTTGGCTACGCGGTATACAAAGGCGTCGTTCGCGCGCTGTGCAGCAACATTGCCTTCCTTAACGCCGGCTTCGATCTCGCGGAAGTCACTGGAGAGACCGGAGGACAGGCCCAGAATACCGGATTCTTTGTTAAGCACGTTCATCATCTGGTCGATGTTCAGTTTGCTCTTGCCCATCAGGAAGGAAAGGATGGCGGGATCCATGTCGCCGCTGCGGGTACCCATGATCAGGCCTTCCAGCGGGGTCAGTCCCATGGAGGTATCGATGGATTTGCCGTGGCAGACTGCCGCAACACTGGCTCCGTTGCCCAGATGGCAGACGATGGTCTTGATCTCTTCGGGCTTTTTGCCCAGGATCGCGGCGACGCGCTCGGATACAAAGCGATGGCTTGTTCCGTGGAAGCCGTAGCGGCGGACGCCGTATTTCTCATAGTACTTATAGGGGATCGCATACAGGAATGCTTTCTCAGGCATGGTCTGATGGAATGCTGTGTCAAAGACAGCTACCATGGGGGTCGTGGGCATCAGCTTCTGGCAGGCGCGAATGCCGATCAGGTTGGCGGGGTTATGAAGAGGCGCGAGGTCGTTGCACTCCTCGATCGCGCTGATAACTTCCTCCGTGATCAGAACGGAAGATTTGAACTTCTCGCCGCCATGGACGACGCGGTGGCCTACCGCGGTGATCTCGGACATATCCGAGATCACTCCGTGCTCCTTGTCGGTCAGAGCGCCGAGTACCAGCTCGACAGCCTTATTATGATCCGGCATGGGCTCCTCGATCAAAACAGAATCCTTACCGGCGGGGGTATGTTTCACGCGGGATCCGTCAATGCCGATGCGCTCTGCAAGGCCCTTGGCGACCACTTCTTCGGTATCCATATCGATCAGCTGGTATTTGAGGGATGAGCTTCCGCAGTTAATGACTAATACTTTTTTCATCAGAATGGTTCTCCTTTATCATAGAATCTTAAAGGAGCGGCTGTCGGCCGCCCCTTTGGATACAATCCTTATTTGCCGGCCTGAACAGCGGTGATCGCGACGACGCCGACGATGTCCTCTGCGGAGCAACCGCGGGAAAGATCGTTGATGGGTGCGGCGATACCCTGGGTGATGGGTCCGTAGGCTTCCGCCTTGGCCAGTCTCTGTGCCAGCTTATAGCCGATATTGCCGGCATCCAGATCGGGGAAGATCAGTACATTGGCATGTCCAGCGACGGGGCTGCCGGGAGCCTTAGACTGTCCTACGGAAGGTACGATCGCGGCATCCAGCTGCAGTTCGCCGTCCAGTGTCAGCTCGGGATAGGTCTCCTTGGCGATGCGGGTTGCTTCCAGAACCTTGTCTACATCCGCGTGCTTGGCGCTGCCCTTGGAAGAGTGGGAAAGCATCGCGACAACGGCCTTCTCCTGAACCAGGAGTTCGAAGGATTCCGCGGAAGAATTCGCGATCGCGGCAAGCTCTTCGGGATTGGGATTCTGTACCAGACCGGAGTCGGCAAAGATGAACGCTCCGTTTGCGCCGTATTCGCAGTCAGGAACAACAATAACGAAGAAAGCGGATACCAGCTTGGTGCCGGGGGCCGTCTTGATGATCTGCAGCGAAGGGCGCAGTGTGTTGGCGGTAGAATGGCAGGCGCCGGATACTACGCCGTCGGCCTCGCCCATCTTGACCATCATGCAGGCATAATACATATAGTCGGTGAGCAGCAGATTCTTGGCCTGCTCATAGGTCATACCCTTGCTCTTACGAAGCTCTACGAGTTTCTCAATATAACCTTCCGTCTTATCGCTGGTCGCGGGATCAATGAACTGTGCTGCACTGACATCCAGCCCCACGCTGTTCTTGGCAACTTCTTCGGGGCTGCCAATGATGATCAGATTCGCGATGCCCTCAGCCAGGACGGTCGCTGCCGCCTCAAAAGTCCGGCGATCCATGGACTCGGGCAGGACGATGGTCTTCTTATTCTCTTTTGCACGACGTTTCACATTTTCCAGAAATGCACTCATGGGGATTTCATCCTTTCTTTATAAGCATAAACTCACATATTGAATTATACTCCAAATTGGGAAATAAAACAAGTCTTTTATGGTTTTTCGCCGAAAAAAACAAATCATGAAGGGAGGAGAGGCAGTGATTCGCAGGAGAAAGGGATTTAAGTGCGCGGGGCCTGGAGGCCCCTTACACTGGAACATATTATAATTTGTGATCCAAGATCGGTCCTCGTGCGCGGGGTCTGACGACCCGTCACACTGGCAATAAGGGTAAATGTGATTTAATGATCAACCTTCGTGCACGGGGCCTGGCGGCCCGTCACACTAGGAGTTGGATAAATTGTATCTTCGTGATCAGCCTTCGTGCGCGGGGCCTGGCGGCCACGTACATATGAGGTGTTGGGTAATTTGTGATTTCATGATCTACCCTCGTGCGCGGGGCCTGGTGGCCCCTTACGCTGGCAATAAGGGTAAATGTGATTTCATGATCTACCCTCGTGCACGGGGCCTGGCGGCCCGTCACGCTGGCAATAAGGGTAAATGTGATTTCATGATCTACCCTCGTGCGCGGGGCCTGGTGGCCCTTTACGCTGGCAATAAGGGTAAATGTGATTTCATGATCTACCCTCGTGCGCGGGGCCTGGCGGCCCCTTACGCTGGCAATAAGGGTAAATGTGGTTTCATGATCTACCCTCGTGCGCGGGGCCTGGCGGCCCCTCGCATATGAGAGCCTTCTTGCGACGCTCCGCAGCTGCGCTGCTTGCCGCGCCTGTGGCGCCATTCATCTTCCTCGTGCGTGGGGCCTGGAGGCCCGTCACACGAGGAGTTGGGTAATTTGTGATTTCATGATCTACCCTCGTGCGTGGGGCCTAGAGGCCCGTCACAC
>JAFRZL010000032.1 GCA_017442535.1 Bacillota bacterium | reverse complement strand
CTATGCACGTGCATAGACACTGGCGGGGAAAGCTATGCACGTGCATAGGCCTTGGCGGGGAACGCTATGCACGTGCATAGACATTGGCAGGAAACGCTATGCACGTGCATAGGCATTGGCAGGAAACGCTATGCACGTGCATAGGCATTGCAAAGGAACCCCGCCGGCTAAGCCGGCGGGGCTGATTTACCGCTGCCGTCCGTGAGTGGGGCGGCGACTGTGTTGATTACATTTTATTTGGCACGGGGGCGGCGGTGGATCCGGGGCTCGATGCGCGCCACACTTTTAAGGACGAGGTAGAGAAGAATGATCTGGACGGGCAGCAACCCTAGATTGGCCCAGGCGCGCGTCACCAGCAGGCCGATATAGCCTTTGCCGGTCAGAATATAGCTCCAGAGCGTATTCAGCCCCAGATTGACAAAGACGTTGATGATGGTCTTGGAGAGGATGCAGCGTGTCCAGGTGACTTTGCCGCGGTAGAAGAAAAGACCGTAGATAAAGCCGCCCAGAAATGCGGTCAGTGTGTAGCCGGGGAAAAAAGCGCCGCTCGGCTTGATGAAGTATTTAATGATATCACCAAGTCCTGCGACAATGCCTCCCGTGACGGGCCCGTAGAGGAGACCGAGCATGGCGGTCGCCAGATAGGCCAGGCCGAGGCGCAGCTCGGGCGTCACATAAAAGGTCAGAAAATACGAGAGGACGATACTCAGAGCCAGCACCAGGCCTGCACCGGTGATGGAACTGATGTGGGTCATTTCGCGGGCGCTCTCCGGGAATTTGGAGGGCAGTTCGCGGATGAAGGACCGGGCGTCCTTCCAGGTGGGCCATTTCATGACTGATCTACCTCCTGAAGCTGCTTTTCGAATTTACGGCGCATCTTCTGCTCTTTTTCCATGAGTTTGAGCTTCTGCCGCTGGACCACGAACTGCTTATACTCGGGTAAATCATATAAAACGGCATTCAGCTCCATGCCCAGGACCAGGCTGAAGCCATACCAGTAGAACCAGAAGAGGACGAGGGTAATGCTGGAAAGTCCTCCGTAAATCAGGGAGAACTGTGAGGTGGCGGTGCTGATGATCAGCGAGAACAATAAGCTGACGATCAGGGTGAAGACGGTCGTCAGAAGCGCGCCGGGCAAAGAATAGGCGGCGGAGATTTTCTTACAGGGGACGGAGGAGTAAAGGCTCCAGAAAACCAGGAACAGAAAGGCGAGCGGCAGTACCGGTCTGACCGTCGTAAAGATGATCGACACGATGTGGCTGTCCACGCCGAGGGTGCGCAGGGCGCGGCGGATGGTGTCGCCGAAGACGGTCATCATCAGCAGCAGCAGGACGCCGATCGCGAGCAGCAGCGTGTAGCCGAAGGACATCAGATAGCGGCGCAGCAGCGGACGGCCTTCACGCTCGCGGTACGCCATGTGAATGGCAGTCATGATCGAGCGGATCATGCGGGAAGAGGACCAGAGGACGAGCAGCATGGTCAGCGAGAAGAAACCGATGGATTCGGTCGCCCCGCTGAGAGCCATCTCCAGCAGATCGATGGTAGCGGAGGGCATGGCTTCGTTCTCACGAAGCATCTGCAGAATTCCTTGAATATTGAACATGGATGTGGAACTGAGCCAGCCGCTCAGCAGAGTAAAGAAGGGGATAACGGACAGACTGGTGTAAAAAGCGATCTGAGCCGCGTACGGCACGATATCATCGCGCTTCAGACGGCGCAGTAATGCCATCAGAATAGTTTTAACCACGGGCAGCCCCTCCTTTCCGGAATTTATGCCCTTATCATAACGGATTATTGCTTTTTCGTCAAGTGTCAATTGCAAACGGCTGAGAATGTGGTATAATCATCCTATAAAAACTTACAGAGAAGAGGGGAAGCATTTTGATCGATCAGTTATATGATGCCATGGTGGCTTATGAGAAGGATTGTCCGAAGCGGATTCAGCATTTTGTGAAAGTGCATAGTTTTGCGCGGCATATCGGCCTGGCTGAAGGAATGGATCCGCATGCGCTGATGGTGCTGGAGGCTGCCGCGCTGGTGCATGATATCGGGATCAGGCCCGCCCTGCAGAAATACGGGAGCAGCGCCGGCCCGCTGCAGGAGCGTGAGGGGATGGGTGTCGCACGAGAGATGCTCACCCGGATCGGTTTTGCCGCGGAGGATGTAGAGAGAGTCGTCTATCTGGTGGGGCACCATCATACCTATCATGATATTGACGGCATGGATTATCAGATCCTGGTAGAAGCGGATTTTCTGGTGAATGATTACGAGCACGGGCTTGACAAAGAGCATATCGCTGCCAATGTCCGGACGATTTTCAAAACTGCCTGTGGCAGAAAGCTTGCTGTGACTATGTTTGGTCTGGAGGATTAATATGCCGATACGTATACCGAATCACCTGCCCGCCGCCGATCTGCTGCGCCAGGAAAGGATTTTTGTCATGACCGAGGAGCGTGCGGCGCACCAGGATATCCGTGAGCTCAAAATACTGATTCTGAACCTGATGCCGCTTAAGCAGCAGACCGAGACGCAGCTGCTCCGGGCGCTCAGCAATTCGCCGCTTCAGGTGGAGATTACGCTGCTTGCGGTTTCCACTTATAAATCCAGGCATACCAGCGAGGACTATCTGCTGGCCCATTACCAGACTTTTGACGAGGTGAAGGACCAGAACTATGATGGTATGATTATTACCGGGGCTCCGGTGGAGCACCTGCCTTTTGAAGAGGTCGCCTACTGGAATGAGCTGACCGAGATCATGGAGTGGACCAAGACGCATGTGACTTCGACTTTCCACATATGCTGGGGAGCGCAGGCGGGGCTGTACTACCACTACGGGATCCCTAAGAAACAGCTGGACAAAAAGCTTTTCGGCGTTTTCTGGCATGAAAGGCTGGACCGGAAGGCTTTCCTTGTCAGGGGGTTTGACGATGTGTTCCTTGCACCGCATTCCAGGCACACCTATACGCCGGAGGAGGAAGTGCTGCGCCATCCCGAGCTCCAGATCCTGAGCCGCTCGAAGGATGCGGGCGTCTATCTGATCGCTTCACGGGACGGGCGGCAGGTATTTGTAACGGGGCATTCCGAGTATGATGATGTGACGCTCCGCAATGAATACCTGCGGGATCTCGGCAAGGGCCTCCCGATCGAAATGCCCGTGAACTATTTCCCCGGGGATGATCCCTCCGCACAGCCGCGTAAGACCTGGCGGTCGCACGCGACACTTCTGTATACCAATTGGCTGAATTATTATGTCTATCAGGAGACACCGTACGACCTGCGCGAGCTGAGCAGGCACGAGGCGTCCGGTCATTCGGAAAACGACGGAAGTTAACAAGGACTGCAGTCCGGCTTCAGGGGAGGTTGCAACGATGAAATTGCTGCATGTGGCGGATCTGCACCTGGGGATCCAGGTGTTCGGATTTTCCATGGTGGAGGAGCAGGCGTTTATTCTGAAACAGATACTGGAGACAGCCCGCGAGGAGACTGTGGACGCGATCCTGGTCTGCGGGGATGTCTATGACCGGTCGCTGCCCGGTGTCGAAGCGGTCAATCTGCTGGATCATTTCCTGGCGGAGGCGCCTTGTCCGGTGCTGATGATCAGCGGAAATCACGATTCGCCCGAAAGGGTCGGATACGGTGCGAGTCTTTTCCAGAAGCAGGGGATCCACGTACAGGGGAGGCCGCGCAAGCCTCTTCCGTATGTGGTTTTGCATGACGCGGAGGGGCCGGTGGAATTCTATCTGCTGCCCTTTGTCAGGCCCGAGATGCTGCGCGGGGCAGAGGGCTTTGAAGGACGGACGCATCAGGACGCGGTAAAATGGATGCTTTCGGAGATGCCTGTGCCGAATGGGGCGCGGCGCGTCCTGCTGGCGCACCAGAATGTGGTGGCCGGCGATGAAGTGCGTTCTGCCGAAGAAGGTGCGAACGTGGGCGGTCTGGACGCTGTCGGGGCTTCGGTATTCGACGGTTTTGATTATGTGGCGCTCGGCCATATTCACGAACGCTACCGGGTGGATCAGGATCCGGACCGTGCTGTGATCTGGTACGCCGGATCACCCCTGCCGTACGAATTCGGGCGCCCCTCTGAGCGGGGCGGCCTGCTGGTGGAGCTGGGGGCCGGAGGCCATGTGGAAGTCCGGCCGGTCAATTTCAAAGGAATTCATGAGTGGAGGCAGATCCGCGGGCCGCTCGAGGCACTGATTTCCCCGGAAATCACGTCGCAGGCGGATACGGAGGATTATATCAGCGCGATTCTGACGGATGAGGAAGTGTACGAAGCGCGGGAGAGGCTGGTTTCGGTCTACCCGAACCTGATGCAGATCGGCTTTGACAATCTGAGAACGCAGCAGGCCGAAGGGGCGGCCGGGCTTACCGAACTGCCCTCGATGGACAGTCTGGACGTGCTCTTTGCGCAGTTTTATGAGAAGCAGAACGGGGTGAGCCTCGAAGAGGAGGATCTGGCATTGATCCGGCAGATACTGGAGGCGGTCGAGTCATGAAACCAATCGAATTGATCATGCAGGGCTTCGGTCCCTATGCCGGTGAAGCCAGAGTTGATTTTACCGGGCTGCAGGGATTATTCCTAATCACCGGCGATACCGGCGCAGGCAAAACAACGGTGTTTGACGGAATCTGTTATGCGCTTTACGGAAAGGCGAGCGGGAGCGCACGCTCCGAGGATTCCATGCGGAGCCATTACGCGGAACCGGGGCAGCCGACCCTGGTGCGCTTGACCTTTACGGAGCATGGGCGCAGGTACGTGGTCGAGAGGCAGCCCAGCTATGACAGGCTGCGCAAGAATGGGACGGGGACGACCAGTGTGCCGGCCCAAGCGACGCTGTATCTGCCCGATATGACGACAATTTCCGGCCAGGCGGCCGTGAATAAAAAGATCGAAGAATTGCTGGGACTGTCCGTCAGACAGTTCAAGCAGGTCGCGATGATCGCGCAGGGTGAATTCCGTGAGCTGCTGCTCGCGGATTCGAAAGACCGGGCCGAGATCTTCCGTAAGGTTTTTCATACCGAGAACTGCAGCCGGCTGCAGCTGGCACTTAAGGAACGCGTCGCGGAGGACCGCCGGGCGCTGGATAATGTCAAGACGGCCTATCTGACCATGGTGGGGCACGCCCAGCTTGATGGTGAACAGGCCGGGGAGCTGTCCGCGTTGATGCGTGAGAAACAGGTCTATCAGCATGGCCGGATCAAGCTGTGGCTGGAGGAACAGATTGCTCGGGATGAGGCCGTTTTGGCTGAGATCCGCAGGCAGGAGGAAGGCTGGGACGGGGAACTCGACCGGATCCGTAAGACGCAGGACCAGTGGGCCCGCAGACAGAATCTGGAGGGCCAGATCCGTAAGCAGGAACTGACGCTGGAAGCGCAGGAGAAGGCCTCCGCCCATGCCAAGAGTGTGCTGCAGGACGAGGAGGTCACGCAGAAAAAAATCGATACACTGCGCGAAGAGGCTGCCCGCCTGGGCGAGAAGCTTGGTGCCCGTCTGGAGGCGGAACGGCTGGACGGCGAACTGAGCCGTGCCAAGCTGACACTACGGAGGGAAGAGCAGAATCACAAGAAGCTGCAGGATGACTATAAGGCCTGCCAGCGACAGATCACAGAGAGCGAGCAGCGCGCGGAAGCATTAAAGGGGATCTCGGAGACCCGCCACAAAGCGGACCTTGAGTTTGAGAAAAAGAGCCGTGACCTGGAAAAACTGGAGCAGGCGGATGGCCTTGTGAAGGAGATCGGGCGGCTGGGACAGAAGCTCGAGAAAGAGCAGCGCCGGTTGCGCGAGGCCACCGAAGAGGCCGGCCGGCTCACCGCTCTCTCGACAGAGATGCGTAACCGTCTCCTCTATGCACAGGCCGGGATCCTGGCCGCGTCGCTCGAGGAGGGCAGGCCCTGTCCGGTCTGCGGCAGTATCCACCATCCTTCCCCCGCTGTTTTGACGGAGGATCCGCCCACGGAGGAGCAGCTCAAGAAGCTGCAGACCGAGGAGCGCAAGGCTCTGGATAAGCAGCAGAAGGCGGCCACCGATGCGTCTTCAACGGGGGCGCTGCAGCGGGCCAGACAGGATGAGCTGGACCGGCTGGAGGTGGACCTGTCCGTTCTCCCGCAGCTGCGGGCGGAGAAGGATCTGCTTAAAGCCCGGATCGACGGGCTCAAAGAGCAGGAGAAGAAGCTGGAGGAGCTTCTCTCCGACATCAGCCGTAAAAAGAACGAACTGGAGCAGATCCGGATAAAGGGTGAGGCCTCCCGCAACAGTCTCGGCGGGCTGCAGCAGGAATATGCCCGGCTGGAGGGCGCTCATACGCAGGCGCTCGAGCAAAGCGGCAACCAGGATGCGGGTATTCTGCAGCGGGAGCAGAAGCGGTGCCAGACCGAAGCGGACCGCCTGAGGGATGAACTGCATCAGGCTCATGCGGACGCAGAGCGGCTGGAACGCGATCTGCAGCAGGGCAAAGGCATGCTCGCCGGCCTGGCGGCAAACCTTGAAGAACTGAAGCAGCAGATGCAGGAGGCCGAAGCGCCTGAGACGCTGCAGGCACGGCAGGGTGAGCTGCACCTCCTGCAGCGCGGGGCAGAGGCGCAGAAAGACCTTCTGTCCGGACGTCTGCAGGGCAACGGCAGGATCCTGAAGCAAAGCGAAAAGCTGCAGCGGCAGATCGCGGAGGCCGGGAAACGGTTCGAGCATGATGATCTGCTGTCCAGGACCGCGTCCGGCGAATTGAAAGGCCAGGACAAACTCGCTTTCGAGCAGTATATTCAGGCCTTTTACTTCGAGCATGTGCTGCTCGCCGCCAATCACCGCCTGAACGCACTCAGCCATGGCCAGTATACGCTTCTGAGACGGCAAAGCGCCAAGAATATGAAGAGCCAGACCGGGCTCGAGATGGAAGTACTCGACCACTATACCGGCAGGAACCGCCCGGTATCGTCATTGTCGGGAGGAGAATCCTTCCTGGCTTCGCTCTCCCTCGCACTCGGGCTCTCGGATGTCATCCAGAGTTTCGCGGGAGGCATCGAAGTGGACGCGGTCTTTATCGATGAAGGTTTTGGGTCGCTGGATCATCAGGCACTGAACCAGGCCATGGATGCACTTACCAGGCTATCGGGCGGGGCGCGGATGGTCGGCATCATCTCGCATGTCGAAGAGCTGCAGGAGCGGATCCCGAAGCAGATCCGCGTGATGCGCACATCCCGGGGCAGTCGTCTGGAATGCATCAGTGATTAATCGCCCGCGAGGGCTGACATAGGAATTCAAGTCAAACGGAGGAATTGTCAATGGAAGTGTTTTTGCAGGACCTGACCAAAAAGTTTCCCAGCCGCAATCGCAGAGTCCGGGAGGATAAGATCGCGGTGAATCATTTTACGCTGAAGATACCGAACGGGAAGCTGATCGGCTTGCTCGGCCCCTCCGGCTGCGGCAAGAGTACCGCCCTCAATATGATCTGCGGGCTGGAAAAGCCGACAGAGGGACGGATTTTCTTTAATGGAGAAGATATTACAGACCTGCCTCCGGAGCACCGCGGCGTGGGCATGGTATTTCAGAACTACGCGCTCTACCCGCATCTGACGGTGGAGGAGAATATCCGCTTCCCGCTTGAAAACCTCAAGGGGAAGGACCGCCTCTCCAAGCAGGAGATGCATGAGAGGGTGATGGCCGCTGCGAAGCTGGTGCAGATTGAGGAGCTGATGGAGCGTAAGCCCAGCCAGATGTCAGGCGGACAGCAGCAGCGTGTCGCGATCGCGCGCGCCCTGGTCAAGACCCCGAATGTCCTCCTTCTGGATGAGCCGCTGTCCAACCTGGATGCCCGGCTGCGTCTGCAGACCCGCGAGGAGATCCGCCGCATCCAGCGCGAGACCCAGGTCACCACGATCTTTGTCACCCATGATCAGGAGGAGGCAATGAGTATCTCCGACATGATCGTGGTCATGAAGGATGGAGTCCTCCATCAGACCGGTAGACCGCAGGAAGTCTATGACGATCCGGTGAACCTTTTCGTGGCGCAGTTCTTGGGAACGCCTCCGATCAATACCTTCAGCGGCAGCGTCAGAAACGGTCACCTGTGGATCGGTGAGGATGACGTGATGATTATCTCCGGTGTTCCCGACCAGGAAGTGCATGTCGGCATCCGTCCCGAAGGCTTTATCCTGCAGGAGGACGGACCTCTCTGCTGTGACCTGATCCGTGTGGAGGTCATGGGCCGCGACACCAGCGTGGTTTCGAATCATCCCGCTGCCGTCAGTCTGACGATCCGGTCCATTATCAGCTCCGAAACCCAGGTCGACACGACGAACCCCAAGGTACGCTTCGCGCTCAAGCCTGCCAAGACACTCCTATTCAGCAAGGAGACAGAAGAACGCATCCGTTTCGAGGTGAAATAACATGAAGAACAACAATTGGAAGGGCTGGTTATACCTGATTCCGGCGATCCTCTTCCTCGGCATCTTCATGGTATATCCGCTGATCGATGTATTCGTCTATTCTTTTGAAGAGGGCTATAATTCGGCCTCGCAGACATTTTTCGGCGTCGGGCTGTACAATTACCGGTACGTCCTCCGCGATCCGTATTTCCTGCAGGCGCTCAAGAATACCTTCATCCTGGTCATTATCACCGTGCCGATCTCGACGGGGCTCGCTCTCCTGATCTCGGTGGGCCTCAGCTCCATCAAGCCGCTGAAAGAGCTGTTCCAGACCATTTATTTCCTGCCGTATGTGACCAACACACTCGCGGTGGGTCTGGTCTTTATGATCCTCTTCAACAAAACAGCCTATACCGACGGCATGATCAACCTGGTGATCAAATGGTTCGGCGGGCAGGCAGTGGACTTTATCCACGGACCCTACTGGGCCAAGATGTTCGTTCTCTGCTTCTACACGATCTGGGTGGTGCTGCCTTTCAAGATCCTGATCCTGACTAGCGCCCTCGCTTCCGTCAATCCGCAGTTTTACAGCGCGGCCAGGGTGGACGGGACGTCTAAGGGACGGATCTTCTGGAAGATCACGGTCCCCATGATCTCGCCCATGCTTTTCTACCTGATCATTACCGGCTTTATCGGCGCCTTTAAGGTCTACAGCGACGCGGTCGCGATCTTCGGCACCGATCTGAACCAGGCCGGCATGAATACCATCGTCGGATTTATCTATGACATGCTCTACGGAGACAGCGGCGGCTATCCGTCCTACGCATCCGCGGCGGCCATTATTCTTTTCGCGGTGGTACTGACCATCACCTGCATCAATCTGCTGGTCAGCAAGAAGCATGTTTACTATGAGTAAGGAAGGAGGCACCGCCATGAGTAAACAAGCTGATTATAACCGGATCGAGCGGAATGCCGCCGTCCGCGACAAAGCCAAGAAGGCTTTTACCTATTTCTGCCTGGTCATCTGGGCGCTGATGGTGCTCTTCCCGTTCTACTGGATGATCCTGACGTCCGTAAAGAGCTACAGCACCTATAACGCCGAGTATATTCCCAAATTCTACACACTGTCTCCGACACTGCAGAATTATTATGACGCGTTTACGACCGTACCGTTAGCCAAATACTTCCTGAATACGCTGATCTTTACCGTCATTACCACGGTACTGATGATCGGCGTGATCGTACTGGCGGCCTTCGCCTTCGCGCGGCTCGAATTCAAGGGCAAGAATCTGGTCTTTACGATCTTCCTGTCCCTGATGATGATCCCTAACGAACTGGTGGTCATTACCAATTTTGTCACCATTACCGACTGGGGGCTGCGGAACACCTTCCTCGGTCTGATCCTGCCGTCCGTCACCTCTGTCTTCTACATCTATCTGCTCAAAGAAAACTTCGAACAGATCCCGGACAGCCTCTATAAGGCCGCCAAAGTGGACGGAACTTCGGACCTGCGGTATCTCTTCAAAGTCATGATCCCCATCTGCCGTCCGACACTTGTTACGGTTACCATCCTGAAAGTCATCGAGTGCTGGAACTCTTACGTCTGGCCGCGCCTGATCACCGACGATTCCGCCTATTTCCTGGTATCCAACGGCATTCAGGAGATCCGTGAAAACGGCTTCGGCCGCGAGAATATTCCCGCGATGATGGCTGCCGTGGTCGTCATTTCCGTCCCGCTGATTATCCTCTTCCTGATTTTCCATAAGAAAATCATGGAGGGTGTATCGAGAGGAGGGACCAAGGGATGAGAAGAATCCGCTGCGCATGTCTGCTCGCCTTTCTGATCCTGGCCCTGTCCGTGTTGAGCGGCTGTCATGGATCAAGAGGAATGGATCCCTTTGCCGTTCCCGAGACTTTTGACACGTCCCGTTCTTACGAGATCACTTTCTGGGCCAAAAACGATACGAATAAAACCCAGACGCAGATCTATGAGGATGCGATCCGGGAGTTCGAGGCCTTATATCCCAATATTCATGTCAATAAGCGTCTCTACACCGATTACGGCAAGATCTATAACGATGTCATCACCAATATCGCGACCAATACGACGCCCAATGTCTGCATCACCTATCCGGATCACATCGCGACGTATCTGACCGGAACCAATGTCGTCGTCCCGCTGGATGCGCTTTTCTCGGATGCAGCCTATGGCCTTGGCGGGAGCGAAGTGCGGTTTGACGCTCCGACCGAGGAAGAGATCATCCCGCAGTTTCTGGCGGAATGCGTGATCGGCACGGAGCATTACGCAATCCCCTTCATGCGTTCCACAGAGGCCTGCTATATCAACAAGACCTATGTGGAAGCGCTCGGCTATGAGGTCCCGGATATCCTGACCTGGGATTTTATCTGGGAGGTCTCCGAGGCCGCCACAGCCAGGGACGCAGAGGGCAATTACAAGGTCAACGGTCAGAAAGTCATGATCCCCTTTATCTACAAGTCCACCGACAATATGATGATCCAGATGCTCCGGCAGAAAGGGGCAGGGTATTCCACGGATCAGGGGGAGATCCTGCTTTTCAACGACACGACGCGCGAATTGCTGCATGAAATCGCCGCTCACGCGGAGAGCGGAGCGTTCTCCACATTCAAGATTTCCAGCTATCCTGCTAATTTCCTGAACGCCGGACAGTGCATTTTCGCGATCGACTCGACCGCGGGCTCCACCTGGATGGGGACGAATGCGCCGCTTCTGGATATCAGCAAAGAGCAGCTGGTCGAATTTGAAACGGTTGTCCGTCCGATCCCGCAGTTCGATCCTGCCGATCCCCGGATGATTTCACAGGGCCCCTCCATCTGTGTCTTTAACAAAAAAGATCCGCAGGAGGTCCTGGCGTCCTGGCTCTTTGCTCAGTTCCTGCTGACCAATGAGGTGCAGACTGCTTACGCCGAGACGGAGGGCTATGTCCCCGTCACTTCCAAAGCGCGTGAAGACGCGGCTTATCAGGACTATCTGGCCCGGAGCGGCGAGGATAACCAGCTGCATTATTATGTTAAGATCGACGCGACCGAACTGCTGCTGGAGCATACCAACGATACCTTTGTGACCCCCGTTTTTAACGGATCGGCTTCGCTCCGCGACGCCGCCGGACAGCTGATCGAGAACACGGTCCTCGCGACCCGCCGCAAACAGACGGTTACCGACGCCACGATCGACAAGCTTTATGATGATACCGGCGCGCTGTACCGTCTGGACCAGATCGGCGGAATGAAGTTAAGCGGAGACGGACACGACCTTGGACCGCTGCCCGGCGCCGCTGTGATACTGCTTGCCGCCCTGGGAGGAGTATGGGTACTGATCCTTCTCTACCTCGGAGTGACCCGGCTTAAAGCCAAACGGGCCGCAGGGCGCTGAATTTCCGTAAATTGCCGAATTCAGCCGAAAAAGATCACAAAAAACCGTGATTTTAGCTCTTGACTTGAATGGAAATTCAGCTATAATTAAATTGTTCGCGAGAGCGAAGACATTTTTGCAAGGAGAAGATGAAGATGAAAAAGATTTTTGCGATGCTGCTGGCTCTGATCATGGTTCTGGCTGCCGCGGGATGCACCAATTCCGGTAACCAGTCCAGCGCCAAGGATATCAATGCCAAGTCCGAAGGTGTTATGACCTATGCGGAGTATGCGGCTGCGGCTCAGTATGCCGATGTTAAGATCGAGGCCTATGTTCAGGACGCCCAGTCCTGGTGGAGTGACAAGATCACCGTTTACCTGGCTGACAAGGACGGCGCTTATTTCGCTTATGAAATGGCCTGCTCCGAAGCTGATGCCAAGAAGCTGGTGCCCGGCACCAAGATCCGTGTTACCGGTGTCAAGGACGAATGGTCCGGTGAGGTTGAACTGCAGGCCGGTTCCACTTTTGAATTCGTCAATGACGGCCTGACCTACAAGGCTGATCCTCTGGATGTTACTTCCATGCTGGGTTCCGACGACCTGATCAAGCATATGAATGAAAAGGTTTCCTTCAAGGGGATGAAGATCGAGGCCATGGATGACGGCACTTCCGCTTTCTATTACAACTGGGACAATTCCGGCAAGGACCAGGCCGATGCTGACCTGTATTTCAACGCTTCCTACAACGGCCAGACCTACAGCTTTGTCGTAGAGTACTATCTGCGCGGTTCCGACAGCGATGTCTACAAGGCCGTCACCAACCTTAAGGTCGGCGACACCGTTGATATGGAAGGCTTCCTGTACTGGTACAACGGACCCAATCCTCAGATCACTTCCATAACCGTTAAGTAATTCAGGCTGACGAACAACCTGTTTTACAGAGAATCATAAACAGATTCCGGCCGGATGCCAGCGCATCCGGCTTTTTTTGTCTTTATTCGGCAAAAAAACGGGGGGTTAATGTACCATTATCCGAAATAGTATGGTATAATAACTTTATCGGAAGCAATTTCCCCGGGCAAAGAAGTGTATGGGGCGACGCCCCCAGGCCTCATGGATATGCCAGGCGTATAAAGGAGAGACAATCATGGCAAAGAAAAAGGTAACTGTCGCAGTGATCGGACACGTAAACTCAGGTAAAACAACACTGACATCCGTCATCGCCAAGGTACTTTCACGTAAATACGGGCTGTGCAGCCCTGTATCCGTGGAAACGATCGATAATCCTCCTGTGGAGCGAGCGGGGGGATTAGAAATAAGATACAGCATGGTCGAATGCGAGACACCGGAAAGGCATTATACGCTTGTAGACTGCCCGAGGCATGCGGATTGGATAAAAATCTTAATCTCCGGACACATAAAGTTTGACGGAGCGATCATCGTGGTTCCGGTGACGGACGGTATGATGTCGCAGACACATGAGCACCTGCTTCTTGCACACGAGGTAGGAATTCCGCATACTGTGGTGTACCTGAACAAGTGTGATATGGTTGACGATGAGGAGCTCGTTGAACTGGTAGAACTGGAGATCAGAGAAACATTGGACTCATTTGGGTATGACGGGGACAATGCCGATGTGATCCTTGGCTCTGCGAAGGTGGCGCAACTGGTTCCTGATGGGGAATATACGGATTCTGTCCTTGAACTGGTGGATGCGATGGACAGATGGTTTTCTGCTCCGATGCCCAAAAGCGAACAGCCTTTCCTGATGGTGGTGGAGGATGTGCTCTTTCTTACCGGAAAAGGTGCCGTGGCTACAGGCAAGGTCGAACGGGGGACTGCCCGGGTCGGGGACGAGGTTGAAATCATCGGACTCAGGGACGAGAATAAACTGGCTAAGATCACCGGCATTCAGATGTTCGGAAGGATATTGGACTCTGCCGGACCGGGGGATAATGTTGGTTTTTTGTTTAAGGGACTGACAAGGGCGGACATTGAGCGAGGCCAGGTGCTCGCATCCCCGATCGCAGAACCGCGCCCGATCAGGGCATATACTCAGTTCGTGGCGAATGTTTATGTACACACAAAGGAGGAAGGCGGCCGCCATACGCCTATCTTCAACCATTACCGTCCGCAGTTTTGTATCTGGAATACATTTTACGACGGTTTGATTTATATGCCGGAAGGTGTTGAGATGTGCCTTCCCGGAGACAATATGGCGATGACAATCGAGCTTCTGCATCCTGTCGCCCTGGAGGAAGGCACGCGGTTCACCATCCGCGAAGGCGGATTTACAATAGGAACAGGTGTTGTGTTCGATTTTTATGACGAGGGAGTGCCGTCTGCGGTTCGGGCAGAGAAGCCCGCTCCACAGCCTGTACCGGCGCCTGAAAAGCCTGCTCCCAAGGCTGTCGAAACTCCCGCGCCAAAGGCTGAGCCTCAGAAAAAAGCCGAACCCGCGCCCACAAAGGCTGAAACCGATCCGAAGCCTAAGGCCAAAGTCTCCTGGCAGCAGGCGAAGAAGTGGCTGCAGGAGGGGAACGAGTATTTCGACAAAGGCGATTATGAGAAATCCTGCGAGTTATACCGGAAAGCAGCCGAAGCGGGAAATGCGGAGGCACAGAACAAACTGGGGTTTAGCTATTCCAAAGGTAAAGGTGTAGAAAAGAATACTGATGAAGCCCTTAACTGGTACACCAAAGCTGCAAAAAAAGGCTATCCGGCAGCCCAGAACAATTTAGGCTATTACTACTATAAAGGGATAGGTGTGGAGCAGGATTATCATAAAGCAGTCCATTGGTTTGAGAAAGCCGCCGATCAGGGGAACGCATCCGCGCAGGAAGGCCTTGGGACATGCTACCGCTACGGATTCGGTACAAAAAAAGACATTAAAATGGCGAAATACTGGTATAAGAAGGCGGCCGAACAGGGAAACGAGAGCGCAAAGGAAAAGCTCAAAGAGCTCAAATGGCCCTGGAGCAAATAATCCGGGTACATCATACAAATATATTCAGAATGAATAAGGAGGTGTCCCCAGTGAGAAAAAGACGATTATCTGTTTTGACAGCGTATCTGCTGGCTGCAACAATGCTTTTGACGGCCTGCGACGGAGGACAGAAGACATCTGTTCCCGATGAATCGAGGAGTGCTCAGACTTCACAGACATCCAAAGCGGAAGAGTCCAAAACAATTTCCGCACCGGAGGATTCTTCCAAGGCGGAATCCTCCGCAGCCGAGTCTTCCGCGGGAAAGCCTCCGAAGCCCCCGAAACCGGAACAATCCGCGGCAGAATCCTCCGCCGAGGAGTCATCCGAGCCGGAGCCGGATCTGTGGCCGGACGCAGTCGATTTTTCCGAGCTGGAGACCTCTTATTCTCCGATCCACTATGCGAGCTGGACCCCGGGTCTGCTGGAACCGGGGCTCATTCCGGTAATGGTTGTGGTGGTCACTTTCACAGACGGTTATCAGATCGACAAGGAAGTATTTGAAAATCAGATGGAAGGGCAGCAGGATCTGGATAATTGTATCCGGTCGGTCGGATCTTACTACCGGTATACATCTTACAAGCGTGTCCTGCTGGACTTCCAGTATATCTATTACGACAGCGGGATGACGTGCAGTGAAGCCTGGCACTATGTCAATGACGAGGATTCTCACGGACACTTCAAAGGCAATGGGTTTATTAAAGAAATCTTTGATGATATCCGTTCCCGTCCGGGAGACTTCGGCATAGAGGATTTCAGCTCTCTGGACGGTAATGGAGATGGATTTGTCGATTTACCGATTTTCATGTTTGCGGAGGATTCATCCAAAACCTATGAGGGCGAGAGAAGGGTGATTTACGGTGCCGCAAGGGGGTCTTTTGTAAACGATAATCCGCCCGCGGATGTGAATAATCCCAATCTTAAGTATTTCATCAAAACGCCTTACGAGACGCTGCTGACGCCTCCCGATATCGACATTAACCGGACTTCAAGCGGAGTCAGGACGGTGATCCATGAGATCGGCCACATGTTCGGTGTTGAGGATTATTATGATTTCCATTCGTATAACGGTGAAGTGATCGATGTCATGGGCACATTTGACATGCAATCGAGTGATATTGGGGACTGGAATACTTTTTCCAAGTTCAGTGTCGGATTCCTGGACCCCTATGTGATCGATGATCTGGAGGACAGTATTACGATCCGGCTGGGCTGCTCGATCGAAAAGAATCAGGCGATTCTGATACCGACTTCAGCGGGCTGGAACGGTACGCCTTTTGATGAGTACATCCTGGTCGATGTCATTGCGCCTGTCGGTGCTACGGGATTTGACTGGGGGTACATCCATCGGCAATGGGATGACTACACCGAGCGCACCAATAAAGACGGCGGCGTCCGTATCCTGCATGTGGACGCCAGGCTGGCCCTCACCCGTTATGCAGAAGGCAAATCATATTTCCTGGATCCGTGGGAGGCAACGTATTATGGGACTTCGGATGAATGGGTCCAGGTCCATACCGCTTTCTGGTCGACCAATTATGCGGAGAATGTCTACTCCGGGCAGACGCAGAGCCGGTATTTCCATATTGTCGAGATGGTGCCTTCGGACGGCAGCAGCTGTTACCGGATCTGCACTCCGCCTTTTCCGGTCTGGTCCGCTTTCCACTTCTTTACCTCCAGCGATCTGTTCGGTCCGGGGGATGTATTCAGCATGGAAACATGCCAGGGAGCATTTGCCGCCTATCCCAAGATGAATAATGGATCGGATCTGGATTATTCCGTCACGGTGGAAGCATATGATCCGGTGAAGCACGAGGCGATCGTTACTATCACGAGGATCCGGTAAACGATTGAAATGATCGCGGGAGAGGAGAAGGTGGAATGATGAGAAGAATGGCCGCCCTGCTGACGGCGTGCCTTATGGTTGCCGCGACCCTGTTGTCATCCTGCGAAAGCACTCCTGGGACTTCATCAGCGGCCGGGGAATCGCGCGGCCCTGATGACTCACAGATTATTTCCGGAGAAGAAACGACTTCGCAGGAATCGTCCGCCTCAGAGGTTTCCATTGCGGAATCGTCACAGCCGGAATTATCCCCGGAGGAGTCATCGCCGGAAGAATCCGCCGAACCCGAACCGCCGCTGGATATCATTGATTATTCCGAGCTCGAAGTCACGCCCGCCGCCGTCACGTATGAGGACTGGACCCCCAATCTGCTCGGCCGCGGAACAATTCCGGTGCTGACCGTTGTCGTGACATTTACGGATGGTCTTGAAATTGATAAAGCGGCCTTTGAAGACCGGATGGAAGGCGAGTATGATCAGGATGAATGCATCCGGTCCGTCGCGTCGTATTACAAGTTCAATTCCTACGGGCGGGTCAGCTTTGACTTTCACTTTGTGTATTATGACAGTGGGATGACGTGCAGCGAAGCCTGGCACTATGTGAACGATGAGGACGAGAGGGGCTTTTTCAGGGGCAATGATTTCATTGCGGAGATCTTTAAGGATATCCGTTCACACCCCTCGGATTTCGGAATCGGGGATTTCCGCACACTCGACGGCAACGGAGACGGCTTTGTGGACCTGCCGATGTTCCTGTTCGCGGAAGACTCATCCAAAATCATCGAGGGCGAGAAGCATCGGATTTACGGCGGCGCCAGAGGCAATTTCACGGACAAAAACCCTGCCGGGAATGTGGACAATCCCAATATCAACTATTTTCTGAAAATGCCTTATGACACGATCCTGATGCCTCCGGAGACCGAAAGCGACCGGACATCAAGCGGGGTCAGAGGGGTGATTCATGAGATCGGCCATATGTTCGGCCTACATGACTATTATGATTCCGAACCGGTTGATTATGAAGCGATCAGTGTCCTGGGCACTTTTGACATGCAGGAAGCGAAGTTCGGAGACTGGAATCCCTTCTCCAAGTTCAGTACCGGTTTTCTGGATCCCTATGTGATCGAAGATCTGGAGGACAGTATTACGATCCGCCTGGGCTGCTCGATCGAACAGAATCAGGCGATCCTGATCCCGACCTCGGCCGGCTGGAACGGAACGCCTTTTGACGAGTACATTCTGGTCGACGTGATGGCTCCCGTCGGGGCCACGGGCTTTGACTGGGATTACGCGCACAGTGAATGGGATCAATATACCGAGCGCACCAATAAAGAAGGCGGCGTCCGGATCCTGCATGTGGATGCCAGGCTGATTCTTTTCTATTATGAGGACGGGCATGAAGAATTCGTGGATCCGTGGAAGGGGTCATATTATGCACACTCGGATGAGTGGGTTCAGGTCCGGCATGCTTTTTCGACGACCAATGCGACGGATCATATGATCTCAGGCCGGGTCTTGAGCCGCTATTTCCACCTTGTGGAGATGGTGCCTTCGGATGGCAGCAGCTGCTACAGGGTATGCACGCATCCTGAACCGGCGTGGTCCCTGTATCATTTCTTTACGTCCAGCGACCTGTTCGGACCGGGAGATGTTTTCAGTATGGAGACTTGCCGGGGCGCTTTTGCCGCTTATCCCGAAATGAATAACGGGTCGGATCTGGAGTATTCCGTCACCGTTGAGGCATACGATCCGGTGAAGCACGAGGCGATCGTGACGATCGCGAGGATCGGATAATATACGGAGGGAGGTATCATTATGTTAATTGCTGCACTTGTGGTGCTCCTTGTAATGAACATCCTGGTGGGAGTTCTTAAGAAACGGTCTATGGAAGAGGGGAATGAGGGCCGGCCGCCGGTCGCTCTGACCGTGATCATCGGTCTGCTGGATGCTCTGGCGATCGGTATCGCGGTGCTTCTCATCTGTTTGTTCCAGGTGCACTGGTATTATATCATCCTGACGATCCTGGCGGGACTTCTGCTGCTCATCCTCCTAATCAACCTGATGAGGATGCGGTGGAATACGAAACGCCTGATCATCTGGTTCGCGTGCATACTGCTCATCGCCGGGGGCTTCTGGGGTTCCTACCGCTATGACCGCTACGTTGAGAGGATCACGTTCAAAGAATCCTTTGATTACCACACATATGCGCCTTTTTACAAGGACAGTCTGGTCGTCCGCATGGATGAGGAGCCGACATTAAAGTTCACGGAGATGGAATCTGTCCCCAGAATGGACGGGGCGACGGCGCTGTATCCGGTTTACGCGGCCTTTGCCGAGGCTACCTATCCCGACGTGATGAATGATATGCCCATGTATGAAGTGATCAAAACAGTGGCCTGCACGACTACCGGGAACGCCTACAAAGCCATTATAGAAGGCGAATGCGACATTATCTTTGTCGCGGGGCCGAGCAAGGAACAGGAGGCGGCCGCGGCCGAAAAAGGCGTGCAGCTCCTGTATACGCCGATCGGGCGCGAAGCCTTTGTCTTCTTTGTGCATCCCTCCAATCCGATCACCGGACTGACCGTGGATCAGGTCAGGAGCATCTATGCCGGGGAGACGACCAGATGGGATCAGCTGGGGGTCAAGGGCCTTGGCACCATCCGGGCTTTCCAGCGGAGTGAAGGAAGCGGCAGCCAGACAGCGCTGGAGCGCTTTGTCATGAAGGATACGCCACTCATGACGCCGGAGAAAGAAAATGTCCTCTCGGCCATGGGGGGGATCGTCGAACAGGTTTCCGCGTACAAAAATCACCGGAATGCCATCGGGTATTCGTTCCGTTTCTACTGCACCACACTGATGAAAAACTTCGATGTGAAGCTGCTGGAGATGAACGGCGTCGCCCCGACGGTGGAGAATATCGAGAACGGGACCTATCCGCTCGCATCGAGCTTTTACGCGGTGACGCGCTCCGACGCAAGCGAGAACACATGGGCGCTGGTGGAGTGGATCTGCGGCCCGCAGGGACAGGCTCTTGTAGAAAAATGCGGCTATACACCTTTTAGCGTGGTGGAATGAATCGAGCCGTAACGCGCTTTCAGACAGATAAAGGAGGTCACAGACAATGGCAGAACAGATGAACAGACATAGGATGCCGGAATTACGCTATGAAGAGAGGGCACTCCGCACGATGACGGGCAAGCTCCTGTTTGCTCCGGTGGGGCACAGAGCTTCCGTGGCATATCTGGACCGGCTGCCTGGCTTTTCGGGGAGGTTCGACCTGATCCACAAGACGAATCTGACCGAGCTCTTTACCATGGTTTGCGGAATCAGCGCGGACTGGGAGTCCGCGCAGTCCGTCTGGTATCCCGACCGGCTGGACATGCGGCTGGAGACGGAGAGCTTTGTTTTTGAAGAAAAGAAATACCTGCTGGAGGATGATCTGGCCGTGGCGGTGCAGCAGTGGACGAACCGTGGGGACGAGCCGCTGGAGCTTTGCTTCCGTTCTCAGCCTGTCAAGGCACATAGCTATGTGATAGAGGAAGGCTGGCTTGCCTTTGAGACACCTGACCTGACCTATGGTTATGCGGTTGCCGGCGTGAGCACCTGGCGGTACATGAAGCCGGGTGAGGAGAGGCTGTCCGCCGTCGGGTCCGGGCGGCTTGTGATCGCTCCCGGAGAGGGGCCGGTGACCGTTACCGGCTATTGTCAGCTGGGCAATCTGAAGCAGGAAAGTGTGACAGAGCTAAAGGATAAGCTCGTGCATTATCTGGAGGCACATCCTGCACCCGACGCAGGTGTGCAGGCTTCTGCCGAGTGGGAGGAATACCTTGCGAAGGCGCCGTCTTTCACCTGCTCGCTCCCCATCTATGAACAGACCTGGAATTACCGCTGGCTCATCATGAAGCACTGCACCTCCTTCCCGGGCTGGGGGAATTTCCGGCAGGCAGTCATGTATGAGGGGCGTTCGCACAAAATGAGCCCCGCACCGCTGGAGAGCAAGGGCTGGGAGTTTACCAAACTGATCCCTCTGTCCACACCGCTGCATCTGATGGACTACCGCTGGCGCGACCCGGCTCTGGCACATGAGTTTATCCGTACTTTCCTGGACAGCGCGGATGAAGACGGGATCCCCCGGTCCATGGTGACGAACGGCTACATGGCTTCCTACGCTAATTTTGGGATCTGGGCCATCTATCAGCTGTATCTGGTGGATGGGGACGAAGCGTTCCTGCGGGAGATCCTGCCCGCGCTGAAAGCCTTCGTGGAAGGCCACCGCAAGGTGCACGGTGATCCGGATGATGAGCTGCAGATCGAATATGTGCATGCGCGGACAGGCAAAGAATACCAGCCGAGTTACTGGTATTTCGGCGGTTATCCGGATAATCCCAAGGACAAAACGCATTATACACCGCTGAAAAGGGTGGACCGCAGCGTCTATCACTACCTGAATGCGAAAGGCCTGGCGGCGATCTGCCGCGTGCTGGAAGATGCGGATGCACCGCGGTATGAGGCTCTCACGGAACGGATCGCGGCCGATATCGAGTCCAAAATGTGGGATCCGGAGACGAAATTCTACTATGACCTGCATTATCAGACTGATGAAAAAGCCATGGTCCGCAATATAGTCGGCTTTTATCCCTGGTGGGCGGGAATAGCCCCGCACGAAGGGATCGAGGCGCTTACCGATCCTGCGGAATTTGCTACGGGGAGCGGCTTCCCTTCCGTCTCCCGTCAGAGTGAGATCTACGAGCCGGACGGTGGCTGGCGCAAACTCTTTTTCAAGGGACGGAACGGCTGTGTCTGGGACGGGCCTTCATGGCCGTATACGACCGCGATCGCGCTCTCGGCGCTTTCGAATGAGAGCCGCAGGCAGGGACACCGTTTTGACGCGGATTACGCGCGTTTCTTCCGCGAATATACTGCCGAGCATTTCAGGGACGGAGATCTGAGGCGCCCCTATCTGGTGGAACATTATAATCCGGAGTCGGGCGAACCGCTCTCGGACGAGCCCGATTACAATCATTCCTACTGGATCGATCTGGTGGTGCAGGATATCGCGGGATTCCGTCCGCAGCCGGACGGGATCAGGATCGAACCGCTGGATATCGGGCTTGGCTGGTACTGCCTGAAGGATCTGAGATACCGCGGGCATGTCTACGAGATCCGCTTTGCACGTAAACCCCGGCCTGATATGGCGGAGGGGCTGACAATTCTGCGGGACGGCAGCGAGATCTATCACGGCAGCGGTCCGGTCGATCTTACGCCGGACGGCAGGGTATTGAACTAGAATGCTCCAAATGTCCGCGCTCCGCGCGGGCAGAAAGGAATAATCAATGGCTTTTGATGGGATTACGACATATTATGTGACGGAAGAACTGCGGCAGATGGTTCTCGGCGGTAAAATCGACAAGATCTACCAGACCGATACCGATGAGGTCGTGCTGCAGATCAGGCGGCCGGGGAATGTGTACAGGCTTCTGCTCTCCGCGCACGGAGACAGTGCGAGGTTTTATCTGACAGAGCAGAAGCCGGAGACGCCGCTCGAGCCCCCGATGTTCTGCATGCTTTTCCGGAAGCACTTCGGCGGCGGAAGGGTCGCGGACATCCGTCAGATCGGTTTTGACCGGATTCTCGAGATCCGGGCCGAGGTCTATAACGAGCTCGGAGACCCTTGTGTGAAGCAGATCATTCTGGAAGTGATGGGCCGCCACAGCAATTTGATCCTGGTGGACGAGAAGGGTACGATCATCGACTGCGTACATCATGTGGGGCAGACGATGAGCCATTTCCGTACGGTGCTGCCGGGCCTGCCGTATCAGGCTCCGAGCCATAACCAGCGGATCGATCCCCCCGCTGTACGTGACTATGATGAGTTTGACCGAGCCTGGGAGGGCAAACACAATGCCGTCGGCAAGTCGATGTATCAGGTCTTTAACGGGATCAGTCCCTTTGCCGCCTCCGAGATCTGTTTCCGGGCCGGCGTATCCGACCGGGCGGCCTATGAGGACCTGCCCGAGGAGCAGAAAAACAGCCTGTACGCGGCTTTTTCGGACTATTTCCGGGAGATGCTCACCGAGCCCGCGTGCCCTGCGATTTTCCTGGACGGGGACCAGATGAAGGAGTATTCGATGATCTCCAGCCGGATGATGGCCGGTGTGGGCAGCCGTACATTTCAGACGCCGTCAGAACTGCTGGACATCTATTATGTGCGGCAGGATAACAAGAACCGGCTGCGCCAGAAGTCCCAGGATCTTCACAAACTGGTCAGCACCAATCTGGACCGCGTGAACCGCAAGGAAACACTGCAGTCCCGGCAGCTGGCAGAGACGGCGGACAGGGACCGGTATCAGCGGGCAGGGGATCTGATTCTGTCGAATATATACCGGCTGCACGCGGGGGACGAAAAGTTCGAGGCGGAGGATTTTTACGAAGACCCGCCCGTGACGCGTGAGATCGAGCTGAATCCGCATCTGTCGCCCTCCCAGAACGCGCAGAAATACTACGATAAATATAACAAGCTGAAGCGCACCGAGGAAGCCGTGACGCTGCAGCTGGAGGACACGCGCCGCGAGGCCGCCTACCTTGCGAGCATCCTGGATGCACTGGAAATGGCGGATTGCGAGAAAGATCTGGAGGATATCCGCGCCGAACTTGCCCAGACAGGGTATCTGCGCCGCAGCAAAGCCAAACGCCGCAACCTTCAGGCCAGCCGTCCCCTGGAATTCACGACCAGTGAGGGCCTGATGGTCCTGGTGGGCAAGAACAATGTCCAGAACGACCAGCTGACCTTCAAAATGGCGACACCGTTCGACTACTGGTTCCACGTTAAAGACATGCCCGGCTCGCACGTGATTCTTTTCTGCGGAGACCGCAAGCTGGGCCAGGATTATACCGAACAAAGTATCCTGGAGGCTGCGCAGATCGCGGCCGGACACTCCAGCCTCGCGGAGGACGGCAAAGTCAGCGTGGACTATACCCAGCGCCGCTATGTCAAAAAGCCATCCGGCGCCAAGCCGGGCTTTGTCAATTACACCCACCAGAAGACGCTGGTGGTGGAGCCGTGCCGCCACAAGAGCCAATAGATGCCCTTTACAGATTTTTTGAAAAAACCCTCTTTTGCCCTTGACATCGACGAGCAGATACTTTATAATCATTCGTTGGAAACTCAATAGGGCATCCAAAAATTCGTTAGAATTTTCGGGACTGGGACCAGTTACAGATCGTCACATGATCGGAATTAACGAATCTTGTGACGATTTTTTTGCCCGGAGATAACAAAAAAGGGAGGAACCACTTATGAATCTCACTTACAACGTGCAGGACAAGCCCAAGGCAGGACAGGTTGTCCTTTTTGCTCTGCAGCAGCTGCTTGCCATTATGGCGGCAACGATCGCAGTACCCGCTATCGTCGGGAACGGCATGAGCCAGACGGCCGCGCTTTTCGGCGCCGGTGTCGGAACGCTCGTATACCTTTGCCTGACCAAGTTTAAGAGCCCGGTATTCCTTGGCTCGTCTTTCGCTTTCCTTGGCTCCATGGCAGCTGCCTTTGCCGGCGGCGTCTCCATGCAGCTCGGCTATCTGGGCCTGATCCTCGGCGCACTTTTTGCCGGTCTGGTCTATGTAGTCATCGCGATCATCGTTAAGGCCTTTGGCGTCAAGTGGATCAACAAGATCATGCCTCCCGTTGTGATCGGCCCCACCGTGGCCATCATCGGACTGTCTCTGGCGGGCAACGCTGTCGGTGACCTGATGAGCGGCAGCGTCCGGGTGGACGGTGTGGTTGTGGCTTCTCCCTATATCGCTCTGATCTGCGGACTGGTGACCCTGGCTGTTACCATGCTTTGCTCGGTTTACGGCAAGAAAATGCTTAAGATGATCCCCTTCATCATCGGTATCCTGGCTGGCTACGCGGTAGCCGCCTGCTTCACCGTGATCGGCAACGCGACCAATAATCCCGCCCTGCAGATCATCAACTTCAGCCTGTTCAATAATATCAACTGGCTGCCCGGCTTCACCTTCCTGGAGGCCGGCAAGGGCTTCGGCGAACTGACCGGCACCTATGTCGCGACCATCGCGGTGGCCTATACCCCGGTTGCCTTCGTGGTATTTGCCGAGCATATCGCTGACCATAAGAATCTGTCCACCATCATCGAGAAGGATCTGCTGGAAGATCCCGGCCTGCACCGCACGCTGCTCGGCGACGGTATCGGCTCCTTCGCCGGCGCGATCTTTGGCGGCTGCCCCAACACCACTTACGGTGAGTCCATCGGCTGCGTCGCGATCAGCGGCAATGCCTCCGTCGTCACCATTCTGACGACCGCGATCCTGGCCATCGTGATCAGCTTCTTCGGACCCTTCGCCACTTTCCTGGCGACCATCCCCAGCTGCGTTATGGGCGGCGTCTGCATCGCCCTTTACGGATTCATCGCCGTATCCGGTCTTAAGATGATCCAGAAGGTCGACCTGAACGAGAACCGCAATCTGTTCGTCGTTTCCGTCATCCTGATCGCCGGCGTCGGCGGCATGGCCCTGTCCTTCGGATCCGTCACCATTACCGAGGTTGCCTGCGCGCTGATCCTGGGCATCCTGACCAACGTCATGCTTTCCCACAAAAAGACAGCGGAGGAAAAAGCTGAGTAAAGCCCGCTCCGGCCGTTAATCAAACAGACAAAGGCAGTACTGCCAATAGTACTGCCTTTTTTGTGCGTTAAGTCAGACGAACGCGCGCCGAGCTCGCTCGGGCGCGCACTCGTCTGACGCCGTTCATTCGCAGCCTGAAGGGCTGCACTCAGTGCAGTCCGGCAAAAATTTTTGGTCAAAACTACAAAAAATAGCTTGACAAAGCATGGCGGCCATGCTATGATAATTATGGTCAGATTGACCATGAATGGAGTGATGCCAATGCACAGTGATTTACGGTCCGATCAGCTGCATGTGACAGTGGATCTGCTGATCATGACGATTCGCGATGACCGCCTGCATCTGCTGCTGTCCCGGCGCGTCAGCCCGCCTTACGAAGGACAGTGGGCCCTTCCCGGGAGCTTCGTCGGAATGAATGAGGCGGCGGAAGAGGCAGCAGAGCGCCTGCTTAAGGAAATGCTTCCTGTCTCCGAGGCCTTCCTGGAGCAGCTATATACTTTTACCCGGGCTGACCGCGACCCGCGCGGCCGGGTGATCTCGGTCGCCTATCTGGTGATCATCCCCTTCAGGAGGCTTGCCGCAGCACTCGGAGAACATTCGCCGTTTCATCTGTTTGAAGTACAGCTGGATGCGTGCGGCCTGAATCTGTCGGACGGAGCAGAGCAGAGGCTTGGTCCTGCCGACCTGGCTTTTGACCACGGCAGCATCGTGGAGACCGGCATCAGGCGGCTTCGCGGCAAAATCGATTATACCGAGATTGGTTTCCACTTCCTGGAGGATCCGGATGCATTCGCCCTCAGCGAACTGCAGACCATCTACGAGGCTGTGCTCGGGAATGCGCTTGATACAAGCAATTTCCGGCGATCCATCCTGAACCGCTACGAGAAAACAGGCCGCCTGGAACAGACCTCGCAGGCCGAGAAACACGGGCGCGGGCGCCCTGCCGTACTTTACCGGCTGAAAAGCCGGTCATGCTGACCGTTTTCAAAAGGAGGACTCGAATCATGAGTAAAATGAATTTCCTGATTGTAGTGGATATGCAGAAAGATTTCATCGACGGTGCCCTGGGGACGCCGGAGGCCGTCTCGATCGTGCCCGCTGTGGCGGATCATATCCGTACCCGCCGTGAAGCCGGCTATCATATCATCGCGACCATGGATACCCATGAAGAAAACTACCTTGATACACGCGAGGGGAGGTTCCTGCCCGTCCCGCATTGCATCCGCGGCACAGAAGGATGGCAGATCCGTCCCGAAGTACGCAAAGCGCTCGGCAGCGACGCCATCATGGTGGAGAAGCCGACTTTCGGCAGCGTTCTCCTGCCCGATCTGATCCGCGCGCAGATGGAGCCCGGCGACAGCCTGACGATCGAGCTGATCGGTCTCTGCACGGATATCTGCGTGGTCTCCAATGCGCTATTGCTCAAAGCCGCATTCCCCGAAGCAGATCTTGCCGTATACGCGGATTGCTGTGCCGGTGTTACGCCCGCCAAACATCAGGCCGCCCTGGAAACCATGCAAAGCTGCCAGATCGAGATCATTTAACGGAGGGTATCATGCCTGAAATCGATAATTATCAGGTCTACAATGACCGGATGCGCCGCTCGATGTGGGATAAGGCCTTCTTTATGGACAAAGTGCCAGGGACCGAGCTGATTCTGGACTACGGCTGTGCCGACGGATCGCTCATCCGATTCCTCAGTGAAATCTTTCCGGCCATGCATTTTATCGGCTTTGATATCGACCCGGTCATGGTAGAGAAGGCCAATGCGGACCGCAGAGAGAATACCCGGTTCTACAGCACGATGCCTGAATTGTTAGAGGGAATCCGCGAATCGGGAATCCCCGGCGAACAGATCACGATATACTTTTCCTCGGTCTTTCATGAAGTCTTTCATTACGGATTCGACCTGTCGATGTTGAAGGAGCTGATCCGCCGGATCTCACCGCAATACCTGGTGGTGCGGGATATGATGTACCAAAGCGGTACGGATGAAGCGATGGTTTCCGCCGAAGCCGAGGAGCGCGTCCGGGAATCCATCCCGGCCGCTCAGATCCGCGACTTTGAAGAGATCTGGGGCAGCATCCGCCTGCGCCGTCAGATGGTGCATCTGCTGCTCAAATATCATTATACCGAAAACTGGCCGCGTGAATGCGCTGAGAACTATTTTTCCTACACGGACCGGGAGCTGATGGAAGTGCTCGACCCGGACGGCTGCTACAGGAGAATTTTCTACAGCCGCTACATCCTGCCATGGATCCGTTACGACGTGGAACAGAACCTGGGCATCGACCTGGGAGAAGATTTTACGACACATTATACATTGATTCTGTCACGAAAAACCTTAAGGAGGATTTTGTTATGAAACTGGAGCCCATTATCATTTCGCTGCTGGATACTGACCTGTACAAGTTTAACATGGATCAGGTGATTTTCCATAAGCACACCGACCTGAGCGGCGAGTACTATTTCAAATGCCGCAATGAAGGTATTGTCTTCACCCCCGAGATGCTCGAGGAGATCAACGCGCAGATCGACCATTTATGCTCCCTTCGCTTCACCAGGGAGGAGCTGGATTATCTGCGTTCCATCCGCTTTATCAAGGGCGACTATGTGGAATTCCTGCGGCTCTGGCATCCGATCCGGGACTACGTGGAGACCGGTCTGAGTGATGAGGGCGAGCTGTCCATCGTTGTGCGCGGGCCCCTGTTTTCCGCTATGCAGTTTGAGATCTACCTGCTGGAGATCGTAAACGAAGTCTATTTCCGCATGAAATACGACTATGATATGCTGGTCGCTTCGGCCAAAGAGCGTCTGGACTGGAAGATCCGCGACTTCCAGAACGGCAAATACACGTTCCAGTTTGCCGAATTCGGATGCCGCCGCCGTCTGTCCCGCGAATGGGAGGACGTAGTCGTACGCCGCTTCGCCTTCGAGACGAAAAACTGCGTGGGTACTTCCAATGTCTATCTGGCCAAAAAATACAACCTGACCCCCATCGGCACCTATGCGCATGAATTCGTGCAGATGTACCAGGGGATCGATTCCATCCCGCTCGCTTATACCAACCATTACGCGCTGGAAGACTGGTATGATGAATACCGTGGTGATAACGGAACCGCTCTGACGGACACGGTCACCACCGACCTTTTCCTGCTCGACTTTAACCGGGCCATGGTCAACAACTTTACCGGTGTGCGCCATGACAGCGGCGATCCCTACGAATGGGGCGAGAAGATGATCGCTCACTACAAGAAAAAAGGCGCCGATCCCAAGCACAAACTGCTGCTCTTCAGCGACAGCCTGGACTTTGACCGTGCCGAAGACCTGTACAATTATTTCAAGGACCGCACGAAAGTCTCCTTCGGCATCGGAACCTTCTGCTCCAACGATACCTGCGTACCGGCACTGAATATCGTCATCAAGCTGCAGACGGTAAACGGACGCGCCGTCGCCAAGCTGAGCGATTCCCCCGGCAAGGCCATGTGCCGCGACGATAACTTCCTGGAATACCTGAAGCGCTCCGTCGAGTTCCGCCTGAGCAGAAACGCGCAAAAATAAAAACAGGTCCCGCTTATGCTCCCCGCGCACAGTGCACAGGAAGCAGGAGCGGGACTTTTGATTCAGAATACTTCGGGAGAGCCTTCCCCAGCCTTAGGATCAGTGTCCTCTTTGACGGGGTCGGGCACATATTCGCAGATATCTTCGATGCGGCAATCCAGGATCCGGCACAGAGAATTCAGCGTGTAGGTGCTGACATTGGAATTTTTACGCAGACGGTCAAGCTGGCCGTTGCTGATATGGTAGCGGTGGATCAGGGTATACTGCGAGATGCCCTTGATGAGAAGTGTTTCCCATAATCTGTCAAATGTAATCATGCTGCCTTTCCCCCTGCCAAGCAATAAAATATGCACTTTTTAAGCACAAAATCAGTATACAACATTGCCCAAGTACTGTCAATTGTCCGTATATGGACAATTGCACCTGACAGGGCATTATGCTAATATTCTTTTGTGATTAAACCTAACAACTTGTACATTTTGACGGATCAAATCATCTTGTGACTTTATGGACACAATAGCTGTTGTGATATTAAACAATCAGATGTTTTTTGTGCAAGCGTAGGAGAGAGGGAGTGAGACTGGATGGCATCAAAAGTAAAACTGTCAAAAGCCCAAAAGGCGCATGAGAGGCAGCGCACGTGGCAGAACATTAAGAAGAACAAATGGCTTTATGTAATGTTTGCCCCTGTTCTGATCTACTACATTATTTTCAAATACGTGCCTATGGTGGGTATCGTCATCGCGTTCAAGAATTATAATGTGTTTAAGGGCATTTGGGCCAGCCCCTGGGTTGGTTTTCAGCAGTTCCAGAGATTCTTTAATTCCATTTACGCCTGGCGTTTGATCCGTAATACGTTTCTGATCAGTTTTTACGGATTGATATTCGGATTCCCGGCTCCGATTCTTCTGGCTTTGCTGCTGAACGAACTGAAGGACGGAGCGTTCAAGAAGGTCACGCAGACCATCAGCTATCTGCCGCACTTTCTGTCATCCGTTATTATCGCCGGTATTGTCACGAGCTTCTTAAGACCGGAAACAGGTCTTTTCAACAATATCCGTGCGGCCCTTGGATTGGAACGAATCTATTTCCTGATCTATCCGCAGTATTTCCGTACGATCTATACGACCATGGGTATCTGGGCCGGAATCGGCTGGGGCTCCATTATTTATCTGGCAGCGCTGACAGGTGTTGACCCCGAGCTTTACGAAGCCTGTATTATCGATGGCGGCGGACGCTTCAGACAGACGCTGCACATTACGATTCCCGGCATTCTGCCTACGATCACGATCATGCTGATCATGCGTATCGGCCAGCTGCTTTCCGTCGGCTCCGATACCATCCTGCTGCTGTATACGCCGTCCACTTACATAACGGCCGATGTTATTTCGACTTACGTATACCGTGTCGGTCTGATCGACGCAAACTACAGCTTCTCCGCGGCTGTCGGACTGTTCAACTCTGTTATCGCAATGGTGCTGCTGACTATCAGTAACTCCCTCAGCAAGCGGTTCGGCGAGACCAGCCTGTGGTAAGGAAGGAGGGCATCAGTAATGAAAAAGAGTGCAAGTAGAAAAGCGTTTGAAGTATTTAACGTCATCTTTATGATTCTGTTGAGCGTCGTGATGCTGTATCCCTTCCTGTATGTAGCATCCTGCTCCGTAAGTTCAAGTGCTTCCATTCAGGCCGGCCGTGTCGGTCTGATCCCGGAAGGATTCAATATTGACGCTTACCGCGCCATCATTGGATACAAGGTTATCTGGCGTTCCTACGGCAACACGATTTATTACACGGTTCTGGGTACTGCCATCAATCTGATTATGACGATGCTTGGCGCCTATCCGCTGTCCCGTTCGGATTTCTACGGACGCGGCGTATTCACCGTAATCATCGCCATCACCATGTATTTCAGCGGTGGTCTGATCCCGACCTTCCTGACCATCAATGCCCTGGGTATGTATGATACCGTTTGGGCCATTGTCCTGCCGGGTGCCATCAGCACCATGAACATGATCATCATGAGAACGTTCTTCCAGGGCATCCCCGATGCACTGGAGGAGGCCGCCATCATCGACGGCGCTTCCGACATGCAGGTGCTTATCCGCATCATTCTGCCCCTGTCCGTTCCGTCCATCATGACGATCGGTATGTTCTATGCCGTTGGTCACTGGAACTCCTGGTTCCCGCCTCTGATCTATTTCAGAACCTCTACCAAGTATCCTCTGCAGCTGGTGCTTCGTCAGATCGTTATCGAGAACAACACCAACGAGCTGGAGGCTATGCAGCAGGGCATGTATATTGAGGATGAAACCAAGATGAACTCCAGTGCCGAGACTCTGAAGTATGCGGTTATCATGGTATCGGCCATCCCGATCCTCTGCGTATATCCCTTCGTGCAGAAGTACTTTGTGAAGGGCGTTATGATCGGCTCGATCAAGGGCTGATCCTTTACCTTAGTCCTCTACGCCGTACGGCGTATCGGAATATTTCTATAATTACCAAGGAGGTAAGAAAATGAAAATGCATCGCAAGATGATGGCTCTCATCGCCTTTATGATGGCTTTTGTGATGCTCGCTTCCTGCACCGGCGGCAACAACAGTTCCGCGCCGACAAGCAAGGCAGAAAGCAGCAAGGCAGAGAGCAGTAAGGCAGAGAGCAGCAAGCCTGAGAGTACTCCGGCCGAAAGCTCAGCGGAAGAGCAGAAGCCTGACAAGTATGCGGATCATATGGATATTTCCGTATACACCGTACTGCATCCCTCTTCAAACCTGGAGGATTATCCCGACGGTGAGTACTCCATCGGCGATAACGAATATATGGAGCGCTTCAATGTAACGATCCTGTATACTCGTATCCCCAATGCCAGCCAGGAAGAGAACTTCAGCACGATGATGGCTTCCCAGAAGGTCAACGATGTTGTCCGTATGGAGAACTTTGACCGTATGAACAAGTATCAGGAAGCATGGATGGTTATCGATCCTATCGCTAAGGACAATCCTGACTATCCTTTCCTGAACGAGAAGTTCTTCCAGAACGACACCGTTCGTACGCTGGTCGGCAACGAAGCCGGCGAATACTTCATTCTGCCTAAGCTTTCCGAGCAGTACATCGGCGACACGCTGCTGGTTCGTGAAGATCTGTGCACCGCATGGGGCATCGATATCAGCCAGTACAAGACCAAGGAAGATTTCGTAGAGCTGTTCAAGCTTGTCCAGGAAAAGGGCGGCGGCAAGATTAAGCCTTACGAGACCCGTATGAAGCGTCCCGGCCTGACCCAGCGTCTGTGCGAGGGCTTCTCCGGCATGAAGGAAGATTTCTATGTTGATAAGGAAACCATGACGGTTAAGTTCGGATGCCTTGAGCCCGATTTCGTCAATGTTATCAACTATCTGAGAGACCTGTATGCGCAGGGACTGGTTGACCAGGAGTATCCCACCACCGGAACCAACGAGTGGCAGGAAGATGTTCTGGCGATCGACGGCGGCGTTTTCTTGACGCATGACAATGCTTCCTCCCGTATCAACTGGGCTACCCAGAACTTCGCAACGCTCGGCATTACCGATCGTTACTATGTAGCGATTCCTCCGCTGCAGCCCTCTGAGGGTGACAAGGGTCACGGAACCACCACGATCCATTATCCGCTGTGCCGTGAGTACTATGGCATTTTCACCAAGGTTGACACTGCCAAGGCTGCTCGTGTACTGGATATGTTCGAGTTCTGCTTCACTCCTGAAGGACAGCAGATCAGCTGGGGTATTGAGAATTACAACTACTACATCGACGAAGAAGGATATCGTCGTGACGTACCTGAGTATCAGCAGAAGGTTACCGAGCATACACTGGCCTACAAGGACAATGTAAGCGGATTCTTCACCAATGCGATCACTCTGGAAGAGAATAAGCCTCTTATCTCCAATGTTGTCAGCCCCATCGACCCGACCCGCTTCCTGGTTCGTGAAGCTCGTGAGCTGTACGAGGATGGAAACCTGATCGATTACAACTGGCTGAACAGTGCTCGTAAGAACGACGCTGAGACCGAGGAATACAACACCCTGTATGCCGATATCAAGACCTTCATGGATGAAAATCTTGATAAGTTCATCATGGGCGTCAACTCCATGGATCAGTGGGATGCTTTCGTTGCTCAGCTTAAGGGTCTGAACGTTGAGAGATGCCTGGAGATCCAGAATACTGCTCTGCAGCGTGCTCTGGAGGCTGTTTCCGAATAATAGCCGACAATGATGCTTCCGGCGACGGAGCATCTAAAAAACGATATGTAACAGCCTAGCTTAACCGCTAGGCTGTTCATTTAAGAAATGGTGCGGCTTAACGCGTAAAGGTGTAAATCTTGCGCGTTAAGCCATAAGTATGGGGGAACATAGGATGAAACGAACTCTCACATGGATGAGAAACAACTACCAGCAGGTGTTGGACGGCACGGTCAGGGGAACCAGGTTTGGTATTCCCTGGGCCAGAGGCGAATATCATGAAGAGCCGCTGTATCTGTATGACGGCAGCGGCAAACCGATGCCTGTGCAGACGGTTCCGCAGGCCTATTGGCCGGATGGTTCCATTAAATGGACGCTGCACAGCACTGTTTTTGAACAGAAACCTGAATGTGTGACCATTTGCGATCAAAAGCCGGAGGCGGCAGCCTGGATCCGGCCGCTTGGCATTACAGAAGACAAGCATTCGATTACGATTGATACAGGAGAAGCCGTCTGGACCATGACGGCAGAAGATAATATTCCGATTCGTGTCCGCTATCACGGTAATCAGGCTCAGGGCAGACTGCTTCTGCAGCTTGAGAGCCATGTACAGACAGGCGGATGCGATACTTTGACAAGGGTGATTCCCTGCATAGGAGTGGCGGAGAGCGTCTCGCTCGAGAGGCAGGGGGAGAATCACGCGGTTGTCAGGCTGCACGGCAGCCATCTGGTCCAGTCAGGACCAAGGCCGCGCAAATGGATTCCGTTTGATCTGCGCCTCATGTTCTATGCGGGCAGTGCGGAAGTCAAAATGGTCCATACCTTTACATTTGACGGCCGCGAAGAAGAAGATTTTATTAAGGGAATTGGTCTGGAGTGGAAGGTACCGCTGGCAGGCGGGCTGCAGAACCGTTTTGTACGCTTTGGCGGCGAGACGGGACTGTTCTGTGAGTCTCCGCGCAGCATCTGGAGCTGGAAAACGGATCCGGACCTGTATGGGAAGCAGCTTAACGGCATCGCGACGCCCGAGACGCAGGAGATCCTGACCGGGGATATGACGGTCTGGAGTGATTATCAGCTGCTGCAGCACGCGAGCAATCACTATGATATCCGCAAGAGGACGCAGCCGGGCTGCACCTGGGTGCGCGGTGCTGCCGGCACCAGATCCCTCGGTGTTGCCTATGCGGGAGGCGTAAACGGCGGACTGGCGGTCTGCCGACGCAATATCTGGCAGAAAGCACCCTCCGCACTGGAAATCCTTGGAATGAATACCCCCGAGGCCACGGTCAGGATCTGGTTCTACAGCCCCGAGGCGCCCGCCATCGACATGCGCCGCTATGATGACAAGACACATGTCGTCAACTGCTATGAAGGCTTTAACGAGATGCGCGCTTCCGGCTACGGCATTGCCAATACCAATGAAGCTGTGATCGAGACATTCGCCGCCTATCCGGGAAACGAGGCTCTGGTAGAGCGCGCGAAGGACTGGCAGGATCCCGATCTGCTGCTGTGTTCCCCCGCAGAGATCCGCGCTTCCAAGGCGCTCGGCGACGCCTGGGCACCAGTCGACAGGTCCACGCCGGAGCAGGCCATGGTGGAGGATTATCTCGAGGATTTGTTTACCCAGCATAAACGCATCCGCGAACAATTTGATCAGTACGGATTCTGGGACTACGGCGATATCCGCCATTCCTATGACTATATGCGGCATAACTGGCTCTACGACATGGGCGGCTACGCTTGGCAGAATACCGAACTGGTGCCGAATCTGTGGCTCTGGGCGGGGTTCCTCAGGAGCGGGCGCGAAGACTATTTCTACTGGGCGGAAGCGATGACCCGGCATACATCCGAGTGCGACCTCTACCACATCGGTCCCTATAAAATGCTCGGAAGCCGCCACAATGTGGTCCATTGGGGCTGCGGCTGCAAGGAATGCCGCATCGGTCTGACCCAGATGTACAAGCCCTATTATTATCTGACTGGCGACGAACGGACCGGCGAGATCCTGGACCTGGAAAAAGACGTGGATTACGCGGTTGCCACCATGGATCCGCTGAGGGCATATTATTCTCCCGGTGAGAACTATTCCGCGCATGTACGCTTCGGCCCGGACATGATGGTCTTTGTAGGCAACTGGCTGACGCGGTGGGAGCGGACCCAGGATACCGCTTACCGTGACAAGATCCTGCGCCTGCTTAGCCACTTCAAAGGGGAAGAAGGCTTTGCCGCGTCCTCCGTCTGGGGCTACACGGCCCAGACCGGCGAGATGGAGCTGATCCGCAAGGAGGGCCCGAGCCATTTCAATTACTGCTTCGGTGCGGAATATGTCTGGCCCGAGGTGCTGAATGTGCTGGATGATCCCGAGCTCTGGGAGGCTTTCTACAAGGCGGGGCTGATTTTTGAGGAAAAGGAAGAAGTCCGCACCTATTCCAACGGTGTCGCCGCCTATGTGGCAGGCAAGCTCGGGAACGAGGCGCTGGCGGAGAAGTGCTGGGCGGATCTGCTGCGTGATGAAGAGCATAAGCAGCACGACGCAGTGGCCGTGCCGATCGTGATCCGGCATATCGAGAACGCCGGAGTACAAAAACCGATCGACGAGGCAGGTCATTTGACCGGTAACGGGACAGGCCAGTGGGGGTCGCACGCGATCGTAATGCTGGCCTGGATCTCAAAATACTTATCAATCAGAGAGAAAGAAGGGAATCAAGAATGAAACTGCATTGGCTGACAGAGAGACATCAGCCGCGCGTTCCGGTGACCTTTGGTACGCCTTGGAAGCGCGGAGATCTGCAGCGGACGGACGTGCTCGCGCTGGAAGGCGCCGAGGGCAAGCGTTATCCCGTGCAGCAGAAGCCGCTCGCTTTCTGGCCGGACGGATCCGTCAAGTGGATGGCGCTTTCAGGCGTTGTGGACGCGGCCGATAACGGCTTTACGGTGAAGCGTGAGACTCCTGCGGAGCCCACAGCACCGGTCCGCGGCGAGGTCTTGGAGGACGGTACGGTTCTGATCGAGAGCGATTGCGTACGCCTCTGCGTCCGCAAGGGTGGAGCCCTCGCGGAGAGGATGGAGCGTATCGGGCACAGTCCGCTTAAACTGAAGCTTACCGCGCTGCTGGAGCAGGTAAACGGTGACGACGGCGACGAGACGCGGACATCCTGCCGCTTTGATGGACGGAATGATGTGGTGACGCTTGAAGAGTGCGGCCCCGTACGCGCGGTCGTACACATCCAGGGCAAGCATGTCGGCCACGGCCGCGAGATCCTGCCCTTTGACGTGAGGCTTTATGTGTACGCTGGCAGCGACGAGGTGAAGCTGGTGCACTCCTTTATCCTGGATATCCGCGAGAAAGAGGAGCTGCTGCACGGCATCGCAGTGACGGCCGAGACGGCGGTGAGCGGCGAGCTTTTCAATCGCCACGTCGGCTTTACGGGCGATACAGGCCTCTTCTATGAGGGCGTGCAGTGCATGTTCGCAAGCGCCTACTACCGCACCCCCGAGCAGAAGCAGAAGGATCCTCAGCCTTCGGACGAAGCGGAGCGGATCTACCGCCGTCAGCTGGACGACGGCCAGTTCGTAACCATGGAACGCAAGGAAGGGGACCGCTTCAGTGCGCATGTGGACGATAACGCGGCCTGGGACCGCTTCCTGCTGAACCAGGACAGCTGCGACCATTTCTCGATCAGCAAGCGCACACAGAAGGGCTGCGCCATGATCCAGATCGTGCAGGGACGCCGCAGTCAGGGCACGATGTTCTTTGGCAGCGAATCTTCAATTACCGCGATCGGCGTCAAGGATTTCTGGCAGAAAGCCCCCATGGCGCTTGAGGTGAGCGGCGGCCGCGGCGATCAGGCAAAGCTTACGGCCTGGCTGTATAGCAAGTATGGCGAGAGCTATGATTTCGGCGCTTATGATACGGTCAGCCATGCCTATGCCTACGGCGGCATCAACAATTATCCCTACGGCATTGCCAACACGAATGAAGTCTATTTCAAGCTCTTTGACGAGATGCCCGGCAAGCAGGCGATCTGGGACTTTGCCGAGGATGTGCAGACGGATTCGCTGCTCGTGGGCGATACCGATCTGTATCTGGAGACCAAGGCGCTCGGCACCTACTGGGCTCCCGCGGTACAGGGCGAGGCCGGCGACGCGGGCTGCGACGAAGCGCTCAGCAGCATGATCCGCTTCTACATCGACGAAGTGGAGCGCCGCAAATGGTACGGTTTCTGGGACTACGGTGACGTAATGCACTCCTACGATATCGTCCGCCACTGCTGGCTCTATGATACCGGCGGCCGCGCCTGGCAGAATACCGAGCTCTGCCCGACCTATATGAACTGGCTGGTTTTCCTGCGGACCGGTGCTTATGATATCTATCGCTTCGCGCGGGCCATGAGCCGTCACTGCAGCGAGGTCGACACCTATCATGCAGGCAAATACGTCATGCTCGGCACCCGCCACAACGTCCGTCACTGGGGCTGCGGCGCCAAGGAAGCCCGCATCTCCATGGCCGGCCATCACCGTTTCTACTATTATCTGACCGGCGATGAGCGCGTCGGCGACGTCATGGAACTGGTCAAAGACGTGGATGAATCCACGTTGAACGAGACCGGCCGCGACCCGATGGGCGGCTACTTCCCGCCGCATCCCGGCTTCTCGCACATCCGCATCGGCCCCGACTGGTCCAGCTTTGTGAGCAACTGGATGACCCAGTGGGAGCGCTTCGAGGATGTTAAGTACCGCGACAAGATCTTCGCGGGCCTCGAAACCATCAAGAAGGCCCCGCTCCGCATGGCGTCCGGCTCGACCTTCCACTATAATCCGAAGACGGGTGAGATGCACTACATGGGTGCGCCGAATCCTGCCGGCCATACGCACCTGGGCGACGGCAACTACCAGCAGCATATGGTGATCTGCTTCGGCGGTCCCGAGACCTTCTTTGAACTGTCCGAGATCCTGGACGATCCGGAGTTCACCGATATGGTGGCGGAACTTGCGTCGTACTACTTTATGACGCCTGAGGAGCGTACCGAGAAGTCCCACGGTCTGTTCAATGCCGAGAACATGCGTGCATGGGGCGGCCAGGGCTTTGCGCCGCGCATGCTTGCCTTTGACGGCTATTACACCGGCAACGATCAGAAGGTCGACAAAGCCGTGAATATCTGCGTACCCTCCAGACAGGATCCCGACTGCATCGGTATGCGCGGTGGCGCTCCGATGTTCACCCCGGACGGCAAGCCCGATGAAGACCCGGTGAATCCTCTGGATGCCCCGGTACCCACCGTCGAAGTCCATTCGCTCACGACAAACGGCATCTCCCAGTGGGCGCTTAATTACATGGAGACCGCTCATTTCCAGCAGCTCGCGCGCGACGCGAAGAAGGATGAATAAGCTGGTTCAGTTGAGTGGTCCCCATTAAGGAAGGTTAATCAGGTTCTTTTTCCCAGCGGTACAGCGAGAGGGGCTGTACCGACGGGTTTTGTTCTGGAAGTTCACAGTAATCGGCACTATGTGAGGAAAGAGGAAGTTCTTTGACAGTGTCCGGATTGGACTGGGGCGAGAAAATGACACTGGGTGTATAATAGGCATATGGGTAGGAACGGTCATTGACCGGGTCTAAAAAATCTACTATTCAATCAAACAAGGAGAGAAAGATGCCAAGCAACCATTCAAAGTATACACCGGAGTTCAGAGAGGATACCGCCCGGTACATAGTAAATGCGGGAAATCAACTACAAGTGTCGCGGAAGAGATCGGGATCGACAAGAATACGTGGAGCTGTTTTACAACAGAAAACGTATGCATTCGTACCTGGACTATATGAGTCCGGTAGAATACCGGCTGGCGCACAGTGCCTGAAAAGGAAGGAAGACGTATCCATATGAACGAATAAAAGGCAGTGTCAGAAAATAGACGCAGTCCATTTCTCAAAAAAAGGAGAAAGCGTCGCTTTTTTGGGCTATAAAAATGCTTTTGTCATAGGAGGAATAAGAATGAAATCAAGCACAAAAGAGTGGATTCAGCTTATTGCATTACTTGTTTTAAGTGCACTTATTATCTTTCTTCTTTTTGGTACAAGAATTACTGTAACAAAAAAGCCGGTGATAGTAAACGACGCTGACTTCTGTCCAGCAAACTGTCAGCAAAACTTTTCGAAGGTATGGCTAGGAGTATTTGATCAGCAGTTGTATTTTGTGTCAAGTGCATCTGCTTTGGATGGCACGAAGTATTATGAGAAGCTTTGTGTTTTTGAAAACGGATCAATTGAAAGATTAATAAAAATGCAGAAACCGATTGCATTTGTGGCAGGAGATGTGTACTATGTAGAACACAATAATAATAAGATCGACTGGCTCTGCTATTATAACGTTGTAACAGGAGACACTGGCCGACTGTATAGCGCTTATTCTATTTGTGAAGTGCCAGTAATACCGGATACAGAGGGATCATTTTATGTTCAGGCTTTTGAAGAGCCGGAGGATTATTATGCAGAGAACTATAAGCTGATTTGGATAAATAATAGAAGAATTCTTGGCACTGTCACCCCGGTCAGCACCCAGCAGGGCTCGCCGTTTTATTATTTGCTGAATACTCCTTTTAAATATTTTTATACATTATGGGTTGTAAAAGACAATAATACTCCCATCTTGCTGGATGATAGTTTGAATGGATGTATTCCCATTTCAAGTGGAGTGATTCTACACGAGGCTGGCGGCAGCGGAGTTGATGGAGACCTTTTTCAAGTACGAATGATTGATGAAGATGGTCAGTTATTGGATCTTATTCAAATAGATGCCCAAAATACGAAAGCATCTATTACCATTTATGGATCCAAGCTGTATTATTCTGTTAGACGGTGCAAACCATTTGGTTCTTTTGGTGATGGCAAACCTGACTATCCAAAAGATGACGAACTATCGGGCACATATCTTTATAGTCTAACGGATGGGTCTATGAAAAAGATTAATGATCATTCTTACTTAGGCATGTATGTATTTGATGATTCTGGCATTTATGTCACAGATGAATATGGAAGCATTTATTTGATGGATTTTGATGGAATGGTTATTGATACATTATTTAACGTTGATTCTCTTCGCTTTTCTTGCGAATGATAGATTGGACTGGGGCGAGAAATTGACACTGGGTGCATAATAAGCATGCATGCTAATCCTTACATGGGCAATACGGTACTATCAAGATCCGAGGATGACTTTCCGTTGGTTTCAACTTGCGGAAAGCCATCCTCTTGATTATTGTTCCGTCCTGATATATAATACATCTATAAGGCTCCGCTCCGGAGTGGGGATCACCTTAGGACTCCTGCGGGCGGCAGAATGAATCCAAGAGAAAGAAGGGTTGCGGGAATGAAATTACACTGGCTAACAGCTAGGCACCAGAAACAGGTGCCGGTGACGTTTGGTACGCCCTGGGGACGGGGAAGCCTGGAACGGACCGAGCAGTTATGTCTTTGCGGGTCGGATGGCAGGGCATATCCGGTACAGCAGAAGTCTCTGGCGTACTGGCCTGACGGATCGGTCAAATGGATGGCGCTTTCGGGAGTACTGGACGCTTCTGTGAAAGAATTTGCGGTGGAGAAGGGCGCTTCGCCGGCTCCGGAGACGGCCGTCTGCGGCAAGGTTATGGAGGACGGAGCGGTTGTGGTGGAGAGCGGCCTTGTTCGGCTCTCCGTGCGTCCCGGCTCATGCCTTGCGGATAGTCTGGAGCGGATCGGCCACAGCCCGCTCAAGCTGAGCCTCACGGCTTTCCTGGAGCAGCGCTGCGGGGATGAGGACGGGGATGAGAACCTGGCTTCGCTGCGCTTTGACGGCCGTAATGAGAAGGTGACACTGGAAGAGTGCGGCCCGGTGCGTGCGGTGGTGCGTGTCCAGGGCAGGCACGTGGGACACGGGCGTGAGATCCTGCCGTATGACGTACGCTTCTACGTCTACGCGGGGAGCGACGAGGTGCGGCTGGTGCACTCCATTTTGCTGGATATCCGTGAGAAAGAAGAACGGCTGCACGGCATCGCTGTCGTGGCCGAGACGGATGTTAAGGGCGAGCTTTTCAACCGCCACGTGGGATTCGCGGGCGACACGGGCCTTTTCTACGAAGGCGTGCAGGATATGTATTCCACCTCACATTACCGCACGGCGCAGAAGCGGGCGGAAGATCCTTCGCCCATGGATGATTATCTGGACATTTACCGCAGGCAGCTGGAGGATGGGCAGTTCGTGACCATGGAGCGTGCGGAAGGCGACCGTTTCAGCGCGCATGTGGATGATAACGCGGCCTGGGACCGTTTCCTGCTGAGCCAGGACAGCTGTGACCACTATGCTATCAGTAAGCGCACGCAGCGTGGCTGCGCGATGATCCAGGTGGCGCAGGGGCGGAGGAGCATGGGCACGATGTTCTGCGGCAGCGAGGCCTCTGTGACCGCGATCGGCATCAAAGATTTCTGGCAGAAAGCTCCGATGGCGCTGGAAATATCCGGCGGCCGCGGTGACCGGGCCCGCATGACGGCCTGGCTGTACAGCAAATATGCCGAGAGCTATGATTTCGGCGCGTATGACACGGTCAGCCACCGCTATTCCTATGGCGGCATCAATAATTATCCCTACGGCATCGCCAACACCAACGAAGTCGTTTTCAAGCTTTTTGACGCGATGCCCGGCAAGCCCGCGATCTGGGATTTCGCGGAGGATGTGCAGACGGATTCGCTCCTGGTGGGCGACACGGATCTGTATGTGGGGACCAAAGCACTCGGAACCTACTGGGCGCCCGCGGTGCCCGGCGAGGCCGGAGACCCCGGCAGCGAAGCCGCGCTCCAGTCACTCGTGCATTTCTACATGGATGAAGTGGAGTGCCGCAAGTGGTACGGTTTCTGGGACTACGGCGACGTGATGCATACCTATGACGTTGTGCGGCACTGCTGGACCTACGACACCGGCGGCCGCGCCTGGCAGAACACCGAGCTCTGCAATACCTATGTGAACTGGCTCCTTTTCCTGCGAACCGGCGAATATGACATCTATCGCTTCGCGCGGGCCATGAGCCGCCACTGCAGCGAAGTCGATACGTATCACGCCGGCAAATACGTGATGCTCGGCACCCGACACAATGTGCGCCATTGGGGCTGCGGCGCCAAAGAAGCCCGCATCTCCATGGCCGGCCACCACCGTTTCTTCTATTATCTGACCGGTGATGAACGCGTCGGCGACGTCATGGAGCTGGTCAAAGACGTGGATCAGTCCACCCTGAACGAAACCGGCCGCGACCCGATGGGCAGCTATTTCAAGCCCCACCCGAATTTCTCGCATATCCGCATCGGCCCCGACTGGTCCAGCTTCGTCATCAACTGGATGACGCAGTGGGAGCGCTTCGAAGACACCAAGTATCGCGACAAGATCTTCGCCGGCCTCGAGACCATCAAGAAAGCGCCCCTGCGCATGGCTTCCGGCTCGACCTTCCACTACAATCCGAAGACGGGAGAGATGCACTACATGGGAGCTCCCAATCCTGCGGGCCACACCCACCTGGGCGACGGCAACTACTCGCAGCACATGGTGATCTGCTTCGGCGGTCCCGAGACTTTCTTTGAACTGTCCGACATTCTGGACGATCCGGAGTTTACCGACATGGTTGCCGAGCTTGCGTCGTACTATTATATGACGCCTGAGGAGCGCACCGAGAAGTCACACGGCCTGTTCAATGAAGAAAACATGCGCGCCTGGCGCGGTGAGAACTTCGCTGTCCGCATGGGCGCCTTTGACGGCTACTACACCCGCAGCACCGAAAAACTGCAGGCCGCGCTCGCCATGGTCGTCACCACGCCCGACAAACAGCCCGCCTGCATGGAGCACCAGGGCGGCCGCAGCATGTTCACCCCGGACGGCCGCGCCGACACCGACACAGTTGCCGCCGTGAACGCTCCCGTCCCCACGGTGGAGATCCCCTCGATCGGCACCAATGACATGGCCCAATGGGCCCTGAACTACATGGAGACCGCCCACTTCCAGCAGCAGCTGCATGATGAAGAAAAGGCATAAACAGAGAGACTCACTTTCAGAAAACCCAAAAGCCGGACCATCGGTGATTTAAGCCGACGGCCCGGCTTTTTGCTGGCAGCGGATACCCGGGGCCCTTCCCGGAAACCGACAGGGTCATCGATTGAAAAAGATTGTCAAACGGCGAGCTTTATGATATAATTACATATGTCATATTGCCGGAAAGACAGTAGAGGAAGGTTATGCATTTAAGATATGCCCGGGGACTGTCGCTCAGGGAATTTGGCCGGTCGGCCGTAGTAACTTGTACAGATGTATACACGTGTGAAAACAAAAGAACTCAGCAGACCTCGCAGAGAATCTTTTGAAATAACGCATGCACAGCAGAACAAAAAGGATAGATACCTATGACACATGAACAAAACAGAAAATGGCTCATTGCACGCCTTTTGGCTGAAAAACCGGAATACCGCAGGTATCAGATCCCGGAAAAAGAACAAGAGCAGAAGGATCTTCTCCGGGCTCTTATGAATGTTCGTATGCCTGATCCGATAGATGATGAGTTCCTTCGTGTTCAGGACGAATATCTTTGGGAAGAGACTGTAAAAAAAGGAATTGTAGAGTTATCAGAACTGAAACCTTGCAGTACAGATAAAAAAATATTCTTATGGCAGGGAGACATGAGCAGATTACGTATTGAGGCGGTGGTCGATCCATGTAACGACCGGCTCCTGGGCTGTTTCCAACCGCTTCACAACTGTCTGGATAACATTCTGCACAGCGCAGCCGGAATTCAATTGCGGCTTCAATGTAATCAGCTGATGGAAGCGCAGGGACATCCGGAACCTGCCGGACAGGCCAAGATAACGCCGGCCTATAACCTTCCCTGCGATTATGTGATCCATACTGTCGGCCCTATAGTTCAGGGACGGTTGATGAAGCGCCACGAAGAACAGCTTGCGTCCTGCTACAGGTCCTGCTTAAAGATCGCTGAAGAAAACAGTATAAAGAGCATTGCGTTCTGCTGCATCTCAACCGGCGTCTTTATGTTCCCTAACCAGCGAGCCGCAGAAATCGCCGTGGCAACAGTCAAGGACTATTTGAAGGAGCATAATGGGATCGAGAAGGTAGTCTTCAATGTATTCAAGGACATGGATTTTGAGATATACGACGGACTGCTGAACCAATGACAAGTTTGACAAATCGGGATTTGTGAGGATGATATGAGTAGCGAATTTGATGTCCATTATGGAGAAGAAGAGTTCAGAACCGTTGATGCCGGAATAGAAGTAATAGAGGCAGTTTTGACGGGAGAAAATACTCACGCCAAGGAAAGACTGCTGTTTTATCTTGATTGGTATATGGATCCATACTACAAGAAGGATCTGTCCGATATAGGGGGAGCACTAAAAGAACTCCTGCAGAGAATCGT